>NC_012781.1:2775623-3449685 GCF_000020605.1 Agathobacter rectalis ATCC 33656
GAACTCCTGATTCCTTCATTTCTGTCCAGAGATCATTTCCCTCTCTGGAACGCTCTCCGACTCCTGTAAAGATTGAGTAGCCGCCGTGCTCTGTTGCGATATTGCTGATGAGCTCCTGGATGAGGACTGTTTTTCCTACTCCGGCTCCTCCGAAGAGTCCGATTTTTCCACCCTTTGCATATGGGGCAAGGAGGTCGATAACCTTGATACCTGTCTCGAGGATTTCCTCTGCAGGGTTCTGCTCCTCAAATGTTGGTGGTTCTCTGTGGATTTCCCATTTTTCTTCTGTATCAGGCTGTGCTCCGCCATCGATAGCTTCACCGAGCACGTTGAACAGTCTGCCGAGAGTCTGCTCTCCGACAGGTGTCTTGATGCCGGCGCCTGTGGCTGTTACTTCCATATCTCTGTGAAGTCCCTCACTGGAAGCAAGCATGATACAGCGTACTGTATTATTTCCAATATGCTGTGCGACTTCCATCACACTTTTTTTGTCACCATTTAAAACTTCTAGTGCGTCTCTGATTGCCGGCAGGTTCTCATCCTCGAACTCTACATCGACAACAGGACCCATAACCTGGATAATTTTTCCTGTTTTCATCAAAAAGCCTACTTTCTCTTTTTCTTCTGCGATTTAGCACCGGCTATTACCTCTGTAATCTCCTGTGTAATCGCTGCCTGTCTGGCACGGTTGTAAAGAATGTCAAGCTCTGCAAGCATGTCCCTCGCACTGTTTGATGCGGACTGCATCGCCATCATTCTGGCGTTCTGCTCACATGAAAATGACTCTACAAGAGCACCGTAGACAAATCCAACAACGTAGTTTGGTACGATACGATCCATGACTGCCTCAGGCGATGGCTTGAGTGCCAGCTCCTCCCTCGGTATGTCTATAGGAATCTGCACAGTGAAGTCTGCCTTTTTCAGTGGCAGAAGCTGTGACATCTGTGTTTCCTCCTGAATCGCATTTATCATGCTGGTATAGATAATATAAACTTCGTCCAGCTCGTTATGTAGATATAGCTCCAAAATTTCTTCTGCAATATTTCTGGCACGGTTGAGTGTCGGATTCTGAACTGTGTAGTGGAACTGTTTTTCAATCTCAATTCCACGCTGTTCAAAATAATGACGTCCCAGCTCTCCGAGTACGAAAAGTGAATGGTTCGGATGATTCTTTAAGTGCTCCTCAGCCATTTTCAGGATATTGTGGTTGTATGAGCCCGCAAGTCCTTTATCGGCTGTGATTACGATATATCCGACCTTTCTGTCCTCAGGCAGCTTATCCTCGTTGGTCTTGAAATAGATGTCCTCCATATCAGGCAGATGCCTGAGTATTCGGCTCATCTCTGATTGCAGTGTGAAGAAATACGGCTCTGTATCTGCCAGCATCTTTTTGGACTTTTTCAGCTTCGAAGAAGAAATCATATACATGGCATTTGTGATTTTAAGCGTATCATTGATACTTTTTATTCGATCCTGTATTTCCTTCGTGTTTGCCATAATACTACCTGTTACCCTTTATACTCTTTTACTGCATCCATGATTTTATTTACGAGCTCTTCATCAATGGCTCTGTTCTCTTCGATTTTCTGTCCGATTTCCGGATAAGAAAGATCCATGTATGAGAGGATATCGCCCTGATATTTCTTGACCTCTTTTGTCTCAATTGTGTCAAACACACCATTGTTTGCCATTATAAGTGTCATTACCTGCTCATGCAGTGACAGCGGATGACAAAGCGGCTGTTTTAAAAGCTCCATAAGTGCTTTTCCATGTGCAAGCTGTGCTTTTGTGGCATCGTCAAGGTCTGATGCAAACTGTGTGAAGACCTCCATCTCCCTGTACTGTGCCAGGTCGATACGGATGCTTCCTGATGCCTTCTTCATGGCCTTTGTCTGGGCAGCTCCACCAACTCGGGATACTGAAAGACCTACGTTTACGGCCGGTCTCATACCTGCGTTGAAGAGGTTGCTCTCTAGGAATATCTGTCCATCTGTGATAGATATTACGTTGGTAGGGATATATGCTGATACGTCTCCTGCCTGTGTCTCGATGATTGGGAGTGCTGTGATTGAACCTCCGCCAAGCTCATCGCTCAGACGGCTTGATCTCTCGAGCAGTCTTGAGTGGAGATAGAATACGTCTCCAGGATATGCCTCACGTCCCGGTGATCTCTCGAGCAGCAGTGAAAGTGCTCTGTATGCTACCGCATGCTTTGAAAGGTCATCATATACGATAAGTACATCCTTGCCCTGATGCATGAAATGCTCTGCCATGGCTGTTCCTGCGTATGGTGCGATATACTGCAGTGATGCAGGATCGCTGGCTGTTGATGAAAGCACGATTGAGTAATCCATTGCGCCGTGTTTTGTCAGAGTTGACACAATTTTTGCTACTGTTGATGCTTTCTGGCCAATTGCTACATATATACAGATAACATCCTTGCCCTTCTGGTTGATGATGGTATCTGTGGCAATTGATGTCTTTCCTGTCTGACGGTCACCGATGATAAGCTCTCGCTGTCCACGTCCGATTGGGAACATTGAATCGATTGAGAGGATTCCTGTCTCAAGTGGAGTATCTACTGACTTTCTGTCCACGATACCCGGTGCCTCATTCTCGATTGGTCTGTAATCTTCCTCTTTGATATCGCCCTTTCCATCAATAGGCTCACCTAAAGCATTGATGATTCGGCCGATAAAGCCTTCGCCTACAGGGATTCCGGCTTTTTTCTTTGTTCTTACTACTTTGGTTCCTTCATGAATTCCGTGGTCTCTTCCGAAAAGGATTACTCCGATTTCATTCTGACGGATATCCTGAACCATTCCTTTTACTCCATTATCGAATACTACGATCTCACCGTACATGGCATGGTCGATGCCGTATATTGTGGCGATTCCGTCGCCGACGTAGATTACCTCGCCGGTCTCACGGCTCTCGGTATCGAAGTCGAAATTCTCTATCTCGCTCTGGATAATGGAGATTATGTCTGTTGCACTGATTGCGCCCACAGGGGTCACCTCCTGGTCAATTTTCTTTCAAGCTCACGAAGCTTTCCTTCGTAGCTTCTGTCATACTCTGTATTAAGAGTCTTAATCACATATCCACCTAAAAGTGTTTCGTCCACTTTCTGTGTAAGGGATATTTCATATTCCGGATATTTGCTTTGTAGCAGCGCCTTGGCGTCATTTGCTTCCTCGTCGGTTGCGGCCTCTGCACTGATAAGCTCAGCTCTTATGATATGGTTTTTCTCATCCCAGTATCTGTAATATGCCTCAAAGATTTCATTCATTTCAGCGGCATATCCAAGCTTTACCATTTCCTTTATGAAGCTTGTGATAAGCTTTGGCTCACTCTCAAATCCGTATACCTTTTCTATGATGTCATACTTTTTGGTCAGCGGTATAAGTGGATTTGCGAGCGTCTGTGCAAGCTTTTCTGTCACAAAGTATACTCTCTGTGCTTCCTCCACATCACGACGCTCTACAGCCAGCCTGTACAAAACTATTGCATTATTTACTGCTGCCTGTGTCATTAGCTTCACCTGTCTTTACAATCTTTCTCGCTGCTAAGATGGCAAGTTTTGCAATTTCAGCCTCAGCGGCCTTTGTTGCCTTATCCTGCTCGCTAGCAATGTCCGCTTTTGCTTTTTCAAGCATACTGTCTGCTTCCTGTCTGGTTCTCTCAAGAGCCTTCTCCTGCTCTGCCTCGGCTCTTGCCCTGGCATCGAGGATTATCTGGTCTGCCTGAGTCTTTGCACTCTCGAGCTTCTTTTTATAGTCGCTCTTTAAGCTTTCTGCATCGTCCTGACTCTTCTTTGCTTCCGAGAACTGCTTCTGAATCATTTCGTCTCTCTGATTGATCACACCCATCACGCGGTCAAAGAGGAATTTCTTAAATATCCAGTACAGGAAAAGCAGATTGACTACTGTCCATATTATGTTCCATGGATCAATTTTTAACATTGCTCTACCTTCCTTTCTGTTTCACCTGGTTGTAACTGTCAGTTACGCTGCCTGATTATTTAAGGAAGAGGATGATAAGTAATGCGATAACGAAACCGTAAATAGCTGTTGCCTCTGCAAGGGCACATCCTAAAAGAAGTGATTTAGAGATTTTGCTCTCAGCCTCCGGCTGTCTTGCGATTGCGTCTACTGCGCTGCTTGTTGCCTTACCGATTCCAAGTCCGGCTCCGATTCCTGTTAATACTGCGATTCCAGCTCCGATTGCTACTAATAATGTTGATGACATAATGTGTTCTCCTTTTCTTGCTTATATGCTTTCTTTTGGTTAGCAATTATTTTGTTTCTTTTGTAAGCGAGGTTACATTTTCCATGCTTACGATGTGAAATTAAATGATGTGGTGTTTCATGCCTCATCAGGTCTTCTTACTCGGTTGCCTCCTTGATGAAAAGTCCTGTCAGGAATACAAATACATATGCCTGTATAAGTCCATCAAAGATATCAAAATAACAACTGAATACTGCCGGGACGATTGCCGGTACGACCATCTTTAAAAGCTCCATGATTACGAATGAACCAAGGACGTTTCCAAATAATCGCATACACAGCGATAATGGTTTGATAAAGATCTCAAGGATATTGATAGGTAGTATTACCGGCATTGGCTCTGCAAAGCTTTTAAGCCACCTTTTGGTGCCCTTTGCCCTGATTCCTGCCACCTCGATAAGAACTATGCTCATTACAGCGAGTGCTGCGGTGACGTTCATATCCTTTGTCGGCGGTTTGAAGCCAAGTAATCCTATCAGGTTTGCTATTCCTATATAGATGATTACTGTTGCCAGATATGGTATGTAATCCTTTCCTTTTTCTCCGAGTGTCTCACTGAAGAAATCATTAAGGAATTTGACTCCTGCCTCTACGGCTACCTGTCTGCGTCCGGGATTTTCAACTGAAAGATTTCTGCCGAGAAAAAAGCACAGTAAAAATACCGCTGCCATTATTATCCATGTGACTACTACCGACTCGTATATGGGTATGCCTCCGAATATCGGTATCTTGAATACCACGTCACAATTGAGTTCCTCTAACAGTCCATCTACCAGAGCATCCATCTGCGTTACCTCCTTTCTTTTTTGCTATATGAAATTTGATACGCAAATTGTTTCTTAATAACTCAAGATGTGTTTTGTCTGACCTTTGATGTTTGTTTGATCTTGATTTAATAAGAAGCAACTATCGTTGTACTTGATTTTAGTCACATCGTTTTATAAAGTCAACGTTTCGTTTTTATATTGTTTGGCTGGCAAAGTTTCACATTTTTTAGTTAGCTTTTTATACATTTTCAACAATTTATGTTTTTATTTTTGTGCAGTTTTTCTATTGCGTTTTGGGGACGTTTAGATTTATTTTATTTTTATTTGCGTTTTATTAAAAATTTCCAAATAATTTGGGAAGAATTTCCCTTTTTTTCACAGTTTTTCACAATTCATTTGACTTGCGGGGTTGTGGCTATGGGACGGAACCCGGGCGGCAGGCACACACAGGCTCGGGTGGGCTACGCTACGCTGCCAAGATTCTGTACGAAATTATGCTTGCAGGGTTTCTTTGCTTGACGAAACCGGCTTTTATGCGCCGTCCATGGCGCATAACGCCTTGCCCAGCCGTCCTTGGCTGGGCATTTCTGTGCTTCGTGGGCATAATTTCTACAGTATCTAGGCAGCTTCGCTATTCGCCCTCCCGAGCCTGTGTGTGCCTGCCGCCCGGGTTCCTCACGCTATGGCTCTATTTACCTTTTTGTCGCTTTGCCCACGGCTATTGCCGCGGGCTCGCTCTGTGCATGTTTGTTATTCTTTTACGCTTCCCCTCGGCTGCTGCCGCGGGCTCGCTCTGTGCGTGTTTGTTATTCTTTTACGCTTTCCCCTCGGCTGTTGCCGCGGGATCGCTTGGATTTTCTTGCTCTTTGCGAGGGTTTGCTCTGGCCTAGCCCAGCATCACATCGAGCGTCATCATGAGGCAAAAGCCCACCATAAATGCTATGGTGGCGCGGTTTGAGTGACCTCCTTCTGACATTTCCGGCACGAGTTCTTCTATGACTACATATATCATGGCTCCGGCGGCGAAGCTTAGCAGGTACGGCATCACCGGCTCTATTATTCCGATGGCAAGTATCGTAAGTATTCCCGCTATCGGCTCGACTATTCCCGACAGTACTCCGTATACAAAGGCTCTTAGCTTTGAGCTTCCTGTGCTATGTAATGGCATGGATATGATTGCGCCCTCCGGGAAATTCTGTATAGCTATTCCGATTGCCAGTGAAAGAGCTGCTGCCCTCGTGATGGTGGTGTTTCCTGATATCCAGCTTGCGTAGAGCACTCCGACTGCCATGCCCTCCGGTATATTATGTAATGTAACTGCAAGCACCATCATTGTCTGTCTGCTTAAATTGCTCTTTGGACCCTCAACTGAATTATCGAGATGCATATGTGGTGTGATTGTATCCAGTATCAATAGGAAAAACATTCCAAGCATAAAGCCTGCTACTGCCGGGACGAACTGCATTTTTCCAAGGCTCTGTGACTGCTCAAGTGCCGGAATCAGAAGACTCCAGACTGATGCCGCAATCATTACGCCTGCTGCAAAGCCACTGAGCATTTTTGTGGTCTTTACGGAAAGCTCATTTTTCATAAAAAGTACACATGCCGCACCGAGCGACGTGCCTATAAATGGTATTAATAAACCTAATATGGTTGATGTAATCATGGTTGCCTCCTATTCTGCTGTTCTGCGGTTTTTCTATTTTACACAAACTTCCCATATATAAAACTATATTTACCGGAGAGTATACAGTTGTTCCGAAGAAAAAAATATGAGGAATACACTGTATGCTAGGCCGGTATCACAAAATAAAATATGGGAAGTTTGAATATTTTATTATTCAACATATTATTTCTTATATCGTTTCGTATATCCTTTTGCAGTAACTGAATATTCAAAACCACTTAATGTAAAACAGCTGCAAGTAATTAGTCTTCTCTAACTCGATTACAGTTTAATACACCTATATAATTTCGTCAACCGGCTTCTGTGAGCCTTACTCGTTACTGTTCACACCTAACAGTGTGACCGGCAACGATTACAAGCTGCTCCATAGCTTAGATACAGTCGAGTTATACTTCTTTGCACAGCAATGCCCTGACAAAACGTCAGGGCCGGGTATCACATGCCACAGATGGCATATAAAATGGCTTCTAATACCGATTCCTGCAAAGAGGCTGTCTTCCCACACATATATTATCCTTTGTACGGTCACGAAGCTCCGGCACCGGATTTGGCGCCACCTCAAAGCGATAATCCTCCCCGTTTTTGCGGATATAATCCTCAATAAAGGTATGGCTCATTACATTTCTTACCGGGTCATTGACCATGCGCTGATATCTGATAAATGTTTCAGGAGCATTGTTTCTTACATCCACATACCTTTCACGACATGCTGTGTCGTTTACCGTACTGCCAAGCACACACCTGACATACTCAATATTGCTCTCCAGCACAAGAGGAGCCGGGAACTCAGCGTCAGGGATAACCTCCTGCCAATCCTTTTTCTCGTACTGTCTTAGCAGCTCAAGTGCAATATGCAGATGCTTAAGCTCCTGTTCAAACATAAACTGCCATATGCCACGTATTCTTGTATCCGTCTCCGTTTCATAACAGCTCCAATACAGCCAGCACTCGACATACTGATGCACAAGGAGATTTTCAAGGCGGCTCATGCATGGCTTCAACAGGCTGCCATACTGTGTGACATGCTGTTCCTCGACCATTCCGATTTCCTGATATAGCCTGCGTCCCATCTCATCCGGTCAAAGTGCCGCTGTGTTCATATAGTAGTTCATAGTCTGCTGTTCTGCTGCTGTGATTACGTTTGCAGCCAGCACATCCATTGTCGCAGGGCATTTATCCGTCATCGGATATCGTATTGAATCATATGGATGCCTGTGGTGTGAAATAGTCGGTCTGCCCGGTGTGATTTCCGTATAGCCTCCGACAAGCTTCTCTGCGTGCTCACCTGTTGTAAAATCAAGATAATCTGCATAGCGGTACAAATGATCAAAGTCCTCAAGTAACGCAAAATCGAGCGCCGACTTAATATTTTTGTCATTTACTCGTTTTGCAAGATGCGCAGTCAGATCAACCGCAAGCTGCTCGTAGCCTATGGTGTGCTCCAATGCCGACTCATCTGCTGGCTTTAGATGTGTTAGTATTTTCTGCTGCTGTTGCTCACTTTTCCTGATGTATGCAAGCTTTCGTCTAAGCTCATCATCACCTACGCTTCTTGAAAACTGATGTGAAAACCACACGTTTTCAAATTCTGTACCATTCATCAATATGATTCTCGTCCTTGTATACGGATTTACCTCATTTTTGTTATATGGTTTTACCCAGAATTTCTCCCAGTCAACAAATAAATCGCCGGTTCTCTCCGGCCTCATTTTAAATGGATTCATAATACAAACATACCTCCTTCATGCTATTGTATGCACGAAGGAGGTATGCTGTGCGAATGAATCACATTCTAATAATTTGTCAAATATATATGTGTATTTAGAGTTTTCCGAATCAGCCTCATAAGAGCCTTTCCTGCTCTATTGTTTTATCCGATTCAAGAATTGCTTCTTTTAATTCAGCAAGCAATCCTGCATCCTTTTTTTGCAGTTTTTCCCTAGTTGAAGCCTTAAGTGGTATTCCAGCGTCTTTTTTTAATGCTTCCTCAAAATCCGCTACCCCCATTCTATAAGGCATTAGTTTTTCAAAAATTCTATCCTTAATAAACAAGAATATGCTTATCCCGCCAAAATCCATATCTCCCCAATGGAGGAACTCACATTCCTTAGATACAATAAGGCTTAATTTCTTTAGAAAATACACTTCCTTAGGAGTAAAATAACCATGACAAAAAACATACAAGGTATTCTCATCATATTGCATACTTTCATAGTTAGCCTTATTTTCTATGGTCATAATTCTTTTGCATCCTGCAAGCGAAACCGGACTTGCATGCTCAAGTGTCTGCGTATTAATAATGGTTCCATAAATCTGCTTTGACGTATCAATAACACATGTATCATCAATTCTATATGACAATGGTCCCTTCCATTCCATTGTCTGTGCATATGACATAATGCCATGCATCTTCAAAATTTCAAGCCCCGACTTCTTTTTATCCTCTTTGGCATCATCTTCCTCTCCCTCTGTATCATAATCCTCCATATCCTTCTCATAATATGGAGAATATTTAGTCAGAATTGATACCATCTTTTGTCGATAGCATTTTTCAAATTTCTTTGAATCTTTAAAAACATTTGCACTAAAAACACGCTCCCACACAGGTTCCTTTATTCTTGTTATAGCATTGATACACTTAAAACGCATATCCTCCTCAGCCTCTGTGACACTCTTTCCGGCTTCCAGACGCCCCAAAATATCATCATAATATCTGCATATCCAATCGCAGTCACCAACCTCTGATTTCCACTGCTTTACAGACTCTATCAATCTTAGCTGTTTTGCTCTTGAATCCTCAACACCCTCAATCCGACACAGCTCCGGTATGCTGCTGACATCACAATCAATTTTTTTAATATCGCTGTTGACCTGAATCCAACTAATTCTTATCTTCCCATCGTGGCCTGCTTGTGTATTATTCTCTATGAACCTTGCCTGATCGATTAGTTTCCGGCGTCCACCAACAAATTCCATCATTTCTGTTATTTTGTTAAAATGTTTTTCTCCGGTTAGTTTTCCTGACCGGTATCCTTCGGTGTCTGTTTTTTTTATAATATAGCCTGCAAGCGTGTGCTTAATTGGAGTTTTTCCCATAGCATAATACCCCTGTAAAACAATTAATACGTCCTATCACTTTTCCTCAAACAGCTCGATTTCCTCGCCAAGTGGTCCTTTGCAGAATGCTATGCGCGCCGGAAATACCGGTGTTGATGCGATTTCTATATCCTTCGGCTCAATAAATACCTCGTATCCTGCTGCTTTTACAGCCTCTACACACGCATCCACATCATCTGTTGCGAATGCGAAATGACGAATCACACCTTTGCCCGGTGCATCATCTCCATCGTTAAAAATCTCAACAATTCCGTTTCCGGTATCAAGCATGATTCCTGCCTGCCATTCCCTTGCGACCGGGATTCCCAGAATGTTTTTGTAGAAATCTATTGTCTTTTCATATTCCTCTGTGCTGCTGCACTTCATTGATACGTGATGTATACCTTTTATTAAGCTCATTGTTTTTCTCCCTTTATCAATTATTTGGAGCTGTTTTGTGATTTATAGTGATTTCAGCTACTTTTTCCCGCTATTTTTCCGGCTTTTGGGCTGAATTTTAGGAGCTGTTTTGGAGATTTCTGCGGTTTCAGCTACTTTTCTCGCTATTTTTCCGGCTTTTGGGCTGAATTTTAGGAGCTGTTTTGGAGATTTCTGCAGTTTCAGCTACTTTTCTCGCAATTTTTCCGGCCTTTGGGCTGAATTTTGGATGCTGTTTTAAAAGTTTTAGGAATTACAGCTCCCCAGTGCCTGCCTACTATGCTATCAACCTATGGCTATTGTACATTATGTCAATTTAGTCCTACTTAGTAAAATGATGTGAGAGTCAAAAGGTATCCAATTCAGGATCCCTTAAATCATATTATATCTATAAAATTTTCTATTGTCCATATATACAGACGATTATGATTGCGGCCACGCAGCTATGAAGGCACTGAACAATTACGAAATTTATTTGCAAATTCGTACGCTTCATTATACTATATACTCATAGTATCAGAAAATAAGTACAATCTACAGGAGGATTATCATGATAATAAAAAACGGCATTATAGCAGACCCTGCTTCAGGTCTCTACGAACATATGGATATACTTGTAAAAGATGGGAAAATAGTAAAAATATCACCTGACATCTCATGTGCGTCAGACGCTGCTGCAACTGAAAAAGAAGAAATAATAGATGCATCCGGAATGATTGTCGGACCGGGACTTATCGACACACATGTGCATTTCCGTGATCCGGGCTTCACATACAAGGAGGATATCCACACCGGTTCCCTGGCTGCCGCAAAGGGTGGCTTCACAACTGTTGTATGCATGGCAAACACAAAGCCTACAGTGGACAATGTGGATACTCTAAAGGACAACCTCACACGTGGAAAGCAGGAAAAAATCCGTATGTATCAGGCCGCTGCAATATCGCACTCCCTCAAAGGACAGGATGAGGTTGACATGGCAGCTTTAAAGGAAGCCGGAGCATGTGGCTTTACCGATGACGGCATCCCGCTTACAAATGCCGCTTTCTGCTACAGAGCCATGCAAAATGCTGCAAAGCTGGATATGCCGATAAGTCTCCATGAGGAGGACCCTGCATTTATCAAAAACAACGGCATCAACCATGGAAAAATATCTGACGCTCTCGGTATCTACGGCTCACCATCCATCGCTGAGGAAGCCCTTGTCGCAAGAGACTGTCTGCTTGCGCTGCGCAGTGGTGCTGATGTTGTAATACAGCACATCAGCTCCGGTGTATCTGTTGATATAGTCCGCACCTACAAAAAGCTTGGTGCAAGGCTCCATGCCGAGGCCACTCCACATCACTTCACGCTGACTGAGGATGCTGTCTTAGAGCACGGCACCCTTGCCAAGATGAATCCGCCTCTGCGCACTGAAGCAGACCGTCAAAAGATTATAGAGGGACTTATCGATGGCACAATAGACCTTATCGCAACAGATCATGCGCCTCACAGCACTGAGGAAAAATCAAAGCCTGTAACCGAAGCTCCAAGCGGTATCATCGGTCTTGAGACATCTCTTGCTCTTGGTATCACAAGCCTTGTCAAACCGGGCCATCTGAGCATGCTTGAGCTTTTGGAAAAGATGACTATCAATCCTGCCAGGCTGTACCACATGCCTTACGGTACTATCTCAGAGGGTGCTGCTGCAGATTTTGTCATCTTTGATCCTGACGAAAAATGGGTACCATGCGAATATGCATCAAAATCATCAAACACACCTTTCACCGGCATGGAACTGACCGGAAAGGTTAAATACACCGTATGCGGTGGAAATGTGATTTATTCGGATAAATAAATTGTGTATGCACTATTAAAAAAGCAGATTGTGAACTCATATGTCCACAATCTGCTTATTTCTACTTCTCCACCAGCTCCAGGCAGTCTCCATAGTGCCTCTGCAGTGACTTTAAGTCCATAATCATCACATAAAATACTCTGCCATTATGCACTGAATCCACTATCCTGCCGTGATTGAGCACTGAAATATATGTGCCGTCTGCTTTTCGCATATGAAAGAAAATATAATCATTTGAGTGTCCTCCGTTAATCTGCGACCATATGCTTTTTTGACAGCTTTCCTGTTCATCCGGGCGTATCAGATTGCAGAAGCTCTTACCTGTATATGCAAGCAGCTCATCCATGTTTTTACAGCCTGTAAGCCGAAGCAGCTCGCTGTTTGCAAGCAGAATCTCATCATTTTCTTTATCTGCCCTGTAAACAATGAAAGCACCCGGCATATTGTCAATAATATCTTTCACGGCAAATCCAAGCTTCGCACGGCTCTTTATACGCTCCCCCTCACGGTATGCCATGCAGCCGTTCTTCCCACGCATTTTCACCTCATAAAGTGCCATATCCGCACACCGCATGAGCTGTGAACGGTCATCAGCCAAAACAGGATACTCCGCAAAGCCCAGTGAAATGGTAAATGTATGTTCTTCACCTTTACAATAAAATTTCTTGGTTTCTCCTGTAAACTTCTTAAGAAAAGGCTTAACCTCCTCTACCGTGCAATCCGGCATAAAAATGCTAAACTCATCGCCTCCGTTTCTGCCTAGTATAACATCCTTTGAAAAATATTGCTTCATGCTCTCTGCAAGCTTCTGCAGTGCACCATCACCTGCCGCATGTCCATACACATCGTTGACCAGCTTGAAATCGTCAATATCAAGCATTGCCACAACACAATGCTTTTGCGGATTCTGTCTCATATATTGCTCAACCTGCTCATCAAAACCGTGCCTGTTGTAGATACCGGTCAGTGCATCGGTCACAGCCAGTCTCTTGAAATTCTTCCTGTTCTCATTGATTGAAATCAACGCTGCTGTAAGCCCTGCCAAAAGCAGGACAATAACTCCACCTCCGATGAACAGATATAGCAGATATCTGTTATTGTAAAACCCACTCTTGGGTAAAATCTCAAGCCTCCACTTGTATCCATACACGTTAAAGTCATATATCACCGGATTGTTCAACTCTTCCTTTGAACCGTAAACCCACTCATACGTATCATCCCACGGCGAAGCAAACTTCTGCAGACTGTACTTATATCCAAAACTGGAAAGAGCCTCTACAGATTCAGAAAAAATTTCCGGAACTTTCAGTATAACAATTGTGAAGCCCCAAAAGCTCTTCTGACCATTTTCATTCTCCAAATAAACCGGATTGCGCACTGCTATACCATATCCGCCCTGCTTCAGCTCCAATGGTCCCTGCATAATTACAGTGTCATTATCCCTCGCATAGCGCGAAATCTCTCCCCTGTCACTATCATTTATCAGATCAATCTTACTGGATTCATTACTCTCCTCCGGATATATTTCAGTCACAACTCCATTCGGTGCTATCTGTATACTCTGAATCGAATCGTCCATCATATTTGCTGCAATATCATAAAACCTATTTATATTTCCATCACCACTTATGACAACCTGCTTTAAGCTATCGGTAACTCCTATTCCCTCCATAAGCTCGCCATATATACGCTCCGTATATGTCATCGCATTGAGCTTTGCATTTGTCCTGTTCTGCTGTTCCTGACTCTTGCCGACTACATATATAGCGCCGATTAACGCACACATGCCCAATATAAATACCACTGCCGGAATAATGAATCTCTTTTTTAGCTTTTTCATTTGTATCACTTTCTAAAATCAATGTCTATCTGTTCTATATGATTTTAATATTATAGCTTTACGATAAGAAAATGTCTATAAATTTACTTAGTTCATATCAATATTTTTCAGTTGCTCACCCGCTCGAGGAGGCAAATACTTTCTACATGCGTCGTATGAGAAAACTGATCAAATGCCTGCCACTTCATGAGTTCATACTTCTCTTCACAGAGTATCTTCAAATCCCTTGCCAATGTTGCCGAATCGCAGCTCACATATACAATCCTCTCCGGTGACATCGCAAGCATTGTGTCCAGGCACTTCTCATCACAGCCCTTTCTTGGCGGGTCAACGACTATCACATCCGGGCGAAGCATATCTGTATGTCCGGTGGATGCTGTATCATCAGTGATATTCTCTTTTTTCTTTGCATTCTCATAAAACTGTGGCAGCACATCCTCAGCCTTTCCTACGAAAAACTGTGCATTTGTGATGCCATTGAGCTTCGCATTGTTTTTGGCATCCTCGATTGCCTGAGGCACTATTTCCACTCCGTACACCTGCTTTGCCTTCTGTGACAAAAAGAGCGATATGGTACCGATACCACAGTAGAGATCCCAGACATTTTCATTTCCTGTGAGCCCTGCAAATGCAAGTGCCGTGCTGTAAAGCTTTTCTGTCTGCTTCGGGTTTACCTGATAGAACGACTGTGGCGAAATCTGATATGTGATGCCTGTCCCCTGTGGTGTGAAATCAGGGTAAGAAAGCAGATGGATGGTGTCCTCAATATATGGTCTGCCCCATATGCAGACTGTCTTTTTGCCGAGGATGACATTTGTGTTTTCCTTGTTGATATTGTAAGAAATCGAAGTCATTCCATCGATTTTTGAGAGTCTTTCGCACAGTATATCTGCTGCATTCCCGGCTCGGCGTTTTGCTTCAAGACTGTCCCCATTTATCACAAGACACACCATAATCTGCTTTGATGTAAATCCATATCTGATAAGCACATGGCGCACGAGCCCTTTGTGTGTGTTCTCGTCATACGGCGTGATGCCACACTCATTCATCCATTCCTTTATGATATCCAGTATCTCTTTGTTTTGCGGCACCCCAAGCCTGCAGTCCTCAACTGGGATGATATTGTGGCTTCGCGATGCATAAAAGCCTGTCACTATATTGCCATCCCTGTCATATCCCACCGGAAACTGTGCCTTGTTGCGGTAGCGATATGGATTGTCTGTGCCAACAGGCGGCTGCATTTTACTGTCCAGCTTTGCCTCGGAAAATCCACCTATACGCATGAGATTGTTGCGCACCTTATTATTTTTAAATTCAAGCTGCTTTTCATAAGAGAGCGCCTGTATCTGGCAGCCGCCACACCTCTTGTGCAGCTCACATTGCGGCTCAACGCGAAAAGTGGAAGGGGTCTTAATCTCTTCCACTCTTGCGTAGCCATAGTTTTTCTTTAATTTTGTTGCGCGGGCTGTTATGACGTCACCAATCAGTGCATCCTTTACGAAAAAGGTCATGCCATCATAATGTCCGATACCCTCGCCATCTGTTCCCATATCTGTTATTTCAAGTTCAAATATGTCATTTTTTTTCATGCTTTTCTCTTCTTTATTTTATATATATAATTACTCTTTATAATGTTTGTATCCGGCGCAAGCTTTCACACCAAAAATCACACCATAGCTATATTTAATATCGTCCGCCTTTTTACACACTTGTTCTGCGGAAATTTGTCTCCATAAATCTGTTGTAGCCCTGCCACTTTGTATCGTTTTCAGGCACATTTACAAGCAGCTCCCTGAAGGTCTCCATCTTGGCATCTATGTTGTCTGCAAAGCTAAGTGCAAGTGCCTCGACAAGTGCCGGCTTTTTCGGAGAGCCAAACTCAAGCTCGCCGTGGTGGGCAAGTATACAGTGCTTCAGCTCGTTTGCGAGCACTACCGGGAAGCCGTCGATGCTCTTAATCGCATCGCCTACCCACTCTGCACCGATCATGATATGTCCGAGGAGCTGACCAGCGTCTGTATAGTCATTTTCCGGGAAAGTAGAAAGCTCCTTTAATTTTCCGATATCATGGAAAATAGCTGCTGTAAGAAGCAGGTCACGGTTTAAAACCGGATACATTTTTGCAAAATAATCACAGTTCTTCGTCACACCGAGTGTATGCTCCAAAAGACCTCCTACAAAGCCGTGGTGCACGCTCTTTGCTGCTGAATGGAACTTGAAACGGCGCTCAAACTCCTTATTGTCAAAAAAGCTATGTAAGAGCTGTGACAGGTACTGATTCTTTACAGAACCGATAAAGCCCATGAGTTCCTTATACATGACCTCGACATCCTTATCGCTGACCGGCAGATAATCCGCAGGGTCATATTCTCCCTCGTTTACCTTTCTCGCACGCTTTATGGAACACTGCAAATTGCCCTGAAAGCTTGTGATATCACCGGTTATGGCTATGTAATCCATTGCATCAAATTCCTCAATGCCTACTGAGCCCACATCCCATATCTTGGCATCCAGCGTACCTGTCTTATCCTGCAGGATAACATTGTCATAAGGCTTTCCGCTTTTGGTCATGGCTGTCTGCTTGCTCTTGCATAAAAAAATCTCATTGATTCTCTCTCCCTCGCGGAGAGTTGAAATATACTTCATATATCCTCCTAATTTCGGCTAATTCATCACTCCGATTTTCACCTGACAGGTAATCTCCGTGTAGCCGTTGCTTCCTTTTCTCTTTACTTTCAGATTGCAGGTATCCTCAGGCTTTTGCTTCATAAGCTGTGTGTTGTACGCGGACACATTCGACACCTCTGTATTGTTTACCGCAACTATCACATCTCCGCTTTGAAGCCCAGAAACAAATGCCGGTGAATCCATGGTAACCTGCTTTATATAAACACCCTTTGGGATGTTATATCTGTTTGCTATTTTTTCTGTAACTGTAGTACAGGTGATGCCTATGTACGGCACATCCGCGCCGCTCTCGATCTTTTCAATGACAGGTGACAGGTCGCTTATGCTGACAGCCGTGAGCGTATTGTTTTCCTCCGCCGGATTGAAATCCTGCAGCGAAAGCCCTATGACCTGACCATCTGTATTAATCAGTATACCGCTCTGTAACTTGTTGCTTGCGATATCTGTGGTGAGCACCGAGTAATTGTTGTCCTGCGCCGACAGCTCGTTGGTTGTTGACGTTACAAGACCTGTGAGAATGGCATAGTTTGCCTCAAGTGCAATGACAGATGCTCCTCTTGAAACAATATTTGAATTACCAAGCTCCGCAACCGCTATAGCCCTTATTGTGGCGTCGTCCAGAAGCGACTTATCCACGGAAATGATTGCTATACCTGTATTGCTGTCATACTTGACCAGCGCAGCATCAGCCATCATGTCGTTTACAAAGGTTACACTAAGCTTATCCGCCTTATCCACTACATTTTTCTCTGTCAGAATGATTAGCTGCTTTCCATTGTCCCTCAGTATCACTCCCACTCCCTGACCCTCGGTCTCATAGGAATTATTGAAAATATCAGTGGCATCTGTCACACCCGTGACTCCTACTACAAATTTCGTGGCCGAAGTGCCCACTCTGTAGAGCTGGTTCTGCACTGCCTGATAATCTGCGAGTGTAGGCTGATAGGTCTGCGAAGACGACTCCGAAGAAGTGCCGGACTCTGTGCTTTGTGTACCATTTTCACTATATGCATCACTGCTGTCATCTATGCCCGGCTGCTGTGTGGCTGTCTGCACATCATTATTATTTTTTCCATCTGAAGCTTTTTTTGATTGTCTGTTGATAACCGGCAGAAATATAGCAAAAACAATGCTTGCAGCCACTGCAAATGCCACTCCGCAGAGTGCTGCTGTGCCAGCTTTTTTTGCAAGTCTTTTTTTATTCAGCGGTTTATCCTTTATCTTTTCTCTGATAAATTGCTCCATATTGTCACCCTGATTAGATGTCTTTAGTTACTATCTTACATTATATTCTGAATTATATTGCGTTGCAACCATATTTTTTGAGTACGCCTTTGAGTACGCTCTTGTGGCATGTACCCGCCGGACTGCTGCACTGCTCCCAACGGTGCTACGCTGCGTGACTAAGATTCTGTATGGATTATGCATTTACTTTTTCTATACATGACGAAACCGTCGCTACTCGCCTTCCATGGCTCGATAGCTCCTTGCCACGGCATCCATGCCGTGGCATTTCTGTGTTATGAGCATAATCCTACAGTATCTAAGCCACTGCGCTATTCGCGCCGTTGGGAGCAGTGCAGCAGTCCGGCGGGTACATGTCGCAAGCCCTTACTTTTTGGCTCGTTTAACAAACTGGTTTGTTATGTATTAAACTTTATGTTATCATCTTGTAATTATCATTTAATACATATTTATTATGGTTTTTTTGAAGATTTTCAGCTATAATATGATAAGCTATACAGTAAATATGAATTTAATATTCAACTACCGAAATATAAGGATATAGAAATGAATAAAAAAGTTTACAAAACATTGGAATATAACAAAATCCTCACCATGCTAAGCAGCTACGCAGCATGTGATGAGACAAAGAAGCGGTGTCTTTCGCTTGAGCCTATCACCGATTTATACGAAATCAGACATCTGCAGACCACCACTGCCGATGCACTAAGCCGCCTGTACAAGGACAGCGGAGTGTCCTTCGTTGGCATACACAATGTACATGCTTCTCTAAAGAGGCTTGATATCGGTGGTGCACTGAATACGACCGAGCTTCTTCGCATCTGCAGTCTTTTGGAGGTTGCAAAGCGCGTGAAGGCTTATGGCAGAAGCGCCATGGACAATGAGAAGCAGGATTCTCTCTCCGGTCTGTTTGCAGGGATTGAACCGGTTTCTGCGCTCTGCGATGAGATTAAGAGGTGCATTTTATCTGAGGAAGAGATTGCCGATGATGCGAGTCCTGAGCTTTTTAAGATAAGAAAGAGCATACGCGGCATGAACGACAGAATCCATGCGCAGCTCACCAAGCTCATGAACAACAGCACAACGAGGACATATCTGCAGGATGCGGTTGTGACCATGCGTGACGGCAGATATTGTCTGCCTGTAAAGGCTGAGGCAAAGGGCAATGTACCCGGCATGATGCACGACCAGTCATCTACCGGCTCTACCCTTTTTATCGAGCCGATGGCTGTCGTCAATTTGAATAATGAGCTCAAGGAGCTTTTCATAAAGGAGCAGGAGGAGATTGAAAAAATCCTTGCAGCGCTCAGCGACAAGGTTGCCATGAATGCGGCTGCCTTGGAGCAGGACTATGAGATTCTTTCAGAGCTTGACTTCATTTTTGCAAAGGCAAATCTGGCTAAATCATATAACGGTGTGGCACCGGATTTCAACACCGATGGGCATATCAATATCAGAAAGGGCCGTCATCCGCTTTTGGATGCTAAAAAGGTGGTCCCTATAGATGTACGGCTCGGCGAGGACTATAAGCAGCTCATCATCACCGGACCAAATACCGGTGGTAAGACGGTTTCACTAAAGACTGTCGGACTTTTGACTCTCATGGGTCAGGCAGGTCTTCACATTCCTGCGGCTGACAGGTCAAAGCTCGCCATCTTTGAAGATGTCTTTGCGGATATAGGCGATGAGCAGAGTATTGAACAAAGTCTCAGTACCTTCTCGTCTCACATGACCAATATCGTAAAAATTCTTGAAAAAGCCGATGACAGAAGCCTTTGCCTGTTCGATGAGCTCTGCTCGGGAACCGACCCGACAGAGGGTGCGGCACTTGCCATCTCAATTTTAAACAGACTGCACCAGTATGGTGCCATCACCATGGCCACCACACACTACAGTGAGCTGAAGGTATATGCGCTTTCCACAGACGGTGTGGAAAATGCCTGCTGTGAGTTCAATGTGGAGACTTTAAGCCCTACCTACCGCCTGTTAATCGGTATTCCTGGAAAGAGTAACGCATTTGCAATCTCATCAAAGCTTGGTCTGGACGAAAACATCATCGAGGATGCAAAAAGCAGAATTAATGATAACGACCTTGATTTTGAAGATCTGATTGCAAGCCTCGAGTCACAGCGACAAACCATCGAAAAGGAACAGCTTGAAATCAACAGCTACAAGGCCGAGATTGAAAAGCTCAAGAAACAGCTCGAAGAGAAAAACGAGCGTATAGACAAGAGCAAAGACAAGATTTTACGCGAGGCAAATGAGGAAGCCTACAAGATACTGCAGGATGCAAAGGAACTTGCCGACAAAACCATCCGCAATTTCAACAAATACGGACAGGGACAGGCTCCTATGAGCCAGATGGAAAAGGAGCGCTCTGCCCTTCGTGACAAGATGAATGACAAGGAAAAGAAGCTGTCAGACATCAAGAAAAACACTGCCAAGGCAAATCACAAGGCGCCTAAGAAGCTGCGCATCGGTGATTCTGTGCTTGTGCTCTCCCTCAATCTGAAGGGAACTGTCCACACTCTGCCAAACGCCAAGGGCGATTTGTATGTGCAGATGGGTATACTGCGCTCGCTGGTTAATATTAATGACCTCGTGCTCTTAAACGACGATGTCTCTCCTGCCAAGAAGTACGGCGGCAGCGGAAGCAAGATAAAGATGAGCAAATCGCTGTCAGTTTCATCCGAAATCAACCTGATAGGAAAGACTACGGATGAGGCGCTTGCTCTCTTAGATAAATACTTAGACGACGCATATATCGCTCATCTTTCATCAGTGCGCATTGTCCACGGAAAAGGCACCGGTGCTCTGCGAAAGGCTGTGCATGGACTCCTTAAGAGGACAAAAACTATTGCGGAATACCATCTCGGTGAGTTTGGTGAGGGCGATGCCGGAGTAACCATCGCAACCTTTAAATAACGACAATTTACTTTTACGGAATATAAATAATTTTTAAGAAGGAGATTAGAAATGGCTGTTAAACAGAAAATACTGATAGTAGACGACGACAACAATATAGCAGAGCTTATATCTCTATATCTGACCAAGGAATGCTATGACACCAAAATCGTAAATGACGGTGAGCAGGCGCTTATCGCATTTGAGCACTACAAGCCAAACATGCTTCTTTTGGACCTCATGCTTCCGGGCATAGACGGCTATCAGGTATGCCGTGAGATACGTGCAAAGTCCGATGTGCCGATTATCATGCTCTCCGCAAAGGGCGAGGTATTTGACAAGGTTTTAGGCCTGGAGCTTGGCGCCGACGACTATATACTCAAGCCCTTTGACTCAAAGGAGCTTGTGGCAAGAGTCAAGGCCGTGCTCAGACGCTTCCAGCCTGCAAAGCCGGAGGCCTATGCTTCCGTAGATATCAAGTGTGTGGAGTACCCGGGGCTTATTGTAAATCTGTCCAACTACTCTGTCACTTATGACGGACAGCAGATTGATATGCCGCCAAAGGAGCTTGAGCTTTTATATTTTCTTGCCTCATCTCCAAATCAGGTGTTTACAAGGGAGCAGCTTCTGGACAACATATGGGGCTATGAATATGTCGGCGACACCCGCACTGTCGATGTGCATGTAAAGCGTCTCCGCGAGAAAATCAAGGACAAGCCAACCTGGCGCATCGCAACTGTCTGGGGCATCGGATACAAGTTTGAGGTAAAATAAATAATGAAACATACCATCTACACTAAGCTGTTAATCAGCTACCTGATTTACGGTGTCATCGCTTTTTTCATTATATGCACATTTACACAGCATCTCACCACAGACTATATTGAAAAGCAGGAGGCATCCAATCTCTACAGGGAAGCCTCCATCATTGCAGGTGATTACGCCGCCGAATACTTTGACTCATCCATGTCGCTTAGCGATTTCCAGAATCACATGAAAATCGTAGCCGA
Organism: Agathobacter rectalis ATCC 33656; assembly: GCF_000020605.1. Lineage (NCBI taxonomy): Bacteria > Bacillati > Bacillota > Clostridia > Lachnospirales > Lachnospiraceae > Agathobacter > Agathobacter rectalis. Next base: position 2,797,420 of record NC_012781.1, read on the forward strand.
CTATATGGATGCCAAGGTATGGGTGGTCAGCCCTGACGGTGAGCTGCTCATGGACTCAGATGATCCGTCAATAGGCATTGATATCCAAAATGACAGTTCTAAGCCTGTAGTGATAAATGGCTTTGATGTCACCGATTTTGGCAGCAACAACTATATGATTGGAGATTTTTATGGCTCCTTCAAGCATAAGATGCTGTCCGTATTTTCCCCGGTAAATGTCTCGTACCAGAATATCGGCTACATAGTCATTCACAAGACAATGAGCCATATCACGGCAGGTGTAAACGGTTTTATGAATATCTCCTTTTACACTGTAGCGCTCATTTTTGCCTTTGCATTTGTTCTGCTTTTCATGATGAGCCGCTCCATTTACCGTCCTATCTCCAAAATCACAAAGACCGCAAAGAAGTATGCAAAGGGTGATTTCACTGCCCAGATTGATGTACATTCCAATGACGAAATCGGCTATCTGGCAAACACACTAAACTACATGGCAACTGAGCTTGATACGCTTGAGGAGGATCAGCGCAAGTTTGTTTCCAACGTGTCACACGACTTCCGCTCCCCTCTTACCTCGATAAAGGGCTACGTGGAGGCCATGCTGGACGGAACCATCCCTGTTGAGATGCAGGATAAGTATTTAAATATCATACTTTTTGAAACCGAGAGGCTTAATAAGCTCACCAAGAGTCTTATTGATCTGAACCAGTTCGGTCATCACGGCATACACCTGGATATTGCTGATTTTGACATCAATACAATGATCCGCACGACAATCCTCACCTTCGAGGGTAAATGCAGTGAAAAGGGCTTAAGCTTTGACCTGCTGCTCACCGGAAAAGAGCTTTTCGTGCGCGGTGATATGGTCAAAATCCAGCAGATTCTTTACAACCTGATAGACAACGCTGTGAAGTTTTCAAATAATGATTCGAGTATCAAGATTGAGACGAGTATCAGAAATGAAAAGGTGTTTATATCAGTAAAGGATCACGGTATCGGTATACCAAAGGACAGCCTTTCAAAGATCTGGGAGCGCTTCTACAAGAGTGATTTATCCCGCGGAAAGGATAAGCGCGGTACGGGACTTGGCCTGTCTATAGTTAAAGAAATCGTGCAGGCGCATGGTGAGAATATAAATGTGATAAGTACTGAGGGTGTGGGAACTGAGTTTATATTTACGCTGCCGCTCAGCAAAAAAGAAGGGTGAGGCGCAGCTCATCAAATGATTGGTGGTGGTGGGCGCCTCGCTTTTTAGGTTGTGAGGTTGCCGGCATAGCACACAGTATATTCCTCAGAAAAATGTGAAGTCAGCCGCGGTTCTTTATCCGGACAGGTTACGATTTTATTTATGTTTTCTTTCTTTTTTACTTTATGGAACTCCGCGGCAGTTCACATTTTTCTTCGGAACACACTGTATGCTCTCCGGCTAATTCAGGTTTACGAGCGAGGCGCTTTGCTGCCTTGCATTTTGGCAGTGCCGGACTTATTTCACTGGCGTGAAATTTTGTCCGGCACTTTTTGCTTTTTAAATTTAAAGCTCATTTCACTTATGCGAAATGAGCTTTATTAAATAGTTATAGACTGTTTATAAATATTCTGAGCCGCCTTGAAAACACAAGAAAAACCGATTTTAAATAATTACACTTATATCACATTTTTATGGCTCGTATTTGCTGCCAGCCGGGTCGGCTACTGTGTAGTCGCCGCCGGATATGTCGGCTATGGTTTCAAAGTCCGTGATGTCCTGATTTACGGTACCATCGAACAGGTCATATGTGAAGGTGTAGCCCTGTGCCGATACTGCTTTGACATATATTTTGATATTGCTTGCAGCTGTGACAGGGATTAAGTCTTCGATTTTGACTGTGCCTTCGAGGCTATGGAGCTTACCGTCGTCCTCTTTTGAGGCATCAGAGGTATCATTTTCCGTGTCATTCTTTGAGCCATCTTTTTTGGCATCATCCTTCCGACTTAAGGCGGATGTGATGGAGTCTATGTCTGCAGAGTCTGCACTGTCTGTGCCGTTTTCTGCCAACAGCTGTCGGATATCGTATGTCTTTAGCTCTGTATCTGAGCTTGCAACCACGAGCTGCACACTGTTAAAGTCAAAGTAATCATTTCCCATGACCGCTACATCTACATCTGTGCCAAGCTTTATGCTGCCATTGTCAAAGGTTGGTTTATCGGCAAGTATGCCTGATGCTACATTTTTGAACACTGATGTCACACCTTCAAACTCATCGAGCACCTCTGTGCTTCTCTTATTTCCGTCAACAAACAGAAATGTCACATTGCCCGCATAGTCCTCAGACAGCGGAAGTGTGGCCTCACCCGTATACTTGATGCCGTTTAGCTCGAGCGGTATCTCGTTTGTACCGAAAAATACACTGGTTTTTGTATCCTCTGTGTACTCCTTTGGCACCACCGAGACAGAGACTGTGTATGTCATATCGGTAAAATCTGCACTTTTTAAGGAAATATCCCAGTCTGTTATGAGGCTGGCCTCCTCCTCAAGAGTGGACTTGATATCATCCTGCATGGTCTGCACATCAGAAAGTATCACCGATGTGTTGTCTGAGGTGTATGACATCTGTGTCTCGAGCTTTTTTATCCTGTTATTAAGCAATACTGCCCCCGCAATAAGTGCGGCGAGCAGTATTATGGTAATCGCATTGAAAATATTTTTTTTCAAATTCATATTATAGTGTTATTCCTCATCTTCCTCTGCAGCTACAGCTATTCCAAGCTCCTCAAGCTGCTTTGGATCTACAGTTCCGGGTGCCTCTGACATGAGGTCCGAAGCGTCCTTTACCTTAGGGAATGCAATAACCTCCTTGATATTGTCTGTATGCAGCATATGCATGCAGATACGGTCAACACCGAAGGCAAGTCCTGCATGTGGCGGTACACCATATGAGAATGCATCAAGCAGGAATCCAAACTGCTCATGTGCACGCTCCTTTGTGAAACCAAGCACCTCAAACATCTTCTCCTGGATGTCATCCTGATGGATACGCACTGAGCCTCCACCGAGCTCTGTACCATTGAGTACGATATCATATGCCTTTGCACGAACTGCGCCCGGATCTGAGTCTATCTTGTCCCAATCCTCCTCCATAGGCATGGTGAATGGATGATGCATTGCCATAAATCTGTTTTCCTCATCAGACCACTCAAGGAGTGGGAACTCAGTTACCCAGAGGAAATTGTACTTGTTCTCATCAATCAGTCCAAGCTCAGCTCCGAGCATGAGACGAAGCGCTCCAAGTACATTCCATACGATTTTATTCTTGTCTGCTGCGAAAAGGAGTAAATCTCCCGGCTTTCCGTTCATCTTTGCAACAAGTGCATCAAGCTCAGCTTCTGTCATAAACTTGGCAAATGATGACTTGTATGTGCCATCCTCATTGATGCACAGATAAGCAAGTCCCTTTGCTCCACAGCCCTTTGCATGCTCTACAAGCTTGTCAATCTTCTTACGAGGCATCTTTGCCTGTCCCTCTACATTGATACCACGGACAGAGCCACCGTTTTCAAGAGCTCCTGTGAATACTCCAAAGCCACAGTCCTTTACCACTTCCGAAACATCGCAAAGCTCCATACCAAAGCGTGTATCAGGCTTGTCAGAACCAAATCTGTCCATAGCCTCCTGCCAAGGCATACGCTTAAACGGAATCTCAACATCCACATTTATGACCTCTTTAAAAAGGTGCTTTAACAGTCTCTCATTTACCTCGATTACATCATCGATATCTACAAATGAAAGCTCCATATCGGCCTGTGTAAACTCAGGCTGTCTGTCTGCACGCAGATCCTCGTCACGGAAGCATCGTGCAATCTGGAAATATCTGTCATAACCTGAAGCCATCAGAAGCTGCTTAAAGAGCTGTGGTGACTGAGGAAGTGCATAAAAATGTCCGTGGTGTATACGGCTTGGCACGAGATAGTCTCTGGCGCCCTCCGGTGTAGACTTGCAAAGGATTGGTGTCTCTATCTCCAAAAATCCCTCGTTTGCCATAAAGTCACGCATCACGCGAAGCACATTGCTTCTGAGCATGAGATTTCTCTGGATATCAGGACGGCGAAGATCCAGATAACGGTATTTAAGTCTGATGTCCTCGCTGGTCTTTGAATTCTCCTCAATATGGAATGGAGGTGTCTGTGCCTCTGAAAGCACTCTGATTGATGTAGCGATAACCTCGATATCACCTGTCTTTAAGCTCTCATTGACAGCAGCTGTTCTCTTCTGAACAGTTCCCTCAACTGCGATGACGAACTCACTTCTTAAGGTGCCTGCCTTTTCAAAGCCCTCTGCACCTACATTTTCCTCACCGAATACTATCTGAAGTATTCCGCTTCTGTCTCTTAAATCTACGAAAATGAGACTTCCTAAATTTCTTCTCTTCTGTACCCAGCCCATGACGGTGACCTTCTCACCGATATTGGCATTTGATACCTCTGTACATCTATGGCTTCTATGTAAGCCCTGCATTGATTCTGCCATTTTATACTCCTTATATTTCTACTATATATTTATTCTAATAACTGTTTGGTACCACTGCTACACAGCTAAACTGCTGCTTATCAGATTCCTATCTGTTAAAGAACTCAACAAACTCCTCGTAGCCCTCTTTCATAAGCTGCTCCTTCTGGAATTTCTTGTTCTTGTTCATGCGCACAACAAGCACCTGCTGTCCGTTTGCTCTTGCGTCTTTTGCCTGGTTCATGACATCAACAAGCTTGTCTGCCGGATATTTCTTCTCAACCAGATAAGCCACCTTCTTTGGACTCTCAGGAATCTTGAAGCCACTCTCCATGAGAAGCAGGATAATTCTCTCAAAACCGATTGAAAAACCACAGGCCGGTACATCATTTCCGGTGAACTTTCCAATCATCTTGTCATATCGTCCGCCACCGCCACAGGCTGCGCCAAGCTCAGGCATTGATATCTCAAAAATAGTTCCTGTGTAGTAGCTCATTCCACGAACAAGTGTAGGGTCAAATACGAGCTCAAACTTTGCTCCCTTTGTGGCATTAACAGCAGTAGCTATCTCTGTCATATTTGTAACCACTTCTTCGTCTAAATATTCACCGAGCTTTTCTGAAAGTATATTTACACCCTCAGTGACATCCCTTGTCTGCTCCAAAAGCTTGAACAGATCAAGATATTTGTCTATATTTTCCTGTGGGTAGCCATCCTGTGCAAGCTCACTTGCAACACCTTCCACTCCTATCTTGTCCATCTTATCGAGTGTGATAAATACGCTGTCGTAGTCCTCCTCAGCGAAACCACTGTAAGCAGCCATTGCCTTTAGGATTCTTCTCTCGTTGATTCTTATCTCAAAGTTCTCGAAACCGAGTCTTCCGATTGTGGTAGTGGTTGCTGTAATCAGCTCTATCTCTGCCAGATTGCTTGGCTCTCCGAGTATATCTATATCACACTGTGTAAACTGTCTGTAGCGGCCTCTCTGAGGTCTGTCTGCTCTCCACACACTGCCCATCTGAAGTGCCTTAAACGGCGATGGCAGGTTGTTGGCATTGTTTGAATAATATCTTGAAAGTGGCACTGTAAGGTCATAGCGCATTCCAAAGTCTACTACATCCGACTCTTCCTTTGCTGTCTCCAGATTCAGCTTCTCGCCTCTCTTCATTACCTTGAAGATCAGCTTCTCATTTTCTCCGCCCTGCTTGCTTGTGAGATTTGCTATATTCTCCATGCATGGTGTCTCTATCGGTGTAAATCCGAAGCTTCTATATGTATCCTTGATCACGCTTGTCACATAATCACGGATTTCCATCTCTGCAGGTAGTATATCCTTCATGCCGTTGACCGGCTTTTTGCTCAGTGCCATTTGGTTTCCTCCATCTATATTAAAATATTGAATTCATTAGCTATTCTATTATACTTTTCGGTTTTGCAATCGTCAAGGGTTACAGGGGATTTTGCTGTATGTGCTATAGGATGTACTACAGGACGGACTGTAAGCCACGGCACCGCTAGGGCACACGCATATGCTTTGCTTTCGCTACGCTTTGCCGCTAAGATACTGTACGGATTATGCTTTTTGCGCTTCTATGCTTGACGAAACCGTCGAAACGCGCCCTCCGTGGCGCGGTTCTCCTTGACTTGCCCTCCATGGCAAGTCATTTCTGTGCTTCATGTGCATAATCCTACAGTATCTAAGCGGCTTCGCTATTCGCTCAATCAAATGCATATGCGTATGCCCTAACGGTGCCGTGACTTGCAGCCCTTACTCTGTGACAGTATTTTCATATACCGGGTTACTTTCAAGTTACTTCAATAAACCTTGTGCACTGCTGAAATAACGTACATCTGCTGTGAAAGGTTACAAATGCTAATGTTCGTCTACTGTGGAAAATTTCAGATGTTAATGTGCTTCTACTGAGGTGGATTGCAAATGCTAATGCACATCTACTGCGGTGAATTACAAATGCTAATGCACATCTACTGTGGCGGATTGCAAATGCTAATGCACATCTACTGTGGCGGATTGCAGATGCCGCACGGTGACAAGCCCATGGATTTTGCTTCATCAAGCGTTACCTCTGTGTCACTCTTTTTCAAGGTCCGACAGCCCGCACGGTGATATTTCTTGCCGGTTGCTGTGATATGAACCATAGTCTCGCTGTTTGAGGAATCTGCAGCGCTATTTTCTGCTGCTGAGCTGTCTGAACCTGATGATGCACTTCCTGTTGTACTGCCTGAAGAGCCGGATTCTCCTGCCCCGCTTCCAGCGCTGCTCTGCGAACCTTCATTCTGCGGTGTATCCGTCTGAGCGCTCTGCTTCTGCGGAGTGGTGCCATCCAGCCAGCTGTCACCATTCTCATAGTTTATTCCGACTCCGGGCTGCACATTATAGCAATATACATTAAAAAGTATGCCGCCACCGTTATCCTCAACCGACTTTGCCTCTATGAGAACGCCGTTTGCAACTAGATTGCTGCCCGAGAACATCGGAGTCACTCTGTAAAGCACATGATTTCCTGTATTGTTTACATAATCCGCTACCAGATTCTCAAACGGCAGCATGCCCTCCACATTCAGGTATCTCGTACCGGTAATAAGATTCTTCGGATTGGCATTCTCGCCGGCAAGCTGATAGCCAATAAGATGACAGCGATTATATAAATACCTGTCCTTTATCACATCATACTTCACCGTATGCCAGCCTGATGGCTTTATCATGCCTATCTTGCCACGCTCCTCAGTCGGCATGATATCTCTGCAGATATTGGCATAAGCCACACCGCATCTGCCAAGTGAATCCAAATCACTGTAATTTTCAAAAGCAGTGGTAGTCATATCGCTGTCCGTAAAAAAAGGCTCATTATTGTTGACAGCCACATATGCCTTGCCATCATATGCCGGAATAGCATCGATGGAAACGTAGGAATTGTTGTTTACAAGATCCTCCTGTGGCCCATCCGCGTTATCCTTGCTGCCTAAAGCACCGGAAGAATCCTCACCTGCCACTACAGCTCCTGCGGCATGCCCGGCACCTTCAGTGCCGGATAAATCAGCGGAGGCACAGCCTGTAAAAATTGTAGCAATTGCAAGTAATTCACATAGTGTAATTGCAGCTGTTTTCCTTAACTTTAGCCATATGTTCATATAAAATCACTCTTTCTATCAATCGATTGATATTGGATTTTCCCTAATTACAATAAATTAAATAAATACTTAAATTACTAAACCTAATATACTTTTATTTCCTCACTTTATTTATTATAGCAAACATTTGTTTGTTTTTCAACCCTTGCTGTAAAGCTATGCATTTCACACTATTGGGGTATGTTAGCGACTTTCCCCGATAGTACGCGCCTATGTCGCGTAAACTAAAAAAAGGTTTCGAGCAAATACTCGAATCCTTATAAATACCAGCTTATTAAACTATCATTTAAGATTGCTCGATGATACTAACAACTCTTGAACTTCTTTTTAGAAAATATACACACAATCAAAACCTATATGTATATTTTCTAAAAAATAAAAAAGAAGCCAGACGCATCCAACTCTCTTAGGCATAGTCCGCAGACGTCCGCCGCAATTCTGTAATATTATGCCATAATGAAAACTTTTATGCAATAGCACTTTTAAAGTTTCCACAAATATTTTTGAAGTTACTGTTCACACCTAACAGTATGACCAGCGACGCTCTTAGGTGGATTCCACCACAGCGTAAGGGCCGTAAGCCCCGCCCGGCGTGGTGCACACGGACTCTCGTGAGAGCGCATAGCGAAGCTGTTTAGATACTGTAGGATTATGCCCATGAAGCACAGAAATCCGCAGCCATGGACGGCTGGGGAAGGCGTTATGCGCCACGGACGGCGCATAAAAGCCGGTTTCGTCGAGCATTGAAAACCCAAAAGCATAATCCGTACAGTATCTTAACAGCGCAGCGTAGCGAAAACGAGAGTCCGTGTGCACCACGACCGGGCGGGGCTTACGGCCCGAACTCAAAAAAGCCACCCCAGGCATAACACCCGGTGTGGCTTTTAATCATGTATTATGAAATTATGTGAATCACCTAATGTGAATCAACACTGCTATATTGCAGACCAAATCTACTCGCAAAGCTTAGAAAACTCATCCGCAACAAACTGAACCTTGGTTCCGATAATAACCTGAACAGAATTCTTGCCAGGCTTCATAACGCCTGCAACACCTGCAGATTTAATCTTCTTGTCATCAACCTGAGTGATATCCTTAACCTCAAGTCTGAGTCTTGTGATGCAGTTGTCAATGCTTGCAATATTTTCTTTGCCACCGCATCCCTCAAGAATAGTCTTTGCTACTGCTGTGTAGTCATTGTTAGAAAGCACTGCCTTCTTCTCTGCCTCGACATCATCGTCCTCTCTACCAGGGGTCTTAAGATCCCATTTCTTGATAGCGAAATAGAATACAATGTAGAATACGATAAAAGCTGCGATTCCAAGAGGAATGATGAGCCATGTCTTTGCTGCAGCCGGAAGTGAAGATGAGAATAATAAATCCATCGCACCGGCTGAGAATGAGAAGCCTGCTCTAAATCCAAGAGCTACTGTAATCATTGTGAAAATACCATAAAGTAAAGCATAAATCACATAGAGAACAGGAGCAAGGAACATAAATGCAAACTCGAAAGGCTCTGTAACACCACAGATGAATGCACAGATAGCTGCAGAAGCAAGGATACCGATGGCAGCCTTTTTCTTAGCAGTCTTTGCACACTTAACCATGGCAAGTGCAGCACCAGGAATACCAAACATCATACATGGGAAGAAACCTGACATGTACATTCCGAGGCTCCATGAAACATCCTTTGATGTCTCGCCTGCCCAGAAATGTTTGAGGTCTCCAAGTCCGATAGTATCGAACCAGAATACATTGTTTAATGCGTGGTGTAATCCTGTAGGGATTAACAGACGGTTCAGGAATGCATAGATACCTGCGCCGACTACATCAAGACCAACGATTGCTTTACCGATAGATACAAGAGCACCGAAAAGTAATGGCCATACAAACAGTAATACTACAGATGCAAGGATTGAAACAACACCTGCGATAATTGCTACGCAACGCTTGCCACTGAAGAATGACAGCCAGTCAGGAAGCTTTGTATCCTTAAATCTGTTGTAACACAAAGCACCAATAATACCGGCTAAGATACCGATAAATGGGTTTTCAATCTTGTCGAATGCAAGTGTCTTTGTAGCGCTGTCAGCGATAGATGGCATGATTGTGGTAACAAAGCCTGTAGACAGGAGTGTTGTCATCATCAGCCATGAAGCTAAAGCTGCAATACCGCCGGTACCGTCGTTCTTTTCCGACATACCGACACCAACGCCGATTACAAAAAGGATGGCCATGTTGTCAATCAAAGCGCCCCCTGCTTTAACTAAAAACAGACCTATTAAATTACGCACTCCCTCGATGTCACCACCCTGCATGGTTGCAGGACATAAAAAATATCCAATACCCATGAGGATACCACAGATAGGAAGTACTGCTACGGGAAGCATTAAAGCTTTACCCAGTTTTTGAAGAAATTTCATAAATTTCCCCTCCTTTACATTATGTATACTAAACTGGAGATACTCCAATAAAGTTCGTTATTATTATATAATTATATTCAAATCTACGCGAGACTTAAAATCTCTTCACCGGCGGATACATCCCCCTCTTTGAGCATCTTTATCTCACTATAATCAGCAGTGTTGCCAATTAAGACCGGAGTAATGACATTAAGATCTGCTGCCTTAATCTGCTCCAGGTCAGCCTCCATCAAAAGGTCGCCCTTCTTCACCTGATCACCAACAGAAATATGCGATGTAAAAGGAGCACCCTTTAGTATCACTGTATCCAGACCAATGTGCAAAAGCAGCTCGACTCCCTGAGTGGTCGTCATGGTAAAAGCATGCAGCGTATCAAATACAGCTGTCACCTCACCATCCGCCGGAGCGTAAAACCTGCCCTCAGAAGGAATCACGGCCACGCCGTCTCCCAATATCTTCTCAGAAAAAGTAGGATCCGGAACCTCTGTAATAGGAACCACTCTACCGTTGCACGGAGAACAGATCACCTTTCCCTTTGACTTATTCTTGAAAAAACCTAACATGATATCTCCTTTCCGTCGATATACACACTCACAATATCCAAATCATCATTGAGAAGCACAAAATCTGCTCTCTTTCCTGCAGAAATGCTGCCTGCTTCATCATAGATGCCAATCTCCTTAGCCGGATTGGCTGTAGCACACATAATTGCCTCCTCAAGCGGAATACCTGCCTGCCTTACTGTGAAACGCATACAATCCATCAGATTGGTTGCCGAACCGGCAATTGTCCCATCATGGAGTGTGGCAAGCGGACCTCTGACTGTCACTGCCTGTCCACCGAGTGTATACTCGCCATCCTCAAGCCCTGTGGCTCTCATGCTGTCACTTATTAAAATCATGCGCTCAGCCCCAAACATGGCAAATGTCGCCCTGATAACCGACGGATGAATATGCACACCGTCACAAATGAGCTCTGCATGACACTTTTTTGAATCTCTCACAGCCCCGATAACTCCCGGATTCCTGTGATGAAGCGGTGGCATCGCATTATACAAATGTGTAGCATGGCTTGCACCATGCTCAATAGCCTCTACTGCGGTGTCATAATCAGCCGCTGTGTGTGCTATTGAAACCACAACACTTCCTCTTACCCTGTCTATAAAATCAATCGCGCCCGGCTCCTCCGGAGCGATATCTACAAGCTTTATCAAGCCATGGGCCGCATCCTGAAGCTCACAGAAATAATCATAATCACATCGCATGATATTCTCTGCCGCCTGTGCGCCCTTTTTAGAAGGACTGATAAAAGGTCCCTCCATATTGATACCTACAAGATGTGCACCACCATGATAATTATAATCACCGGCATTTTTCATGACACTCAAAAGCTCATCCCTTTGAATGGTCATAGTAGCTGGACACACGCTCGTCACTCCGACAGAAGCCTCGTATGCTGTAATCACATCAAGTGCCTCTGTGGTACCGTCACACATATCAGCTCCCTTGCATCCATGAAAATGAATATCCACAAGACCCGGTATCATGATAAGACCTGATGCATCTATAATCTCCTGCGATTCGCTGTCATTAGCCGCGTCCGTGTCAGCTGTTCTCTCCAAAACACTGTCAAAACGGCCATCCTTAACGACAACATCGCCTTGCATAAAGCTGCCATCCTCTGTAAATACCCTTGCATTTTTTATTATCATATACATGTACCTTCTCAACTAAAAAACATCTACAAATAACTCAGTGCAGCCTCATCCGCTACAAGCGTAACATCATTGTGCAGCTGCAATACAGAAGCCGGCACCTGTGGTGTAATCGGTCCAAAGAAAGCCTTGTGCACAATCTCTGCCTTATCCTCACCACTTGCAACAATAAGAATCTTCTTAGCCTGCATGATGGTCTTGATGCCCATTGTATAAGCCTGCTTCGGAACATCATCAGCCGATGCAAAGAAGCGCTTATTAGCTTCAATAGTAGACTCTGTAAGATTCACACAGTGTACCTGCTTGTCAAAAGACTCGCCCGGCTCATTAAAACCGATATGACCATTGTGCCCGATACCAAGAAGCTGTAAATCAACACCGCCAAGAGACTGAATCAGCTCTGTGTAGCGCTTGCACTCCTTCTGTGAATCCGGCTCCATGCCGTTTGGCAGGTGAGTATTCTCAACTGGAATATTCACATGATCAAACAAATTCTGATGCATAAAATAATAGTAGCTCTGGTCATTCTCACGGCTTAATCCCTTGTACTCATCAAGGTTCACCGTCATAACCTCTGAGAAGTCCAAATCCCCCTTCTTGAACCACTCAACGAGCTGCTTATACAAGCCGATAGGTGTAGAGCCTGTAGCCAGTCCCAATACACAATTAGGCTTCATAATCACCTGTGCCGATACGATATTTGCAGCCTTTCTGCTCATATCTGCATAATCCTTAGCCTGATATATTCTCATGAAAAATCCCCCCAATTCGTAAAATATACCCAATACTATCTGCACAACCTTCAAATGTGCTGCTTGATTGCATATATGCATTTTACCTCGTATAGGACATTTTGTCCAGTACTTTTTGTCATATTTTGCATATTTTATAAAAAAAACATTAAATTTTAATGCGGTGAAGTGGTAAAATTGCATAAAAATTCGCTTCAAGAGAGCTCTTTCACCGTGTATGAATATTGCTTGCTTTTCTTAGTTATAGTTCAAAGTTAAGATTAATCACATTACAGAACAATAACCCTTATAGTATCATCAATTTTTGCAGCCACAAATCTATTTCTTGACCTATTGATTAAATCCTTGCTTTTCACCGACTGCTTTTCTGTAATTACGGCTCTTCGTACACTAAGCGAATCAATTTTAATATTTCTCAATTTTCTGATATTTTTCATACAAAGTATGGCTATATATATAAATAATACTACAAATAACATATCCCAAATTATATCTATAGAAAGACTATTCATAAACTCTTTTGTCAAATAAAATATCATTATTACTAACAGCAATAAGACTACCGCTAATAGGAAAACCCATTGTATAATCTTATTGTTTCTATATTTATATATACGATTCAACTCATCCTTTGATAATGCCGTTTTCCGGAATATAATTGTATCTAATTTTTGATTTTCCATTAATTTTTACCATCAACTTTTAGTCAAACAGCCTCTGCTTTCTCTCTATCATCTCATCAATCCTTGTGATATACTGCCCTACATCCTTGACATTCTCGCATCTGTCGATGCGGTGTGTGCCATCCGGATTCGGTACGGGCCAGACACGCTTGGTGCTTGCTCCAGCTCCGCAGGCTACAATAGTCTGTTTTTCCTCCATGATCAGTATGTTGTATACGCCGGCCTTGCCCTTTGCCGCATAGCCCACGTTTTCCATATTGCCTGCCATGCCCTTCTGCCTGTAGAGGTAGTATGGCTCAAGCCCCATCTGCTTACAGTAGGCTGCGCAGAGATCCATATGCTCCTGAGTGTTGACCATCTGCATATCGCTGTAGCGGTCCTTGAAGATGGTGAGTCGTGCAGCTCGCTTTACTGCGAGTGAGTGGATAGTGACGTTGTCAGGTGCCATATCCTTCACCAGCTCCATTGTGTGCCTTACATCATCGAGTGTTTCCTCGGGAAGGCCTATGATGAGGTCCATATTTATGTTGTCAAAGCCCAGCTCACGCGCGAGCTTGAAGCTTTGTATCGTATCGTCTACTGTGTGGTGTCTTCCTATTATATCAAGCGTCTGCTGCTTCATGGTCTGCGGATTGACTGATATACGGCTGATGCCGTTTTTCTTTAGTGCCAGGAGTTTTTCTCTCGTGATGGAGTCCGGTCTGCCTGCCTCCACGGTAAATTCCAGGCAGTCCTTTAAATCAAAGCTGCATTTGATTTTTCTGATAAGCCTGTCAAGCTGTGCAGGGCTTAGTGTGGTCGGTGTACCGCCTCCTATGTAGATGGAGTTTAGCTTTTTGTGGTAGAACTTCTGTGCTGTGTAGTCTATCTCCTTCTCGAGTGCATCGAGGTAATCGTCTACGCGGTTTTTCCACACACCCAGCGGGTATGAGGTAAACGAGCAGTATGCACAGGTGCTCGGGCAGAATGGTATGCCTATGTACAGGCTGTAGCCGTTGTCATAGTCCACCTTGTCGAGCAGTGCCTTCTCACGCTTTGCTATGCCTATTGAGAGGTCGATTTTCTCATCGCTTGCGAGGTAGGTTTCCTTCAGATAGTCGTAGGTTTCCTTATCGCTCATGCCGTCCTCTATGCACTTCATGGCTATCTTGGTCGGTCTGATGCCTGAGAGTGTGCCCCACGGAAGGCTCTTTCCTGTGCCCTTTTCTATCATGGAATACAGGGCGAGCTTGAGGCGGTTTTTGGTCTCCTTGCGTTCTGCGCTGTCTACGGATATTTTTGTGCAGATACTTTCTCCGGCTGTTTTAATGTCACTTTCGTCGGTTTGCTGCATCTCACCTGTCATGGAATTATTTCCGCCGGCTCTATTCAGCGTCCACTCCACTGCAATTTCATCGCCCACATAGTCTATCTTAAATACCTGTGAGGCATCCGCAAATTCCTTTACGCCATCATCTGTCATCTCGTGGTGTGTGCAGGCTAAGTTTTTCCCCTCCACCTCATCCGGTGGGCAGCTATAGTACATCTGCACATCCTCCTGAGGGAAGAACTCCTTGAGCAGTGAGTGCACATCATATTCAAAATCCGGTTTATTAAATACTACTACTATCATAAGTAAGGGTTATACATCCTCTCGTTTTCTATGGTTGTTGTGTCGTTGTGGCCCGGGTACACCTCTGTATGCTCAGGCAGTGTCATGATTTTTTCCTTCACCGTGCGCACAAGGTCTGACATGCTGCCTCCCTTGAAATCCGTACGTCCGATTGAGCCGCAAAACAGCGAATCGCCTGTAAAGATTACGTCCTCATACGGGAAATAATAGCAGCAGCCACCCGGTGTATGCCCCGGTGTGTGAAGCACTACTATGTGAAAGCCTGCGATGTCAAGCTCCTGCTTATCCTTCAAAAATACATCTGCATAAAAGGTCTTTGACTGGCCCATCATGTAGCTGACATTGAGCTGCGGGTCATCGAGTGTGGCTTTGTCTGCCTCATGGATATATATCTTGATGCCGTAGCGGTCTGCGAGCGGCTTTGCATCAGTGGCATGGTCAAAGTGTCCGTGTGTGAGCAGTATTGCTACAGGCTTTGCGCCTGACTCGTCCACCTTTTTGGCGAGCTGATTAGCACACGCGCCCGGGTCTATTATTATCATTTCCTTTGTCTTTATATTGGTGACAAAATAGCAGTTGGTCTGCACCGGTCCCACTACGAAGTGGTCTATCTTCATATTTACCATATGAGTGTACTCCTTGTCTGTTATATGTTATGCTTCACGCAAGAACCACCGGGATTTAGCCGGTGGTCCTCTCTACGTCTATTACACTTTCTATCTGTCTGAGCTTCTCCACGAGAACCTTTATCTGGTCCCTGCCTTTGATATTAAAAAATACCTCGATTGTAGCGATACCCTGCTTGCTGGTCTTGGACTGTATACCACTGATATTGATTTCCTTCTCGGTAAATATCTTTGTGATATCTACGAGCAGTCCCGGCCTGTCATGACAGAATATCTTTAAGTCTGCCTGATACTCGGCACCGTTGTCCATGAGGGCTGTATCCTGCCACTCTGCTTCTATGAGCCTGTCCTTTTCTATCTTGGACAGATTGATGATATTCACGCAGTCTGTCCTGTGGATGGAGATGCCTCGGCCTCTTGTGACAAAGCCCACGATTTCATCTCCCGGAACAGGATTGCAGCACTTCGAGAAGTGCACAGCCACGTCATAGAGTCCGTGTACCACAATACCGCTCTTTGACTTGTGCTCGGGCTGTGTGCCTGCTGCCGCCTGCTGCTTTTCTGCGATGCTGCCAAGCACATCTGCATCTGTCACCGGCACCACATGATCCTTCTTGTACTCATCGTACATCCTGTTGACTATCTGGCTCTCCTTGAGTCCGCCGTGGCCGACGGTTGCAAGGCATGAGTTCCAGTCGTGGAAACCGTATTTGCGGCGTATTTTCTCCTGATACTCAGGCTTGTTTATCTCAGCAAAGTTGATGCCCTTTGCCTTGGCATAGGCTGCTATCAGATCCTTGCCGTGCTGTATATTCTCCTCCTTGAGCTCACTTCTGAACCACTGGTTGATCTTGTTCTTAGCCTGTGTGCTCTTTACGACCTTGAGCCAGTCACGGCTTGGTCCCTTGGAGTTCTGTGAGGTGATTATCTCTATCTGGTCACCGTTTTTGATGACATAGTCTATCGGCACCAGCTTGCCGTTTACCTTGGCACCGACCATCTTGTTGCCGACCGCAGAATGTATGCTGTAGGCAAAGTCTATAGGTGTGGAGCCCTTTGGCAGGTTCTTTACATCGCCGGATGGAGTGAATGCAAATACATTGTCGGAGAATAAATTTAAATCACTCTTTAATAAAGTCATAAACTCCTTATTATCCGACATATCCTGCTGCCACTCGAGTATCTGGCGCAGCCAGCTGAGCTTCTCCTCCTCTGTGACAGTGGTGGTAGTGGCATTGCCGTTGTTTGTTTCCTTGTACTTCCAGTGCGCTGCGATACCGTACTCAGCAGTACGATGCATCTCGTAGGTACGAATCTGTATCTCAAACGGCTGTCCGCTCGGGCCTATGAGTGTCGTGTGAAGCGACTGGTACATGTTCTGCTTCGGCATGGCGATATAGTCCTTGAAACGACCCGGTATAGGCTTATACTTCTCATGTATGATACCAAGCACTGCGTAGCAGTCCGGTATTGTATCCACCAGAATCCTGATGGCAAATAGATCATATATCTGGTCTATAGTCTTGTCCTGATTGACCATCTTCTTATATATACTGAAGAAATGCTTTGCCCTGCCGTATATCTCAGCCTTGATGCCGGCATCCGAAACATACTTCTTGACATCGTTTACCAGGCCCTGGATGTAGGTGTCACGTTCTGTCTTTCTGAGGGCTACTTTCTCTACCAGATCGTAGTAGGCATCCGGATAGAGGTACTTCATACAAAGGTCCTCGAGCTCTATCTTTATCTTGCTGATACCAAGTCGCTGTGCGATAGGGCAGTAGATATCCTGTGTCTCTCTGGCGATACGCTGCTGTGCCTCCTTGGACTGGTACTTGAGTGTACGCATATTGTGCAGTCTGTCTGCCAGCTTTATGAGGATGACCCTGATATCCTTTGCCATGGCGAGAAACATCTTGCGCAGATTCTCAGCCTGCATCTCAAGCCTGTCCGCATTCTTATCCTTCGGATCCTTGGTGCTGTCTGTCAGATGCAGGTGCTTTAACTTCGTGACACCATCCACCAGATGTGCGACATCGTCTCCAAATTCTGCACGCATCTCATCCATGGTCATGATAGTGTCCTCCAGCACATCATGGAGCAGACCTGCTGCAATTGTTTCCTTATCCAGCTCGAGCTCGGCGAGTATTATGGCAACACAAAGCGGATGTATGATATAAGGCTCTCCTGACTTACGTGCCTGACCCTTATGAGCATCATAAGCTACCCTGTAGGCTTTGTCCACAAGGCTCGTATCATCCGACGGATGGTACTTTTTGATTTCCTTTTTCAGCTCATCGTAAAGCTCCTCCGGGCTCGTAAAATCCTTTGTTCCCCTTATACCGCTGGTATCTGAGCGAAATTTGTCCGCTATTTTTTCTAATTCTTCTGTTGAGTAATCTGCCAATAGTCTCACCTCGATTGTAGTGTATCTTTAGTAGCCATTATATTTTATTTCTTTAAAAATTGCAATCTTATGTTGTTAGCCGATAACCATCTTTACTCCGCCATACATGCCGGCTGAGTTGCCGAGTGTGGCGAGCTTGATCTCTGTCTCACGGCTTGCATGGAAAGCATACTCTTTATAGTACTTTGCTGCTGTATCGATGATGATGCTTCCTGCCTTTGAGAGGCCTCCGCCTACAACAAATACCTCAGGGTCCATGACGCATGCTACTGCTGCCATTGCCTTGCCGAGAAGCTTCATAGACTGCTCTACTGCTGCAATGCCCGCTGCATCTCCTGCCTTTGCCGCATCGCATACATCCTTGGCTGTGAAGCCTGCATTTAAATCAAGCTTTGTTGCCACATCCCTGTGTGCTGCAATGTATCTCTCTGCCACTCTTACAAGACCGTTTGCTGATGCATACTGCTCTAAGCAGCCCTTCTTGCCGCAGCCACAGCACTCTGACTCATCATCTACCATAGGCATATGTCCTATCTCTCCGCCTGCTCCGTTTACTCCGGCTACGATTCTGCCCTCGCGGATGATTCCTCCGCCTACGCCTGTGCCGAGTGTGATCATGACTACATCCTGATGACCCTTTCCGCCACCCTGCCACATCTCACCGAGTGCAGCTACGTTGGCATCGTTTCCGGCCTTTACCTTGATGCCGCCGCACAGTACTGAGAGTGACTGTGCCACGTTGAACACGCCCCAGCCGAGGTTGACACACTTCAATACTGTTCCGTCATCCTTTATAGGTCCCGGCACTCCCATGCCTACGCCCTCGATGTCACCCATCTCTATGCCATGCTTCTCGTTATTCTCCTTGATGGATGCTGCGATATCAGGCAGGATGAGCTCGCCTGAATTCTCTGTGCGTGTAGGAATCTCCCATGTATCGACAAGCTTTCCTGTGGTCTCGAAAAAGCCTATCTTTACAGTTGTTCCACCTATATCTACTCCGTATGCATATTTCTTCATTTTTTCGTCCTCCAAATCGTTAAACTATGTTTATATTTTATTGCCTAATTGTATATTTTTCAATGTTTTTTACTATTTTTTTAAAATCCGTAATTTTGCCTTGAAAGCCTCATAAAAAGTGGCTTCATAGAAAAGATAAAACTTCTGCGGCTGAAGTTATAGTTTATGACCATGAGCACGTCATCCTCATCGACCAGTACATTTCCATCCAGGTCCATCACATATGTGGAAAGGCTGAGGTCATCCTGCCTGAAAATACTCTCACAGATGGTGATTGTGGCATCCGGTTGAAAATGTGCTGTACCATATGCTTCGTCAATATCCTGCAAACCAACAATGTAAACCCTTTTATCAGGCCACATGACTTTTATTTTTTCTTTAAGTGCATCTGCATATAACGGAAATTCACCTGCCATTATAGCTATATCCGACTTATCGCCTATCGCCCTCTCAAGCCCGTCATAAGTCAATTCCAGATTAAATATCCTGTCCTCCTTCGCTTTTCCCATAACTTTGTGAAGTGCATCATCTAATGCCGCCATAACTGTTTTTGAGCGGTTTTCTTCCCCGCGATATAGATCTGTGTAGTTTATCTCAAATATCGAGCCAAGAAATGTCTCTGCCATATCTGAAAGTCTTTCCTCATCAATATGGTCTAAAAAGAACTTGATCCAGTTCCGCCATGCATAGTAGGTTGGAAATGTATTAATATCCTCCTTTTTTGCCCCCATCGCATGACTTGCCGCTGCTGCACCTACAGATGCAACCTCGTAGCCTGCCTCCCTGCACCTGACACACCACTCGGTGTCATCCCAATAGAGGAAATTCTCCTCAGGCATGACGCCAATCTGTTCTACAACTGTACGTCTTATCATGAGCGCGCATGCCGGGACTGCATCAGAATATACCACATCAGGCATTGAACCATCCTCTATATGATTTAGATACGTCGAGTCCACGCTGTAATTATCATAATCTATGAACGAGCCATACTGCTGCACATAATTTTCCTGCCCGGTATGATAAATCTTTGCAGCCGCTATGCCTGCCTTCTCATGTGAATCAAGGAAATCCGAAAGTGTTCCTATACAGTTTTCGTCAAGCAGTGCGTCATTGTCTACGCACATCAGATACATGTGTCCCTCAGCCATCGCCACGCGAAGCCCTGTATTAAAGCCACCAGAGCCTCCAAGATTTTCACTGTTTTCGATAAGTGTGAGCCTGTCGCAGCTTCCGTAACACTCTCTTATCAACCTCACCGACTCGTCTGTCGATGCGTTATCCACAACATAGATGTGATAATCCTCATATTTTGATTCAAGAACTGACTGTATACAGTCAATAACATCATTTTGTTTATTATAGTTACATATAACAATTCCTATTTTCGCCATATTTATGCACATTCCTTTCTATCAGGCAATTATTCAGTTCTTATATCTGAATGAATCCTGCCGAGCTGTTCCTGCTGAACATATAAAATATATAATGAACTGTCAGATTGAAAGAACATACCTATCTAATCCACCGGTATTTCTCTCATTCCCGATTTGTCCGTTTCTGACAAATCCAAGTCTTTTTGCAAGACGCACCGATGCCACATTTTTCTCATCTATCCGGCAGTAGAGCTCCTCAAAGTCTGTGTTTTTCCGCGCATAGTCTACGATAAAGCGGCACACCTCCGTGGCATAGCCCAGGTTCTGAAATTCCGGTGCTATCATATAACCCATTTCATTGTGCTCAAGTCCCGCCCGTCCTATCAGCTTCCCTGTTTCCTTTGAAAACACAAGCCACATACCATACTCGTAAAAGTCATACATGTTCTCTATGTATGCTTTCTGGTATTCAAGCTCTGTCTCGTAGTCGTAAAGCGGTTCCACAAAGTCTGTCATGCCGGGCTTGTCATAAAGCTCATAGAGCGCCGGAAGGTCTGCCAGTGAAAGCTCACGTATCAGGCATCTGTCTGTCTCGCCAATATCCCATGGGATATGATTATACCGCCTGCGCACCCGCTCAAGATACTCAATATCAAGCTCTGCAAGGCTTTCCACTGCATAGCGCGTGCCACACTGCGGTTCTCCTACCGATGCTATGCCGAGTGAGTCAGCTATTTGCTTCTGCTGCCTGTCGGATACTATCCAGATGCAGTCGGTGGGAGCTTTCGGTATTCTTAGATTTCCCGTATTAGCTTTCGCTGTGTTATCTGCAGATTCTTGTATCGTTGTTTTTTGGAAGTCATTAATTGATTCATCTGCCGGTAGCACAACATACAGTTTT
Source organism: Agathobacter rectalis ATCC 33656 (assembly GCF_000020605.1). Taxonomy (NCBI): domain Bacteria; kingdom Bacillati; phylum Bacillota; class Clostridia; order Lachnospirales; family Lachnospiraceae; genus Agathobacter; species Agathobacter rectalis. Next base: position 2,818,567 of record NC_012781.1, read on the forward strand.
TCCCGCAGCTCATCAGGCAGTTTTTCTTGCAGTTTTTCCTGAAATTCATCATGCAACTCGTCTGACGCAGATGACATATCGGCTGCGCACTTCCACTGTGGCTTGAATATCTCGTCATGATAGTAAAAAGAGGCAAGTTTTGCGCTTGCCTCATCAATAATTATTATCATTAAACTGTCTCCGGCTCCGGATAGTCCACTCCGAAGGTCTCAACTGTAACTGTCTTCATGACCTGAGCCTCAAGTGGTTTGTCCATGTAGTCTGTGCGCACCTCTGCGATCTTGTTTACCACATCCATGCCCTCGATTACTTTGCCGAATGCCGCATACTCACCGTCGAGATGTGGTGCATCCTGATGCATGATGAAGAACTGGCTGCCTGCTGAGTCAGGTATCATGGTACGTGCCATTGAAAGTACACCGGCTGTGTGCTTTAAGTCATTTTTGAAGCCGTTGTGTGTGAACTCGCCCTTGATTTCATAGCCAGGACCGCCTGTGCCGTTTCCGTCCGGATCTCCGCCCTGGAGCATGAAGCCCTTGATTACACGGTGGAAGCATACTCCGTCATAGAAGTTGTGATTGATTAAGCTGATAAAGTTGTTTACTGTGTTTGGTGCGATTTCCGGATAAAGCTCCGCCTTGATTACATCGCCGTTTTCCATTGTGATTGTTACGATTGGATTCTGTGCCATTATTTTTCTCTCTTTCTTTTATAATATTATGAGGCTTGGAGAATATCCATTCCTCGCAATAATTAAATATCGAATTAATTTCTACCCGATTGATTTTACCTAATTTTACTTACTCAGAGCCTCTACCACCTTCGGAAACTCCATGAAGTGTGATGCCTTCACCAGTATGGTGTCGCCCTCCTTCACATATGAAAGAAGCTCCTGTGTCATGGTCTCCCTATCCTCGAAATAGTGGATGTCTACATCGGATGATTTCTCCGCTGCCCCGGCTGCATATTCCTTTGCAAGCTCTCCTGCGGCAAAAAGAGTGTGGATATGATTCTCTCCAACTGCTTCGCCTACCTCATGGTGCAACTTTTTCTCATCGCTTCCCAGCTCGCCCATGTCGCCAAGCACTGCTATTGTCCTGCCCTTTGCATGTGAAAGCACCTCGATAGAGGATTTCATGGATACAGGGTTTGCATTGTAGCAGTCATCTATCACTGTCATGCCGTGTGTTTTGATAAAATTGGTACGGCCTGCGATTGTCTCTGCTTTCTCAATTCCTGATTTTATCTCAGCTATTGTGAGGCCAAGCTGCAATCCGACAGCCGCTGCCGCCATGGCATTGTATACATTGTGCTCACCCGGGATGTGGATGTGTGCATCGAACTCACCCTCCGGAGTGACAAAATGAGCCTTCATGCCGTCAAATCCCAGGTTTTCAATATTTGTGGTATATACTGATTTATGAACGCCTGAAGCCGATTCCTTGCCATAGTATATGGCAGGCTTTCCATTTACCGTCTGCACTGTGGCGAGCTTGTCGTCATCTGCATTCAGCACTGCGACCGCATCCGGCATCATATGCTCAAAGCACTCTGTCTTGGCTTTAAGCACACCGTCCCTGTCGCCCAAAAACTCCAGATGGCAGTAGCCGATATTGGTGATGACCATAACATCCGGGCACGACATAGTAGAAAGTCTGTGCATCTCGCCAAAATCAGATATGCCCATCTCAAGCACCGCTACCTGATGACTTTCCCTGATTCCGAAAATAGTGAGTGGCAGGCCTATCTCGTTGTTGAAATTGCCTGCGGTCTTGTGGACGCTGTATTTCTGCTCAAGAACTGATGATATCATCTCCTTGGTGCTGGTCTTGCCGACACTTCCGGTGATGCCCACCACCTTGATATCTAGGCTTTTTCTGTAAAATGCCGCGAGCTTTTTCATGGCATCGGTGGTTGATTCAACAAGCACATATGGGCCTGCCGGATCCGTCAGCTCATGCTCAGAGAGCACAATTGCCGCCCCCTGCTCAAACACAGTCGGAATGAATTTGTGTCCGTCCACCCTTTCTCCCTTTATCGGGATAAAAAGATAGCCCTCCTTCACCTGTCTGCTGTCTATGACGGCGCCGGTGATTGTCGTATCAAGCAGTGTCTCATCGCCTATGTATGTGCCCTCACAGGCCTTTGCAATATTTGCAAATGTAAGATTCTTCATGTACTTATCCGACATGCTACACCTCATATTTTTTCAAAGATATGTCAATCAGATGCTCACAGAGCTGATTAAAGCTCATACCGATAACCGCTGCCTCCTGTGGCAGAAGACTGGTCGGAGTCATGCCCGGCAGTGTGTTTGCCTCGAGGCAGAACATCTCATTTTTGTCGTTGAGCAAAAAGTCTGAGCGTGAATATGTGTCAAGCCCGATAACACGCGCAACCTCCTCTGCATAGTGCTGCATATCCTTTGTCACCTGCTCAGGAAGCTCGGCCGGACATGTCTCTACTGTACTGCCCGCCTTGTATTTATTCTTATAATCGTAGAAGCCCTCCTTCGGTGCAATCTCTATAATAGGAAGAGCCTTTCCCTCGATAACGCCGACAGAGAACTCCCTGCCCTGTACAAATTCCTCGATAACCAGCTCATTTTCCCACTTGAAGGCATCGTCAAGTGCCGCCTTGAACTCTGCCGCATCCCTAACGATAGTGACACCGATGCTTGAACCGCCGCAGCATGGCTTTACCACGCATGGAAGTGTCAGGTCAAGCTTTGTGATATCGTCCTGTCTGGTCGCTCTGGTCATGGAAATGCCCTTTGGAGTAGGGATACCGTTTGCAAGGAAGAACTGCTTTGATGTCTCCTTGTTCATGGCGATGGCTGAGCTTAAATAATCGCTGCCTGTATATTTGACACCGAAGAGGTCAAATGCTGCCTGTATCTTTCCGTTCTCTCCGTTTTCTCCGTGGAGTGCCATGAAAACAATGTCTGCCATCTGACACATCTTGATGACATTTGGTCCGAAGAAGCAAGGTGACTGGTCCTTTCTGGAAGCCTTTACCTTTGCGAGGTCAGGTGCCTCTGTCGGAATATCGCTGACCTGCACGCTTATCTCGTCCGCGCGGTCAAATATACCTGTCAGGTCCTCCTCCCTGTCACTATATCCCATAAATACATCCAATAATATAACTTTGTGGCCGTTCTCTTTGAGCGCCTTAGCTACCATGCTTCCTGTCTTGAAGGAAACATCTCTCTCTGTGCTGAGCCCTCCGGCAAGTACTACGATGTTCATTTTTGTCCTCTTTTCTTTGATTGAATTATCATGCTTTGGTTTAATTAAACACAATGCAATACTTCTTTTTTAAAGCTATGAGTAATCAACATAATTTTTCCAAAATTATAACACCATTTGTGCAAAAAAGAAAGACCGGTTGCCCGGTCAAAAAAGAAATTCTCATTTTATTTTAAACTATGTTGGCTTCCAGCAGCTGTATCATTCTCATAAATACCATCCGCCCGTGCAAATCATCCTGTGAAAGTGATTCTCCGTACTTCAATACTAATAATCGGCACTGATAAAAATTCAGCTCAGGATTGCCAAAAAGCAAAATCCGCAAGGCTGCATTTTCCAGGTAATTGTGTATATTTCCCACCTCAATAAATATATCTACGATATCATCGAGGTTAATAAGTCCTTTCTGTTCATAATAAATTCTTCCCAAATATTTCATCCCTCCATCGATTGTATTTTTCGTAGAACTTCTTTTTTTGTCTTTCTTTTGAAATTTTGTCGCTTTTGCGAAATTTCACTCTTTGTTGGTGGATTCATTTTTCCATATAATATATCAATATTCTAGGCGCGTTACGCGCTTGTATTTTGAAGATTTCTATTAGAAGCTTCAATATTGATATGTGATTAGCAGTTTTCGACAAAATACGACATGGTTTTAGGTTTAATTTAGTTGGTTTTTGTTTAATATTGCTCTTTTTATATCAGAATTTTTGTAATGATAAATTTGTACTATTTTTGTGGTTTTTTCCTTGCTGGCTGCATCTGGTAGTCTTGATGCAATAAGGGCAATACAAGATAAATCCATAAAGACTTTTGCCCTTGCCATTTTTGCAACCCGGATGTTATCAAGGTTGTAATTATCTTTTAAATCTCCGAACGTACGCTCTACGCTGGTTCGTTGATTATATAGTTTTTCAAATGCTTTTGTTTCTCTGAATGGTGCTGTAATAAACCTTGAATTATCTTTGATTTTTCGACATAATCGTAACCAAGACTGCGTCTTAGAACCGGTAACCGGGTCAGATTTGAGACGCATAACCAATGCCTTTATATCTGATAATTGCTCTATTTGCATAGCATAATGTACAATAGCCCTAGGTTGATAGCATAGTGGGCAGGTCTTGAGGAGCTATAATCCATAAAACTTTTAAAACAGCTCCCAAAATTCAGCCCATAAGGCGGAAAAAATACGAGAAAAGTAGCTGAAACCGCAAAAATCTCCAAAACAGCTCTCAAACTCAGCCCATAAGCCGGAAAAAATCGCGTGAAAAAGTAGCTGAAACCGCAAAAATTCCCAAAACAGCTCCCAAAACCAGTCCATAAGCCGAAAAAATTCCAAAAAAAAGTAGCTGAAACCGCAAAAATCTCCAAAACAGCTTAAAAATTAGAGGCTTCTGGCATAATAGTGGAAGCCTCTAATTATTTCACATAAAAAGAGCCTCCACATTTCTGTGCAAGCTTCTTTTGAAAACTAAAAACTAAAAAATATATTGTTTTTTATATGTCCTTAAACATCAGTAAAATCAATGACTATGAATTATGTAATTCTCTCAATTATTTCATTTTTTGAAATAATTTTGACATGATTAGAAATGAATGTTAAAATATAGTTAACAAAAAGGTGCTACCTATAACAACGGTTCGCCTGATCATTTACTTAGTTAAAATAACCGTTCAGTTTCCAGGCTGGGGCGGTTATTTTTTTGTGGTCTTACTGCCATTGGAACCAATCGCATATCCAAGACCAAATGAGGTTAAACAGACATAAAAACCGGCAGCCAACGGCTGCCGGTTTTCGATGAAAGAAAGGTTAAATTATGATGAAAAACAAGAGTCTAACATTCCGGTTCGATAAGTCCGTATGTATGTCCTTTTCTCTTGTAGACTACATTTACTTCGTCATTCTCTGCATTTCTGAATACGAAGAAATCGTGGCCTGAGAGCTCCATCTGGATGCATGCATCCTCAGGATACATAGGCTTCATACCAAATCTCTTTGTACGGACAATCTTGATTTCCTCGTCCTCTGCATCGTCTGCCTCCACGAAATCATCCTGGAATATCGCCGGTGCATACTTCTTTGCGGAAATCTTGGTTCTGTATTTGCGAAGCTGTCTCTCGATTACTTCCTCTACGAGGTCAATTGATACGTACATATCATTGCTGACCTGCTCTGAACGGATAACATGTCCCTTTGCCGGGATAGTAACCTCGATTTTCTGTCTATCCTTTTCTACGCTGAGTGTAACGTATACGTCTGTGTCCGGTTTAAAAAACTTCTCCAGCTTTGACAGCTTCTCCTCTACTGCCTGCTTAAGCCCCTCTGTTAATTCGATGTTTTTTCCTGAAATTGTTATTCTCATGATGTCCAACCCCTTTATCGTTTATTTGATACGTTGTCTGTATCATGTAAATATTATACCATAAATTTCGTTTTCATCAATCATTTTTATGCAATTTATATAAATAATCAAGGGTTTATTTACGGTTTTTCGCGAAATCGCTTGATTTCGCTATGATTAGGGATTTCATCAGAATAAAAAACATCAAGTCGAGTGATTTTTTATACACTATCGCAACATTTCTCAACTACAACAGCACATCTAAGCTATCACAACGTTTCTAAGCTACCACAGCGCATCTAACCTATCCCAGTGCCTCAAGCTGAGAGGAAAGCTCCTCCCACGCCTCCATATCAATAAGGATTTCTTCCTCGAGAGAGTCTATTTCGTTCTGGATTTCCGTGAGCTTTGAGTAGCTTGACTGATACTCCGGCTTCATGAGCTCGGCCTTGAGCTCATCCAGCTTTGCTTCCTTGACCGCCAGGTCCTCCTCGGCCTTTTTGACCTTTTTTTGTATCTTTGAGCGCTCCTTGCCCGGGTTGTAGTATGCCTTGCCGGTTGATGAGACAGCCATGCCGCCAGCCTGGGCTGCGCTATTTGCATTGGTGCTTTCGCCCACATTACCTGCTGCAACGGTTTGTGACGTGCTCCGGTTTGCATCACTGCCTGTCTGACTGCTGACGTTCTGGCTTATCGCGCCGCCAAATATTGCATTGCCTCTGTATACATTTTTGCTTTCCTCAGCCTCACGATCGAGCTTTTCCTGATACTGCTCATAGCCAAACTGATAGAGATTGGTCGTGCCATCCTCGAACACAAGCAGCTGTGTGGCTACCTTTTTCACAAAATATCTGTCGTGTGATACAAAAATCAGTGTGCCCTTGTAGTCCTTAAGCATGCTCTCCAGCGTTTCCTTGCCTACGATATCCATATGGTTAGTTGGCTCATCGAGCACGAGCACGTTCGGTCTGGTCTTTAAAATCTTGCAAAGCGCCAGTCTGACCTTTTCTCCTCCAGATAGCATATTTACGTTCTTGAACACGTCCTCCCCTGAAAAAAGGAAGGCTCCGAGTGCATTTCTGGCCTCGGTTTCCGTGAGATTCGGATACTCATCCCAAAAATCATCGAGCACAGTCTTGCTGCTTGTATACATGGCCATCTGCTGGTCGAAATATCCTATCTGCACGTTGGTTCCGAAGCGGTACTCGCCTGAAAGTGCAGGGATCTTACCCACGATAGTCTTTAAAAATGTCGATTTTCCAAGTCCGTTTCCGCCGAGTATGCCAAGCTTTTCGCCTCTTTTCAAATCAAGCGACACTACGGAGAGCGGATGGTCATAGCCGATTGCAAGCTCTGATGTATAAAGCACATCGTTTCCGGTCTCCTTTTCGGGCTGGAAATTGGCATGGAAGGTCTTGTTGTCGTACTTGTCCGGTGCCTCGATAATCACCATGCGGTCGATAGCCTTCTGCTTTGACTGTGCCATGGCTGTCTTGGTCGGCTTGCCCTTGAATCGCGTAACCATACGCTGTAAACGCTCTATCTCCTTCTGCTGGGCGATGTGATCCTTCATCTGCTTGTCGTAGTTTTCCTTTTTGCGGGCGATAAAATTGGTATAATTACCCGGATAGCGCCTTGCTGTGCCGTACTCTATCTCGTATACCACATCTACCACATTGTCGAGAAACATACGGTCATGGGATACGACAACCACTGCCTTCGGGTACGACTTCAGATAGCCCTCAAGCCACTCAATCGTCGTGACATCGAGGTGGTTGGTCGGCTCGTCGAGAAGCAGTATGTCAGGCTTTGACAAAAGCAGCTTTATGAATGCTATCTTGGTCTGCTGACCTCCGGAAAAGTCACGGATTGGCTTTTTGCGCTCATCATCTGAGAAGCCGAACTTGCGGATCATGACCTCATATTCCTTCTCATAATAGTAGCCACCATCATCCTTGAAGGCCTCCTCCATCGCGGTATATCTGGCTACCTTTTCATCGGAATAATCATGCTCGAGCTCTGCCGCCGCGCGCGCAAGCTCTGCCTTTCGCTCGTCCATTTTCACGAAGCATTTGCGCACCTCCTGCTCGAGTGTCACATCAGGATCATCAAACGCAATCTGCTTCAGATACCCTATCTCGGGGTTTCCTGCCTTTGCAATAAAGGCGCTCTCATCGCTGTCGAGCTTTTCCATCTCAACCTCGCCTGAAATGAGCTTTAAAAGTGTTGTCTTGCCACAGCCGTTTCTGCCGACTATCGCTATCTTTTCTGTGTTTCTGATTTCAAAATCTATACTATGCAAAATGACGTCGTCGCCAAATGCGACAGCGCCATTACTTATCTGGTAGAGCATATACTATCCTTTCATGCTTATGCCTGCTGCTTAATTGTTAGCCATAATGTAGTTGACAAACTGTGTTGCAGTACGTCCCGAAATACCACCATGGCTGAGCTCCCACTTGTTTGCCTCCCTGCACAGCTCCTCGTCTGAAAGTGTGCAGCCGCTCTTTCTCGCAAGCTCTGTTACGATATTGAAGAACTCCTTCTGCGATGGCTTTGAGTAGCTGATCGTCACACCAAAACGGTTTACAAGTGACAGCTTCTCCTCAACTGTATCTGAGTGATGCTTGTCATTGCTGTTGTCCTGGTCATTGCGGTCATTCCATGTCTCCTTGATCAGGTGACGGCGGTTAGAGGTTGCATAAATCAGTATGTTGTCAGGCTTTGTCTCCACACCGCCCTCGATAACTGCCTTTAGGAACTTGTACTCAATCTCATGCTCCTCGAATGAGAGATCATCCATATATATGATAAATCTGTAGTTTCTGTTTTTGATTGCTGCGATAATCTTTGACAGATATTTAAACTGATGCTTGTATATCTCAATCATGCGCAGTCCGTCATCATAATACTGATTGACAATGGCCTTGATACTTGTTGATTTTCCGGTTCCGCTGTCTCCGAAAAGCAGCACATTGTTGGCCTTTTTGCCCTGCACAAACGCTTCTGTATTGTCTGTGAGCTTTTTCTTCTGGATTTCATAGCCGATCAGGTCATCGAGCATGACCGCATCCATATTGTTGATTGGCATGAAGGAAAAGCCACCGTCCAGATGCTCCTCAATCCTGAATGCCTTGTTTAGACCAAACATGCCGACTCCGTATGCCTTGTAAAAGCCTGTTACCACATCAAAGAACTCCTGCTCATCCTTAGCTGCCTCAAGCTTCTTGCTAAGCGCCCTTACCTTCTCGCTGACATTGTGATTGTACATAAGGTCCTTTTTCACAATGGCCTTATAATTGCTGATCTGTGTGAAGCAGTCGATTCCGAGTGCTGACTCGATTGGCTTGAAATCATAATCGAAAAGCTTCTTAAAAATCCTGAAATCGTTTGCCACAAGCCCATTTACGCTGCCATCGCTGGCTCCGACCTTCTCACAGGTGATGGAAAACGGATTCTCACTCATCATAAGGAAGAAAGTGAGATAGTTGTGCCACAAATTGTCATCAAAACCATAGTCTGTCGCTACCTTTAAGATTCTCTTGACCTGTGTATTGATGTCACGCACAAGCTCTGTCTTGTTGTACTCGCCCACCTCAAACTGCTCAAAGAGCTGTCCCAATTTATAAAGTATCTCGTCCTGAGGTAAATCTCCGTACATAAGTAATTTTGATATTTCCTGATACATGGCTGTTCCTCCTGGTTTTGCCTTGTTTCCGCTGCTAACATATGATTATAAACACTGCGCCTCGATTTTGCAAGAGCTTGTGTGCCCGGTATGGCGCAGGAGACGCAAAAAGGCGGAGCTAAAACTCCACCTTTATTGTTGTGCCACGTCCCACCTCGCTGTCGAGTGTAAGCCCTGCATCATGCAGCTCCACTATATGCTTTACTATCGCAAGCCCAAGGCCCGTGCCGCCAGTCTCCTTCGAGCGGCTCTTGTCTACTCTGTAGAAGCGCTCAAAAACGCGCTCCTGCTGGTCCTTTGGGATGCCTATGCCGTTGTCCTCGACCGTAAGAACTGTCTTGCCACCGAGCTTGTGTACCGTCACATTTACGGTGCCGCCCTCATTGTTGTAGCGGATAGCATTCTGGCAGAGATTCTCAACGAGCTCCGTGAGAAGCTGCCTGTTGCCTCGTACCATGCAGTCAGTGCCGTCAAAATTGAGTGCTACTTTTCTCTGCTCGGCATTCACCTGTAGATTTTCTATGCAGTCCTTGACCAGACCGTACAGATCAAGCTGCTCAAAGCCCTGCTGCGCCTCGCTGGAATCAAGCTCCGAGAGCTTTATGATATCATTGATTAAGGAAAGCAGGCGCTGTGCATTTCTTCTGATTTCAGTGGCAAAATGAATCTGCTGCTCCTTTTCGACCATGCCGTTTTCTATGAGCTCTGCATAGCCGGAGATGGCTGTGAGCGGAGTCTTTAGCTCGTGTGACACATTGGCTGTGAAGTCCTGTCTGCTCTTTGCCGCGGCAAGAACGCCCTCATGCTGTATCCTTATCGCATTCATGAACGGCACGAGCTCCTTGTACTCTGTCTTTTTCTGGATGACAGAGGCCTGCTCCAGGTTGCCTGCGAGTGTCTCGATTGGCTTCATGAGCTTTCTGGTCAGACTCTTGGCGAGAACCACACATATTCCAACTATGATAACCGTCACTATAAGCATGGCAGGTATACTGCTTGCAAACATGTTCCAGATACTTCTTGCTGCAATGGAGACACGCAGTACAGTTCCATCATTGAGCTTTATGGCATGATAGAAGGTATTGCTGTTCATGGTGGCTGATGTTCTCACGCTGTCTCCCGTACCTTTATCAAATGCTGATTCAACTTCCGGTCTATCGCCATGATTTTCAAGTTTTTTCACATCATTTTGATTGTCATACAGCACTGTGCCGTCCTTGTCAACCCAGGTGACACGAATACCCTCCACGTCAATCTGCGGGATTTCATTTATATCCTGTTTTAGTATTCCGGTGCTTTCTATTGTCTCTGCCATGACCTGCAGGTCTTCCTTTACCTGCTTCTGAAAGAGGTAATAGTTGATTACTGTCATGGAAACCATAGTGGCAATTGCTACAAAAAGTGCTGTTGCTACCAGATAGTAATTAATCTTCTTTTTCATGCTGTACGCTCCGCTTATGTATATTAGAAATCATTATAACAGCTATTATTCTATAACATAGCCCACATTTCTGACTGTCTTTATCCTGCTGCCATAGTCACCCAGCTTATGGCGGAGTGTCTTTATGTGCATGTCCACTGTACGTGTCTCGCCCTCAAAGTCAGTATCCCAGACGCTTCTCATGATGACCTCCCTGGTCATGACTATTCCCTGACTGCCCATCAGAAGCCTTAAAAGCTCGTACTCCTTGTATGTAAGGTCAACCGGCTCATTGTTCACTGTAACCACATGGCGCTCATGGTCAATCACCAGATCATCCAGCTTTAAAAGCTTCGGCTCCTCCTTCGCTGTTCTCCTGAGCAGTGCCTTTACTCTTGTGATAAGCTCCATGATTGAGAAAGGCTTTTTGATGTAATCATCTGCGCCTCCGTCAAACCCTTTTATCATATCCATCTCTGTTGTCTTGGCTGTGACCATTATAATAGGAATATCCTGTGTGGCCGGACGTTTTCTGAGCTTTCTCACGATATCGTAGCCGCTCTCATCCGGAAGCATCACATCAAGCAGTATAAGGTCCGGTACGAGTTCATCCAGCTTCTTGTAAAATTCCTTTGCATTTTCAAATGCACTGACTATGTAATTACTGTTTTTTAAAGCAATACTCTCTATCTCACGTATGCTCTCGTCGTCCTCTACAATATAAATAAGTGCCATAGCTTTCTCCATTTCAAAAAATCTTATGTAAAATTTTTACCTGCTTTTTACTTTCGATTATACATTACTAATGTAAAACAGACGATGGTTTTATGTAAAATTTATGTAAAATCCATCGTCTGTATCAATTTTGTTTGTATATAACTATGATTTAATTTTTCAGCATAAAGATTAAATCATGATTTGCGAACCTTATCATCAAGCGCAAACTCAACCCACTCAGCAATATTTGTCGCATGGTCTCCAATACGCTCAAAGTATTTTGCAACCATGAGAAGATCCTCTGCCTGCTCACCATCCTCCGGATGTTCCCTGATGAAATCAATAAGCTCAGCCTTTACCTTATCAAAAAGATCATCAACCACATCATCCTGCTTCATCACTATGTGAGCCTTGTCATTGTTCTTCTCAACATATGCCTCGATTGCCCTGATAAGCATAAGCATTGTCTCTGAAGCCATGCTCTTGACATGCTCTATATTGACCCTGTATGGCTTATCACTGCTCATCAAAATGGTCATCTCGCTGATATCGGCTGCGTGGTCTCCTATACGCTCCATATCAGTAACCATCTTCATCGCTGCAGAAATTGTTCTAAGGTCTCTTGCTACAGGCTGCTGCTGCATGAGCAGATCAAAGCACAGGCTCTCTATCTTTTTCTGCTCTCTGTCTATCTCTGAATCGCCCTCCATGATGGCTTTGGCGCTATCGGCATCCTGATGTATAAATGCCTCGATTGCTTTCTGGATTGACTCCTCAATCATGCTTCCCATGTGCATCATTTCTTCATTCAGCTTCTTAAGCTGCTCGTCGAATTTCGATCTCATTAACCAAACCTCCCTGTGATGTAATCCTCTGTTCTCTTGTCCTGTGGATATGAGAAAATTGTCTTTGTGTCACCAAACTCAACCATATCTCCCACAAGGAAGAAGGCTGTATCGTCTGACACACGCACTGCCTGCTGCATGTTATGTGTTACAACCACAACTGTGTACTTTTTCTTTAAATCCTCCATGAGCTCCTCTATCTTTGAAGTAGAGATAGGGTCAAGCGCTGATGTTGGCTCATCCATCAAAAGCACCTCCGGCTGTACGGCAAGCGCTCTCGCAATACACAGTCTCTGCTGCTGTCCACCCGAAAGTCCCATAGCAGATTTCTTTAATCTATCTTTAACTTCATTGAATATCGCAGCACCTTGAAGACTTTCCTCAACTATCTGGTCGAGTATCTTTTTATCCTTGATGCCATGCACTCTCGGGCCATATGCGATATTGTCATATATGCTCATCGGGAACGGATTTGGCTGCTGGAAAACCATGCCGACCTTTTTGCGAAGTACGGTTGTATCGACTGATGGTGCATATATATTCTCACCATCTATCTCTATGCTTCCCTCGATTCTGACGTTGTCAACCAGATCATTCATTCTGTTGATACACTTTAAAAATGTAGACTTACCACATCCTGACGGTCCGATCAGCGCTGTCACGCTGTTTTCTTTTATGTCCATATTGACACCATGCAGTGCATGATTCTGGCCATAATACAGATTCAGGTCGCGAACCTGAATTTTGATTTTTTTCTCCATTTGTATCTCCTGCAACATGTAATAAATTTCTTGTCTTCGAGAATACATTATATGGATGCTTTGTAAAATGCTCTATCAGATGTATGTAAAATCTATGTCAAATTTTTACACACATAAATTATTCGCACTGTTTGAATTTATTATTTGTATACACTATTTATATGCTTTATAGTCGGCTTTATTAAAGTACTGTCTGGTTAAAGTATTGTATCTTTAATAATTAAAAGCTCATCCATTATCCTGTCTGCATCAATATTTGAGTAATTGATAATAAACTGATGCCTGTCCTCCTTTGGCTTGATCAGGTTGAAATGGGTAATCGCCTGAAGCTTTATACCTTTTTTCAAAAGCCTTTCTTCAACTGTTTTGTCCGGAAGGTTCGTGTCAAACTGTATGATAAAATGCAGTCCGGAGTCATTTTCTATCACCCTGCATTCCTTTTCAGTGAAGCAGCCTTTTATGGACGAAAGCACGCTCTGGCGCTTTCTGCCGTAGTGCAGTCTCATCCTGTTTATGTGCTTTTCAAAATAGCCCTCGCTGATAAATCGTGCCAGCGTGTACTGCTCGAAGGTGGATACCGTACATGAGTAAAATGAAAGCCTCCTGTAAAACTCATTTGCCAGATGCTCCGGCAGCACCATGTAGCTGATTCGGATGGTGGATGTGAGAGACTTTGAAAATGTATTTATATAGATGACCTTTTCACACGCATCTATCGAGAGGATGGGCGGTATCGGGTGTCCGTTCATGCGAAACTCACTGTCATAATCATCCTCTATGATGTATCTGTCGCTGCTCTCGTTGGCCCATGCCAAAAGCTCATAGCGGCGGTTCACAGGCATGGTGATTCCTGTCGGAAAATGGTGTGTCGGGCTGATATGTGCTATCTGCGCGTTCGCTTTCTTTATAAGCTCCACGCTGATGCCCTGCTCATCCATCTGCACCGGCAGACATTTTGCATTGTTGCACTCATATATCTGGCTGATTTTCTTATAGCCCGGATCCTCCACGCAGTATACCTTGTCCGTACCCAAAAGCTTCACAAGCAGTCCGTACAGATACTCTGTTCCCGCTCCGACTATTATCTGGTCCGGGTCCACATTCATACCGCGAAACGATGACAGATGGCTTGCTATCGCTTCCCGAAGCTCTCTCACTCCGCCACACGGCGACACCGACAAAAGCTCCTGCTCCCTAAGGGAAATCGTCTCTCGCATGAGCTTTGCCCATATAGAAAACGGAAAGTTACCCGAGTCTGTCCTGTTTGATGAGAAGTCAAATATACTTTCATCCTGCTCAGGCGGCAGCTTTATGCTAAGCTCCTTCTGCACCGGTGCCTTGATTACTCTGATATCTGACACATCGGCTATGAAATAGCCCTTCTTGGGCCTTGCAAACATATAGCCCTCGCCTATCAACTGGTCATATGCATTTTCAACCGTAATGGTACTAACTCCCAGATTCTTGGCGAGGGTACGTTTTGATGGCATTTTCTCCCCGGAGCTTAATTTTCCCTGTGATATATCGTTTTTGATGCACTCATAAAGGCATTTGTAGAGTGGTCCGTCTGTTTTTGTGAGGTCGTAGGTCAGCATTTGATTCACCGCTTTCTGGCATTTTTATTTTCCTTATTTTGAATATTTTAATATTACCAGATGTGGCGTATTATTGCAACCATGATATGCGGCTGGTGTGAGCAAATACAGCCCAGCGGCGCAGGCGACGAGTACACTCTCGTGTTCGCTACGCTTTGCAGCCAAGATACTGTAAGAATTATGCCTTATAGGTTTTCTATGCCAGACGAAACCGTCGCTACTCGCCTTCCATGGCTCGATAGCTCCTTGCCCCGGCTTCCATGCCGGTGCATTTCTGGTTCTCTTGGGCATAATTCAACAGTATCTAAGCAGCTCCGCTATGCGCTCCCACGAGAGTGTACTCGCCGCCTGCGCCACCTAAACATATTTGCTCACGCCTAACTACTTTCGTCATATAAATGATTAAAGGGGCAAAATACCTTTTGACCCTCATATCATATAAATTGATGCAAAAATACAAATGCAAAAACCAAAAGGAGATTTAACAAATGAAAAATAATAAGAATACTCAATACGAACTCAACAAAGGACTCGCGCAGATGCTAAAGGGCGGTGTCATCATGGATGTCACGACTCCGGAGCAGGCCAGGATTGCCGAGGCTGCCGGTGCATGTGCTGTCATGGCGCTTGAAAGAATCCCTGCTGATATCAGAGCCGCAGGCGGTGTTTCAAGAATGAGCGATCCTAAGATGATTAAGGGCATTCAGGAGGCTGTCAGCATCCCCGTCATGGCAAAGTGCCGTATCGGTCACTTCGTGGAGGCTCAGATACTTGAGGCTATCGAGATTGACTACATTGATGAATCTGAGGTGCTTTCACCTGCTGATGATGTGTACCATATCAATAAGAGAGATTTCAAGGTGCCTTTCGTATGTGGTGCAAGAGATCTCGGTGAGGCTCTCCGCCGTATCAACGAGGGAGCTTCCATGATCCGTACAAAGGGTGAGCCCGGTACCGGTGATATCGTGCAGGCGGTCAGACATATGAGAAAGATGAATTCTGAGATTGCAAAACTAACTTCCATGCGTGAAGATGAGCTTTTCGAGGCAGCTAAAAATCTTCAGGTGCCTTTCGAGCTGGTCAAATTCGTTCACGATAACGGCAAGCTCCCGGTTGTAAACTTTGCGGCCGGTGGTGTGGCTACTCCGGCTGACGCGGCTCTTATGATGCAGCTCGGTGCTGAGGGTGTGTTCGTCGGTTCAGGTATCTTCAAATCAGGCGATCCTGCCAAGAGAGCTGCCGCTATCGTAAAAGCTGTGACAAACTTTACTGATGCAAAGCTCATCGCAGAGCTTTCTGAGGATCTCGGTGAGGCTATGGTCGGAATCAACGAGAGCGAGATTAAAATCATCATGGAAGAAAGAGGCAAATAAAATGAAATCAGGACTTAAGATTGGTGTTTTAGCCGTTCAGGGAGCGTTTATTGAGCACAAGCGCATGCTTGAGTCTCTTGGGTGCGAATGTGTAGAGCTGCGCCGGAAATCAGATATCTGTGACTTAGACGGACTCGTGCTGCCTGGAGGTGAGAGCACTGTGCAAGGCAAGCTGCTCCGTGAGCTTGATATGTTTGATGAGCTTAAGGAAAGAATCGCAAACGGACTTCCGGTGCTTGCAACCTGCGCCGGTCTTATCCTTTTAGCTTCTCATATCAGCAACGATGACAACGTATATTTCGGCACTTTGCCTGTCACTGTTAAAAGAAATGCCTACGGCAGACAGCTTGGAAGCTTTGAGGCTACAGCAAGGTTTGACAATAGCTTTGACTTTACCATGACATTTATCAGGGCGCCTTACGTGGAAGCTATTGACGACTCCGCCAAAAATGATGTACATGTGCTCGCCGAGTATGACGGCAAAATTGTCGGCGTGCAGTATAAGAACCAGATTGGGCTGGCTTTCCATCCGGAGCTTGATGATGATACACGGATTCATGAGAGGTTTTTGGAGATGATATCTGCAAATTAAATCACGTCTATATTATGATTAAAGGGTCAAAATATCTTTTGACCCTCATATCATATTATTGAATGGCTATATGTGATATTACACATCTAATCTGAAACATGTGATATAGAGCATAGATGGAAAGCATAATAATATTACGCTTACACAATTGAAATGTTTGCGTGTAAAGACCGGGGCATCTGCCCCGGCTTTTGTTGTTTCTTATGTCGTATAAGTTCAATATATAATATAGTTTTAAAAAGCTCAAAACTCCAGAGTCACCTTAAACAGATCACCGTCCACAGTCAGCTCCAAAGTACCATTCATGAGCTTCATGAGACTTTCTGCAATAGACAGTCCAAGTCCGCTGCCCTCGGTATTTCGCGAGCTGTCTCCTCTGACAAAACGCTCCTTGAGCTCATCGCTTGAGATATTAAGCGGTGTAGCTGATACATTCTTGAAGGTTATGATGGCTCCGCTGTCCTTTGGAATGATGTCAATATACACTCTCGTACCCGGCTGGGCGTATTTGTTGATATTGTTCATCAGGTTATCAAACACTCTCCACAGATGTCGTCCGTCTGCCTGAATCATGACAGGTGTAACGTCATTTTTGATAATTAAATCAAGATTATTTTTCTCGAATTTTTCTTTGTATTCTCCGGCTACCTGTGACAGCATAACAGCCGCATCCAGTTCCTCAAGTTCTACATTTATGCTGCCGGTAGATGCCTTTGACGCTTCGAGTAAATCCTGAATTAATTTTTTCAAACGTGATGACTGTCTGTCGAGAACGTCAAGATATTCGCGTACCTTCTCGTTATCTATGTCCTCCTTCTGCAACAGGTCCACATAATTGATAATCGAGGTGAGCGGTGTCTTGATATCATGCGACACATTTGTGATGAGCTCCGTCCTGAAGCGCTCGCTCTTCATTTTTTCAGAGACCGCCGCCTCTATTCCATTGCTCACATTATTCAAATCCTCGCCATGCTTTCTGAAAAACAGCATGAGTCTTGATGTATCAACCGGCTGTGAAAAATCACCGTTTGCTATTGCCTTTGCGGCGCATCTTATCCTGTCATACTGCATGATGAATGTGATAAGCAGCGCAAGCTCTATAAGCTTTATAATAAATACAAAGCCAATAAGCTCCATGCCAAAGCCTATAAGCTCAAGCAGACATAAAAGGCCGAATGCCAGCATACTGATCAAAAACAGCGGTACATTTCTTTCTATCCATGAAAAGCCGTATCTGATTGGAGCAAATACCATCCTGCATAGCTTTTTGACAGGCTTTAAGAAAAATCTCACAACATAGTAGCACAGTGTATGCTTCCAGAACTCATGTGCCCTGATTCTTACGTATGTTGACAGGATTGCTTCAAGCGAAACCATGGTTGCCGCCAGACAAATGAGTGCCACCACCGGAAGCTGCTTTGTAAGTAAAAAGCCTGCCGGAAATACCATAAAGTCTGCAAACATTGTCACTCCAAGCATCACCTCATACGACAGCCTGTCATATAATCGTAATTTAATTTCTTCCGAATCCTCACGTTTTCCGGCAACTGTCAGCAGATACCCCGCTGTAATCACAAAACCAAGTATAAATATGACAAACAATACACTCAAATGAGCCTCTGTAAATTCCATGACGTCAAGTAAGCTGTCTGCCTGATTGAAGTAATCGCCCTTTTCCTGAAGCTGCTGGGGAAGCTTTGCATACACATAATAGTACTCAGGCTTATCTTCCGTTTGGGTGTATGGATAGTACACAATTCCGGTATCCGATATATTAAAGGTATCCGGTAAAAGCTCATAGCTCTCATTCACCTGCTCCACCACTTTTATGATTTCGTAGCTGTCATAATAAATATCCTCATCATAATCGTAGTAAGAGCCGTCACTATCAAAGCGCGAATCGCCGTCATCACTCAGATTCATGCCACACTTTATATGATTTCCTTTTTCATCATAGCACTTTACATTTTTCCACTCGGCAAAGCCTGTAATATCGAGTGACTGGCCTGTAAACATCTCCTCGTAGGCAAAGTAATTATTTCCATTCTCATCGGTTTTCTCAACTGCCTTATATAAGCCAAGCGAGCTGTTATCGTTAGAGCCTGTCATCACCCTCACCTTTGGAATGACATAAGCGGTACCATCATTCAGGCACAGATAAAAGAGCCCATTTGTCTTGGAATACATGATTGAGCTGATTCTCTCACTGTTCATATTGTTTGATGCATCGTCTGACTCTTCATAGCGGCCGCTCATTGCATCCCACAGATATGATAGCCTGTTCCACTTTAAGTTCTTTGCCTTGTAGCTAAAAATATAATCCGGATTTGATATTTCATCCACACTTGAATACACCTTTGCTGCATCAGATTTTACATCTACCTTGTCCTCTGATGTTTCATTACTCTTTACCACTGCGGCCTGCAGATTGGTATCGTCCATCATCTGCGAAAATGCATTGTCATCACCGGATTCATAATTGTACACCATCTGTCTGCTATAGGCTCCTGCAATATTCGCATGAATTTCATCCCTTAGCTGTGCTGTACTTTCATAATTGTTTGTATACACTGCAACTATCGTTGTTACAACAAGCCCTGCCGCCATGACCGAGCACACTATAAATGCCGCAAGCTTAAGCCACAGATTCCTTGATATTTTTTTCATATCATTCACCTTCCATTTTATAGTGCTTCACTTGACAAACTTTATCAAGCATGCACCTATTCAGCGTCAATTTTGTATCCGCGACCCCAGATGACCTTTAAGTATCTTGGCTCAGCCGGATTTATCTCAACCTTTTCTCTGAGATGGCGGATATGTACCGCCACCGTGTTTTCTGTCCCATACGGCTCATCCTTCCAGACCTTTGCATATATCTGATTTGGCGAATACACCTCGCCCGGATGCTCCATGAGAAGCTTCAAAATATCGTACTCTGTACGTGTAAGATTTGCTGCCTCGCCATCAACTGTCACTGTCTTTGATTTGTCATCCAGCTCAATGCCGCCGATTACCAGCTTTCCTGCGCTTGTATTGCCTGCGCCAAGAAGCATGTACCTCCTGATCTGCGACTTCACCCTCGCCTGCAGCTCTACCGGGTTAAACGGTTTCGTCACATAGTCGTCTGCTCCGACCGTGAGCCCGAGTACCTTGTCAGTGTCCTCACTTTTGGCAGTGAGCAGTATGACCGGCACATTAGAGATTTTTCTGATTTCCACCATCGCCTCTATTCCGTCCATGACAGGCATCATGATATCCATCAGGACAAGATGCACATCATTGTGTTTTACTATATCGAGCGCCTCCAGCCCGTTTCGCGCCGGGATTACCTCGTAGCCATCGCTTGTCAAATAAATGCTGATTGCCGATACAATGTCTTTTTCATCATCACATACTAATACTTTATACATAATTGCCTCCGGAAGTTTTATGTTGGTCTTATTGTATCAATTGTAACATTAAAATCCAATTATGTAACACATTAAGATTTGTTTAAGAAATAATCTTAATGAAACTCAAAAGAAGCTCCGATTTACTGATATCAAATCGAAGCTTCTTTTCTTAGTCAGTTTATTATATTTGTTATTTACTATATTCGTTAATTTATTATTATGATTAAAGGGGTAAAATACCTTTTGACCCTCATATCATTATAATAACCGGTTGATTTGCTTACTTCGCCTGGAATTTCTTTGCCAGCACCTTTGTCAGGATGTTGATTAAGAATACGATTACGAGAAGCACAACCGCAATTCCAAATGCCTGGTCGAATTTTCCTTCACTTGTCGCTGCAAGGTAGAGCTTGATGGTAAGTGTTCCACCTGACTGCATTATCTTTGAGAAATAACCGCTGGCAACCTTTGGAAGCATTCCTGCACTTCCTGCCGTAAAGAGAAGTGCTGCTGACTCACCTACTATTCGGCCGATTGCAAGGATAACACCTGTGATGATTCCCGGCATGGCTGATGGCAACAGGATGGTGCGGATGGTGTGCCATTTTCCGGCTCCAAGTCCGACTGCTCCGTGTCTGTAGCTGTCCGGTACAGTTTTAAGCGCCTCCTGTGTATTTCTTGTGATGAGAGGCAGCACCATGAGTGTCAGTGTCAGTGAGCCTGTCAGGATACTGTAGCCAAAGCCTATTGTCTGTCCGAAAAACATCATTCCGAAGAGGCCAAAGATGATTGACGGTATTCCTGCAAGTGTCTCTGTGGCAAACTCTATTGTGGATACGAGCTTACCCGGCTTTGCATACTCATTCAAGTACACGGCTGCTCCCACTCCTACGGGAGTTGCTATGAGCATGGTGATAATTATGATGTAAAGTGTATTGAGCAGGTTGCCCGCTATTCCTACGGTGCCTCTTAATACAGATGTCTCGCTGGTCATAAACTGCCAGTTGACCTGGCCGATTCCCCTGACAAATACATATATGATGATTCCCGCAAGCAGCACTACCGATAATGCTGCGCACAGATATATGAAAAAATATACTACATCATCGCCTATTCTGCGACGTTTTCCATTTATACTAGTCATTTTCCACAGCTCCTTTCTTTTTGAGTTTCATAAGGGTGAGGTTGATTATCATAATAAACACAAAAAGCACAAGACCTACTGAGAAAAGCACCTGTCTGTGAAGTCCGCTGGCGTATCCCATCTCGCTGACGAGCTGTGTGGTAAGGAAACGCACTGAGTTGAACGGAAGTGGAAAGCTTACCGTTCCACCGGCTACCATGTTGATAGCCATCGCTTCTCCGAGCGCACGACCTATTCCGAGCACAATTCCTGTCATGATTCCTGACTTTGCTGCAGGAACCGTCACTTTAAATATTGTCTGTATCTTTGTTGCTCCAAGAGCAAGGGATGCCGCTCTCATCTGCTGTGGTACTGCCTGTATTGATGATACGCTCATGTTTATTACCGTAGGAAGAATCATGATTGCAAGCACTATGATTGCTGCAAGCAGATTTGATCCGCCGGTAAACTGATGTGTTGCTGA
The DNA here is from genome assembly GCF_000020605.1 of Agathobacter rectalis ATCC 33656. NCBI lineage: Bacteria > Bacillati > Bacillota > Clostridia > Lachnospirales > Lachnospiraceae > Agathobacter > Agathobacter rectalis. Next base: position 2,840,150 of record NC_012781.1, read on the forward strand.
GTTTGCAAAAATATGTTTCTCCAGCTTGTATAATACCGGATTAAGTATCATAAGTCCTAAAAGTCCATAGATTACTGATGGAATGGCTGCAAGCAGCTCTACTGCCGGCTGCACTACCGCTGAGAGCTTTTTGTTTGACACCTCCGTGAGAAATACTGCCGTAAGAAGAGCAATCGGTACTCCTATGAGTATAGATACTGCTGTTCCTATGATGGATGTGAGGATTATGTACAATATTCCGTAGCTTGGGTCTGCCGCTGTCGGCGCCCATTTTGTTCCGAATAAGAGGTTTAACACTCCGACCTTGAAAAATGCCGGTGCGCCTTTAAGGAACATATAAATTGTTATTGATAATACTGCGAATATTGCCACAACCGCACATACCGTGAATATTATTTTGGCAACATTCTCTACTATGGATTTATGTTTCATTTGATACTCCTTGTTTCAAAAAGTTCCCCAGGAAACCTGCCATTTCCTGAGGAAACCCTGTATCTTATCGATATGTATTAATACTGATGTCTAATATCGATGTCTGTATTTTGCATTATTTTTTATACTTATACTTACTAGTGATGTCTCGCATCGATGTCTGTATTTCGTATCATTAATATGCCCGATAATTTCTACTGAGGGAGGATAAGGCCCACCTTCTTGATAACTGCCTGTCCCTCATCAGAGTTTACATAGTCAAACCAAGCTTTAACAATATCGTTCTGCTCGTCAATCTTGCCCTTTGTAGCCATTACGAATGGACGAGAAAGGAGATATTTGCCTGCTACAATGTTTTCCTCTGTTGCCTCTACTCCGTCAATTTTCATTGCTGTTACTGTATCATCAAGCACGTCAAGTGAAACATATCCGATTGCTCCCGGTGTTGAGCCTACCTTTGCAAGAACTGCTCCTGTTGAGTCAAGCTCCTGTGCATATTTGCACTGATCCTTTACATCAAGAAGCTCCTCGAAGGCTCCTCTTGTACCAGAAGCTGCCTCACGGCCGATTGCTACGATTGCCTCATCTTTTCCACCAAGGTCTTTCCAGTTTGAAATCTCACCTGTGTAGATTTTCTTTAAGTCATCTGATGTAAGCTCTGTTACTGAGTTGTCCTTGTCTGTGATTACTGCGATTCCGTCAATTGCTACGATGTTTTCCTCAACGCCGTTTGCTTTCTCATCATCTGTAAGTGCTCTTGATGAATCTCCGATATCTACGCTTCCTGCTGTCACTGACTCGATTCCTGAACCAGAGCCTGTATACTCTACTGTTACTGTTACTCCAGGGTTTTTCTCCATGAATGACTCCTTGAGCGCCTCACAAAGCTTCTCCATTGAAGTACTTCCCGCAAGTGAAAGTGAACCGCTTAAGTTCTCATTTGATGTACCTTCATCTGCGCTTGTATCTGCATTGTTGTCTGCTCCGTCTGAGCCTGAGCCACATCCTGTAAATGCTGCTGTCATCATTGTTGCAGCAGTTGCTAAAACTAAAAGTTTTTTCATACGATTTTTCATTTTAATTTCCTCTTTCATTTCTTTCTTGAATTTGTTTCTTTGTTCGTTACAACTGATATAGTAATAGGGAAATGTAAAATGCAAAATCATTAGTGTGTAAAATGCATGTAAAAAAATATTTTTAATTTACTGTACGATTGTAAATTCATATCCTCCGGTGGCTGTACATCTGTCCTGCCGGATGGTGGCTCTTTGAGCGTGGGAGTCTCTTTATTTGTACTTTCATCTGCTGTATTGCCGAATGTATCTGTGTTTGCGTTTTCTGTATCTAAAAGATCCGGGAATGTTCCTCCGTTTCCGTCAATCAGCTTAAGGCGCGCATCCAATGCCTCGTTTATACTTATATAGTTTGCGATGTTTATCGTGCCTACAATTGCAATAAGAACAATTGAAACTCATAACATTGCTATGGCTATAAATTTTCTTCGTAATTTTTTGAGCATTTTATCACCTGCACATTTTTTCTATTTCATGTTCTACATCCATTGGGTCCAATGGACTTTCCGCTGTTTCATATGTCAATATAAGATTTTTCCCCTGATAATATCCATTTTCGTTATATTTCAATATCTTTCGATAAGCTTTATTTCGATAATCAGGATTGTCTATCAAGCCAAGATGCTCCCACAGAATTATATCGCCATTTTTCTTCTCAACCGTAAAATCGGGATAATAAATACCATCTGAGATTTTAATCGCCTTCTCGTACTCAAACTTTATATTATTATCATACAAGGCTGTCGCAATAATTACTTCTGATTTTGACCGCACTATAATTCCCATTTTAGTATAAAACTTGAGTGCTTCAGGGTTAGGAACCTGTGTCTTTTCATTTGTCTCTTCATTGTCCTTCTTATCAACTGCTAAAAGTATACTTCTATAATGTTTTTGCTTCAACATTTTCTGGGCATAATCGGTTTTATATTTTTTCCGGGCCTTCCTGTTTGTCTCGAGTAGTCTGAGCTCATTTATTGTATCCTTCAAATAAAGCTCCAGATATTTTTTATTGACAAGATTTCTGATTTCTTTATCATTTTTCTTTGATAAATACTCTCTTCTGCCATTTTTCCAAACATACCATTTAACATTTCCATCCTTTTGTGTTGGATAGATTGTTCCTTCCTCAGTGATGGTCTCCAGTCTTTGTTGAATCCCTGATATCTCACCTTCCAACCATTGGATTCTATTATCTATTGAACTTATTTTATTTTCCTCCTAACTCTTTGCATCATGTGATGCCAGTATTTTCTAAATAAAAAGACAAAAAAAGTGAATTTTCAGAAAAAATAAAAATAATTATTGCTCAAGATTCATAGGTGCCCCTGCCATATGGAAACATTTCTACCCAAATATTATGATTAAAGGTTCAAAAGGTATCATCGATGCACGCTTGCATGCAATTCGATGTATACCTTAGTGACCCGCACTACACCGAGAAAGTAGCAATTTGCTGCGGGGACGCAGAAAATTAGCGGATTTCGAGGTGTAGTCAGATTACGGGAATGCGTAGCATGTAGCAATCTGATTAATCATAAATGAGGGGCAAAATACCTTTTGCCCCTCATATCATTATTATCTTGTATGAATAAAATAAACTATGCATTATTGCTTTCTATGAATGAAATAAACTATGCATTATTGCTTTCTATGAATGAAATAAACTATGTATTATTGCTTTCTATGAATGAAATAAACTCAGCAGCATTTCTCGGTTTTGAGAAATAGTAGCCCTGAATGTAATCTATTCCAAGCTCATCCAGCTTTGCCAACTGCTCCTTCTCCTCAATTCCCTCAGAAACAATCTCAAGCTTAAGCTTTTGAATCATGCCCATTGCGGCATCCATAACCGGCTTGCCCTTTCCGTTGTCAAAATATGCATTTGTCATGCCTCTGTCAAATTTCACAATGTCAATCGGCATATCAACAATATAGCTTAAATTTGACTGACCTGTGCCAAAATCATCCAGCGCAAACCTCACTCCCACCTTACGCAGGGCATTCATATTATCAAGCAGTATCTTTTTTTCAGTGATAGATGCAGACTCTGTAATCTCAAGCACAATATCATTTGCATCCACATGATATTTCTCCATAATTGCAATAAAATCCTGCGCTAAATGGTCATAAGCACACTGCACCACTGACAGGTTGCATTCAATATACTCAATTCCCATCGCATGTATATCATGCTGTACAATAAATCTGCACACTATCTCAAACACGCGCTCTCCAAGCCTTAAAATGAGTCCCCGCTTCTCAGCTACAGCAATAAACCTGCCCGGAGGTATGATATTTCCCTCGCGCGACCTTATTCTGACAAGCGCCTCCGCAGAGGTGAATTTATGCGTTTTAGTGTTATAAATAGGCTGGTAAAATACCTCAACACGGTTATCGCGCAATGCCTCTATTATCTCATTCTCAACCGAATTTTCATCATATATGTGCTCAATGACTTCATTATTTATGAGCATCACGCCGCGCCCCGTAAACTCAGCTCTGTTACGCTTGGCATATTGAAAAAGCCCCAGTATATCCGATGGTCTCCGCACAAGCTCAGTAGACCTTAGATAATATATTTCCCCAAACAGCATCGTCATATTGTCACCGCCCCATGGCTTGTCGAACCTGCGTTCCAATATTCCGATTGTTTTTTCTGCACAATCAGTATTCTCAAAAACCAGCAGATACTCGTTTGCCGAGCTTCTAAAAACATAATTATCAGGCAGCTTATTTATAAAAGAAACCACCTCATAAAAAATACTTTTTTCCATCTCGCGGGTGAAAAAATCATTTTCATTGCTTCCATAGCGAATACACACTATCGATACATCATTCCCCTGTCCATATGCCTCCTTCATGTATTCAAAAAGGGCATTGAGGTTGAAAAATCCTGTATCCCTGTCAATATTTGCCATTGGATTTTCAAGCATAATAAAAAGGATAAGCACACCTATCACACTCGCAAAGCTGACAATCAATATTTTTTTATCTATAAACTGAATAACCGCCGATATAAACATAAGAGCCACCCAGACCTGCATGCTCTTTCTTCTTCTCGGATTTATAGCCTGACTGTATTTTTTTGTCAGCATTAGAATAAGCGCCAGCAGAATTACAGTTACTGCATATGTTATAATAACAGCCGGACCATATGTATAAACTATATTATCCGAATCATAAATTTTAATCGGTACGACCATTATCAGAATATCAGTTAAGATTCCAAATATCCACAGCCGCTTTCTCCACTTGCGCTCAAGCTCTTTTTTCCTGAAAATATCCACGCATATATACCAGAAGGCCACCATGGCAACCCATGTAACCGTCCAGAGATATAATTTGCAGATAATATTGGTAGCAGTATGAGGATATCCGCTTCTTTTTTCAATTGCAACAAGTGCGAAAATATCAGAGAAAAGTGACAGCAAGCCTGCAATCCATACCTCAACAAAAGCCTTCGATGTATGTAATATAATCTTTTTCTGCGAAATATAAAAATACATTATTACGAACATCACCGCAATGGCACACATTTGTGAAACAATATTCATATCCCCTATTTCCTGAACCTTTCCTAAACCAAACCAATACCCTAGTACTATTTTACCGTTATTTTACCAATAAAGCAATATATTGTTTTGATTTACAAAGAACTAAATAAAAAAGTTACTATTCACACTGAACAGTAACAAAAAAACACGCTATGCGCGTGCTCCAAAATAATACAGTCGATAACTATTCAGATACATACATAAATAAATCGGCGTGACAAGATTCGAACTTGCGACCTCTACGTCCCGAACGTAGCGCTCTACCAAACTGAGCCACACGCCGTCTGCAATTCGTTTTGCAACTATTAAATAATATCACAATGTATAAATTTTGTCTACCCCATAATATATATTTATGGTATGATTTATGCTGTATAAGATGATAAAAATTTACACTATTGTGCCCAGCCTCACAGCGAGGTATCATACCCATGGCAGAACTGTAATTTAATCACGTAATTATTTTCTTTATACTATGAAGCCGGCCCGACAGCGCAGCGATCGGCTTAGCACCACGGTATATAAATTATAAGGAGAATATCATGACAAATCAGACAAATCACACCAATCACATAAATCACATAAATAAAACAGCTATAATAACCGGAGCTTCACGCGGTATCGGTGCCGCCATTGCCAAAAAGCTGGCTTCCTGTGGCTATAACCTCTCACTTTGCTGCCGCAATTCATCTGACAGGCTAAAGGCACTGGCTGATGAGCTTCACTGTGCATACGGAATTGAGGTGCTATGCTACACCGGAAATGTAGGAGACTTTTTCTTTGCCAAGGATATGGTTACGAATACCATTTCCCATTTTGGCCATATAGATGTGCTCATTAACAATGCCGGCATATCGCATATCGGGCTACTGAGCGACATGACACCGGAGGAATGGAACAATATCGTGGCGATAAATCTGACCGGTGTTTTCAACTTTACAAAGCTCGTCACCCCTTATATGGTTGCCGATAAATGTGGCCGCATACTACAGATTTCATCTGTCTGGGGCAATGTCGGAGCCTCCTGTGAGGTGGCATACTCAGCCTGCAAGGGCGGTATAAATGCATTTACCAAGGCACTCGGCAAGGAGCTTGCGCCATCGCATATTCCGGTAAATGCCATAGCCTGCGGTGTCATAGATACCGATATGAACCGCTGCTTTGATGAGACAGAACGCGCTGAGCTGGCCGATGAAATCCCTGCCGGACGCTTTGCCACAGCCTGTGAGGTCGCAGATATGGCTTACTCCGTCATCACTGCACCTGATTACCTCACAGGACAGATAATCACTTTTGATGGTGGCTGGATTTAAAATTGTAATTTTAATTTTCGTATTTTTTAGATATTTGTTGATTTTTGTAATTATTGTGTTACAATTCACTTATGAATAGTATAAATAACTTTCTATTAGAAAAGCAACTATCAACCATTAGTACAACTGTGCCTGACAGGCTTGATTATCTGATGAGGCTCCACAACTTGACCAACATTGCTCTTTCTGAAATCATGTGCTGTGCAGAATCAACTATTTCAGGCTACAGGACAGGCCGTAGAGTGCCTGACATTTTTGTCATTTGCCATTTAAGTACAATTTTTGGTGTCACACCCAATTATTTTCTTGGATTCACAGACGAAATTTGTCCAACTCACAACTGATTATGTGATATATACAATGCCTTCCGGTATCACTTCATAACCATCACAGGCTACTGATGCAAATGTCACATAAAATATATTGAAAAATGAAAGGGGGAAATGTTACAGTCTAAGCCAAAACCGTAACAAAAAACAGCCCGGTGCACATATCACAATGTGTTCCGGGCTGTTTTTTTGTTATTCTGCCACAAGTATTATCGTGGTCCTTGCAGGAACTCTTATGGTGTTGACACCCAAAAGCTCTGTCTTTGCCGTGAAGTCCTCTCCGTCAAAATACTCTGCATTGGTGTTGGTGTCCACATGCCAGTGTTTTCCGTTCGGAAGCACCGGAAGCTGCATTACAAGCGGCTCCCAATATGCATTCATGCAATAGAATACAATATCATCCTCCGTGTCCTCCTCATTTCTTCCGGCATACATGATGCCGATAAGCTTTGTCTTGTAATCCGTTGAGGCATTGAACGGTGTACCGTTGTGCACACTGATTTCCGGGAACTGGCAGGATGAAGGCTTTGTCATCTTTCTGAGTATAGGATGCTCTTTCCTGAACTGAATCATATGACGCACGAAATCATGGATTTCCTTGAATTCCTCAAGCCTGCTCCAGTCGAGCCATGAGATGATATTGTCCTGACAATACGCGTTGTTGTTTCCAAACTGGGTGTTACAGAACTCATCGCCCGCAAAAAACATCGCCGGGCCACGGCTGCACAAAAGCGCTGCAAATGCATTCTTTATAAGGCGCCTTCTAAGTCCGTTTACATTTGGATCGTCTGTCTCGCCCTCTGCGCCACAGTTCCAGCTATGTCCGTTGTTGTCTCCGTCTGTGTTATTCCAGCCGTTTTTCTCATTGTGCTTTTCATTGTATGAGTAAAGGTCATACAGTGTAAAGCCATCATGACAGGTCAGGAAATTGACTGATGCCTTGTGTCCTCTGCTCTCCGGGCTGTAAAGGTCGCGTGAGCCGGTGATACGTGTGATGGCATTTCCCGCCATACCGTCATCGCCCTTTAAAAAGCTTCTCATGTCATCCCTGTATCTGCCGTTCCACTCAGCCCATCTGTTCCATGACGGGAAGCTTCCCACCTGATACAGTCCGCCTGCATCCCAGGCCTCTGCGATGAGCTTCATCTTGCCAAGTACCGGGTCGAATGCCAGCGACTCAAGAATCGGCGGATTGGCCATAGGTGCACCGTTTTGGTCTCTTCCGAGAATGGAAGCCAGGTCAAATCTGAAGCCATCCACTCTGTACTCAATGGCCCAGTGTCTCAGACAGTCTATGATAAAGCTGCGCACAACAGGATGATTACAGTTCATAACGTTTCCACAGCCACTGAAATTGTAGTAGTGTGCATCCGGTGTAAGCATATAGTACACGTTATTGTCTATTCCCTTGAAGGAGAAGCACGGTCCCATCTCATTTCCCTCAGCGGTATGGTTGAACACCACATCAAGAATGACCTCTATGCCATTTTCCTTTAAAGCCTTTATCAGCGATTTCAGCTCGTCTCCCTCGTGGTTGTGCTCCTCGTTGAAGGCATAGCTGGTATTCGGTGCAAAAAATGATACTGTGTTGTAGCCCCAGTAATTGTAAAGCTGCACACCATCGACCACTCTCGCGCTCTCCATCTCATCGAACTCAAAAATCGGCATGAGCTCCACTGCATTTATTCCAAGGTCCTTAAGATACGGAATCTTATCCTTCAAACCGGCAAATGTACCCGGTGCGCTGACTCCAGATGACTTATCCTTTGTATAGCCCCTCACATGTGTCTCATAAATCACAAGGTCCTCAAAGGGTTGCTCAAGCTGCTTTATGTTGCCCCAGTCAAAGCTGCTTTTTACAACTCTGGCTCTGTACTCAAAATCCTTGCCACCCTCCGGCTTTTCTCCCCATTTTCGCTGTCCAGTGACCGCTCTGGAATATGGGTCTAAAAGGACATTTTCCTCGTTAAACAAAAGTCCCTTTGCCGGCTCATATGGTCCGTCAAACGAAAATGCATACTCAAATTCATCCGGCTTTATATCAAAAACAAGCATGGAGTAGGTATCTCCTATCCTATATGAATCAGGAAACGGAATCCTCGCATACGGTTTTGGTGCCTGTGGCTTGAACAATAAAAGAGTACACCTTGTTGCTCCATGGGAATTGATGGTAAAGCTCACTCCGTTCGATGCCACGCACGCTCCGTACATTCTGAAAAAGCCCGGACGTATCTTAAATCCCTCTACCACATCAAGCGGCAGCAGGCCTGTATTTACTACATCCTCATGCTTTTCTTCTTTACTGCGCTCTCTCCACATATACATATTGCTCTTTGCTCCCTTACTATATTTGTATGATGGTACATGCCTTTTGTTGCATGACTGCTTTTTATCTTAATTCGTAAAAAAATGATATTGTAACTATTCAGCCCTTCTTTTTCTCAGTGGTTCTGAATAGTTACCTACTGTTAATTTACATGCAGCTTTCCAAGCCCATCAATTTCTATTTTACTATAATTTTGTGAATATGTGTTCATTAAATTGCATATCTCCTGAGCTTTTTCGCCCGAAGCCACTGTCGGCCTGAAATCATTGTATGAGCTTACGCTGCTTAAGGTGCATGGAATAATCTGAGCATCTATGCCCGGCTGCAATTCACCATTTATCAGAGTAAATGCCTGCTGATAAATCGCCGTGTTCTTGTCTGCCGGATTTTTATTGCCTCCGAAGCAGAAATTTCCAAGACTGTAGCATATCATTTTGCCGTTATAGACCTCCATCCCCTGCAGTACATGAGGGTGGTTTCCGACTACCAGGTCTGCTCCCCAGTCGATGATACGATGTGCTGCCGCCTGCTGATAGTCATTAGGGTAATGGTCACCCTCTATGCCCCAGTGGCAGCATGCGATAACTATCGCCGCTCCCTGTTCACGAAGCTGCGCTATACCGTTTTGGATATATGCCTCTCGGTCACCGTTTTGTGACAAAAGGCTGACCGACACTATTCCAATCCTTGTCCCATCAGCCGTCTCGTAAATACCGGTATGATCATTGAAGCCATACACTATCCCGGCATTGTCGAGCACATTTCTCGTATCGTCAAGTCCCTGCTGTCCATAGTCGTATGTGTGATTATTTCCAAGACTGCAGGCCTCGATGGAGCTGCCCGTCATAATTCCGATGAAGCCAGGCTTTCCTTTAAGGTTCCAGCGCTTTTCTACGCGATCCGTCGCATCCGATAGCACACACTCCAGATTGATGAGTGTCATATCGTCAGCCTCAAAAATATCTCTCACACCGCCGAAAAAGTAGTCCTGTCCCTTTGAGTCATAATAAGAATTAAAGCTTCCGTCATAGCTTTGCTCCTGATTGTTGCCGAGTGTACAGTCTCCTGTAGCCGTAATCACTATGGTTGACATCTGTGGCTGCTGTGTATCCGCTTCTGTTGCATCAGCTTTGGTTGCATCAGACTGTGTACTCCCTGTGCCTTGTGCTGTACTGTCAACTGCGTTATCGTCTTCTTTTTCGGTATCCGATGTGTCTTTAACTACATCCACACCATTCCGGTTAGCGGCTTCCTTTATATTATCTCCAATATATTCTTTTCCTATGAGTGCTCCCGCCATAATGATGCATAAAACCAAAAGCACACATAATAGAATTTTTAATCCCTTGTTTTTCATAGTTCTCCTCATATGTAATCTTATACTGTGTTATATTTGAAAAGGCTTTATTCAGAATCACCACACACCCTTAAAATATCAACCGTGTGCGCACTTGCTCCCATCAGGTCTGCTCTCTCACATGTTGAAAGATGATACTGTACAAACATATCAAACTCTTCCTCGTCAAGAGCATTCAAATATGGCCTGATATAATTTGCCGCGCCATCGGCTGCTATTATCTTTTCGCGTGTAAGGGCTGCCTGTGCGTTTAATGCCTCTATATCTTCTAATCGGACAAAACTGTACAAATCATTAGCTTTTTCTGTACAATGGAAGCTCTCATCGAGCATTCCGCCATCTATTCCCTCTTTTATATGCTTCTCCTTTATGGCATAGGTTATCACGCTGTACTCATTCATAATGTATGCTACAAGTATGTAACCACCCGGTTTTGTCACCCTTTTTGCCTCATTTAATGCGGCAAGCTTTTCCTCTGCCGACTTCAGATGATACATAGGTCCGAATACGAGTGTGAGGTCAAATTCATCGTTTCCAAACTTTTTAAGCTTTGTGGCATTGCCCTGGTATGCCTTTACTTTATCGCTCTTTTGCTTCAGTCTGCCGAGGTTATGCTTAACTAACTCGAGTGCTGTCACATCATAGCCCTCCTCGGCAAGAGGCACTGAATATCTGCCTGTTCCCGCACCGACATCCAGGATTTTAATCTGTGAGCGAAGATCAAGCTGCTTCTCATTCATCAAGCTGCCAAGACAATCGTGTATATACTTCATGGAGGTGATAAACTCTACCCTGCCGTGGCGGCTGTTCAGGCGCTTTTCCTCGTTAAATTTGTTATAGTATTCTTCTAATTCTGTCACGTATATTCCTCCCTGTATTATTCTTCGATATGCTCACGTCCCTGCGCAATGATTGTGCGCACATGTCCGTCGGCAAGTGAATAAAACACTGATTTTCCCTCACGTCTGCTGTTTACGAGCTTGTTTGCCTTTAATATTCTAAGCTGGTGTGATATGGCGGACTGTGTCATGTTGAGCACCTTTGCAAGGTCGCAGACGCATACCTCCGCTTCAAACAACACAAAGAGGATTCTGATTCTGGTGGAGTCGCCAAATACCTTAAAAAGCTCTGCAAGGTCGTAGAGCTCGGTTTCCTCCGGCATTGTATCATTTACTATTTTCAGAAGATCTTCGTGGATTTCGTTGCAGTCGCAGCATTCTATCTGTTCATTTATGTTTTCGCTCATGGTGTGGTGTCCTTTCTGCGCTATTTTTGCGTTATATTTACTTTTTGGCTATGGGGCGGGTGCTCCGCATAAATTGCATGTGCCTTCGCTCAGTATTTCGATATTAAGACTCTGTAGGAATTATGATTTAGGTTTTGGCTATAGGACGCAACCGGCTTTTAGCGCCGTCCGTGCGTCCATGCACGGACATTGCTGTGTTGTGACATAATTCCAACAGACTCTAAATATCTCCATATTCGCGATGTCTCATGCAATTTCTACAAGCACCCTTAGTTTTTGGCTCATTTAAGGTATTGACGCGTCGTATTGGCGGGAGCGTAACTGCTCAGTGCCTTCGCAGTTACGGGGCTGGTCCGGATGCGTGTAAGGGCACTGCAGGAATTTACTTAGCTTTTGTTTATTAGCTATTGCCGTTTAATTGTCTTTTGTTACTGTCACACTTTCGTGTGAACAGTAACTTCTTTATACGCGAAAGACAGAGTGCACCTCTTGGGTGCATTCTGTCTGGTATTTTTTATATAGTAGTTTCATCATGCTTTGATATCTGCTTTTTGGGCTCTATGCATTTAGAGCTTGTGTACGAATAATGCGCGGATTGCATTTAGCACTGCTATCACCATTACTCCTACGTCTGCAAATATTGCGAGCCACATATTGGCTATTCCGACTGCTCCGAGCACGAGGCAGATCAGCTTGATACCTATTGCGAAGTATGTGTTTTCATATACTATTCGCAGGCATTTGCGCGATATTTTTATTGCTTTTGCTATCTTTAGCGGGTCATCATCCATGAGGACGATATCTGCGGCTTCGATTGCTGCATCTGAGCCCATGGCGCCCATTGCAATTCCTATATCGGCTCTTGAGAGCACCGGTGCATCGTTGATTCCGTCTCCGACGAAGGCTAGCTTTTCTTTACTGCCCTTTCTTGCGAGCAGTTCTTCTACCTTTGCTACTTTATCACCCGGTAAAAGCTCACTGTATACTTCATCAATTCCCAGCTCGGCCGCTACTGAGTCGGCTACTGTCCTCGAATCGCCTGTAAGCATTATTGTACATTTTATTCCGGCTTTTTTCAATGCCTTTATTGCTGCCGCTGAGGTTGGCTTTATCTTATCTGAGATAAGGATATAGCCCTCATATCTGCCGTCTATTGCGATATGAACTATGGTGCCGACCTTGTCAGTTTCACTGTAGCTTAAGCCCAGCTTTTTCATAAGCTTATAGTTTCCTGCCGCTACAGATATGCCATCTACCTTTGCGGTGATTCCATGGCCGCTGATTTCCTCAATGTCTGTCACGCGGTTTCTGTCGATTTCCTTTCCATACGCCTTCTGTAAACTTCTGCTGATTGGATGCGATGAGCTGCTCTCTGCAAGTGCTGCGTACTCGAGCACCTTTTCTCTATCGAGCGTATTGTCGTAGACTCCTGCCACCTCGAAAACGCCCTCTGTCATGGTGCCGGTCTTGTCAAATACAACGTATCTGGTCTGTGATAAGGTCTCAAGATAGTTTGAGCCCTTTACAAGAACACCCTCGCGGCTGGCGCCTCCGATTCCTGCAAAAAAGCTGAGCGGAATACTGATGACCAGCGCGCACGGACAGCTTATTACAAGGAAGGTAAGTGCCCTGTATATCCATATGCCCCACTGTGGTGCGGCTGACATGAAAAGTATTCTGACAATCGGTGGCAGTATCGCAAGTGCAAGTGCACTGTAGCAGACTGCCGGAGTGTAATACTTGGCAAATTTTGATATGAAGTTTTCTGATTTTGATTTCTTTGAGCTTGAATTTTCAACGAGGTCAAGTATCTTTGAAACCGTTGATTCGCCAAACTCTTTGGTCGTTTTAATCTTTAAAACACCTGACATATTGATGCATCCGCTGATTATCTCATCACCGCATTTTGCATTCCTCGGCACGCTCTCACCTGTAAGTGCGCTGGTGTTTAATGTAGATGAGCCCTCAACTATCACACCGTCGATAGGGACCTTTTCACCGGGCTGTACCACGATTACTGAGCCGATAGCAACCTCATCAGGATCAACCTGGGTGAGCTTTCCGTCCACCTCGATATTGGCATAGTCGGGTTTGATGTCCATGAGCTCGCTGATATTCTTACGGCTCTTTCCGACTGCATAGCTCTGAAACAGCTCTCCTATCTGGTAGAAGAGCATAACGGCTATAGCCTCTGTATAGTCACCATTCTCATAAAGTGCAACCGCTATCGCACCTACAGTGGCAACCGCCATCAGGAAGTTTTCATCAAATACCTGCTTGTTTTTGATTCCCTTAAATGCTTTTTTCAGGATATCGTATCCTATAACCAGATAAGGCACCATGTAAAGCAGGAACCTGATAATTCCCTTAACCGGTATGAAATGTAATATAATCATGAGTACCGCTGCGATTATGATACGCGCAAGTACTTTTTTCTGCTTTTTATTCATACGCCATAGCTCCATTCATTATAATCTCTTGATAATCACCCTTACTATAGCGCAGGCATTGAAATAATATCGTTTGTCATTCCTGCGCCCGGCAATTTATAAGAAAATCTCGCAGTCGTCCTCTACCTTTTTACAGTTCTTAAGAACCTCCTGCATAACCGCCTTTGCATCCTGTCCCTCTTCAAACTCAACGCTCATCTTGAGTGTCATGAAATTGACTGTAGCATCCTTTACACCTGCTGTATTCTTTGCGGCATCCTCCATCTTGTTGGCGCAGTTAGCGCAGTCTACATCGATTTTGTAAGTCTTCTTCATAGTGGTGTTCTCCTTATTTTCATGAATTATTTGTTTTACTGTACGTTTTTATTGAACATATGAATGATTGTTCATATGTTGATTTTATTATAGCACCTTTTGTACTGTTGTCAATACACAATGTGCATCTACACAAAATTTATTCACATACTCTAATCACATAATTAATCTCATAGTTTATGATTCAGGCTTCATCTGTGATATTTTCTTTCCAGCTGCTTCCCTCTTTTATCCCATTTGCCGTAAGCCATTCATCCTCAACCTCTACATGACGCTGTCTGCCGTTTTCATCCTCGAGATAAACCACGCATTTTGCTTTTGCGCCGTCTGCTCTTTCCTCACAGCCAAAATCAGCCTCATATATGTGTGTTACCGTATACATCTGCATCTACCTTCTTTCATATGATTTTGCATGACATAAATATATAGAAACTTCCCACATGTACAGGTGGATGTGTCCACTCTAAAATATCATGTGGGAAGCTTTTTTCAACTATATTTATGATTATAATGCTGCTTTAATCGCCGCAAGCAGCTCATCATATGTCTCATATGCAGGAAGCTCAGGGTAGTCCTTCTTGATGGCATCTGTGCTTCTGAAAAGGAAACCTGCCTTGCTGGCCTGTATCATGCCTAAATCATTGTGGCTGTCACCGCTTGCGATGGTATCGTATCCGATAGACTGCAATGCCTTTACAGTTGTAAGCTTTGACTGCTCACATCTCATTCTAAAGCCTGTAATCTCGCCATCTTCAGCAACCTCAAGCTCGTTACAAAAGATTGTCGGCCAGCCGAGCTTCTTCATGAGCGGGCCTGCAAACTGTGAAAATGTATCACTGATGATGATTACCTGTGTGATTGAACGAAGCTCATCCAAGAATTCCTTTGCGCCAGGCATTGGATCTATCTTTGCGATTGTCTCCTGGATTTCTTTTAATCCGAGTCCGTGCTCCTTTAAAATATTTATTCTATAGTTCATGAGCTTATCATAATCCGGCTCATCTCTTGTTGTCTTCTCAAGCTCAGGAATGCCTGTCTCCTTTGCAAATGCAATCCAGATTTCAGGTACCAATACTCCCTCAAGGTCTAAGCATACAATATTCATTTTGATTCCTCCGTGTGTTTTATTCTGTGGATTTCGATGAAGCTCAATATACTTGTCAGGTAACTATTTAAGCAGCCTTGAATAATTACATTTCATTTATAGTTCACCGATTTAATCCAGTAAAGTATATCATACAAGACGACTGTCTACAATAGAATTATACGTGATTTTTCAAAGGATTTTTCAGTAAATCATTATTACCGTCCATTACGCTCGCTGGCTTTTACACACGCACCGGCTTCCGCAGAGAAGACGCCCTCATCGTCTATGATATTTCCGCTCTCAACATGCTTTTTCAGTATATTGTTAAACGCATAATCCCATATTTTCTCTGAGCCAAGTGCTGTGCGCTTATTTCTGCCGAGTATCTGCGACAGCTTTACACTGTGCTCACGCCATGAAAGCCCGTCCGATGCATCGTTTAGGAGCATTGGCTGAATATTGTCCATGGTGCGGGCAAATCTGGCTTCCGGTGTCTGCTGCGCCTCAAATTCCTCCCACAGCTCTAAAAGCGGCTCGCCCTGTTCCTTTGGCAAGAGTCCGTATATACGCTCCGCCGCCTTCTGCTCACGCTCATGCTGTGTGGCCTTGCCTGCCTCATCATAGGCATATGTGTCTCCTGCGTCAATCTCTACTATGTCGTGTATCAAAAGCATTCCTACTGTCTTTAGCACGTCTATCTTCTCATTGGCATACTCACTCAAGAGCATGGTCATGATAGCCATATGCCAGGCATGCTCCGCATCATTTTCCTTGCGGCTGGCATCAGCTAAATAAGTCTGGCGGAATATCTCCTTTTCCTTGTCGATTTCTCTGATGAAATCAAGCTGTTTTTCTAATCTTTCGTTTTCCTGCATCATTTTACTGGTTCCTTCTTCCTATCCTATCCGATTTTTAAATATGGTCTCAAGTGTTTAATCAATTCATGTACTTTTGTGCCTGGAGCTGAACTTGCAGGAGTTTTTCCTTCATTCATTGCATCCAAGCGTTCAGCATTTGTTATTGCAAAATCCATGAAAGGTTTTAAACTCATAGCCATTCTCCTCCTGCCAGCATATTTGTCAGATATGGATCTGCACCATAACGCCCTTCCAGATATTGTTTATCATAGGCTGCAGTACTATTTACTCGTTCATTGTTTTCTCTTCTGATTTCATATAGGGAATATATTTCACTTTCGTGCCTTTCATTTTCTGCCGCAAACCATATTTCATCCCGTCTGAAAACTGTATTTTTCATTGTTGTCATATCATGGGAAGTAAAGAGTAACTGCGCTCCCTTTTTGTTTACATTCTTATTCTTAAACAATGAAATTACATAACGAAGCAGTTTAGGATGCAATTTTGCATCCAATTCATCAATAATCACCAGCCGACCTTCTTGCAGTGCTAACAAAATCACAGGTAATGCCGCGATCATTTTCTTTGTTCCATCTGACTCATCATTAAAACTTAATTCATAAATCTTTCCCTCTATCATACGCTGCGTATACAGTTCATGATTTTCTTCATCATACCGATAACCTGATACATCAATATCAACATCATTTAGTGCACGAACAATTCTCTTTCGATATGATTCATCATCAGAAAACATTATTTGTCTGTCTGCAATCGGATTTGCATAGTTTTTGACAATGCATGATTCAAACCACTTCTGAACTTCCACAATTACCGGTATATCATAGTTGATTGCCAGAAAAGATAAATATGGCATCTTGGGGTTTACCGAGCGGTTAATACTCGCTTTATTGATGCTTGCACCCAATGTAATTTCAGCACCTTCCCTATCAAAAACCATACCCGTTCTCTTTCCACCAATGGCTTTCCAATACAGAGATTCTTCAACAATGTCATCCCCGCATATTGATAAGTTGTACCTGTATTCATTTTTTCCCTGTCGGAAATACACTTCAAATTCTGTCGGCATTTTCCTAGATATTTCATTAAAATAGAATGGTGCCGCACTTATCTTCTGCTGAATAATAATCTTTTCTCTTGCCTTCTCCAATTCATATATCGGCTTAACCACTGTAGAAATCAAACATGAAAGAGCTAGTAACAGATTGGTTTTTCCCCCACCATTCGGACCATATATAACCCCTACGGGAAGAAGTGCATCTGCTTTCTCGCTTTTTAACAACGATTCTGAAAATTCCGGAATAGATGTTGCCTGAAAATCGAATGTTGTTGTTTCTTTATATGATTTAAAGTTTTTAAAAGAAAATTGACACAGCATCCTGATATTCCTCCCTCTGAACTGTCTTATTTGCACTTATTATATAATTAATATATTCGTTTTTCAAGTTTTATACCCATATTTCATAAATTTTATTTTTGAAATATGGGTATAAAAGTCATTTTTTCTGATTTTATAATATTATTTTAAATTTCCTTAGAAAATCTCCTTTACATACATAAAAATACAATGCCTCTACAGTGCATCCTTCATTGCTTTAACATACTCACCGACATACTTTGGTGAAGCCTCACCATACTCATCGATTATCTTGATGATGGCAGAGCCCACAATGGCACCATCCGAGATATCTGCCATCTTCTTTGCCTGCTTGGGTGTTGAAATGCCAAAACCGATAGCACATGGCACATCTGTGTTTTCTCTGATTACCTTGACTATTGAAGCCAGATCTGTCTTAATCTCGCTTCTTGTACCGGTGACTCCGAGGCTTGAAATCACATAGATGAAGCCGGTTGCCTCCTTTGCTATCATCGCAATGCGATCCTTTGATGTAGGTGCGATAAATGAAATAAGGTCCACATCATATTTCTCGCAGAGTGGTAAAAACTCTTCCTTTTCCTCATATGGGATATCCGGCAGAATGAGTCCGTCAATGCCTATTTCCTTACATGTACTGATAAACTTTTCTGCGCCGTAAGAGTAAACCACGTTTGCATATGTCATGAAAACCATAGGAATTGTGACATCTTTTCTCAGATCTCTCACAAGGTCAAAAACCTTGTCTGTTGTAACTCCGGCTGCAAGTGCCTTTATGTTGGCGCCCTGGATTACAGGTCCCTCTGCTGTAGGATCAGAGAATGGAATTCCCAGCTCTATAAGGTCTGCTCCGTTTGCAACTGCTTCTCTTACGATTTTTTCAGTTGTCTCTAAATTTGGATCACCACAGGTGATAAATGGTATAAACGCCTTGCCGTTTTCAAACGCACTTCTTATCTTATTCATAAATATTCTCCCCTCTGTATCTTGCTATTGCCGCGCAGTCCTTGTCGCCTCTGCCTGAAACAGTAACAACGATTATCTTGTCCTTGTCCATTGTAGGCGCCAGCTTCATGGCATATGCCACTGCATGTGAGGACTCGATTGCAGGGATGATTCCCTCTGTCTTTGCGAGGTATTCAAAAGCATTTACCGCTTCATCATCTGTTACCGGTACATATTTTGCTCTTCCGATATCGTGCAGATATGCGTGCTCCGGTCCGACTCCCGGATAGTCAAGTCCTGCAGAAATTGAATAAACCGGAGCAATCTGTCCATATTTATCCTGACAGAAATATGACTTCATGCCGTGGAAGATACCAAGACGGCCTGTATTTACTGTGGCTGCAGTCTCAAATGTATCTATTCCCCTTCCTGCTGCCTCGCAGCCGATGAGCTCAACTCCCTCATCCTCTATGAAGTTGTAAAAGCTTCCAATGGCATTTGAGCCGCCGCCCACACATGCGATAACCGCATCAGGCAGTCTGTGCTCCTTTTCAAGCATCTGCTCCTTGATTTCCTTTGAGATGACCGCCTGGAAATCTCTTACGATGGTAGGGAACGGATGTGGTCCCATAACTGAGCCCAGGCAGTAATGTGTGTCCGAAATTCTCTTGGTCCACTCTCTCATTGCCTCCGATACGGCATCCTTTAATGTGGCTGTACCTGATGTAACCGGGATAACCTCTGCTCCGAGCAGACGCATGCGGTATACATTGAGCGCCTGACGCTTTGTGTCCTCCTCGCCCATGAATACAACGCATTCCATACCCATAAGGGCTGCGGCCGTTGCTGTTGCCACACCGTGCTGACCGGCTCCGGTCTCAGCTATCAGGCGGGTTTTGCCCATTTTCTTTGCAAGAAGTGCCTGACCTAATACGTTGTTGATCTTGTGGGCTCCTGTATGGTTTAAATCCTCTCTTTTAAGGTATATTTTTGCTCCACCGAGATCCTTTGTCATCTTTTCTGCGTAGTACAGTCTCGATGGTCTTCCTGCATAATCGTTGAGAAGCTCTGTGAGCTCTCTGTTAAATTCAGGATCGTTTTTGTAATAATTGTATGCTTCTTCTAATTCTTTAACGGCATTCATGAGGGTTTCAGGAATGTACTGTCCTCCGTGAATACCAAATCTTCCGTTTGGATTTGTCATGATGTTTTCCCTTCTGATGTATATTTGTAAATATTTTGTTTTCTGTACTGAATAGTTACAGATATTCTTAAAACCATGAAGATACTTATATATCTCTATTAGCTTAATCGCAATTCATCAAGCTTAGCCTTTTTGTCGTCCGCTCTCATCAGCGTCTCTCCGATAAGCACTGCGTCAGCTCCGATTTCACGTATTGCCCTGATATCGTCTGTGCTCTTTACACCGCTTTCCGATACAAATATGATGTCATCGGGAATCAGGTCACGAAGCTTTCTGCTGTTAGCTGTATCAACTGTAAAATCCTTCAGATTGCGGTTGTTGACACCTATTATTCTGGCACCGGCTCTTACCGCCATCCCTGCCTCTTTTTCATCGTGTATCTCCACAAGGGCGCTTATGCCAAGACTGTCACAGATTTTTATATATTCACCAAGCTGTTCCTCTGACAGTATGGAGCAGATTAAAAGCACCGCAGCGGCACCGAGTGTCTTTGCCTGATATATCTGATATTCATTAACCGTAAAATCTTTTCGGATGCACGGAATCGAAACCGTTTTTGCAATCTCCTTAAGATACTCATCCGAGCCTAAAAACCACTTCGGCTCTGTCAGTACCGAGATGCAATCCGCACCTGCCGCCTCGTATTCCCTTGCAATTTCAAGATATCTGAAATCCGGCTCTATAAGCCCCTTTGACGGTGAAGCCTTCTTGCACTCGCATATGAAGCTCAAGCCATCCTTTTTGAGTGTTTTTTCAAATGCAAAATCACAAAGCTTTTCGTTTTTCATCTGAATCGCGATATTTTTCATTTCCTCAAGGCTTATTTTTTTCTTGTCCTCTGCCACGCGAAGCCTTGAATATTCTGCTAGCTGATCTAAAATATTCATCGCTTTTCCTTTCCTGTTTTGTGTGCTTAGCTGTTGCTTACATCAATGAGCTTATCGAGTGTTTCAAGTGCTTTTCCTGAATCAATGATTTCAGCTGCTAGCTCGATACCCTCTTTCATGCTGTCGGCCTTTCCTCCTATATAAAGTGATGCGCCTGCGTTCATGAGTACTGCATTTCTCTTATGTCCCTTCTGTCCGCCTAAGATATCACGTACAATTTTCGCATTTTCCTCAGGTGTACCGCCTTTTAAATCCTCCTTTGTACAGCGCTCAAAGCCGAAATCCTCCGGTGAAATTACTGTGGTTCTGAACCATCCGTCCTTTATCTCGCATATCTTGGTCGATGCGCTCATGGAAATCTCATCGAGCTTATCCATGCCATATACTACCATTCCACGCTTTACTCCGAGGCTTACAAGCACCTGTGCAAGCGGCTCTACAAGGTACTCATCATACACTCCGAGAAGCTGCATGGCCGGTGAACCCGGATTTGTGAGCGGTCCTAAAATATTGAATACGGTTCTAAAACCAAGCTCTTTTCTGATAGGTCCGACATATTTCATTGATGTGTGATATTTCTGTGCAAAGAAGAAGCACATGCCGACTTTATTTAAAAGCTCTACACATTTCTCAGGGCTCTGGTCTATGTTGACACCGAGCGCCTCAAGGCAGTCTGCTGTGCCGCATAATGAAGAGGCTGCCCTGTTTCCGTGCTTTGCCACCTTCATGCCGCCTGCTGCTGCAACAAGTGCTGAGGTTGTTGAAATGTTGAAGCTCTGTGCATTGTCTCCGCCTGTTCCTACGATTTCGAACACATCCATACCTGTTTTCACCTGTACCGCATGCTCTCTCATGGCCGCTGCACAGCCTGCGATTTCGTCTGTTGTCTCAGCCTTTGCACTCTTTGTTGAAAGAGCTGCAAGAAACGCTGCATTCTGGGTTGATGTTGTCTCACCGCCCATGATCTCATTCATCACTGCATATGCCTCATCATATGTGAGGTCTTCTTTGTTTACGATTTTTACTATGGCTTCTTTGATCATGATTATGTCCTCCTGTATTCCGATGATATTTCGTTTATAATTTTGTTTATGATTTTGTTCTGCTATTTGTTTTCAATTCAACAACTAATATATAAATTCATTAAACGCTGCAATTTTCAATTAAGCTTTGATAAAATTACTAAGCATCTGCTTTCCGTCCGGTGTCATGATTGACTCCGGGTGAAACTGCACTCCGTATATCGGATATTCCTTGTGCTCAACAGCCATGATCTCACCATCATCTGTAGTGGCTGTAATCTTTAGGCAATCAGGCATCGTGTCCGCATCTGCAGCAAGTGAATGGTAACGTGCTACCTTTGCTTTTTTCGGGCAACCCTTGAATAAAAGGCTTTCTGTGTCAAACGATACATCCGATTGCTTTCCGTGCATGAGCTCCTTTGCATATGTGACTGTCGCACCATATGCTGCGCATATCGCCTGATGTCCGAGGCACACACCAAGGATTGGGATTTCCTTTCCAAGCTCCTTTGCCACAGCTATTATCACGCCCGCATCCTCAGGCCTTCCCGGTCCCGGTGATAATATGATGCGATCAGGCTTTAAAGCCCTAATCTCTTCAACTGTCATCTCATCATTTCTGATTACTCTGATATCAGGCTCTATCTCGCCGATTAGCTGATACAGATTGTAGGAAAAGCTGTCGTAGTTATCAATCAGTAAAATCATTCTTCCACCTCCTGTGAGACTTCCAGTGCCTTAAGAGAAGCCTTTGCCTTGTTTATGCACTCCTGAAATTCCTTCTCAGGATCTGAATCCGCAACTATTCCCGCTCCGCTTCTCACGAAAACCTTGCCGTTTTTCTTGTAGGCAATGCGGATTGCAATACATGTGTCCATGTTTCCTGTAAAATCTATATATCCGATCGCCCCTCCGTAAATGCCTCGCTTGTTGTCCTCAAGCTCTCCGATAAGCTGGCACGCTCTGATCTTTGGTGCTCCTGAAAGTGTTCCTGCCGGGAGCACTGCCTCTATTGCATCGAGTGCGTCGTACTCTTCTCTTATCTCTCCACGCACTGTCGAGCCTATATGCATCACATGTGAATATCTCTCTATGGAATGAAGCTTTTCTACTTTTACAGTTCCGAATTTACTTACCTTTCCGAGGTCATTTCTTCCTAGGTCCACGAGCATATTGTGCTCTGCGAGCTCTTTTTCGTCCTTAAGCAGCCCTTCCTCAAGCTTTTTGTCCTCCTCTGCTGTGGCACCTCTCGGCCTCGTGCCTGCCAGCGGGAATGTGTGAAGCACTCCATTTTCAAGCTTCACAAGTGTCTCCGGAGATGCTCCCGCAACCTCCACATCGGTTCCCGAAAAATAAAACATGTACGGCGAAGGATTTATCGTTCGAAGCACGCGGTAGGTATCAAAAAGGCTTCCCTCAAACGGTGCGCTCAATCTGTTGGATAAAACTATCTGGAAAATATCCCCCTCTTTGATATGGTGCTTTGCCTTCTCGACCATCTCACAATACTGCTCCTTATCAAAAAGCGGTGTGACCTCACCCAGCAGCTTGCCACCCATATTCTGTTTTTTCTCTCCGTGCATCAGAAGCTCCCTAAGCTGCTTTAGCTCAACAATCGCTTTGTTGTAGCCTGTTTCCGGAGCATCAAGTGACATATTTGCGATTAGTATTATCTTTTGGCACAGATTGTCAAATGCTATTACCTTATCAAAAAGCATCAGATCAACATCCTTGAAATCCTCCGTGTCCCTTGCTTTTCCTCTGATGCTTTTCTCCTTGTAGCCCAGATAATCATACGAAAAATAACCCACAAGGCCACCTGTAAAAGAAGGCAGATAATCAAATTTCGGACTCTTGTACTCTGAAAGAATCTGTCTGATGTACTCTGAAGGATTTTCCGTCTCCACCGAAAGCTTTCCAAGCTTCATGTGACCATCTATACAGTTAATCTCAAGCTTTGGATCATATCCCAAAAATGTATATCTTCCCCAGGCTTCATTGGCTTGTGCTGATTCAAGCAGATAACAATGTGTTGAAACATTCTGCAGAATCCTCATAGCCTCTATAGGTGTGATAAAATCTGATAATATCTCACAGCTTACAGGGAGAATGTCATACTTCCCGGTTTTTGCTATTTCTTTAACTTCGGTCAGTGTAGGTGAAATTTTCATATGCTTACCTCCAAATTTTGTGTTTGTGTGAACAAATGCCCAACATACAGCTCGAATTCGCCTTTTCAAGGCTTCTCCGCAGCTTGCGCTGCTACAATTCTCGCTTTATGTTGTGCAGTCCAATGTTCGTTCGCAAGCTTGCATGCGAGCATGCAGACTTGCAAACTCCATTGTCCCTCTTTGTTCACTAAAAAACGCCCTTGACAGAATTTTAGTTCTGTCAAGGACGAATAATCTTAACTATCCGCGGTGCCACCTTGAATTCACGATAAAGCTCGTGCGCTTGGCAGGATACCAACATATCCCGGGCAAATGACGTATGCCCACACGTCGCAGAATACTCTGGATGAATGATAAATCCATTTGACTGCGCCCTCAGCGGTCCATTTGACAACTTGTTTCACACCTGATTCTCAGCACCACAGGCTCTCTGTAAAGGCATCATTGCCGTTATCTCCGCTTCAACGGTTTACAATTTATTTAATTGTCGAAACAGTTTAAACTGTTTTCACTTCTTTAACGATTTAATACTTTATCTCGCTAAATTTGTTTAGAGTTTATCACTCCTTTTTGTGTTTGTCAACATACATTTTACATTAAAATATACTCCATCTGGCGTTCCTTTGTCTTAAGCCCCATCTTCTCATAAAATTTCTCAGCAGATGTGTTTCCGCTCCATACATTGAGCGTGACCTCGTAGCAGCCGAGATGCTTTGCCTCATTCTTGACATATTCAAAAAGCTGCTCTCCGATATGCTGTCCTCTGGTCTTTGCATCTACACACAGATCATCTATGAAAAGCGATGTAAACGGTACCATATTGTTGGAAAACGGCTGCTGTCTTATCTGGCAGAATGCATATCCCATGCAGATATCATCATCATCTGCCGCAACATATATCGGCTTTGTATCGTCCTTTATCATTTCTGCAAGCTCTTCATTTGTATATTTTGTCGTTCCCGGGATAAAAATATCCGGTCTGATATCGGCATGGATCTGAAGCACCTGCTCTAACAATTCTATAAGTCTTGGTATGTCTTTTTCGTGTGCTCTTCTAATATTCATTTTTGAGAATCATCCTTCCTGTTGTCGTTAATGTATAGTTTTTATATTTCAAAATAAATCCAGCATATTATCGAGATAAATGTGCTCTCTGACATGTATCTGATACTGTGGCTTCGTCATATAATAAAGCAGAAATTCAAGTATCATGGCACTTCCAAGCCCTCTGCCCTCTATTTTAAAATTGCTAAAGCCCATCGGCAGATAAGTGTTCTTTATATCATATACTCCTATAAATCCCGGATTTTCCATCGCCTTCGAAAAAAGATATCCCTGCCCCGAATCAGGCGCCACGCAATAATGCTCCGGGCAATCCACTCCCAGATTTTTGCGGCTAACCGTCTCGTAGCATTTCTTCCTGTCCGTGCAGCCAAACCAGCAGCACTCATTGCACAAAAATTCTACTTTTTCCTTTTGATGCTGTGATAGTGCTTTCAGATTGTCAAATGATTTGTTCAACCTGAAATCCGGTACTACATAGCGAAATTCCTCTCTGTTTAGCTCATTTTTAAATTCACTGAAATCCGTCAGAACCTTTGTGGTTGAAGACACAAAATAAAAGTCAGGGTAGTTTTCTTTTATGTAATCAAGCAGAATATCTGAGTAGATGATTATGCCGTTTCCAAAGCCCCTGCTTCGCTCATTATCTCTGCCTATATCAAATATCCTGCACAGTTCGTTACATTTTTTGTCAGGAAGATGCTCCTTAGTAAGCAATGAATTGCTAAAGGTAAGTCTCGCGGATATCCCATATTCCTGCATCAGCTTAAGCACTTCCTTCAAATCGTGCTCACCAAAACCGACGCGGCCTCCGCCCCATATGCAGTCTGCCGGTGCACCGTATATTGAGCCTATGTCGCACCAGTCATAGAAATATTCCCGGTGCTTGCGGTACAGTGGGAGAAATTCTTTGTATAATTCATAAAATTCAAACAATCCCGGTAGATGATAATACGCTTTCATTTTGACTCCTTATTTTAATCTGCTGAACCTGTGCTCATTTTAATAATTTTCAATCACATATTCCTCAAAAAGCGGCAGCGTAAAATACACATATCCCCGTATCTCTCCCGATACAATTCCCTTTTTTATAAGGCGCTTACGATACGGATTGAATTCGTTTGTCTCCATCCCAATTGCATCCCTGATTTCTTTTATTTTTCCGCTTTGTACATCTGCAATCCCCTTTGCAACCATGCGATCCTTCTGAGAAAGCTCCGACCAGATTTTGTCATATACAAATTCGCTCAGATACTGTTCATACTCGCCCAAAATGCCATTGTAATCGCCACCATTGTTCCACGTCAGATATCCTAAAACCTGAAATGCAAAAGGATATCCTTTGGTCAGCCCCGCCATCTGTGCTGCTTTCTCTGGAGATATGTTAAAAATAGTTTTATACTTATTGATTATTGCTGCGTTATTTAATGGTTTGAGCTGGATTTTAGGTGCTCTGTACAAAAATGTAAGACTCTTCTCATTCTGAAGCTCCTCAATATTTTCATACAATCCTGTTCCTAATAGAAATACAGGCAGCTCCTGTCTTACAAATATCTGAAAGGCTCCGGCAAAAACCTTCATGTACTCACTATTTGTCATCTCATCTATCGTAATAAGCAGTCTCTTACCACTCTTTTTAAGCCTTTCCAAAATCTTTATAATAGCTGTCTCTGCATCTGTAATCGGCTGTGTCCCCTCTATAGATACTCCAAAACCGAAAAATGATAGATCGAGCTTTGCCGATTTTATAAGTCCCGCACATATATTATCACTATTCAATTTTGAAAGCATTGCAGGCAGCAGCTCTGTTGCCGGATTGAGTTCTATAACCACCCAGTCATCATTTTCTCTTAGCCTATGCGAAATTTCTGTCATCATTACTGTTTTTCCTGAACCTCGCACACCGGTAATTATAAACATCTGCTGATTTATTGTATCCGCTGTAAAATTCTCAATTATCTCATTAATCTGTACCGGACGGTCTACCGACTCTAGTGGACTTCTTCCAAATGTAAGCGTGAATGGATTTTGCATATCAGCCTCCCATTTTTACTGTTGTTTACTGTTTTGAATTTGTTTTACTGTCTTTTACTGTTGTTTACTGTTTTGGTTTCATTTTACTGTTGTTTACTGTTTATGTCAAGATTACAGTTAATAATAATTCGTATCATATAAACCATTTATGCTGATTTGCATTTTTGTAGTAACCGGTTGCCGTTGTAAAATAGTTACTGGTCACACTGTCAGGCATGAACAGTAACATAAAATAAACCCCGGAGCGTATTGTATGCTTTGATAGCATATCAATATCTCGCTCCGGGGTTTCTATTTACGCCTGATTTAGTTTAAGAAATTCTGTATGATAACTTCCTCTGCCTCTTCCTCTGTAAGTCCGAGTGTACGGAGCTTGAGAAGCTGCTCGTCATTTATCCTGCCGATTGCTGCCTCATGTATGATAGCCGCATCGATATTTTTTGCCCTGATTTCAGGGATTGAACCGACCTCTGCATGATCCATGATGATAGAATCACACTGGATATGAGCCTGGCATTTGCTGTTGCCGATGGCATTCGGATGGAAGGTCTGGACTGAGTTACCTTTTCCTACGGATCTGGAAACAATCTGTGCAGAGCTGTCCTCTCCGTTTAACTGCACCTCGATATTTGACTCCGCCTTCTGCTCTCCATCTGTCATGAGACGCTCTGTGACATAGAGCTTTGCGTCCTTTCCAAGCTCCACATTGGTCTCACGGACTGTAGAATCAACACCCTTTATCTGTGCTGTATCGAGAGTGAAAACAGAATTCTCACCCACAAATATATTTGTTACAGGGTTGAGCACTCTCGCACCTGTTCCGTTTCCCTCGCCGTAGTGCTTTTCCTCATATCGTACATTCGCATTTTTGCCTACATGGAAGGTATGGATGCCGTCGTGTCTGCTCTCGTTGCAGCCGCTGTTGTGGATTCCGCAGCCTGCCACAATCCTTACATCTGCGCCATCCTCCACATAGAAATCATTGTATACAAGGTCTGTCATACCTGATTTGCTGAGTACTACAGGGATATAGACAGCCTCTCCGTCCGTCTTTCCATCAATATAAATATCAATGCCGGGCTTGTCCGTCTTTTTCTTTATCTTGATGTGCTCGCTGTCTCCGTGGCAGATTGATGTGCCGTTTTCACGCAGATTAAAGGCACCGGTCTGACTGAATTTATTATCATTTATGACGTCCAATACGCCCTCTGTTACGTTGTCAAGCTTTACCATATTATGCTCTTCCCTCCAGTCTCTCTACGCATTTGTGACATTTCTGTACACCATTGAGATAAGGCAGCACCTCGTCCTTTGTGCCGATTTTCTTGATTTCTCCGCCATCAATTATCATGATGCGGTCTGCCATATTTATGATTTTCTCCTGATGTGAAATCACTATGAGGCTCTGCTTTTTCTCAGTATGGATTTCCTCAAATTTCTGTATGAGCATTGAAAAGCTCCACAGATCGATTCCCGCCTCCGGCTCGTCAAATATGCAAAGCGAATGCTCCTTGGCAAGCACTGATGCAATCTCAATTCTCTTCATCTCTCCACCTGAGAGTGTGCCGTCAATCTGGCGGTAAATGTAATCCTTTGCACAGAGTCCTACCGCGGTGAGAAGGTCGCAGCACTCCTTGTCTGAAAGCTCATCCTTTGCTGCGAGCTTGAGCAGCTTCATGACTGTCATTCCCTTAAATCTCGGTGGCTGCTGGAATGCAAAGCCTATTCCCGCATTTGCCCTGTGATTGATGTCAAGCTCTGTGATATCCTGTCCGTCAAGTATAATCTTTCCGCTGTCCGGTGTCTGAATACCTATCAGGGTCTTTGCCAGAGTGGATTTTCCACCTCCGTTTGGTCCGGTGATGACAAGCATTTCTCCGTCCTCTACCTGAAATGATATATTGTTCAGAAGGCATTTCTTTCCGCCCTCATCATCTACGTTTAAAGTTAAATTTTCTGCTTTAAGCACGATTTTCACCTCATTTTTATTTATGATACAGCATAAAATCCTTCTCCTGCTGTTCTTATTACTTTTTCCGTTTACCGTTCACATTCACACATTAGTATGCCCGGCAATGATTACAGTATAACATAATAGTAAACGTTTACAAGGTATAAACTCTCTGGTACTCGCTAAAATACATATTGTGGCTTTTTATAAAAAGTTTGTTTATCTACTAATTTCCCTTATCATTGAATACTCATTGCACAAGGTTCCGTCATTTTGTCTGATAGAATTAAATTTGATGCCAGTTATCCTGAAGCCCATCTTCTCATAAAGTGCTCTCGCCCTGCTATTGCCCTCAATAAAATCCAATTCCATCTGCAATATATTCGGATTGCTTTCTGCTATTTTTATCATTTCCCGGAACATTCTCGTTCCGATCCCCTGATTCCAGAATTCGCTCAGCAAACCGATTGCCACATTTGCCCTGTGTCCGGTTTTCGCGCGTTTATTCCACCAGACCATGCAATTTCCGGCAATTTTTCCATCTGCTTCACAAACCAGCAGCGTATGTGTATCCGACAAATTGCAGCTATTTATGAAATCAATCTCCTGCTCGATGGTCCGGGTCTCACATTCTTCCGGTGTCCTCAGTAAGAAATCCGTTTCACCGGTTGACTTTTTCATGTACTCTATAAGAGCTTTGGCATCCTTTTCATTTGCACTTCGCAAAATGGCAGTTCTGCCGTCTTTTAATTTAAATTCGATATCTTTTATTATCATATTTTCTATAGTACCAACTTCCTATTGATTTTTGTATTCTATCTGTGATAAACTATCGACAATTAATGGTAGTTGCAGCTTAGACAGAGCGAGACGAAAGTTTCCCTCTGTCTATTTTTTTGCGCTTTTACGTGCATGAAAACTTGTATGCACTTCAAGTCTTTTTCAATTATCGCAGCTATCAAGAGCCTATTGTAACTACTCGTTACAGCTATATTTATTTTACATAACAGGAGGATTTAAGAAAAATGCCAAAGAACAGATTACAGGAAACAGTTTTTACCATCATGATGGTGCTTGTCATGGTTTATGCCATGATATGCTACAATATTGCCCTTGAAACAGGTGGTATGAAGAACTTTGTTTTTAAGGCCGCATTAGGCGAATTTCCTATCATGATTGTTGCCGGTTTTATTCTCGATACATTCATTACCGGACCACTTGCCAAAAAATGCACTTTCAAAATAGTCACACCGGGAAAGGACAGACCTATTGCTATAATCCTTGCAATTTCAGTCTTCTCAATCTGGTTTATGTGTCCTATGATGAGCTTTATCGCTACCATCCTTTTCAATGGTGGTTTTAGTTCACAGATATTTGCAACATTCTGTGAGCTCGTCGTAAGAAACTTTCCAATGGCCTTCTTCTGGCAGCTCTTTGTTGCCGGACCACTTGTTAGATTCATCTTTGGAAAAATCTTCCGAGAGAACTAATTTAAATGTAAAAAATGTAAAACCGGGCACGATATCCTGCCCGGTTTTCACTGTTCATCGTAACTGTTAAGAATCACACCATGCATATTCACCCAAAAGCTCACTGCAGGTGTATTCTCGCTTCTTAAGAATTTCCTTCTTTGAATACTCCTTCTTAGAATACTCCCTCTATAAAGCCTTTCATATCATCCTTAGACACAAGACCAATCTGCTGACCGGCAACCTGACCGCCCTTGATTGCAATAACTGCCGGAATATTCATTATACGATACTCTCTTGCCAGATCAGGATTCTCGTCCACATCAATATTGTAAAACTCCACATCTGTGATTTCATCAGAAAGCTGCTCCATTACCGGCGCAAGCATCTTGCATGGACCGCACCACTCTGCCGAAAAATCAACAATGATAGCCTTATTATTTTTAACCTGTTCAAATTCACTGCTATTAATCTTCTTTACCATAGTTGTTCTCCTTCCATCTGTCGAACGAATTATTTTCGTTGCACCCATACAGCAATAAAAAATAACTGCTATACTATAGTACACCAAATAAGAAATAACAATGCATCAGAAACTTATTATTCGATGTACTAGCACTACTATAATACATAAATCAGATTATGTCACATAAAAATATTATAAACCGCAAAATTTATCATTTATCACGATTAATTCTTTTTGTGCTCTGCCATGTAGGCCTCTATATCCTCTGTGGTTCTGATGATATCCTCCGACAGACACACTGCACCATCCTCGGTGATAAGTACATCATCCTCAATCCTGATACCAATTTCCCATTCATCTATATACAGCCCCGGCTCATCACTGATGATTGCCCCCGGACGAAGCCTGCTGTTTGAGTCAACTGTCACGTCATGCACATCAATTCCCAGATGGTGTGACACGCCATGCATGTAATACTTAGAAATCTCTACCGAATTCTTTATCAGTCCAAGCTTCATAAGCCCGTCTGCAAGCACATCCTTACATACTTCATTTAATTCCTTTGTAGTCATTCCCGGCTTTGCAACCTCGACAATCTTTCGGTTTGCGGCAAGCACAATATCATATACCTGTTTCTGGCGCTCGGTGAACCTGCCATTTACCGGATATGTTCTCGTAATATCCGAATTGTAGCCATCTATTCTGGCTCCAAGGTCAAGAAGCACCAGTGTTCCATCCTCCATCGTCTCACGATTTGTGTCATAGTGAAGCATCGTTCCATTCATTCCGCTTCCGGCAATTGTAGGAAAAGCTGTCCACTCTGCCCCACCGCGTCTTATGATATATTCAAAATCTGCCTGTGCCTGATATTCCTTCATGCCCGGCTTTAAATTAGCCATCACATTGCAGAGTCCGTCCTTTGTGAGAGCGATTGCCTTTTTGGTCAGCTCAATCTCATCCTCATCCTTCTGCATACGCTCCTCTGCCACAAGCGGGAAAAGATTCTTCACAGCAACTCCCGGATAATCTGTCCGAAATTCATTGGCTTTTACCACATTGTAATCCGGCAAATCCACTTTCTGATGACGATACGTGTCGAAATATGCTGTGTATACATCCTCACGCGTCATTATCCTGTCCAGTGTGCTCTCAAGCTCATAAATATATTCTATCTCATCAATTCCTGATATTTCCTCGGCTTCCTCCATAGTCACCTTTCTGCCGTACCAGCGCTCCATCGTAGGGTCTGCCTCCTCTATGAAGAGCATCGTCTTAGCAGGCTCTACACATTTATCCAGGACAAGGACCATGTTGTCACGTCTAAGTCCGGTCAGATAGAAGAAATTACGGTTAGCCTGTGCTGTAAATAAATCATACTCATCTGCACTCACATGGTGCTCGATGCCTGAGTACAATATTGCTATAGAATTGTCCTCCATCTTGTCTAAAATTCTTTGTCTTCTGCTTTCAAAATCCATTTTGCTGCCTCTTATTCATTATTTGTAATGCCTGTCTTCAAAAATCGCTGACATTCATACGCCCTTACGTTATCACAATATATGTATTTTTACAAGCCATTTGTACCCGCTAATGCAGGAATCAAAGGTTTTCTATATTTATATATTTTCTTTCTCCAAATTCAGACATAAAGAAACCCTTGAAAATACTGGATTTCCAAGGGTTTTGATGTTCTTTTGATATTCGGTTGAATTATCTCTTAGAGAACTGTGGAGCTCTACGAGCTGCTTTGAGACCGTATTTCTTACGCTCTTTCATACGTGGATCACGTGTTAAGAATCCAGCAGACTTAAGAACCGGTCTGTACTCTGAATCTACCTGAAGGAGTGCACGAGCGATTCCATGACGGATTGCTCCGGCCTGTCCTGTGTATCCACCACCACGAACGTTAACTAAAACGTCGAACTTGTCAACTGTCTCAGTTGCAACTAATGGCTGGCGAACAACTACCTTTAATGTCTCAAGACCAAGGTACTCATCGATATCTCTTTTATTGATTGTAATCTTTCCTGTTCCAGGTACTAAATATACTCTAGCAACAGATGATTTTCTTCTTCCTGTTCCGTAATACTTTGTAGTAGCCAATTTACTTTACCTCCTATTAAAACTCTAATGTCTCAGGCTTCTGAGCTGCATGTTTGTGATCTGGTCCAGCGTATACGAATAACTTTGTATACATCTGACGTCCAAGAGGTCCCTTTGGAAGCATTCCCTTTACAGCGTACTCGATAACGCGCTCTGGGTGCTTGTTCATCATCTCTCTTAATGTTGTCTCTTTCATACCACCGATATAATCTGAGTGATGATAGTAAATCTTCTGGTCTAATTTCTTACCAGTAACCTTAACCTTGTCAGCATTGACAACGATTACATAATCACCTGTGTCAATGTGTGGTGTAAAGATTGCTTTATTCTTTCCTCTTAATACTTTAGCAACTTCTGATGCTAAACGTCCTAATGTCTTACCTTCAGCGTCTACTACGTACCATTTTCTGTCGATTGTAGCAGGACTAGCCATAAATGTTTTCATCGGTTTTCCTCCTTAAATGATTCGATTACTTTTAATGCCGATGCCTCTTGAAATCGCGTATGTCCGGACGCCACTTCCTTTTTGACATCTTATAGTCCTCTGTTCCATCTCAGATGACTATCATTATCTATACTAAATGGTTGCCGGGGCTTTGGCTTCCATTTATCTACTTTCACAGACCTAGATATTATACTTGCGTAACCGGCTGTTGTCAAGTGTTTTTTACCCTTATTTTCGGCTTTTTCTTTAAGCTTTTTCTTTAAGCTATTTCTTGAAACTTTTCCTTTAAGTTTTTCTTTATGTTTATACTTTTTTTAAAACTGCATATATACAAAATCAGCCGGATTCACTCCCGGTCCGTAGTAACCGAATATTATTACTATAAAGATGCCAAGATATATTATCGCCCAGCGAAGCGGCAGCTTTCTTGAAAGTATGAAATCGCGCATATCGAGCTTTTTATTTTCCTCAACGAAGCTGATAAAGAACCACAGCAGAGTACATATTATAAGTAAAAGTATATCGTACTCGTCCAGTCCGCATGCTCCGAGATTTAAAATGATGTTGTTTATTCCAAGCTCGCTGATATGGAAATCCGTGACTGATTTAAAAAGCATGTGAAATGCAGTCGACGCATTTGCAGCTATATCAAAATAGTAGCCTACCAGTATGAGCATAAAGGTCCAAAGCACTGATACAATCGTTGCAAATATACCCTTTTCCCTGAGGCCGGTCAGCTTAAAAAAGCCGCCTGCCACCTTTTTGTTTACCGGAGCAAAAAGCTCTGCAAGCATGATTACAATGCCGTTCCAAAGTCCGAAATACAGGTATTTCATATTGGCACCGTGCCATACTCCGATGACGATAAATGTGATGACACTCGCGATGCAGCCCGGAAGCACCTTACTGATATGCGCACCAAATCTCGGCTTTAGCCATTTGCCAAAGTTCAGGAAACGCTTTGAGATTGAAAGTGGGTAGAAGATATAGTTTCTGCACCAGTCTCCAAGAGTCATATGCCAGCGGTGCCAGTACTCTGTGAGTGAGCGCGAAAAATACGGATGATTGAAGTTTGTTGACATTGTTATGCCAAACATCTCCGCAATACCGCGCACTATATCGATTCCTCCCGAGAAATCCGCATATAGCTGCAGCGCATACACTACTGCCGCAAAAAATACATAGGTGCCCGAAAAATCCATCGGCTTATCCATCACAAAATTGATGATATTTACCGCGCGGTCTGCTATCACAAGCTTTTTCATTACTCCCCAGAGCACCAGAAGCGCACCCTTTTGCAGATTTTCAAGTCTCAGGGAATGTCCCTCGTAAAGCTGTCCCGCAAGTTTATCATATATCGCAATCGGTCCCTGTATTATCTGAGGGAAAAATGATACAAACAGCGCTACCTTAAGGAAATTCTTTTCAGGCTCGACAATTTCCCTGTATACATCCATCACATAGCCCATGGACTGGAAGGTGTAGAAGGATATGCCAAGTGGAAGCAAAAGTCCAAGCTCCCCCGCATATGGTATATATTTAAGGAATGCCAGAATGCCGAAATTGCAAAGCAGCGCAAAAAGCATGACTGCCACTCTCTTTTTTCTGCCCTTTTCCTTGTATTCCTTTCTGGTCTGCCTGTCCCAGTCCTCCTTGTGGCTTTTTACGATGGCATTCTGCTTCTTTAACAGCTTGTCAATCCATATTGTTGAGCCATAGGTGGTGCATATTGTGAAAATGATAAAAAGCACATACCACTTACATATAATCACATAGTATGCCATGCTTCCCGCCAGAAGCACATACCAGCGGTATTTCTTCGGAAAGCAATAATATAGTACAAGCAATGCTATTACAAATATCGCATATTTTAATGAAATGAGTTCCATTTTATTTACTCCAAATCTATTTTCTAAAGTAATACTGCCAGACATACTTTAATTAACAGGCAGTATTTATTTTAAAGTCCATACACTATCATGCTATTTTTTAACCGGGGTATTTAACTCATTTACAGGCTTTGCATCGTTGTTCGTATCTGCCACCTTATTTGTCGCAAGGCTTGATGAAAAATTATAAGGCAGATAAACGGACATCTCAAAATAATGATTGCCCAGACTCAGATCCGTATCCTTTGCGCAGGCACTTATCACCTTGTCAGCGCGCCTTGCGCACTCGCCCCATGCACTCTGAAGCTCCGGTGAGTGGTCTGCATTAAGCCTGTAATTATCAGACAGATATTTTCCCATAAATGCAGTGAATTTGCGGCTTCCATTTATATTCAGGTGCTCTGAATTGTAGAAATCATCCCTCTCATTGATTCCGATAAATTCCTTATCGCCTTCAAAGCTCGCAAAGTCATAGCCATAAGACTCCACCAGCTCCTTCACGTCACAAAGCACCTGCGGATTCTTTATCTCCTTCTCATGAGGGAACCTCGCAAAAAGCACCTTTTCCACCCCCTGTGCTTTACAATACTCAAGCAGATCAGTCATATACGCTCTGCTCTTGTCGGTAAAGTAGAGCTTTTTCTGCTTGCCTGATGGACAATCGGAATATTTTGCAATAGATGAAAATCCCTTCATGCATGATGTTTTTGCAAAATACATTCCAACTCTTGTGGCAAAGGTGTGTGCACATTTGTCAATATCCTTCCAATTGCTGTGATATAGCTTTAAAGGGTTTCTAAAGTTATCCTGCTCATCCTTTGGCACAATCTCTTTTATTGTATCAAGCCTGTTTTCCTTATTGTGGATATTGTCTATCCAGCTATGCAGCTTTACCGTCCTGTCGTAATAGCTGTCATTTTGTAAAAAGCCATTCACTTCAAAAACCACAACCTTCGGATGCTGTCTGGTGAGAGCTTCTCTGAGCATTGATTTGTACAGGCTGCCGGGCACTCCTGATACCCCAAGCGAGTATGATGTGTATCCATAATTCTTCCAAGCCT
Source organism: Agathobacter rectalis ATCC 33656 (assembly GCF_000020605.1). Classification (NCBI taxonomy): domain Bacteria; kingdom Bacillati; phylum Bacillota; class Clostridia; order Lachnospirales; family Lachnospiraceae; genus Agathobacter; species Agathobacter rectalis. The sequence continues at coordinate 2,876,594 of NC_012781.1, forward strand.
CGGTTGCACTGTAATCAGCGTATACCTCGCTGGCTCCTATCATCATCACATCAATTGTGTTCTTCGGCTCCTTATAAAAGCCCTCTATAGTCGCAATATTGACAGCATCCGTCATCTTAAAAAATGTCGAGACAAACGAAAACAGCACGACAAATACCAAAGCAAACGCTCCTGTACGGATTACCTTACGGTGTCTGCCTTTTCCTTCGTCTGTGCTGTTTATGGCTTTGTTTTTTATAATTTTCTCTTTTGCTTTTGTAATTCTCATAACCGTCTTCATCTCCAAGCTTCTTTTTACCGTACCGTGTATTAACAGTAACAACATTATAGCCTATTATTGAAGCTAAAAACTGATATTCCAAAAATCTTAATATAATATTAAAAATCTAAAGCTGTTACTCGTACTTGAGTCCTATCATTGTAAGCCCATGTGCCGGGGCTGTAGGACCTGCTGCTGCCCTGTCTGTTGTGGCTATTATGTCCTTCATCGCATCGGCCGGCATATCGCTTCCACCTATCTTCACAAGTGTTCCTGCGATTATGCGCACCATATTGTATAAAAAGCCGTTTCCTGTCACACGTATTGTGATGATGTCACCGGCCTTTGACACCGTACAGTCATATATCGTGCGGACTGTGGTCTGTGCCTGCGAGTTTGCCGAGCAGAAGCTTGCAAAATCATGCTCTCCTATAAGATATTTTGCAGCCTCACTCATCTTTTCTGTGTCAAGCGGATAATGATAGAAATATGTGTCAAGCCTGCGTGTCGGATTTCTGAACCTCGCATTTAATATGCGGTATTCATAGGTTTTACGGCTCTTTGAGAAGCGTGGATGAAAATCATCGCTTACCTCACAGGAATCGACCACCACTATATCCTCCGGCAGCTTCTGATTCAGTGCATACGATATCTTTTCCGCCGGCATGCGGGTATTGGTGTCAAACATACACACATTTCCAAGTGAATGCACTCCCGCATCGGTGCGGCTTGCTCCTGTCACCTTTATATCCTCCTTTAACAGGCGGCTCAGGTGCTCGTTTAATACCTGCTCAATTGTTATGCCGTTTGGCTGTATCTGCCAGCCGCAGTAATTTGTGCCATCGTAGGCTACAATCATTTTTACACGCATATATCTCTCCTGTTTTGCCTGCACTATCTATTTCACTATCTGAAAATAAGATTGCCCAGATTCACCGGCAGAAGGATTCTAAGCACTATCACAACCGCTAAAAAAGCAAATATGAAAAGATATGCTATTTTATCGTCCTTTTCATATACGAGCGGCTTCATCTTTGTCCTGCCCTCTCCACCATTGTAGCATCTGGCCTCCATGGCCATTGCGAGGTCATCCGCACGCCTGAATGCCGATACGAAAAGAGGCACTAAAAGAGGCACCATGCTCTTTGCTCTTTTTATGATATTTCCATGCTCAAAATCAGCTCCTCTTGCCATCTGTGCTTTCATTATTTTGTCCGTCTCCTCAATAAGGATTGGAATAAAACGAAGCGCTATCGACATCATCATGGCTATCGCATGCACCGGAACATGTATTTTGTTTAAAAAGCCCAGTGATTTCTCAAGACCGTCCGTGAGCTGGTTTGGTGTGGTGGTGAGTGTCATGAGCGAGGTTCCTATAATGAGCAGCACAAGTCGTATCATCATGGTTGCTGCATTTATCAGTCCGGTGTCAGAAATGTGCAGTATACCGTACTCCCAGATTGTGTACTCTCCCTGTGTGAAAAACACGCTGAAGCATGCTGTAAAAAGCAGCAGTATTATAATGGATTTGAGTCCCTTTACCATGAACTTAAAGGGCACCTTCGAAATCTTTATAACTGCGGCAAGCGCGGCAACTATAAACAGCACACCGGCTATTCCCTTGTAGGAAAACAGCGCAATAATATATATAAGTGTTGCGAAAAGCTTTACTCTTGGGTCCAGTTTATGTATTGGCGACTGAGCCGGATAATACTGGCCTATGGTAATATCACGAATCATTTTTGTATTCCTTCCTCATAATTTGTATCAAAATGTCAGCATTGGTGAGCTATTTAAAGGCTTTTAGTATTGAGTCCCTCGCCTCCGCAACTGTCGTTGCCGAAAGGTCAACCGGTATACCCTTTTCCGCCAGATCATGCATCAGATATGTGACCTGCGGTGCTGCAAGTCCGACTGCCTCGAGCTCCTTGTAGTGTGAGAATACCTCCTTCGGCACTCCGTCAAACATCACCTCTCCTGAATTCATAACAATGATGCGATCCACATACTCCGCAACATCCTCCATGCTGTGTGATACGAGTATGATTGTAATACCTAGATCCTTTTTCATCTGTAAAAGCAGTCCCAGTATCTCATCTCTGCCCGCAGGATCCAGTCCCGCTGTCGGCTCATCGAGTATGAGTACGTCAGGGTGCATTGCAAGTACTCCTGCTATGGCTACACGCCTTTTTTGTCCTCCGGACAAATCAAATGGCGGCTGATAGTAGAGATCCTCCGGAAAATGTACATTCTGCAGTGCCTCATAGGCTCTTAGCTCCACTGTTTTTCTATCGAGCCCCTGATTTTTCGGTCCAAAGCATACATCCTCAAAGTTGGTTGTCTCAAAAAGCTGATGCTCCGGATACTGGAACACCATCCCCACCTTGTGACGCAGCTTGCTTAAATCATAATCATTATCATATATATCCTGTCCATTGTAGTATATATGACCGCTTGTCGCCTTCAAAAGGCCGTTCATATGCTGGATAAGTGTGGATTTTCCCGAACCGGTGTGACCGATTATTCCAATAAACTCTCCATCATTTATCTCAAGGCTTACATCCTTAAGTGCCTGCACCTTGTAGGCTGAGTCGGCACTGTAGCAATAGTTTATGTGATCTAGAATTATTGACATATTTTCTCCCGCCTATCTGTTTTTCAGCGCAACAAGCGCATTTACAAGTTCTTCTCTCGTCAGGATTCCATCAGGGATATCAAGCCCTGCCTTTTTGAGCTCATCAGCTACCAGTGTCACCTGCGGCACATCAAGCCTGTGTTCCTTCAGCTCGTCCACCCTTGAAAAAATCTCACGCGGTGTGCCGTCCATGACCACCTTACCCTTTTCCATGACATAGACATGGTCTGCGCCGACCACCTCCTCCATGTAATGGGTGATGAGAATGATGGTCACGCCCTTTTTCTTATTGAGCTCATGTGCTGTGGCTATGACCTCCTTGCGGCCGTTTGGGTCAAGCATGGCTGTAGGCTCGTCAAATACTATGCATTTTGGCTCCATTGCCACAACTCCCGCGATTGCCACACGCTGCTTCTGTCCTCCGGAGAGCTTGTTCGGTGAATGTGTGCGGTACTTTGTCATACCGACAGCCCTTAGTGCATAGTCCACGCGCTGCCAGATTTCATCTGTCGGCACACCGATATTCTCAGGTCCAAAGCCCACATCCTCCTCCACGACATTGGCGATAATCTGATTGTCGGGATTCTGGAAAACCATACCTGCACTTTTCCTGACAGGTATGACATTCTCTTCCTTTGACACATCCATGCCATCCACCCATATGGTGCCGTCGCTCGGCGCAAGAAGTGCATTGATATGCTTTGCAAGAGTTGATTTTCCTGAACCATTGTGACCGAGGATTGCAATAAACTGTCCCTCTTTTATGTCGAGGTTTACGTTGTCGAGTGCTGTAGTGATTGACTCTACATTGCCTTCCTCGTCTCTTCGTATAAATTCATGTACTAATTTGCTTGTTTTAATTATGCCCATTTCTTTTTCCTAAAAATCTACCGTATTTACAATTATCATAGCTGTTAAAGCCAAAATAGCTGCCAAAAATATGCACTTTGCCGCTTGATTTAGTCATCCCAGCTCAGGTGATGAAGCTCTCCCTCAAGCCTCATATGATCAAAATTATTCTGTCTCAATGCCTCGTAGAGCACGATAGCTACTGAATTTGACAAATTAAGTGACCTTGTCTCACCTATCATCGGTATCCTGATGCACTCATCCGGATGCTCCTTTAGTATCTCCTCCGGAATGCCTGCGCTTTCCTTGCCAAACATAATATAGCAGTCTGGCTCAAAATGAGCATCAGAGTACACATGTCTGCCCTTTGTTGTCGCATAATATATCTTTGCGCCCGGATTTCTCTCAAGGAAATCCTCCCAGTCCACATATGTGGTGACGTCGAGGTCCTTCCAGTAATCCATTCCGGCTCTCTTTAGTGCCTTCTCTGAAAGTGAGAATCCAAGCGGCTCTATAAGATGAAGCCTCGTGCCTGTCGCGACGCAGGTTCTTCCGATATTTCCCGTATTTGCCGGAATTTCCGGCTCATGTAACACTATGTTCAGCTTTGCCATTTTGTCTCCTGTCAATTTAAACTATTTATTATCCATCCCGGCGCGAAGCTCTGTGACAAACTCCTCAATGCGGCCGAGCGCCTCCTTTAAATCATCAAGCGAATATGCATATGATATACGTAAAAAGCCCTCACCGCACTCTCCGAATGCAGTTCCCGGAACCACGGCAATCTTCTTGCTATTTAGAAGCTTTGTGGCAAACTCATCGGAGTTCATGCCAAACTCCTTGATGCTTGGGAACGCATAAAAAGCTCCGAAAGGCTCAAAGCACTTAAGCCCCATCTCCTTAAAGCGGTGAAGCACATAGCGTCTGCGGCCGTTGTATTCCTCCCTCATCTGTGCAACATCCTCATCACCGTTTTTCATAGCCTCGACAGCCGCATACTGGCTCGTGGTCGGCGCACACATGATTGCAAACTGATGAATCTTTAGCATCTGCTTTAAAATGGTCTCAGGTGCACATGCATATCCAAGCCTCCAACCTGTCATGGCATATGCCTTGGAAAAACCGTTTATGAGCACTGTGCGCTCCTTCATTCCCGGAAACGATGCTATAGACACATGCTTATCCACATATGTAAGCTCCGAATAAATCTCGTCACTTATCACAAACAGATCATGCTCCTTAACCACCTGAACAATTGCTTCAAGGTCTGCTTTTTCCATGATAGCGCCTGTAGGGTTATTAGGGAAAGGCATGATAAGTATCTTTGTCTTTGGAGTGATAACAGCCTCAAGCTCCTCGGCTGTCAGCCTGAAATCATTTTCCTCCTTGAGCTCCACAATCACAGGTGTGCCACCTGCCAGCACAGTACATGGCACATATGAAACATAGCTTGGCTGCGGGATAATCACCTCATCTCCCGCATCGAGCATGGCGCGCAGTGCGATATCTATAGCCTCGCTGCCGCCGACAGTTACCATGATCTCTTTGTTGTAATCATATGTCATGCCGTATCTTCTGTCGAGATATTTTGCAATCTCAATCTTTAACTCCTTGAGTCCGGCATTTGAGGTGTAGAAGGTGCGTCCCTTTTCAAGGGAATATATGCCCTCATCCCTGATATGCCACGGTGTGTCAAAATCAGGCTCACCTACTCCGAGCGATATCGCATCCTTCATCTCGCTCACTATATCAAAAAACTTACGGATGCCCGATGGCTGGATAGTCTTTATGGTACTGGATAAAGGGTCTCTCATTATGACATAATTCCCCTTTCATCGGATTTGACAGGTGCCGCCATGATAGTTCCATGATCCTTGTATTTCTTCAGAATAAAGTTTGTCTTTGTCGAAAGCACCTGATCCAGTGTAGAAAGCTTATCTGTCACAAACTGTGATACCTCGCGCAGAGTCTTGCCCTCGAGTGTGACCATGAGGTCGAAGCCGCCTGAGATAAGGTATACAGACTTCACCTCAGGATAGTTGTATATACGCTCGGCAATCTTGTCGAAGCCCATGCCGCGCTGTGGTGTCACTCTGACCTCTATCATGGCTGTGACCTTCTCAAGGCCTGCCTTGTCCCAGTCAATCAGTGTGTGATATCCGCAGATGACATTCTCCTGCTCCATAGCAGCAATCTCGTTTGCCACACTTGCCTCATCCACACCAAGCATGATTGCAAGCTCCTTCAGGTTTATCCTGCTGTTTTTCTCTATAAATGTTAATATCTTTTCTCTCATGATATATATTCTCCTGATTCAAATATATTAGTTGAAAACCTTGTATATCTCGTCAGTCTGGGCAGTCTCCAAAAATCGTCTCTCCTCGCCGGAAATCAGCACTCTGTCGTTTGAATCGGTTGTAGCACCGACTATAACAGCATTTTGTCCTGTTTTCTCAAGCTCTCTGACCACGCGTGTACCATCTGCAGCTATGATTATCAGACTTCCTCCTGACAAAAGCTTATACGGGTTTATGTCAAAAAATTCACTTATTTCAATCGTATCCTGCCTGATAGGGAGCTTCTTTAAATCGATGTCAAGACCAATTCCCGAAGCCTCTGCCATATCCCAGAGTGCTCCAAAGATGCCTCCCTGCGAAGCGTCATGGATTGCCGCCACACCGGCGCCAATCGCGGATGCAGCCTCCATTGCTGTGGAAATATGGTCTATATATGCTGCTGATTTATCTATAAATGCCTTGGAAAATCTCGTTTCAAGCTCGGTTCTTTTCTCATTTGCAAGAATTGCGGTGCCCTCAAGCCCCACATAGCCTGTCACTATTACGTCCATGCCCGGTGCTGCTGCCGATGATGGTGTAAGCGCCTGCTCATAGGCCTCACCTATTGCTGTAACTGTCACCACGATATTCTTCACCGCACGGCTCACCTGTGTATGTCCGCCAAGCACCACAATGCCTGCTTTCTCACATACAGCATCAATCGCTCTCACCGTCTCGCGAAGCACGGCTTCGTTTTCTGTGGTAGGTACAAGCAGTGCCAGCTCTATCCCAACAGGGTCTGCCCCCATGGCATAAATATTGTTCAATGCATCATAAACTGCGCAGTTAGCACGCACATGCTTATCCGATACATCAAGTGTGAACGTCTGAGTAGCAGTAACTAACTTGGTTTTGCCGCCTGCCTGCATGGAAATCACCGCACAGTCCTCACCTACTGCCGGTTTAAAAAGTATTCTGTCGCTTTTGGTATGAAGTTGTTTTAAGACAGAGCGCTTTAAAACCGACTCTGATATTTTACCGTTTTTCATGTGTTTTCCTGTTCCTAATAATAATATGTTTTGTATACTGTTGCAGCCCGGTGCATTGATTGCAAATAACTACATCAGAAACAACTACCTGCGGGCATTTACTGCGTCTGTGCTCCCTGTGCCTGTCCTGCCGCATTCTGGTCTGTCAGCTGTGTCTGAGCACCTTGTGTCTGCCCTGCTGCATTCGGATCTGTAGTCTGTGTCTGCGCGCTCTGTGTCTGAGCTGCCGCGTTTGGATCCTGTGTCTGGGTTGCCTGAGCCTGTGCTGCCTGAGCCGCTGCTGCCGCAGACGCAGCAATGGATTTAACCGAGCCCTCATCATTAGCCGCTGCCGCCGCCTGAAGCTGCGCAACAACCTCCGCTGATGCTCCTGCTGTACCAACCGTCACGATTTTCGGTGATGACTTGTACTTGCTGTTGTTGAATACCTCATCGCTCTGCACTGTTCCATCAACTGTGACCGTCTTCCATAGCCTTGCGGTCACTCCCTTGTGTGCAGACTGCTCGGTGTTGAAATAACCGACCGGCTGACCTGCATCAAAATTAAACTGCGTGACCGGATCCTCCTCGGAAAGTGTCTCACTCCTGAAGGAAATTTCCCTGTTTGCGGGTCTCGTCTCCACTCCGTACACATTGAAGGTAATAATTCCTCCACTGCAATAGCCCTCTATATACACCGGATTGTCCAGATTATTTTTAAACTTAAGATCCTTGTAGGTACCTGCGATTGCCGCATCGTCAGATGGCTTTACGTAGCTTACTATCATGGAATGGTTGTAGCGCTGCACTATCTCAAGCTCAGCCCTTATAACCGCATTGTAGAGAGTGGTCGCAACCTGACACACACCTCCACCTACCGAGTCAACTACCTGACCGTTCTCGTATGCGCCTGCTATCTGATAGCCGTTGTCAGTTGTGATAGGGCTGATAGCCTCGTAAACCGAGAACTGCTCCCCCGGATATATGACACTGCCGTTTATCAGGCTGCATGCGTTCTTTACATTGGTTGCACGCCCTGCTGCCGAGCTGCTGAAATCGGTAGAAAAGCCTCCCAGATTATCCTTAATCTTTGAGAGCTCTTCCTTTGAACCCCTCGGCTGAACCGTATTTGTGACCAGCTCTATCTCATTCGCCGAGCCATCCCAGCTATTCTGCAAAAAGTCATTTATAGCATAGACTGATTTTACCACATCGACCTCTTTGCCTTCCTGTCCCGGAACAAAATCGAAGCTGTCGCCGTTTCTCTGCAGCGAATTGTCAACTGCCTTTATATTGAGCTCGTCGCTCTTATCATAAATCATATTTGCAGTCTTTTGTTTATCAACCGACAGATACATCTTGACGGCAACATTGCCCTTTTTGAGCTCCTCTGACTCCACAAATCTGTCAATCAGGCTGCCCTCATGGCACACTGAAAGAGCCTCATCCACCGCTGCATCACTGTCCGCCGAAACAGACATTTCCTGTGCTGTTGCATCAAAGGAACCATTGGCGCCCTTTAATGAAAAGGATGTATCCTTTATGCTGTCAACATAGGCATCAACTGCTTTTTTTGCTTCTTCCTTTGTCATACCGCCTACATCCACACTGCCAATGCACACACCCTCTGTAATTGTCTGTACCTTTGCCTTCTTTGTGCCTGACGAACCGCTTGCATATGCACTTACCATGCCTGATGCTGCCACAAGCACAAATGCCATTGTACCCAGTAATAATGCTTTTTTATTAATCTTCATTTCCGATTCCTTTTCCTGAGGCTGTTAAAAGCGCCCCTGTCATCCGCTTAACTGAACTGCATTTTATATCATATTATCATATTTTTTCCATATTTCAAGAAAAGCTATACAAGACTTGACACAAATGTTGTCACAAGCATCGCTGCTATAACCACTATTATCACTATAGCAACCACCTTCTGATTTCTTTTTTTATTAAAATCGTACATACTATTCACCTCTGTTCAAAAATGAGTTATACTATTTTCATATATGAGAAAGGATTTTCCAACATATGATTCCAATTTGTCTAATTTTATTCATTTTATTTATTGCAGTGATTACTTTTGCCATAAAGAGAGCTGATTCTGCCCAGGCAAAGGTCACCGAGGAGTTCTGGGAAAAGGAGCGTAAGGCCAACTCAACCCTCCGCGGAGATACCACTGACCTGTGTTATATTACCATACCGGAAAAGTTTTTTCCATTAAATAATGATAAAATAAATGATTTAAGGGATAAAACCCTTGTCAATCTCACCGGAATGACAAACACTGATTTAAAGCTTAAATATGGCATTCTCAATTTTAAAAAGCTGTCTGAATATGATGATAACTTCACGAAATTTGTTTCAATGCTGCCGGACTATTACAATAGGCTTAAGGAAGCAGGCTATGAATCGCTGGGCAATGAACTGCTTGATTTTGCAGTGGAGCAGGGTGCCGATTCAAAGAACGTATACAGTCTGTTAGCCAACGCCTACATCAGCATGTCAAAAACCGACCGGCTTGCAGCGCTTATTGAGAAAGCAAAGCAGCTCAATTCTCTTTCAAGGGATGGAATCGTTTCTATGCTTGAGAGCCTACAGGCTGATACCGCCTCGGCCGGTAATTAAATTACGTTATAGCTTATTGTATTATAGCTTATTGTATTATAACTTATTGTATTGAAAGTTATTCCGAGCCATCCACACACCTATTAATGTACTTACTGCGATATTCATCGTACAGCCTTGAGGCCTGACTTCTGGTCAGGTTGTCCCACGATATGATATCTGCTATCCCATACTCAGCCATCAGCTCCCTTAGCTGTCTGACCTGATGTGCCGTGGCTGGTGTCTGTTTTTTTGCCTTGTATACAAGCGGCTTTGACTCCACCGGCTCACCCTTTTCATCCATCAGTGCAAGCAGCTTTTCAAATATCTGCTTTGTCTCTATCGCATCATCGAGCGCCCTGTGGGCATTTTTCCTACTTACACCAAAATACTCGCACAAATCCTCCAGCTTCTTTGACTGCTCAGCAGGCAGACATTTTCTGGCTATTTTCAGAGTATCATATGCATTCAGCGAGAGGGTTCTCTTGTGATTTACCGCCCACTGCTTTAAAAAGCTGTAATCAAAGGTCACATTCTGCCCGAGTATGATATCATCACCGATAAAATTAAGCAGGTTATCCACAGCCTCGTCCATATCTGCCGCGTTTTCCACATCACTGTCGGTAATTCCCGTTAATTCCTGCACACGCTGTGGAATATGCTGCTTCGGATTTACCAGTGTGGATATCGTATCCACTATCTCGCCGCCCCTCACACGTGCCGCACCTATCTCTATTATCTTGTCGTTTTTAGCTGAAAGACCTGTCATTTCAAGGTCAATCACCGTGTAATTTTTTATATTGTCTATGTTGCTCATTTTTCTTAGTCCGTAAACCTTCCCGGCTTTTTACTGTTATCTACATACTCCACCAGCGCCTGGTGGTCAAGCGGGTCTCTCATGTCGTAGTGGAAAAGCGCCCACACCGGCTCCTTATGATACTTTGGCAGTTCATCCAGCTTGCGCATGTGCTTGTCAGGAAAAATATAGTGGAACGGCTCCACATGCGATAGCTTTCCATTCTTACAGTATGCATGTGTCATATGCTTGAATTTGCCTATATCTGTGGCCCACCTCGGGCGGCTCTTGCAGTTTTCACGATAGTACAAATCAAAGATGAGTGACTCCTGAATCATGTTGTAAATCTGCGCATTTTCATCAAAATCAGTACTATCTCTATCTATGGCATTTTCGTCAAAATCAGTATTATCTCTATCTCCGGCATTTTCTGATAATACCACAGAAGTTATAGCATCGCGGTCACAGCCATGCAGGTATAAAGCCAGAAACTCAAGCAGTATCTCACACCTTCTGATGCGCGAATGGCTCATTCCAAAATAGCCGTTTGCCTCATAAAAATCTCCAAGCTCCTGAAAAAACTCAAACGCACTGTCAAAGATACACTCCATGAGCTTCATCGTAATCTCAAACTGTCCGCTGTTGTAATACACCTCAAGCATATCCTCGACGCGCTTAATCTTTATCACATCATCAAACGAAAGCCATTTTGTGGACATAACCTCATACGGTGGCTTGTCATGGTAGACAATACCATATTCCGCGGCATGCTCAAACATATACGAGCCCTTGAGCACCTTTAAAAATCCCAGCTGCAGCTGGTTTGGCTTAAGCTCATAAATCTCATCAAAAGAACGCCCAAAGCTATCATAGTCCTCGTATGGCAGCCCTGCAATCAGATCCAGATGCTCGTGGATATTGTTGCCGCTTTGAATGAGCCTCACAACCTCCTTAAGCCTCTCAAGCTTCATAGTCCTGTGAATCTCCTTAATCGTGACCTCATTAGTGGACTGCACACCGATTTCAAGCTGTATCAGCCCCGGCCTCATATCAGAAATCAGCTCAATCTCCTCCTGATTCAGCAGATCCGCCGATATCTCAAAGTGAAAGTTTGTCACACCATTGTCATTCGCCTTTATAAAGCGCCACAGCTCCATGGCATGAGCATGATTGCAGTTGAAGGTTCTGTCCACAAACTTAATCTGAGGCACCTTCTGGTCTATGAAAAACTTAAGCTCCCTTTTGACAATCTCAGTATCCCTGAAACGCAGTGTCTTATCCACCGATGACAGGCAATAGCTGCACGAAAACGGGCATCCCCTGCTGCTCTCGTAGTAGATGATGCGGTTTGAAAAATCATCAAGCGTATCATAGCAGAATGGGATTTCACTCATGTTTTTGATTGGGCGTGGACTTGTAAATACTATTTCATCCGCTTTGCAGCCTGCGTTGTTCACACTTGTTCTATTACTTGTACTATTACCTGTGCTGTTTTTTCTGAAAGCAATGCCTGCAATATCACTCAGCTTTCTTTTATGCGCATAGTAACCACACAGCTCTCTAAAGGTATCCTCACCCTCGCCTATCATCACACCGTCTATGTATGGATTTTCCCGCAGAAATGCCTCCACCTCGTAAGACACCTCAGGGCCTCCAACCCATATCGGCACTGACGGACAAAGCTTTTTATACTCGCGTGCAATATCAGTCACATAATCAATATTCCATATATAGCACGAAAAACAAAGTACGTCGGGCTTCCTCTTATAAAGCTCCTCAAGAATGTAATCCTTCTGATTGTTTATCGTGTATTCCGCAAGCTCCACAGCATCCCTGTACTCCCCGGCACAGGCGCGCAGTGAGTAAACTGCAAGGTTTGAATGTATGTATTTTGCATTTATTGCTGTCAGTAAAATGTTCATGGTTTCTCCTTAAAAAATGACCCTTGAATGTAGACTTTATACCACATTCAAAGGTCTGCTTCGTATTATTGCAGCATCCGTTCAATTTTATTTTTTTAACGGCTGCATTGGTACAAATTCAATTTTCAACTGCATCCCCATTCCATGCGCAAGCCTCTTTAAAAGTTTCAAAGATGGATTTCTCGTTCCATTTTCAAGCTTACTAATATCCGCCTGATCAATGCCTGTACGTGCTGCAAGCTCCTTTTGAGTCAAATTATTTTTAATGCGCGCATCTATCATAGCCCTTATGACATCCATCTCAGGCTGGAGATCGTCCCACTCTTTTTTTACGTCAGGATTTTTAAGCTGCTCCTGTAAATAATCGTCATATCTCATATTATTTACCATGCCTTTCTATATAATCTCTTCTATATTTCTTAGCCTTTTCAATTTCACCAGCCGGTGTCCTCTGAGTTTTTTTAATGAATCCATGTGTCAATACTATTCTTCCTTCATAATAGAAAAAATATAATACTCTCGAAATATCTGTTCCTACCTTAGCTCTCAATTCAAAAATCCCATCACCGAGCGGCTTGCTGTATGGTTCTCTCAGCAACGTACCTTTTTCTTCCAATAGTTTAATTTCCATCAATAGCTTAGCTCGCATCTTAACATTTAAACTATCTAAAAAATCTTTTACCGGAATTTCGTCCCCATTCTCATAAAATTCAGCAATAAATCCACCCATAACTCTTCCCCACTATCTTCACAAAATATTATATGGTATTTTTACCATATTGTCAAATCAGTTACTTTAATTTACATAGTCATATTAACAAGTCTGTCATAAATGCCACTTGCAAACAGCACCATCATGCCAATCGTGCAGATTACCGACAGTACAAATCCTATTATCGATGTAATCATACCGGCAGTTGCTATTGCATTGTTATACTGCTTTGCCCTTTTTGACATTTTGGAAGCAAGCATGCCGACAATTCCAAGCCCCATCAGATAGCCAAAAAACGAGAAAATAATACTGCAAATGCCAAGCACCAGTGAAACCACTGCAAGCTTAGCGCCCTCCCTCTCGTCATCTATGATGGTCTCATTGTTGTAGAGCATCTCAAGACGGATACGCCTTGATTTACGCAGCATAACAAACATAGGAATACCGAGCACGACAAATGCGACACAGTTCACTGCTGAAAACTCATTAATCCTGTCAGCAGCTCCGCCTCCCTCAAATATTCCTGATGATAAAAGTCCGCCCATATCTACAACAGTATGGAAAATGGCAAGCATCCAGAAATTGCGTGTAGAAGCGTATATCATACAAAACAACACGCCCATGAGTCCTGCTGAAATAACCTGTATCAGACAACTGCTGAACTTAACCCCTGCGCCCATATTGGAAAAATGCATCAATCCAAACAGTACGCCTCCCAAAACTACGGCTCCTGTGATTCCACCTTTCGTCTTTGGAAAAGCTCTCAGCAGCAGATTAAACACCACTCCTCTGAACACCAGCTCCTCAACGAGCCCTACAAGGCAGACCGCAATAAAGAAAAAGATGATGTTGTAAAATGCCTTCACATCACCATGCTCACCCAAAAAGCACAAATAAATGCCTGAAACAACAGCATACAAACAGTACACTATGAAAAAACCGCCTGTGTATAAGCTTCTTGTCCATCCTGCTGCATTTTCCTTAAAAATATCCCACAGCCCAAATATATATGTGATGCCAAGAAAAATAACTAAAACAACTGTCTCCACAATAGCCTGCAGCAGATAATCATCCGCCTTTTCCATGCCCGGAATCAGTCCCAGAACTTTTCCGCTCCACTGCAAGGGTGCAATGAAAATAAAAACTGCAAGAATGGCAAATATTATATTGGCCGGTGCCGAAAGGTTTCTCAATTTCTGTTTCATAACTTTAAATCTCCTCATTTGCTTTTAATTGATATGAAAATATTCTATAGCATTTACTTTGACATTGCAAGCAAAGGATTTCATACTTCAATGGACAGCAAAAAAGCCCTGTTCCTACGAACAGAGCCCTATGCATTATTTTGCACTTACAAGCCTTACTATCACATCAATTCCAGCCGCCCAAAAGAGTATCGCCCCCACGATATATACCTTTGTCTTCTGCTCAAAACCGAAATGATATCCTGTGTAAATGCCTGCCACTATGCAGATGACAGTGAGCAGCGCCACCATTATCATAATGGTGAAAAGTCCGGTACCGAGGAAGCCGAATGCTATTCCTGCAAGAACCGTATAAAATGCGGTGATTCCTGCTATTCTTAGCACTCTTTTCATGTCAAGCTGCGCCTGACAATGCTCCTCAATCCTTTCGTTTCTTATAGCCTTTCCTATAAGCCTGATCCCCAGTCCTATCAGTATTCCGATAGAAATTATCTCTCCTAAAAGTGCTTCATCCTTCACCGAGTATTTCCCATTAAGAAAGCTTGACAGAAAATACCCGATATACATTGCTAACAACTGGCAAACTGCAACTATGAAGCAAATGGCTGTAAGCTGTTTCTTATTTACTTTCTGGATCAGGGATCCCTGACATTCCATCGCAACGAAAATCTCCAGTGAGCTTCCCGCCACGATTAACAGATATTCTATCCAGCCCATTTTTGCCTCCCATAATCTTTAAACATCCTTTAATTAATTATTTGTCGCTATCTGCTTTAGCATCTATTGAAGCTAATTTATATATGAACTTAACGCTGCCCGTCTGTCCATCAGCGATTGCTGAGTATGTCTGATATTCCTCACCTGCATCAATTACTGCCTGAAGCTTGTCGGTGAATGGCTTTAAGTCACCGTTGTATGCGTCGAGAATCTTGTTGATTCCTTCCTCATTAAACTGTACCATACCATCTGCAAGTGTGTGTGCACCCTCTGAAAGTGTCTTAGAGCCTGTTGTGAGCTGGTCTACACCTGAGACTATCTGATTTGTTCCATCTGCAAGCTGTGATGCTCCGCTGTTGAGCTGTGCATTGTTTGCTACAAGTGTGTTTGAACCGTCTACAAGCTGCTTGATACCGCTTGTGAGAGTTGGTACTGAGTTATACAATGTCTGTGTTCCATCTGCAAGTGCCTTCATTCCTGTTACAAGACTGTATCCATTTGCCTGCTTTTGATTAATAGAGGCTGCTACAGTCGCTTTTGTCTGCTCTGCAGACGTTATAGTAGCCTGCTCAGCTCCTGAAACTGCTCCTGTATAGGCTGCTGTTGTTGCTGCCTGACTTGCTCCTGTATAGGCTGCTGTTGTTGCTGCTAAACTTGCTCCCGCATATGCTGCTTCTCCTGCCGTCTGTCTTGCTGCTGTATATGCTGCTGTTCCTGCTGCTAAGCTTGCTCCTGTATAAGCTGCTTCTCCTGCTGTCTGACTTGCTGCTGTATATGCTGCTTCTCCCGCTGCAATCTTAGAAGCATCCTTGGCTGTTGATGCTACACTTCCAGCTAAGTTATTTATTATTGTATCAATCTGTTCATTGACACATGCTTCAGCCGCTCCGTCTTTCATTCCAACATTCTGGTCAAAAAAAGTCTTTGCTGAATCATAATCTGTGATTGCAGGATTTTTTTCAGCCATCTTCTGTACAAACTGTGCTTTCACACCACTCTCAATTACCGGCTTAATACTTTCTAATTGTTTCTTTGCTTCATTTGTTATATAGTCAGTTTTTCCGGATGTAAATTCCTGTTCAACAGCACTTGCTGCCTGATTCTTTATTTCAGTTTCCTGTTGTTTTACTGTCTCAGCTGCTACTGACTTAATCTGCTCCTTCTGATCGTCTACTGCGGCCTGAGCCTTTTTCTCAATATCTTCTTTCTGATCAGCTACTGTACTCTGTGCCTGTTTCTGTATATCTGTTTTTTGTAAGTCAACAGCACTCTGTGCCTGCTTTTGAATGGCTGTTTTCTGTGACGCAACTGTTGTCTGTGCCTGTTTTTCTATTTCAGATTTTTGAGACTCCAATGTGCTGTGTACCTGATCTAAAAGAGTCTTCTTTTCTGAATCAGTAAATTTTGCTGAAACAGTTGCATTAAGCAAAGCCACTCCATCATTCAGTGATTTTGCACTAGAGTTTAATGTTGTTATGCCATTAGATAAAGTAGGCACATTTGAATTCAGTTTATTCAATCCACCACTTAATGTACTAACACCATCAGTATATGTCTTAAGTCCACTCTTCAGTGTGCCAACTCCTGATGCGAATGTGCCGAGCTTGCTCTGCAGTGTTGAAAGTCCGTCAGAAAGTGTGTCCGTACCCTCTGCCAGTGTCTTTGAACCATCCTGAAGCTGTGTTGAGGCATCCTTTAAGTCATTTATCATGTCATCGATGTCTGATGTGTCAATTCCGTCTGTGCTTACATAATCAGATGCGTTTACCACGAAGGTCATGGCTGCAGGCATTGAGAAATTCTCTACATCTGCTGTCATTTCCATGTATTCAGGGATATTTACATCGCCATCGAGGTCTTTGTCCTTGATTCCGAGGCTGTCCTTTAAGCCCGGAAGTGCATAGCCGAGCACTACGCTTGATGAATCACTTACCTCAGCCTTGCCGTTTGTCACTTCGATATTCTCGAAGCCATCACCGAGTACAAGTCCTGTTACTGCTGCAAATGGTACGGAAACTGTCTGCTTCTCGCCGTTTACTGTCTCTGTATATGATGTGGTATTTGTGTAGTCAAAACGGATTTTGACCTTTCCTGATTTTCCTGCAAGATCCTCAGGTGAGATTTCTTTTCCATCGAGGTAATATGTAACCTTCTGTGTTACAGGTGGCTCCTCTGTTGCTGTGCCCTGATAGTAAATGTCCTTGCCACCGGCCTGCCAGGTGAGCTTGTCACCGCTTTGTGTGAATTTTTCCTTGCCCTTTACGTTCTCGATATCTGAAAGGTTTGAAGCATCCTCCAAGGTATCCTTTTTGTCTTTATTTTTAAGGTGATCTACTACGATTGTTTTGTTTACGTTGCCGTTTGCATCTGAGATGAGATATACGCTCTCGTCCTTGTCTGCATCGTTATCCTTCAATGATACGCTGTCCATGAGCTTATCTGCTATGTCATCAGCATCCTTGCTGCTTCCTGTTGTGCTGTCTGCCTCGGCTGTGACTGCGGTGCTGTTCTTCTCTGCAAAAACCGCTGTTGCTCCGATTCCTGTACCTACAAGTGCTATTGTGAGGACTCCGGCTACAACACGGACAATATATTTACTTTTTAACTTTTCTTTCAATTCTGGTAATTTCATGTCTTATTCCTCCTGATTTTATTTTTGAGGTCATATTTTTATGTTATGAGGGTCAAAAAGTATTTTATCCCTCATTTATGATTAATCAGATTACTAAGCTGTCAGGTTCTTATTTTTAAAGCCTGCGCTTGTGGCACATATTACTTTGTCAAAAATCATAAACATTGACGGAAGTATAAATACTACTACAAACATACTGATGATTGCGCCTCGTGCAAGCAGTATACAGATAGAACTGATCATATCAATGTTTGAATAAAGTCCTACACCAAAGGTTGCGGCGAAGAAACAGAGTGCACTGACTATAACTGAGTTTGTCGAATCTGCAAGTGCCTTTGTGATTGCCGGCTTTTTGTCCATTCCGGTGTATCTGTTCTTTCTGTACTTTGTGGTCATAAGTATCGCATAGTCAACCGTTGCACCAAGCTGTATGGTTCCGATTACGATGCTCGCGATAAACGGAAGCTTTGTTCCTGTAAATCCCGGAATTCCCATGTTTACAAAGATTGCAAACTCGATGACCGCTACAAGTATGATTGGAAGCGATACCGATTTGAATACAATCAGGATGATAAGGAATATCAATACGATTGATACTGCACTTACACGCTTAAAGTCTGTATCTGTGATAGTGATAAGATCCTTGGTACAAGGTGCCTCACCGATAAGCATTGCGTCCTTGCTGTAATTCTTTACTATCTTTTTAATCTCTGTAATCTGGTTGTTTACCTCATCAGATGCTGTCTCATATTTTGATGAAACAAGCATCATCTGGTAATCACCGTTTTTGAATATCTCCTTTGCCTCATCCGGCACCATATCATCCGGTATGGTAGGTCCGAGTATTGAGTCAAGCGATACCGCAAGCTTTACTCCATCGACCTTCTTTATATCATCTATCATGCTTATGCTGTCTGCCTTTGACATATCGCTCGGCGCGATGATGATATGTGTGGCACCCATAGCATACTCCTTGTCGAGTCTTTCATTGGCCTGCTTACTGTATGCACTGTCAGGCATGGTTCCTGCAAGGTCATAGTAGACCTGATCATGAGTGTATCCGTATATTGCCGGGATGAGCACTACGATGAAAATCACTGCAAGTATCTTATAATGATTTGTTACCCAGCTTGCAATCCTGGAAACATCAGGCATGAGAATCTTGTGCTTTGTCTTCTCGATTACCTTATCACATGCAAGAATCAGTGCAGGGAGAATTGTTACACATCCGATAACTCCGAATACAACACCCTTTGCCATTACGATTCCCAGGTCAAGTCCAAGTGTAAAGCTCATGAAGCAGAGAGCTACGAAGCCTGCGATTGTTGTGATTGAGCTTCCTGTTACTGAGACAATTGTGTGGGAAATGGCATGTGCCATGGCTCGCTTCTTGTCTCCGTCATATCTGTCTATCTGCTCCTGATAGCTGTGCCACAGGAAAATCGAATAATCCATTGTTACGGCGAGCTGCAATACTGCTGTCAGTGCCAGTGTCAGGTATGAAATCTGTCCCTGTATAAAGTTTGTTCCCAGGTTATAGATAATAGCCATTCCTATGCTTAGGAGGAATAACATCGGAACAATTATTGAATCCATTGTAATTCCCATGACAAGCATTGAAAGCAATGCTGCTATGATGACATATATAGGAGCCTGCTGCATAACAAGTGTCTTTGTATCTGCGTTGACCGCTGCCATTCCTGCTACGAAGCAGTGGTTTTTCACCATCTTATCCATCTTGTTGACGGCTTCCATTGTCTCATCCGAACCCATTGTGTCACTGTAGGTGACGAGCATGAGCTGGCTGTTTGCATCCTTGTTGTTGAATGCATCATACACCTCATCCGGAATTGCCTCTCTTGGCAATGTGGAATCAGCGATTGTTCCGTACCAGATGACATCATTTACACCCTTAAGGTCCTCTATGTCATCTGCCAGAGTCTCTATGTCCTGATCCTTCATATCCTCTAAGATCACAAATGACAACGCTCCGGTTCCAAACTCATCTACCATGATATCCTGACCCTTCATAGTCTCTATCTGGCTTGGCAGATAAGAAAGGATATCAAAGTTGATTCTCGTGTTGATAAAGCTGATGCCCGACGGTATAAGCAGTGCAAATGCAACTATCAGTATCAGCACACGATGTTTTACGACTCCTTTTCCAAATTTAATCATTAGATTCACCACTCTTTCTTTTATTCGTATTGAAGTATAAAAAAAAAGACCGAATAAATAAATATTCAATCTCTTCGATTTGTCATGTGAGATATACAAATCCATCAATTTGTATATCCGATATGACACATATATGATATTGTATTTGATTTCTGACACTTTTTCACAGCATTTTCATATTTATATGAACACATGCCTCTTTATGATTCTGCTTTATGAGCTTGCTTAAGCCGTCATTTTCCATGGCAATTGTCCTCTACAGCTCACTTAGTATATCATCCATTGAGCGCGTAATCAGATACATGTACGCCTCAGCCATCTCCTTCGGCTCAATATCATCCATGCCCTGGGCTATCCAGCCCTCCGTGATAAAGCACAACGACTGCGCATAATATGTAGAAATCACCTCCGGTGTGAGCCAGCGGTATTTGGATTTCTTTCCTGTACTCTTTTCGTTTATGATATTCATAAACATCTCGTAGACGCACTTCATGGCAATCTGATTAAACGTCACTGCACCCTCCAGCTTTAGTGCTTTCTTGTAAAAAACACTGTTTGCCGAGATATTATTGAGCATCAGCACAATCGCTTCAAAAATCATTCCGGCATTGAGCAGTGGCTTGATGGGCTCAAGCAGCTCGCTTTTGATAATCCACTCTATCAGCTCGTACTTGTCCTGAAAATGATTGTAAAACGTAGGGCGGATAACTCCGGCCTTGTCCGTTATCTCTTTAATTGTAATCTTATCGATTGGCTTTTTCGCCGAAAGCTCTATAAGGCTCTCAGCGAGCACCAGATCTATTGCATTCTTACCTTGCTGTGTCATTACTCATCAAACTCCATCGTGACAAAGTAGCCCTTCTCAGTCTCCCTCACATCCACGACATCGCCCTCACGGCTTTTGAGCCTCTCGCTGACCACGTAGTTTCCCGACATGGCAATCGCATGCTCTATCGTATAATAATATGAAGTAGGAAGCTTGCTCTCTGTTACCTTCAGATGGTCACCGACCTTGGTAAGTCCGGGTCTCTCCATCTTAAACTCCATCCGACGCATTCTGCCGCCTTTCTGTTACTGCTTAATTGTCCTCTTTTCTGTCCTCAACAAACGTTGCCTCAAACTCCTTTTGCTTGTTGTAGGCGCTCTCAGCCTTTGTGGCACGGCTTGTAATCCAGATATTGGATACTCCGTTGAAAATCAGTATGATACCGACAACAACAGTGGCTGTCTTCATTACATCAAATGCATTTGTCACACAGATTATTCCAAAAATCAGACTGATTATTGAAAAAATCAGGCCGACACTCCAGCCTCCGTAACCGTATTTTCTGGCATCCACTGCCTCAATAATGCTCCTGATGCTGTGAAAAATGAGCACCAGACCGATGACTATAGGTATCAGGCTCACCACAACCTTTGGCTGTACCAGAAACCATATACCCACTGCCAAAACCACAAGCCCCAGCATCGCTGAAAAACCATTCGTAACTATATTCAAAAAATAGCTGCACATATAGACCACTCCGATGATGATAAGCACTACCGCAAGCACATTGGCCACAATCGTGAGCACCGAAGCTCTCCATATGATAAACACCAGTCCCAGCGCTATGCAAAGCACTGATGACAGTAGAAAATCAGCCTTTATTCTGCCTAAAAACTCCTTCATACACGACCTCCTTTATATATCCTGCCCTACATTACTTTTCTAATTCTGTTCCTCTGCACTTTTCTTAACCAGGTCAAGAACAGTCTGAAGCTCAGCACCCTCAACCGGTGCAGCTCCATATCCAAGACGCTTGTAATCCTCTGTAATCTCAGCCAGCTCAGTAGTTTTATCGCCCTTCGCATCAATTACAAAATATCTGCCCTGTGACGCAGCATCATCCCACACGAGATAAGCACGGATTGCGCAGTTTGGAGCCATATCTCTTGTCGGGAAATCGACTCTGGTGACATTAAGCGTATCAGAAATCTGCATAGACATAACAGAGAAATCCTCCTCCATATATGGATACATACGCTTCTGCTGATATGCCTCCTCGTACAGCTCATCTATTAGCTTTTCCTTCTCATCGGCAAGTCGGTCCATGAACTCTTTGCCGCCCTCAAACATCTTTGCCGGCAGGAAAATATGCTCATACTGCATACGCTCAAAGATGACATACTGCTCTGCTGTCATCTGTACAGTCTTGCCCTTTGTCGGTGATGTAGGATGTCCCTCTCTTCTGGCCTTTTCCACTGCCTCAATCTTTTCTACAAGAGGCTTTTTGAAAATCAGATTGTGAGTGAACGGGTTGAATGCGATACCATTAATCTTTGACTCTTTATTTGCCACCATATTGTTGACTGCAAGAAACGGCATATTTACAATGCATGGTGACGGATGATCCTTAGAAAGCTGTGCCTTTGAGGTATAAATCGGCATGAAAGCCTCTCCCTCACCGTTTTTAATAAATAGCGGAATCGGCTTGTTGTTCTCTCCGACATTTGCAGGTACCAGGAATCTGCTCTTAGTGCATTTTTCAATGAGCTTATTGAGCGTCTCCGCCTTTTTGTCGCTTGAATACTGTGTCATCAGCGCCTCAACCTCCGGGTTTTGCACCTCAAGAGTGAAGGCCGGATCATCCTTTAATTTATTTTTGATTTTATTTTTATCCATTTATACTGCTTCTCCTTATATTAAATGCCCGGATTTACATCCAGGCATTATTTTAACACATTTCTTTTATCAACTCAACAATCTTAGTGTCTCTTGCTATCCATTCTTTATCAAGAAAAGCGCTGTTGGCCTTTATTATCTCATCCGGCGTAGCCCATGACAGATGATACTCAAGCCTTATCTCGCTGTCTGTCATCTGTGCTGCCACATGCTCGTCCTTCACATCACAGAAATACACGTAGGTGTGACAGTAATATATCTTGTCAGCCTCAAATATATCGCGCCTCTTTTCTATGACCTTTCCGCACTCCCTGATGCTTTCCGGCACGACAAGAAGCCCTGCCTCCTCGCGCACCTCCCGTGCCAGCGCCACCTCGTTGCTCTCGCCTGCATCGATGCCGCCGCCCAGTATCTTGTAGTAGCCCTCACCGGCCTGCTGCATGGCAAGCTTTCCGTCTCTGATAATAACCGCGCGCACCGCGAAGCGCTCAAATACCTCCATATCATCGGAATAATTGTGTTTGTCAAATGTATATAGCGTTCTCATGTTTGTCCTCCGTGTATTGGTATTATTCTACACCATTTGCACGTAAGATGGAATATGTTTTTCTTCATTAATACCGTTGATTTTACGCTTACACTCGCGACAACAAACAAACCGTTTCAAGTGTCGGAAACTTTTCCAAGGTAACAGTATGCTCATCAGACTACTCTTTATCCAAAGAAATACCATCAATTCGAACTACTTCCTTGCCATCTCTAAGAACCGGTATCGTAAATTGAAACTTGATATTCCTAATCCAATTACCATCTTCTCGTCTTTCTGGAAATATATCAATACGCTCAATAAATGCCTGCATAAACTGTTTCTTTTCAGCATCAATCTGATTTTTCTTAAGTTCATATACCCGAGACTTCAAATCTGCGATTGCCTCTTCCACTTCATCTATTTTATCATATTGGGTATCTAATCGTCTCTGTAAATCTGAAATTTTTTATCGTAATGAATATCTGTAGCATCCAGATTATCCATACACGAGTATATATGTAACATCTTGTTTTCTTCTTCAATAATCTCACACTCCTATTTCGGTAATACTAATGCCGAATTTTTCAATAATCCTGCAATAACAGAGTTGTATTTGGCTATTCCGTAATCCTCAACAATGCTTGTTATTCTAGCCCCGGCATCCTTGGAAGAAGCACCACACAGAAAGACTCTCTCATCCGCCGTTCCATAATCCAGCACGATAAACCGATCATGGAATATGCCACCAGTCTTCTTCATTGACAGTTTTACAGTTGGATATTCCTTACGGAAATCCGTATATTCTATGTTGTGAAGTTTATTATTCCCAACATTATCGCTAAATAAAATAATATTTACTCCTGTTGGAGAATTCTTAAGATGTACCAGCGTTCTTAAACCAATGTAATTATCAACCACATATATTGATGACTTTGCCTGCCTGTAAATAGACTCGTAAACCTCATCCGCACTACTAAATTTTGCATTAAACATAAGCCATTTTTCATCATCATCTGAAATAAAACTGTTCATCATATCCGCAAGTTCAGATTTCGTCACTACATCCTTCAATCCTTCTGCAACATCAGAAATCTGTTTTTCAAGAGATATCATATCAGAATTGATTTTGCTGATTTCAATTCTGTTATTTGCAGTCTCCATACTTAACTGAAGTAATTCTCTCTGACCGATTAAATCACGATTTTCTAATATGTAATCTTTCATTCTTTTGAAGGTTCTTATTAATGCCTTACTCTGTTTAACAGCCAATGGCCCTTTTAAAACAGTCATCAGCATATATAGTCCTTGCTCTGTAAATACATGAGGATTATATCTACTCTTACTGTTAAGATTTGCGGTCAAAAAATTTGACCGCAAATCTTCTACCTCATCATCCGTTAATTCAAACATAAAATCTTCATCAAATTTCTCAATATTATTTTTTACCTGTTGGTTGAATGCTTTTGTGGTATAACCATATATTTCAGAAAGATCTGAGTCTAAGATTACTCTTTGACCTCTGATTTCATAAATTCTTTCTTTCATATACTCTTCTGTAATTTCAATTACTGCAATCTCTTCTTTCTTCTCTTCTGCCATAAGATTTCCTTCCTTGTCTTGCGGTCACAATTTGTGACCACAAAATCCATACAACCATTTTACGCAATAAAAATGATCTACTCATCAACTTCCACTTTCCTCATCTTGTCATAATACGCTTTATACCTGTAAATCGTTCTCTCACTGACATTATTCCTTCTTGCAATCTCTATCATAGTCATTCCACTTTCATAACCGGCAACAAAATCATTGTAGATTGCCATCCATTTTGCATTATGCTTCTGCCTTCCGCTTAATTTACGATTTTTATAATATTCCAGTTCTTCGCGCAGCTCGGCGTTTTCATTTTCTAATTCTTCAATTCTTTTTAATGCTTTCTCAAGTGTTATTACCTTCTCCACTTCTTTGTCCCTCCGTTCATGTCATTTTCGTTTTGTCTATATTATATATTGCTAATCAGTATTAGTCAATTTGATTTTGTCATACAGGAACACTTTTCATATTCATAATACTTCTTTCTCATTTCTGCTCCACTTTCCGTACATAATTTGTTTTGGCAGCCAATTTGAATTATCTAGAAATCTATATTGATGAATTTAACGATAAGGGAATTCAGATAGCAAATGCTTTTCTTGATGTAATGAGATGCAAATTAACAGAGCTTGGTGCCGATTCTACTGATGCATTTGCAAGCATATTTGATAATTCACACATTGAAGCAGAACAATATTATATGAATATTCTGTCAGAAGATTTGAAACCGATTGTCTCTGACCTGCGAAATATTCATATGAAAGATAGCAATACCGCCAGCGACATTGACTATCAAAGCATGGTCAAAAATATCATTGATTAAAAGAAATATTTTCCCGTTCCAAACCGGCAAAGGAGCATCGGAAGTTGAGACGGAGGAATCCAAAATTGTAAAATCAAATTACTCCCTGTTTCTTCTTAGCCCTATTGTCACCACCAAAACGTGAAATCGGTGGCATAAGTTTATCTATGTCCGTTCCGGCTGTTTTGATTTCTCCATCCTTATCTCTAGATTAGATAAGATAGATATTATTCTTATCAGTCTAAATACTTCATTACCTTGTCCTTTGAACACTCCAAGGCGACCAAAAAGGACATCCCTTGACCCGTAATAATTACGGTTCAGGAATGTCCTTTTTACGCTTCTTTCTTCTCCGGTGTGCATTGTGGCTGTCTCGCATTTTTTGATTTAGGTAAATTAAAATTCTCTCCAACATCCAGTCCGCATTTCTTTTTAATCTGTGCAATATACCGCGAAGAAACCTTAAGTCCAGTCTGTTCCAACACATAAGCCTTTATCTGATTATACGTTGCCTTTCCTTTGAACTCTGATAAATCTATATTCTCTTAAGAGAAGTCAACGTTCACTTTTCTACTGTCGACCAGTCTCCGTTCCACTTCGGTCCGCGCTGAGCAAAGGTCCACCGGACCTTTAGCGCCCTTGGAAAGTAAGACAACAAACCGTTTCAATGTGGCTTGTAAATGGAAAACAGTCATATGGTGTTGCACGCTTCACTGTATATCCATGCTTTGTGAGATACTTTAAATCCCTCGCCAGTGTTTCCGGACCACATGACACATACACCACTCTCTCCGGTGACAGCTTGACAACCGATGATAAAAATGCCTCGTCGCTGCCGGTTCTTGGAGGATCCATTATGACAACATCCGCTTTCTCACCCTTTTGTGCCATCTCAACCATGAATTTTCCGGCATCGTCATTGTAGAAGCGGATATTTCTGATGTCGTTTCGCTTTGCATTGATGACTGCATCGCGGATTGCATCACGGTTTAGCTCGACCCCGATGACTTCACCTGCATTTTTCGCTGCTATGATGCCTATTGTTCCGGTGCCGCAGTATGCATCGATTATGCGCTCCTTGCCGGTGAGGTGTGCCTCATGAATGGCTTTTTCGTATAAAAGCTCCGTCTGTACCGGATTCACCTGATAAAACGAGCCTGGTGAGATGCGAAAGGTGCAGCCGCACAGCTTATCCTCTATGAAGCCCTTGCCATAAAGCGTGATGTTTCTGTCTCCGAGCACCATGCTTGTCTTTTTATCATTCACGTTGAGCACCACTGTCGTGATATTGGGATGCTTTTTCCTGAGTGCTTTTACGAAATTATTCTTCGATGGAAGTATCGGCGATGCCAGGACAAGCACTACCATTATCTGCCCTGTTGCATAACCCTTTCTTACAAGCACATGTCTGAGAAGCCCATAGCCGGTGTCCTCATCATAGGTCTTTATCCTGAATGAGCGGAGCATATCCTTTATGTCCCTTATTATCTCATCTGACTCCTGCTCCTCTATCATGCAGCTTTCTATATCCACCACATCATGTGTGTTTTTCCTGTAGGCTCCCGCCACAATCTGACCGCGCCTCGTACAGTCAAAGGCTGCATGAACCTTGTGACGATAATAGAGCGGATTTTTCATGCCGACAATCGGCTCCACAAAGCAAAAAGGCTTTAGCAGCTTTTTCATGTATGCCTGCTTGGTTTTTAACTGTTCCTTATATTCTACGCCCTGATAGTCGCATCCGCCACATTTCTTCGCATACGGACATACGTTATCGCTCTTTGCCCGGCTGCTTTTCTCCTTTAGTCTCGGCTGTCCGTTGGCTTTTTTGTATTTCTTCTCATTACGCGTGGGGTTTTCCCTGTAATTGCCTTGATTTCCCGCCATATCTGCGCTCCTTAAAATCAGCTGTGCTGATTACTTGCCGTATGTATTATATAAATACACATGATTATCTATACAGTGCCATCCGCTTGAAGCGCCTGCTGTCACACATATATATGTCTTTCCGCTTGCTGCCTTCTCATAGCTGACCGCACAGTTGCCGGACTGATTTACAAAGCCTGTCTTTGCACCGATTACCTCGCCACTTGTCATCCTGTCCTCTATTCGGCGCAGGAACAGATTTGATATGTTCAGGTTCTCCGGATGCTGCGGTGTTGCAGCCGTGCTATATGTATGATTTGAAAGTACTGTTTTACAAATGTCGTCCTGCATCGCTGCCTGCATGATGACCGCCATATCATAGGCTGTGCTGTAATTGTTCTCATCATATATGCCGACAGGGTTTGCAAAATGTGTGGTCTGGCCTATACCAAGCTCTGCTGCCTTCTGGTTCATCATATCGACAAATGCTTCCATGGAGCCTGCTGTATAAACCGCAAGCTGATATGCCGATTCTCCACCTGATGGCAGGATGGTTCCGTTAAACACATCGCGAAGAGGCACCTGCTCACCGTCTAAAAAGCCTGTTGTACTGCAATCATGCACATATGAATAATCTGTGGCTTCTCTTGTAATTGTAACAACCTCGTTGAGCTTGTTTTCTATCACAGCCTGCCTGTCTATTTCGGTGTTTTCATTCTCCGCTGCAGCAATTGCATTTTTCTCAGCCTGCTCTGCTGCTACAAGCACTGTCATAACCTTTGTCATGGAAGCCGGATACATTTTCTCATGAGCATTTTTTCCCGCAACAACTGTGCCGTCCTGCTCATCAATCACTACGGCATAAGAGCTCTCAAGCTCATCTCCGATTGCTGCTGTAGCATCAGACTCCTTTGGTGCAAAGAGCTCCTTTGCTTCCTCTGTCTCACTTACCTGCTCAGTCACACCGGTCACATTTTCTGTGGCCGTTCCTGTGTCTTTTGCCTTATTACTGTCTTTTTTTGTTTTATTAAAGCACGATATAACTATTATAATCGCTATAACGACTATCACAGCCACTATTCCTACAAGCTTAATCTGTGAAGCTCTTGTATTTTGTCTGCGGCGTCTGTAATTTTTTCTGCTATTATTTCTCATATCCAATCCCTGTCTCGTTGTAACTATTCATCCCACGCACATTCGCAAAACCACACTTGAATAATCACATTTCATTTTTATACTGTAACCTATTTAGTATACTCCCTATCCGGAAGCTGTGCAATAATTATCGCAATAAACATGAGCACACATCCAAAAATTTCTCTGCCACCTAGCATCTGGCCCAGCAGAATCCATCCTGCAATCACAGAAACCACCGACTCAAGACTCATCGCCACCGATGCCACCGCCGGGTTTAAGCCCTTTTGTCCGACAATCTGCAGCGTATAGCCCACTCCGCTTGAGAAAATACCGGCATAGAGAATCGGAATCCATGCATCCCATGTGCAAAGCGACTGTGCCCACTGTGCTAAGCCGCCGGCAGACGGTCCCATATCTGTAAAAATCATCACTATACATGAGCCAAGTCCGGTGACAAAAAACTCAATACATGAGAGTCTGACCGCATCTACATGTGACACGAAATGGTCAATCACAAGTATCTGTATCGCAAAGCACAATGCCCCTGCCAACAGGAGCAAATCCGAGCCACTAAGTGAAAATGTCCCATTCATACACAGAAAATACATGCCTATCAGTGCAATAAATACACCTATCCATATTTTGACTCCGCATTTTCTTTTAAGGAAAATCCCTAGTATAGGCACCATAAGTATATATGTAGCTGTAAGAAATCCTGCCTTGCCGGATTCTGCGCCCATGCTGATTCCAAGCTGCTGCAGGTTGCTCGCAAAGAAAAGTGCTATTCCACAACAGCTTCCGGCTATCCAAAGCTCTTTCTTTTGCTTTTTGCTTTCAGGTCTGTTTACCGTCAGCTCTTTCTTATCCAGTATTTTTATGACCGGCAGAAGGCAGAGCGCACCAATAAGGAAGCGGATGCCGTTGAATGAAAATGCTCCAACTGCATCCCCTCCCTTTGACTGCGCTACAAAGGCTATTCCCCAGACTATATCTGCCAAAAACAAAATAAAGACATGTCTTGTCTTTGAGGCTGTATTCATTATAATAGTTCCTCCGTGTTATTAAAATCAGAGATATTATATCACCGACTGCCTTAAATTGCATACTTAAATATGCTGTTACATATCGTTTGTATATGAAATTATACAAAAAACAGGCGGCAAACACCCTCTTTGGGTATTCGCCGCCTGTCTTTATATCTTATTGCGTAACACTATTATTTACGCTATTCTGCCAGCTTAAAATGCTTTATCTCTCCGTTTCCTGCCACATAGAAATCATTATCCTTGTAAATGCCTCTGTAGCCTTCTGTATTTTTATAGGTCAGTGCCTGCTGCTCCAAAAGACTAAAGCCGTTTTCACTGTCATACGAATACAGATAGTAGTCATTCGCAGTAAATCCTATCATATTTTTCTCCGGGTCAGCAAGAATAGCCTTGTAGTTGTATACAAACTCATTACTCCAGCTCTCAGAACTGTCGATAAGCTTCTGGTTCACCTCAACCGGCTTTGTCGGATCGCTCACATCAAACATAGTAAGCTTTATCTTACTCTGCTGCGAATCACCATAGCCTATTCCAAGTACGTGCGTATCATCCCACATATGCAGATATTCAGAAAATCCACTCACCTCAAGCTCTCCCAAAAGCTTTGGCGCTGTCGGGTCGGATATATCTGCCACAAAAAGAGGATCTGTCTGCCTGTATGTGATGAAATATACATATTTTCCGACGAAACGGGCTGCATAGATGCTCTCCCCACGCGCAATCTCATTTATCACACCGACCTCATTCATATCCTTATCCAGCACATGAAGCGAATTGACAGGCTGGCTGCCGGTATTTGAGGTTGGAAGCACATACAGATAACCTCCCTGCTCATTTATTGCAAATTTATCGTTAAGATAACCATTCACTGAAGTCGTCTCCCCGGTCTTCATCACTCCATCCTCAAACGAAAGTTTGCTGATTTTGGTAAGCTCACGGCTTGCACCCCAATCGGAATGATACAGATACATAGCATTGCCAGAAACGTACACCTCTCCGCTATTATTCATAATGCATTTTGCATCTATCGTCTTATCAGGTTTATCCACATCAAAGCTCGAAATAACTGTGCCTGAGTATGTATCCTCTCCTATATAGAAGCAGTCATAGCTTATCACTTTGCCATTTACCTGAGGCACCCATTTCTCCAGATTATCCTCCTGCAGTGCCACATTTTTATTCATATCGGAGGTCTTTATATATGTGTCTGAAAAAACATATACCGTATTGCCGATTTTGCGCGATGTATTGTAAAATCCATCCTGACGCGCTTTACCTATAAGCACCGGTTTCGTCGGGTCAGCTATATCATAGCTATAGCATATAGTCTCATCCTTATCGCCTGTGTGGTTTGATATAATAAGCATTTTTCCGTCACTGATATAAAGCTCCTCTACAGTATCTGACGGTACCTCAAAATCAGGACGAAACAGCGTCTCTTCCCCAGGCTTTCCCTTTGAAATATCCGTAATGGATATCTGACCATCCTCGACCATGTAAATGTATTTTCCGTCCGTCTTTACCACATCACTCTCATCAACGCCCTCTGTCATCACGTTGGTTGTTGAATACTCTGTATTGGCTGCCGACTCCTGTTTATTTGTAGACGATGCATCAGACATAATGCCTGTTACATCCGCACCCTCCAACAGCTCTCCAAATGCGGTATCCCTTATGGAAGCCTCTGCTTTTTTTACCACATCATACAATTTCCCGTAATCAGAGGCCGCTTCATAATCCCCAAGCTTTGCGCCGCTCTTTATCCCCGCATAGACATTATTCTGTGCATTATTCTGTGAAATCACATTTGCAGTTTTTGTTTCCAGCTCATCTATACGGTTATTAAGCCACACAACCTCCGTGCCTAAGACTGCAACAACAAGGACTGCCGCCACTGTGGCAAGCGCTTTTGCTGCCCGTGCAAATTTTTTGTGCTTTTTCCTGTTTTTGTCTTCTTTTCCGCCGTGATGGGTTTCATGATTTTTTACATAAATTTCATCACTGTACCCGGCCGATTCTCCGGTCGGCTGCGCTTCTTCAATTATTTGGTCATCGATGTAATTTAAACCATCAAATAAATCCTTTTTCGTCATAGATATACGCCCTCCTCATCCAGATATTTTTTAAGCTCTGCCCTTATCCTGAACAATGTGGTCTTTACGCTGCTCTTGCTCCTGCCGCTCATATCTGCCAGCTCATCAATCGTCATGCCATACCAGTAGCGTCTCACGAAAAGCACTCTCTTTTCCGTCTCCAGTCCGTTCAGAAAATCCGATAAACACCTTCCAATGTCCGACAGCTCGCCCTCGTATTTTGCATTGCTGTCTGCAAGGCACTCCTCAAGCTCATCAAGCATACAGTTCATGTTGGAATTTCTCTTTGAAGCATTATTCCAGTCAATCCTGTCGCAGACGATATTGCGGCATACCCTGTAAAGCCAGGAAAGGAAACGCATAGGGCGCTCCGGCGGTATCTTGTTCCATGCTGCTATGTATGTGTCATTTACGCATTCCAGTGCATCCTCATGTGCTATCATCGTGTCTGCAAACCGGGTAAGCTTCGCTCCGTACATCTGCGAGGTCGCACTGACAGCCTGCTGGTTGCGATCAAAATACATATCAAGTATCTGTTCCTGTGTGTACATTTTCCACAAACCTCCCTTCTATCTATTATGTAGGATTTTGTTTGGTGGGGGTTACATCTCATCATAAATTCTTTAAAATTTCCCTTATGTAAACTTTAAGCCTAGCCTCTAGGAAATAAAGCTTATAGTGCTGAATAATTGAATTGTATCATATTTAGTCTTAGTTTAAATATCAAAAAAGGAAGATTCTCCTTAGAATCTTCCTCATATGAATTCAAATAGTAATATTTAATTGTTCTTCTTTGCCATAACCAGTGCAACTACCGCAAGAACTGCATTTATCAGACACCAGCCTGCCCATATAGCCAGATCTGAAAAACTTCCATAACCCGCAAATCCGATAATTGCTGCCAATCCAAAGAGTACTATGAGTGCGATATTCCCACCCTTGCCTAACGATTTTCTCGTAGCGATTGAAACAATTCCACCTGCAAGCATAAGAATTGCCACAATTATTCCTGCACTTCCTGATGCCTCACCATTGGCCTCCAATGCATTAGATACTCCTGCAGCGCATGACTGAAATGATACAAAAACAAATAAAATTATTGATAAAATACCTGAAACTAATTTCCAAACCTTCATGATGAATTTCTCCTATCTATTTAAATATTGCGTAGCTCTACTGTTTAATAATCATACTTTCATATGATGTTTAAATTATTTACTGTGCCGTAAATGTTATCGCATCTGAATCCGCTATTGTATCATAGCTCTCAGCATTGTATATATGGAATTTAAGCTCCACCTGATCAACCGACGTGATTCCGTTTGCCTCAAGATCACTTGACATAATGGTTATATCATCTATCGACTTCTTTCCGTCATAGACTGTGGTTGAAAACAGCGGTGTCATCATATATCCATTGATAGACATGTTGTCCACGTTTATTCCTACATTCTGACCTGAGGTGTTTTCGATGTAAAGTAAAATTGCTGTTCCCCAGAAGGAATTTTCATCAACTGTTTTTCCAACAATCCTTACCCCATTTGCATTGTAAAGCTCCTGTCCCTCATCGTTTGGTGTCGTATCCATGTTTGCAAATTCAGAAGTCTCAAGCTTTGAATATACATTCTTGAAAAGATTATCCCAGTTTGAATCGTATGCGTGGAAATACATCTCAATTTGTCCTACTGTATCTATTCCGGCTGCTTTAAGCTCTGTTGACGATAAATACATAACCTCATTCGACTTTTTTCCTGCCGCAACATCCGCGCTGAACAGATCTGTGATCATATAATCGTTCACGATTAATGCATCACAGCCTATTGTATAGTCCTTGGCCGAATTATTTTCAACCAGAAGCTTAATTCCATCTCCCCATATGCTGTCCGTCACGTATTCAGTCGCAGTTATTTTGATGCCATCCTGGTCTACAAGCACCTGCTCATTGATGCTCTCATCTGCTGATGCCTGATCTGCACCGCCTCCATTAGTTCCGCTGCTCTCTGCGCCTCCACCGGTCTCTGTTGCGCTTCCCGGTGCAGCTATGCTCTTTTTTTGCCCTGTGTCCGAACTGCATCCAAATAATGTAAAAGTGATTGCTGTGATGCTCAGTACAAGAGCCAGTAAATTAGTTCTTTTTTTCATGGTTAAGTCCTCCTCTGTAAATTGTAGGACTATTATACCATCACAGTATGAATACCGTTCTCCCCGCAGCGGTGGTAAAATTATATCCTAAACTTACTCCTGCACTCCACTTGTCCTGAGCATTTCCATGCCTTTTTTGCTGAGTAATTCGTTCACCTCTATGATTCCGCCCGGACGGTCCTTAAAAATAAGCATAAGAAGAGCATCTCTCGGGATTTTTGCATAGAGCTGTGGCATCTCGTATTTTCTCAAGGCTCTCTGGGTCTGCTCTAATGTAAGCTCTGCAGCATAACATATCCTCAGGATAATATCCCTCTGCCTGGTATGTTTTTCGCCTGACAGAAGCTTGTAGCCGTATTTTTCCGGAATATCAGCCTTCAAAAACACCATCTGCTGTGTTATTTTCTTTTCCTTAAGCAAATCCTTTATGTACTCTGAAAACGCATTTTGCTCTGGATCCATGCTGCCTTTCTGCTCAACACAAAATTTATCAAAATCAGATATATGAGTTTTTCCAAGGATATCATCCAATTCTTTTGTATTTTTTTGCTTCATAAATTTCTCCTATCTGTTATACTTGTACTTGTAACTATTCCTACCTCATTAGCGATACCTGAAAGGATACATGCACCATGAGCGATTACAAAATAATCTCAGCCTTAAATGAAGAACACAAGGTTTATCTGGTTCAATCTGTGCTTTCCGGCAATCTTTATGTCCAGAAAATCCTTGATGTATACAATATGCGCGTGTACGAATACCTTTATCGCAATCCTGTGGCCGGTATTCCGCGCCTTATCAATTACTATGAAGATGGCAACCAGCTTATCGTAATCGAGGAGTATATAAGCGGAACCTCCCTGCAGGAAAAAATAGACAACTCTGACCTTAGTGTTTCCGATATCAGAAGCTACATGATTATGCTCTGCAATATACTTGAAGCTCTGCACTCGATGACTCCGCCTATAATCCACCGCGATATAAAGCCGTCAAATATCATAATCACCAGTTATAACTATGCAATGCTTTTAGATTTCAATGCCGCAAAACAATTTTCCGGACAAAACGAGTCTGATACCGTGCTTATCGGCACTCCCGGATATGCAGCTCCCGAGCAGTATGGCTTTGGCTCTTCATCTCCGAAAACAGACATATATTCTCTCGGTATAGTACTGCGCGAAATGCTTGGCAGCATCACTCCGGTTCCCGACATTGCTCCAATTTTGCACCAGCTTAACCTGATTGCAGAAAGATGTACTCAGATGACACCAGCCGCAAGATACCAGTCTGTGGCAGAGTTAAAAAATGCCGTATCGCAGTCATATTATCCTGCGCAGCACAGCACTTCTGCTGCCGGTAATTCAAGTCAATATGCACACCATAACCATGATAATGCAAACAATGCAACCAATGCCAATGCCGATACTGCTAAACGAGCTATCCACGACAGTGCTTCCCGTTTTCTCCCACCCGGATTTCGCACGAGAACTCCATGGAAAATGCTGCTATCCTCAGTCGCATATCTGTTCATAATATGGCTTTGCCTGTCATTGGAATTAGAAAATACTTACGGAGCAAAGCTGTGGCTTGAAAGAATTTTCTGCCTCGGTATGTTCATATTTGCGATTTTCTGTGGCTTTAACTATCTCAATGTACAGAATATACTGCCGCTTTGCAAGAGCAAAAACCGCTTCATGCACTATGTCGGCATAATACTGCTTGATGTGGCAGTGATTTTTGCTCTATTTGTGATTATGTTCATTATAGAGTCTGTTGCATTCCCTATAAAATGATTTTTTATATCATAGCACATAAAAATAAGCCATGTTCTCACCGCTGTGGTGGTAACATGGCTTATATATTATTTTTTCAGTTGATTTTGTTAATATCTTTTCTTTTTGTTCATCTGTCCACTCATAATCATAAGTCTCATTAATTACTTAGTTTTATCTGAATAATTCCAGCGTCCACTATATCACCAATTTCATAATTTTCCACATCAACTACTATTATTTTAATGGCCACTGTTTTGTAAGCCTTATGCTGTGTATACAACTATGAAATCTCCAAAACTACTATCAATAAATAATGACTTTACTCTTTACGATAAAAATCGGTGATTATTATATAAGCGTGCGCAATTTCTTTACAAATTTGCTTAGAAGTAAAAAGCTCATGGCAAAAAATCACCATTAAATAGGACTAGCATTGATTGGTTTCAGTATATATCTTTTTATATATTCATTCAGATAAAATGTTGAAATGAGCTACTATAAACAAAATACCTTATGGTCATTGTGAAGCTAGATGTAACATATATTTAAGAGTATTGAAATGTTATTCATCCTTATTAATATCAGCTATTCAGCAATGAAACCTCTTCCATACATGGATAAAAAAATATAGCCTGCCAAAATAAAGGCATTCATAAATTCCATTTTACGTTCATTTAAGAAATTCACAGTCATGTATTTTTACCGCTTTCGTGCAAAATGCCAACATCTCAATAAAATCGGCATCTATCATAAATTCTATAAAACAAGCAGTTTTTTGGTAAGAGATTATTATTGAAGCTGTAAAGCTGTGTTATATAATATAACCATATTGATTGCACTTAATAATACTATAGTTGTAAGTAAACTTCCTTCCAGTCCGAATGTTCCTCCACTAAATATTTCACAATTGCTGATTTTAAATATAAATATGCTTTGTGATTGTGCCATTCCCGATACATTAAAACCATAAATATTTCCTTGTATAAAATTCCACATGCTATGTATTGCACTAATGCCCCAAATATTTCCAGTTTTCAATAAATAGATTGACTCGAATATTCCAAATAATATCAAATTTAATAAAGCAAGTACTTGAAATCCATTATTGAAACCATGTGTTAATCCAAATAAAATAGAATTAACCATCACCGCTACAAATATGGTATTTTTTCTGATTATAGATATCATGAAAAATCCACGAAATACTAACTCTTCGTAAAATCCCTGCAACAAAAATCCGCCAAGAAATAAGAATATACTTTTTTTATCCAAATTCACATTGAATCCATTAAAAATAAAAGTATTGAAAAGAACTCCCATCCATACTAAGGCTGATATCAGCATGGCACCTACACACGCACCTTTTATATACTGCTTGCATACATGTCTTTTCATAAAACCCATACTCATAAAAGTTCTTTTTTCAATGCAGCAACAATACAATACAACCAAACCAATTCCCAAAGCACATTCATATAATTGAATAATCATGGATATCTCTTCGTTAATCACCGACTTCTGAAATAATGCAGCTTTTATTGCCTCCCCCGCAAATACCATTATCAAATTTATAGGTGTAAGAACAGCCAAGAATTTCAATATTTCAATCCAAACCCTATTTCCTCTTCCTGTTTTTCTTACCTCATCAACCAATGTAATATTTTCCTGTTTATATAACATAACTTTTTCCTTTTATTCTGATATAAAAAAGTCACAGAACCCAGTAATATATCATTTTCATATCCCGACATTCGCATATTCGTTATATTATTTCCGCCGAAATACTTTATCATTCTTTTTTTGACAATGCACAAAGAGAAAGAATAAATGCAACGACAGCCCAAAAAACAACTACTATCAAATCTGACAGACTTATAGACTTCGCCAAAAATAACGCAGACCTTATTAAATTACTTATAGGAACAAATGGCAGCACATTATAAATATACATAGACCACTCCGGGAGTCTTTCCGCTGGATATGTTATCGGTGAAAAAAGCAGTCCACCTATCATAATTACCTGTGTTGCCAATGCCATTGCACTAGGTGGAAGCCAGTAGGCAATACAAAATCCGATACAAATCAATGTAAACTGTGTAAGCAATATAATCAGGCAACTTTGTCCCGTTATATTTAGATTTATATCAAAACGCAGTACCGAAGCAATACAACCCATAATCACGCCCGGAACTGATGCAATTCCCCATATGATAATATCTGCTAACAAAATAATGCTTCTTGAAACTGGAAGCGTTCTTTGATATTCAAATATCCCATTTTGTTTTGCCTCACTTACAATCTGTGGTGCTAAAACACATCCGACCGCAATCATGCCTAAAGTCAATGCCCCGGACGATAAATAAACAACCGATGTATCATCAAGCTGTGGAAGAAATAGTGCCATTCCACATATTATTGCAATCGCAAATGCAGCCTGTGCCACACTGAATACCGGCACCAGATATTTGTGTCTTATCAAGCTCCAAAATATCACTCCTTTAAGTTTTGTCAAATAAGATGCCTGCGGGTTTGATAATGTTTCTTTATTCTCCATCTATCATACCTCCATATTGCATATCCAATGTTGCAGATGTAAACTTATAATTCAAAACTTTTCCCTGTCTTATAAGCTCCATCAGCCAATTAACAGCATTTGAAACCTGATTTTCAGACAAGGTAAGAACCAACTGCATTTCATCTTCTTTATATTCACTGGTTTCGGCTTCCGGTAGATCGTGCAACTCGTCCGTATCATGCAGGGATACTATCATTACATTTGAAACGTAGTCATTACTAATAACAGCCGTAGAATCGTCACGAATTATACGACCTTTATTCAGTAAAATATATCTGTCTGTATACTGTTCAACTTCAAGTAGATTATGGGTGACAACAAAAATCATATGCCCCTCTTTTGCTAGTTTTCTCATATACTGCCATGTCAACTTACGTCTTATTGGATCAACATCATTTGTGGGCTCGTCAAGCAGAATTATGTCTGATGGGTATGCCACTGCCATTGCAAAAGAGGTCAGTCTCTGTAAACCACCGGATAATTTATTTCCTGCCTGGTCAGCCCACTGCTCAATATCCAAATCCTTTAACACTTGTTTTGTGCATAAATGCACCTGCTTTTCAGATACTCCTTTGATTCTCAAAATAGATTCTATGGACTGCCTTAGTGTTACTCCTTCAAGCGGAGCATGAAACTGGGGCATTATGGATACCAGTTCTCTGGCTACTTTTGAATTTTTTACCAATGATATTCCCTTATAAGTAATATCTCCACTGTCAGGTTTGGCATTACCTATAATCTGATTCAGCAGAGTCGTTTTCCCCGCGCCATTATGTCCGATAAGTGCAGTGATTTCAGAAGGATACAGTTCTAATGAAATATTATCATTGGCTCTTATCTTCCCTTTTTTATATGTTTTACTGATTGAATCAATAATTAAATTATTTG
Source organism: Agathobacter rectalis ATCC 33656 (assembly GCF_000020605.1). Lineage (NCBI taxonomy): Bacteria > Bacillati > Bacillota > Clostridia > Lachnospirales > Lachnospiraceae > Agathobacter > Agathobacter rectalis. The sequence continues at coordinate 2,915,518 of NC_012781.1, forward strand.
CTTTCATAAATTACCTTTTCTTTCTTCTTAAAATTAAACGAACAGGTTAGTGTATATGCTCAATACAAACGGGATACCCCAAAAGACAACTACTGCTATCTCGACAAGCACTCCAATTACCTGAAACACTTTCCATATCAAGACATCCTTTTCATAAGTAAAATCAGTCATACTGAATGCCCCACTACTGGTAACATTCTTTATATGTATACATTCCTCTGTCCCTATTTAAGAGTATACAAAAGAATGTGATACACTTAATTAAATTTCCATTTTTCTTGCCTGACTTAACATGCTCTCAACGGCTAAAAATGTAATAATTCCCATACCAGCCAAAAGCAATATCATCGCCACTCCAGAAAAAAATGTCATAGCTACTATCTGACACATTGTAACCATAATAATGCAGGATGCAACTATTGTTGCAATAACAGACTGCTTTCTGAACCCAATCCAACTCGAAGCAATACCACAAAATGCAGCAATCAGAGCATAACATACTAAATATATAATACTTGTTAACATAAGTCCTAAACTTGCAATGTCATTGCCAATTGGAACTAAGCTTTCTGTTATCATGAAAACTGCGAGTACTATTGCTCCACTTATCAACATCGAACCAAATGTAAATAAAAATACTAATAGTATCTTGGTTTCCATTATTTTTTTTCGACTGATTGGATATGAAAATAGTAAAATTGCTTTTTTCCCTCGATACTCATCCACAATAAACTTTGATGACATCGTTGCCGAGATTACAGAAAAAATTCCCATCATGACCACCAATGTCAGTCCTATTACAAAATTGTAAGAACTAAATAATTCTGCATCGCTATCCCCTGGATCAATTTTGGGTATTGCTGCCATTAAATATATAAAGCCCAGTATAAAAACAGTGCCTACCTCAACAGCAATTTGATATGGTCGTAAGCTATTTCTTTCCAATTCCAGAGAAAATAATCTGTTTATTTTCATATACTCACTCTCCTTGAATCGCTTTCATAAAATAATCTTCCAGTCCACCGGCATTTTGTTGTGATATATCCTGTGACTGAACCTCACGCACGATTGTTCCATTAACCAAAAAACCTATATCATCTGCAACCAATTCTACCTCAGATAGAAAATGACTGGACATCAAAATTGTGACTCCCTGTTCTGAAAGATTACGAAATAACTCTCTCATATCTCTTATTCCAACTGGATCCATTCCATTTATTGGTTCATCAAGAATTAGTAAACTTGGTTCATGTACAAGTGCTCTCGCAATAGCAAGTCTCTGACGCATTCCCAGCGAAAAAGTAGATACATGCTGATCTGCCGAATCCTTCAACCCGACTTTTTCCAATATACTTTCAATTTTTTTGTCAGCATCTTTGCAGTCCATATACTCTAAATGTATTTTTAAATTCTTTCTTGCTGAAATGTGTTCATAAAAAACCGGAGTTTCTATTAGACTTCCTGTTCTGGCAAGAATTTCCAAGCTTTCATTTTTACAGTCCATTCCCAGAACTGTTGCCGTTCCCTGCGTGGCTGATGTTAATCCCAGCAATATCTTAAATAGTGTTGTCTTTCCCGCACCATTTTGTCCAACCAAACAATATATCCTTCCTTTTTTTACACTCATATTGCAGCTATTTATAACCGTTTTTTTATTATAAGACTTCGATAAATTATTTGTTTTTACAATATATACATCTTTAAGTTCCATTTAATCCTCCTTTTTCATACATTCCGAATGTATGTATTGATGTAAAAATAAAATAAAATTGCATAATACAATTTTATTTTATTTTTACATCAATCATCGATAATATTTGGTCGTTGAATAATGGCACACCCATACGCTCAAACATCTCTTTTACAAACATCACTTTATGTTGCATTTCTTCTTCTGATGCTGGAAATACAGATGGCATTAGCCACAATTCCAACAATGGCAGGATTTCTGCCAATTCTTTCGGATACTCCGTACTAATAGAACCATCTTCAATGCCTTCTTCAATCAGTTCATAAAACTTTGGTGACAGGTATTTTCTTTGTGATTCTATCATTCCAGCCAATATACGAGGATTCTCCAATAGTGGAATCATATTTTTTGACAATGTGGCTCGTTCTGAATCTTCCTGATTTAACATCATAGCTTTCTGAATTTTCTGCAATCCATTTAATTCATTCTGTTCTTTGACCACATTGAAAGGATTATTACTCAAAAACATCTTATCACCCAAAGCATTTATAATCTCCTCTTTGGATTTAAAATGATGATACACTGCTCCTTTGGTTAGTCCTCCTAAATTATCAACAATATCTTGAATTGTTGTTTGCTCGTATCCTTTCTCTAAGAAAAGTCTTTGTGATACTTCCAAAATCTTCTCCACTGTTAATTCTGGATACTTATTTCTTGCCATATTATCTTCACCTGCAATAAATACATTCGTTATGTATGTATTTATATCATTCTTTCTTAATCATGTCAAGTCTTTTCTTATTCTTTGATTTATAAAAGCTGTTGACTTATCCCCACTCAATGTATATATTATATATACATTGAGTGGGGATATTATATATGAAACAGGTATATCCAGTTATATTTACACAATTAAAGGATAAGAAAGACACCGTGCTTATTAATGTTCCTGATATGGGTATATTAACAGAGGGCTTCGGTCTGTCAGACGCTATAGAGATGGCTCGCGATGCCATTGGGGCAAATGGAATCACATTACAGGATCTAGGCAGGGAAATTCCGGTTCCAAGTGATATTTCAGATATTGACATCAAAAATGGTACTTTTGACAAAGATGGTATTAGTCATGTTTCATTTGTGGATATAGATTTTGATGAATACCGCCGCAAGACCGACAATAAAACGGTACGAAGAAATGTCACTCTCCCTAATTGGCTTAATCAGGAAGCTGAGAAATCCCATATCAACGTATCTCGCGTTTTGCAGGAGGCTCTCATGGTAAAGCTAGGTGTATCAAGATAAATAAATTTAAAAGCCAAATCAAACTAAAAAGAGTGCAGGTTATTTATTGGATAGCCTACACTCTTATTTTGTTCTCATACATCAAAGAGAATTTCAGTCAAATTATTAATCAAGGTATTTGCATGAACGATTGATTAGAATGCTGCTCTGTAAATCTCCACAATATCGTCCTTGCTAAGCGGTACAAACGATCCCTTTGAACCCTCGCAGGCCTTCTTTGCCATCACCTCAAAGTTCCTGTCGTCTGTGATTCCCACAGCTCTTAGATTTGCCGGAATGCCCATTGTCTCAAAGAAGAATTTCTTCAGTGCATCAATGCCTGCGTGTGCAAGTGCATAGTCATCATCACCGGAAAGTCCCCAGACATTTTTTGCAAACTCCACAAACATCGGAAGTGTGTCGTCATTTAGTATGTGCTCCATCCACGCCGGTGTGAGTATTGCAAGTCCCTCTCCGTGGGTAATATCATAGAAAGCGCTCAGCTCATGCTCCATAGGATGTACGCACCATGCCGGTGAACAGCCGTCACCCACAACACCGTTGATTGCATGGGTGCCTGCCCACATCAGGTTGGCTCTGGCCTCGTAGTTGTCAGGCTGTGCGAGGGCAACCGGTCCATTTTTAATCATTGTACGTAACAATCCCTCTGCCATAAATTTCTGGCAGTCAGCATTCTCCATAGAAAAATAATTCTCCATTGTATGGCTCATCATATCTGCGGTTCCTGCTGCAGTCTGTTTTTTTGATACCGAAAAAGTATATTCAGGATTTAATATTGACATAGTTGGCACCATATACGGCGATCCTGTTCCCCACTTTTCATTTTTAGACATATCAGAGATAACAGCAAAAGGATCCATCTCTGTTCCGGTTGCGGAAAGAGTAAGCACATCAAATATCGGAAGTGCCGCCTTGACCTTCGAGCCATCAAGCACCAAATCCCATGCATCACCATCATACTTTGCACCTGCTGCAACAACCTTTGAGCAATCGATTGTACTGCCGCCACCTATTGCAAGCACCATGTCGATACCCTCATTTTTACAGATTTCAACACCCTTTCTGACTGTCTCAATCTTTGGGTTTGGCTCCACTCCGCTAAGCTCAAACACGGTCAGCCCCGCATCCTTAAGGATTTTCATTGCGGTATCGTAGAGACCGTTTTTCTTTATAGAGCCGCCTCCGTACACCAAAAGCACCTTGCTGCCATATGCCTTGAGCTCTGATAAGCTCGAAATGGTATCCTTTCCGAAATGAATCTTTGTTGGAATGTTGAATGTAAAATTGTACATACATAATACCTCCTGCTAAATAATAATATTTTTTAATCTCTCCAAATCATCTGAATCAGGATGTGATAAAGCCTTGTCAAAATTTTCAATCAGCGCATCAATATTATCCGGATGCTCCGGGTTTTCTTTCATTTTCACATAGCGCTCCCGCACAGACTGTGGCATTTTGCCCTGACACATATACTCTCCTACAATGGTGTTGCTTGAATCAATGGTGCTTTTAACATTGCCAAGAATCCTTTGAAAATATGCATCACTTCCTCCAAAACCGGCTGTTCCGAACAGAAATATCTTTTTATTTTTCAATTTAGATAAGAAATCTAATGTATCGCTATCCGCGTTTCCCTTGTCCGTCCAAAATCCAATGTATAGCAATTCGGATTCTATCCCACTGGCATCAGCCGTGCCAAAATAATCACAGCTCTCCTTTGGTAGTATTTCATGAATTTTATCAGCCAGCTTACGTGTGTTGCCGGTCATACTACTGAATATTATTGAATAATTTTCGTTGTGCATGTAATATCCTCCTTTAAATTGAACTAATATTTAGGTATTTAGACTTTAAATTCATCTTCATGTTTTTTGAAGAAATTATAAAAATATCGTACATTATCCAAATCACTCCATTTTGTAACATCATACTCTTTCGTATCAAGATTGTATATTTTAGCATTTAATGTTCCAAGCATAAATGGTGAATGCGTTGCAATAATAAACTGGCATTCTAACAACCTTGCCATTTTATTAATTTCCTCTGCTAACATAACCTGATTCGCAGGTGAAAGCGAAACTTCCGGTTCATCCAACAAATATAATGCATCTGGTTGTAAATACTCCTCAAAATATTGCATTGATGTCTCTCCGTTAGAATATTTTTCCTGTGCAAATTTTATATATTCTTCCTGCTTACACCCTTCTTTAGATGCTAAAAATTTTTTTGCTTCAAGTAAAGACATACCTCTCTTAACGTAATCATACTCCATGCCATCTGATAATATCTGCTTTTGTTGTATCTTCTTAATCTCATACAATATATCTTCACTTTTAATATATCGGCTGTTTTCCGGTAATTTATTTATTGTATTTCCATAATCATCTTCCCCCAAAGTATAGAAACATTCTCTGGAAAACGAACCACAGTAATCAACGCTTCCAAATGAATTGCTCGTTGCATATTCTTTCCCTTTTAGTTGTAAGCAATTGGCTATAATATTTAAAAGTGTTGATTTACCTGAGCCATTGTTCCCATAAAGTACAGTGATAGGTCTAAAAACAAATGGTTCAATATACTTATCCCGGAATACATTGTAGGGATAAATATTAGGATTATTCACTTTTCTTTTACTTAATCTAAAACTACTTAAATATATCATATCTTTTCATTATCCCTTTCCTGATAAAAGAGCTCCAACACCATTATTTCTCGAATATGTGAAAATGAAGGATTATTCACTAATACATCTGGTTTAGTTATGAATTGGTGAGACACTGTCACACTTTTTCCAAAATCTTGTGCAGTATTTATATAACTAATTTTTAAGTATTTCCTTATTTTCAAATGACAAACACATTATATTAAAGATTTTGATCAATCCGATTTTCCTATCTATACTCAACGATTTCTTCCAATGGTTTCCTTGGTCTTTTAGCCGGAGCTTCATAGGCAAAGCCAACAGCAACAATTCCTGTCAACTGGCTGGCTGTTCCGATAAAATCCATCAACTCATTGTAGGCAAAGCAAGTATTGGCAATCCATAAGGTACCTAATCCATATCCCGTTGCCGTGAGAATCATATTTTCAATTGCCGCACCTATGGACAGTGAATCACAAATTTCAACGATTCGTTTCTCATCAATTTGTCTGAGCGCTGCCTCAACCGTATCTTCTAGTCCACTTTCTTCTCCTAAAATCATATATGCCTATTATATAATTCTTTTGAAACGATTACAAGCAAAGAAAGATACCGCTTACGATTGCCGAAAAAAGAAAGGCTATATTTTCTTTCACCCCTATCTGTCAATAGTTAGCTGATTCTCAAATGTTCGCTAACTGATTCATAAAACTTAAACAATGGAATGTCTTTATAGTCTATTCCTTCATCCAAGTCTTCTGAATATAACAAAAGGGGGCTTTTAGAAGTGTTTTTCATGTCTATATGTAAACACAATACATTTATAAAAAAATAATCGAAATAATGAATTTCACACTTTATTACATCTTGATATTCATATTTATTCCCATTAATATAGAAGAAATCTTCATATATCTCATACTCAAATTCCTTTATGAATAATTTCCTTGTTGCTTTTTGATAAATATATGCTATTCCTACAATCATAAGTGCATTCATAAAAATAAATGGAAATCCATTTATATTCAAGAACAACCTATTAATTGAATATTCCTCAGCAAATACTACCACAATTAACACCAAGAAAAATATAGAAAATCTACCAAATAAGTGCTGTATTTTTATCGTTTTCATATAATACCTCCTCGTATTTGCATAGTAACCAATGTTCCAAATCCATTTTCCTTTTCTACTATATACTTCTTATCAATTTTTCGTTCAAAGCAGGCAAATTCCTTTTTACTGAAAAATAACATAGTCAATGTAATTTCTTCATCTTTTGATTTCGATATTGTGATCCATGTCTTATGATAACAATCAAGACCTAGAATTTTCTGAAGGTTTTCTTTTAGTCTGGCACTATTTTTTATTTGATTTACTTCCTTGTTAAGCACTAATACAAATCCTATATTTCCAAATAAACTGTAGATATCCATATTTTTTCTATCAGAAAACCATATTATTGGTGTAAAAATAGCCAACAACATACATGCTGCTAAATTTAAGGATATAAAATCAGCACTTACATTTATATCTAGTGCTAATATTACTAATAAACACGCCCATGAAAGTATATTCACAGCTGCCAATATCTTCCACAAAATATTAATTCTTTTCGTCTTTACTAAATAGTATCCCGCAATAAAAATAAGAGCTATGTACATTCCTTCAACAATCTCTTTATTCAAATTCATTACTCCCTTCATGCACTTTAAAATTAATAAAGTAGGTCACGAACGACACTTTCTTGTCATGAACGGCATGTTTTTACCTTGCTTTTTAAAAATATTCAATTGCCATACCATTATGTTTTTTTACAAGAAAACTGTTAAAAACTATTATTTCAATAGGTAACACCGCTAAAATGATATACGAAAAGATACGTGTTATTAATGGCAATCCCATAAACATTGACGGATACAACATTCTAACCACTATTTCAATAATAATTAATATCGCTCCCAACAAAATTCTCCCCTTTTTAAACAATATATCTATTTTGTCCCAATAATTTGTTTCTTCACTGAATTCTCTATAACGCCATTCACTTTGAATGATTCCAATTAACATTCCACCGAAAATCACAAATGGATAATATGGATGCTCTCCACTAGCAATTGTTGCCACCACAAAAAATAGATCAATCACACCTGTGATTAAGTGAATTATTTTCCGGCTCCATCCATTCAAGCGAAAAAACAATGTATATTCTCCAATTAAAAAATTAAGGGGAATCAGGATCGTAATAAGTCCTGACTTTTCGAAATTCAAGTATTCCATATCACTTACCTCTTATATAAGATGATTAAATGGTCAAAAGGTATCATCGATGCATGGCCGCTGCACAGTCTGTTGCATCATGCTGCTTTATAAATGTGTATCGCATTGTTTCCCTTTCGTATGCTATATATTAAAAGCTTATTTTCTAATTTCTTCTGTCTAACAAAGCCTCATTTTTAGAAGCAAGTCTTATAAAAAAACTGTTTGGCAACTCTGTATTTTTAAAAATGACAATATAAAATATTATAAGAATTAATTTTGTTACGTTTGATACATTTTTTACATTAACCAACAAAATATCATCCCACTTATAACCAAGAACACTGCCTATAGAACTCGTCAATACATTAAATGCAATAAAAATAAGTAAAAATTGTTTACTCCATATATTTTTGTCCAAAAAGATTTTATATATTTACGTGATAGTATCAGCACAATAACAGAAACTACTATAAGAACAATGCAAACTAATGGTTTCTTATAAAGTTCAAATATATACTGCAAGCTAAACATGTTTATTAAAATCCCCATGCCACGTCCGCCAAATATTCCCGATTCATTCAATTCACATTCAATTTTCTTGATTTCTGATATCATAGAAATATAATACACTGCATAAAACATCAAACATCCGATTAATAATACGCTAATATTCTGAAACTCATCTCCGGCCGTTGTCTTGTCTAATATATAATAACTAATTATACCTAGTCCCCATATAATAAAATGTACGATATATTTTTTCACTCTTCACCCCTGCATTTTTAGAATGATCATAATAAATATTACAGCTATGATCTGACATACTATTCCTATAATATTAAATTTCCTGCTATTATGAGCTTCCAATATGTCTTTTTTTGAACTTTTCAAATTACAAAAAACAGATATTAACTGAAAAGTCAGAAATCCTATATATAATACTTTATACATTTTTACCCCTAATATCTACCATATCCCCAAACCATTTTTTTCTTTTTTGAATCAAATCCAATATACATTCCACCGTGTTTTTCACCTTCAGTAAAAAGCCAGCTAGATAACCCAAAAGCAGTTGACAGTGCTCCATCATAACACATATCCATATATGTGTACCTCCTCTTCTCTTTGTTTTATTTTTGCCATTCCCGTCTGCAGACAGTCCTGACTCTATGTAAAGCTTTTACATACAAAAATTAATCAAATTTCCCTGCTGCATCTGCTCCTCATTTATCTTCTTATAAGGATGTTTAAATATAAATACCAGCACTATACTTATGATTGTCATCATTACAATTACCGCAAAAAGCTTTGGGTTCATCTGAAACAGTATCACACCTGTGATAAGAGCCATTGATATATCCATGATAAGCAATAATGCTATATTTGTAAACATTTAAAATCGCCGGAAGTGTATATCTGCTAAGGAAGCCTTCCCTGTCAACCTTAACCGCCTGGCAGTTAAATCCAAGCTGCTCTGCACATTTTGACAGACCTATGAGATTTGTTCCTTTCTTTTACATCATCTATGTGCAATGCCACTTATTATCCCACCAACTATAGACACATTCCAAAACATATGCAGTACGATTGCTGATACGATATTATTAGTGCGTAAATATACATATGCACATCCCATTCCAAGTATGAAATATATTAATAAATTGCTTATTTCCGGCATAAATCCACTCTGTTTTAAGCTATTTATGTGAAACATTGCAAATATAACTGCACTTATTAACATATAAGCAACATTATCTGCCTTTAATATAGTTTTTAGAATAGTAATAACTGCACATCTATTAAATAATTCTTCTATTACTGGTGAAAATATTATAATTTTAATTATAACACTAGCCGATAACGCCTTCTCTTCTCCTTCTCCCAGCAAAACTTGAATTAATACTGACAAAAATGCTATTATTAAAAATACTGTACTAATTTCATTTAAAATCTCTTTATCAAAGGTTTTAAATCCTTCCCTCAAAAATGGGTAAAATATACCTATTGATAAAAAAAAGATTAAAGCATACATTATATAGTCGCTATATTCTATATAATGGTTTAATACAATATTCATGTATTTAAACCCACCAAGATATCCTATTATAAATATTATGGCATATACCATTATCGTAACTTTATATATTTTTTTCATTGTTGTTTTGTACAAAAGTAGTCTCATATAAAATAATTTATTGAGACTACTTTTCATTTTCTGTCTATCCTTAAATATTTATTGCCTTATAAACATACAATATTTTAAAATAAATCGTATGATCCTAATGCATACAGAGTTGCTGCTGTGCATACTCCTATAGCCACCTTTACCTGCCATGGAACCGCTTTGATAAATCTCAATAAAGTTCCACCTGCTTTACTCAACATTCTTCCATATGATAATCCCTTATTTTTTTCAACAAAATGTCTAAATGCAGCCCCTGCATAACCTAATGAAAATACTGCAAGAATTCCACATACATTCTTAAGCACTTGACGTCCACTCCACCCTCCTTCCGTATAGCACATTTCCTCTTCATCCATTACAGCATAACTGCTTGGGAGCACCAGTGCTCCATCATAACACATATCCATATATGTGTACCTCCTTTTCTATTTGTTTTAATGTTTCTGTCATTCCTGTTTGCAACCAGGCACGACTTTATGTAAATGATCATTACATACAAAATTATAATCGCTAAGTGTAGCTCATCACTTCGCCATCATCCGGCTCTGTTTCATTCTCCTTATCCACGCTTTCGTCCTGCCTGATAACAAAATTTCCCTGCTGCATCTCCCATAGTCTGTAATACTGCCCTTTCTTTTCCAGCAGTTCCTTATGTGTTCCCTGTTCTATTATCTTTCCTTTGTCCATGACTATTATTTTGTCACAGTTTTTTACTGTTGCCAGCCTGTGTGCTATTATAAGCATGGTCTTTTTTCTGAATTTATTGTATATCATATCAAAAATGATATTTTCTGTTGCAAAATCCAGATTGCTGGTGGATTCATCCATGATATAAAACTGGTTTTCCTTTAGAAATGCCCTTGCAAGCGCAATTCGCTGTTTTTCACCACCGCTTAGTCCATTTCCGGCTTCTTCGAGATATGTGTAATACTGCATCGGAAGTCTCTTGATAAATTCATGTGCATCGGCCGCTTTTGCTGCCTCCCTGACCTCATCAAGAGTCGCACTCTGTCTTGTAACCCTTATATTATCATATATGCTTTTTGAAAAAAGCTCTATGTTCTGCGGTACATAGGATACAGCACGCCGGATATCGTCATTTCTGTATTCCGAGATATCCATGCCATCTATTGTTATGTCACCAGACTGTGGCTCATAATATTTAAGCAGCATCTTAGCTATCGTAGACTTTCCGCTTCCGCTTGCGCCTACAAGTGCAACTTTCTGCCCTTTTTCTATCGTAAAACTCACATCATCCAGCGCAGGTTTTCGGTTTCCATAGCCGAATGTGACATGATTAAGCTTTATATCACCATCAATCTGTGTTATTTCCTGATACTGTCTTTCACTCTGCTGCTCTCTTTCATAATCCATGATCTCAGACAGTCTCTTCATGGAAATGTTTGCCTCCTGTATTGAAAGCTGCAGACTTACAAGATTGCCGATTGGATCCATGAAATATCCCGCCAGAGTCATAAACGCCATATAACTTCCAAGTGTCAGGCTATTGTTTATCACCTGCATAATGCCGACATACAGCATTACGAGATTCCCTGCTCCTGATATGACACTTGATATGGTTCCCTGCACATTTGAAAGCATTCCCTCTTTATAACTTATCCTAAGTGACTTTATGTATTCGCGTTCTATACTTTCCAGTTCGATGTCCTCGTTCGCATTTCCTTTTATTGTCTCAACCGCGCGCAATCCTTCTATTATCTCTGAATTGAGTATTGATGACTGCTGCATCTGCTCCTCATTTATCTTCTTATAAGGCTGTTTAAATATAAATACCAGCACTATACTTATGATTGTCATCATTACAATTATCGCAAAAAGCTTTGGGTTCATCTGAAACAGTATCACACCTGTGATAAGAGCCATTGATATATCCATGATAAGCGATAATGCTATATTTGTAAAAATATCCTTTATGGTAAATGCATCTGAGAAACGTGTCGTAATGTCACCTGTTTTACGGCTTGCAAAGAATTTCATCGGCAGCTTGTATATGTGTTCAAAATATCCCAGCATAAGCGGAATATCTATCTTTATTGACAGGTGCATAAGTATCCACTGTCTTACAAAGCTGACAAATGTCGAGGTCAGTGAAATTCCTAGGAATACTGCAAGCATGATCTTTAAAACATCCTTCTGCCGGTAAGGCAGTATCTCATCATATATTATGTTGTTGAAAAGTGATGATAAAATCCCAAGAAGAGTTACAAGAAGTGATGCCACAAGTGCATATATAAAAAGCTTTTTCTGTGGAAGAAGCAGCTTTATGTACCTGTCAAATAGCTTTGTTCCCTTAATCTTCTCACGTTCAAATTCGCTGTTTGGTTTTAACAGCAGCATCGCACCTGTAAATTTCTTATAGAAATCATCTATTGAAATTCTCTCTATATCCTTCGCCGGATCTCCCACTATCACATACTTTTTCGTTATCCTGAAAACAACAACAAAATGCGACATTCCCTCTTTAGTAATAACATTTGCAATCGCCGGAAGTGTATATCTGCTAAGGAAGCCTTCCCTGTCAACCTTAACCGCCTGGCAGTTAAATCCAAGCTGCTCTGCACATTTTGACAGACCTATGAGATTTGTCCCTTTCAGGTCAGTTCCCATAAGATCCCTTAATTTCGTTATTGTGGTTTCTTTTCTGTAATGCAGACAGACCATACCCATGCATGCCGCTGCACAGTCTGTTGCATCATGCTGCTTTATAAATGTGTATCGCATTGTGTCCCTTCCTGTTCGCTATATATTAATTTTCTCTTCTAAACATTATTTTTCTGCCATGTCTGTTTGCAACTGGGCATGACTTTATGTAAATCATGATTACATACACCTTTACCAGAACCAGTATCTTCTCTTTACCGCCACATACACAGCAATTCCTGCAATTATGCCGATTCCACCTGCAATCAGTATATATCTGACCGCTGCGTTGCCCTCTCTGATGGGCTTTGCCGTGATCATATACTTTCCTGGTGTGCTTAAATTAAGCCCGCTCATGTCTTCTGTACTCACAAGTTCGTATTTATGCTTTACGTTATTATATAGATACAGATATTTTCCTTTTACATCATCTATGTGCAGTGTCACTTCTCCGCACAGATACTCTCCATCGTTGAGATTGAATTTTATGCAGTCCCCTGCCCTTTCGAGTTCTATATCCGTATTAAGTTCATTTTTATAATTTACTATCTTCTTTCCGTCTATTATGATGCTGTAGCCGTCTCCGGTCACTTTCATTGATCTGCCTGCTGCGTACAGTTCATATAGCATCTGCTCACTTATTACAGGCGTTTCGGATACATCCGTATTTTCATCAAATATCTGTTCACTTGTGTTTTCTGCTTCTGTACTATCTGCTGCCGGTTCAGCCACAGAACTTTCCGTATCTCTGTTTACGATTACCGACACTGCGCCCGACAAATCCCCATTTGAAACTATTATTGTAGCTGAACCTGTCTGTTTTGCCGTTACCACACCACTGCCTGATACTGCTGCAACTGATGTGTTGGTTGATTTGTATGAAACCGCCTGCTCTGCCTCTGCCGGAAACACAGATACGCTCAGTTTAAATGCCGTTCCCGGCTTCATTACGAGATATTCTTTATTTATATTTATTCCAGTGGTTTTTACTTTTACTGTCAGACTTACCTCTTTTATTACACTTCCGGCAGATACATATATGGTAACATATCCTTTTGAGATACCCTTTACTTCACCTCCAGAAGTCACAGTTGCTATATTTATATCAGATGAACGGAAGGTTATCGTGCTTTCCGTGGCATTCGCCGGAAGTGCTGTGGCTGTAAGGTTTATTGTCTTTCCTACTTCCACTTCCTCCTCATGATCTGATATCTCGATATCTGTTACCGGTATATTCTGTTCCATATCATGTACGTCTGTTTTGTCTTCCTTGTCCGTTTCCGATGCATTGGCCGTTTCTGATGCATTGTCCGTTTCCGGGGTTTCATCCATATCCGGTTCTGCATCATTTGCCATATCGCTTTCTTCCGCTGTCACTTCTGCAGCATATACAGCCATCGGTAAGTACTCCATACCCAAAGCCAGTATAAATATAACAGCAAATATTCTGATTCTGTTTCTTAACTTCATAACCTTATCCCATGTCATTTTCCGGTTTTTATTCCGAGTTTCTCAAGCACATAGTTAAAATATGTGACTTTATCATACTGTATCCTTGCAGCCGCCGTCATACCGTTAGTCACGTCTACCTTGTCTCCCTCACGGCTCAGCACATAATCCTGGTCTAGCACTATCATCACTTTAAACGCCCGGCTTGTCGCTCCATCCTGCCCTTCCTGTGTAGTGACATTGCTGTCTATCCGTGATACGCTTCCGCTTATCGTCCCATAGACATTCTGTGACAGACCGTCCATAACCACCTGCACTCTGTCTCCCTCATGCATTCTGGCCATATCAGATGTGGAAACATATGCTTCGAGATATCTCTGCGAATTTTCCGGTGTGATTGTTGCCACAGTTGTCGTTGTCTGTACAACCATTCCACTCTTATAATTTCCCAGCATATGCAGAACTCCTGATGTGGTAGCTTTTACCTCATAAGCATCCTGCCCACTTGTCACCGCTGCAAGCTGTGCATCTATTGATGCAATTTGCAGATTCGCCTCTTCAATCTTTGTCTCGGCAGATTGTATGGCAGAATAATATACTTCATCAATCTTACCCTGATTAGTTTCAAGCTGTGCCTGTATCTGCTCATCAGTATATCCATATGCCTGATACGTTGACACATCAACCTTATTCTGTTCCACCTGTGATTTGTAGGTTTCAAAAAGGCTCCAGTACAGACCGTCATCCGCTTTTGTCTCGTCAAAATAATTGGTATCGTCTTTTATTGATTTTATAAGAAGACTATACTGTGATATCTGTTCTTCATATGATTTTCTGTTGTCTTCAAGCTGTGTCTGCTGCAGATCATAATCAGTGCTTTTAATTGTAAAAAGCACATCCCCGGCTTCCACAAGTGCGCCCTCTTCCATGTTGCTGTCAAGAAGCTCTCCCGTATAGCTGCACATGACATAATTTGACTCATCATTCGTCACAGTACCCTGTGCCTGTATGGTATACACCTTTGGTGTTTTTATACTCCATACTACTGCCACAATAAGAAAAACGGCTACAACTGTTATAAGTATATAGCCGAATGCCGGTGGATTCTTATCAAACAGTATTCTTGATTCCCTTATTTCATCTAAACTCTTAACGCTTCTGCTCATAACGCTTTTATTCCTTTACAGGCATGAATACATCTGCAACCATTGTCTCTTCTTCTTCGTTTCTGTCTACGTAGATCGTATAATTGCAGCCATCCAGCTCTCCTCTCCTATATTCGATGTGTAGATATTAGTATCTGCACACCGAACATATACTAAAATACATGATATAAAAATCACCATATCACATATTTTTCCTTATTTTTATCATCCAAAGATAATAATATCCAAAAATAGCACATGTTATTAGATTCCATTCATACAACACTGATAATACTATAATAAATTCAAATATTACAGCAATTGCACAATTAACGCCTCCTATTCTATCATTATTGTACCTTATAAACAAAATCATATATATCAAAATGATTATACACATTAACGCGTATTCTGTTTTTGTATTAGTTGTGTTCATAAACATACACGTAATAATTCCATTTGCCAATAGCCATTTATTCATTTCCTTTATACGGCAATCATCTGCTTTTTCGTACGTATCAATGAAATCTATCAACTTTATATGCTTTCCATATAACTCTTTACAAATCAGAATTGTTACTATTATCCCAATCATACTAAAACCAATAAGAGCATACTTAAACACAACACTATCAATTTGTGCACCAATAAATGATATTCCTATCAAGAGCTGTTTAATTATTACATTTACCTCTACGCACTTACTGTGTAATGAAATATATTCTTTGTCTTTAAGGAAATTTGATACTGATGCTCCTAAAAGTCCTACCAGTAGAAAAATAAACGATATAAGCACTAAATAGTTAAAATCATCTTCACAAATAAGTTTATATAATATAAATATTCCTGCATAATAGACTACGTCTGATATTATTAATATCATTCCCAACACTTCTATCCATCTCCAATTTCATTTATAAAACACAGTACAAGTGCTCTCACGACAATTAGTATTTTACCGTAATTCCTATTCCAACAGCCTCCTTAAAAGGATTCCAGTTCCATGACACTCTCACCCCATTATTTAGTGCTCCTCTAGCCAAGCCCTTTCCAAACGCTATAACCTGTCCTGCTGCCCATGTAAGTATACCTGCAACAACAGCAGTTGCTAACCCGCCAAATTTACTTACCTTATTAATCAGACATTTAGCTAACGTATACGTCAAAGCTCCTGCAATTGCCACTTGTGGAGATAATCCAATTGCACAAAGTCCATTTATGCATTGCTTTTTGCTAAGATTTGCAATTTCCTTACCACCTTCTAAATATGTCATTTCCTCTTCATCCATTACAGCATAACTGCTTGGGAGCACCAGTGCTCCATCGTAACATAATTCCATTTTGTGTCCTCCTGTTTCTTTCTTCTAAACAATATTTTTCTGCCATGTCTGTTTGCAATCAGACATAACTTTATGTAAATCATGATTACATCCTCTTCTGCTCATAACACTTTTATTCCTTTACAGGCATGAATACATCTGCAACCATTGTCTCTTCTTCTTCGTTTCTGTCCACGTAGATCGTATAATTGCAGCCATCCAACTCAATATCATTCTCAAATGCATACACCCCAAGCTTATCATAAGCGAACTTCAGCTTATCATCCGGTCCGTTATATCTGGCATACAGACAGTTTTTTACACGCAGCAGAGACTCCATCCTATATGGCTGCTCTACGTTGTGGATAAAGTTGTTCGCCTGGAGCATAAACTGCATGTTGATATCAGGCTCATTATTTTCATCCAGCTCAACCTTTGAATATTGAATTAACGGTCCGATCTGGTTTGCTCCATGCGTCTGTATGTATGTACTTATTTTGTTAATTTCAGAATCAAAAAGATTTTGATCATCTGATTCAAGATCAAGCCTACGGACTATGACGTTTTGGAGTTTCAGTGTTTTGTTTTCATAAATATTTATGCTATTCATAATTCACTTCCTTTCTGATTTTTTATAGTATTGTTGTCAGAAGTGTTTGCAACCACTTCTGACTCTATGTAAAAGCTGTTACATACAAAATCACTACCTACTAAACTAAATATTCTTTCCCATTTAAATATTATAATTACCCATTTCTTATCTCTTATTAAAAAATGTCCATATCCACTGTGCCAGATTTTCCAATCCATACGTAACCATTATGTTTCGCCTCCTTTGTGACAATCTTATTATTCACCAAGGGATTGTCTACAAGCAACATATATGTTATTATCGGTTTGAAATTGTTATTATCGGTTTGAAATTGTTATTAACGGTCATAATTATAAAAGAGGAACACTATGAGCCCTACAAAATATGCTATTGCCATTTGTGATGATGAAAAATACTGGCAGAATCAAATTCTTAATTGTTGTAAACTTTTGGAGAACGATATAAATTTTAATTTTGAATACCATATATTTTCATCTGGCGAAGATGTACTTAAATACCAGAGCAATATTGATATTTTGTTACTAGACGAAGAATTGCCAGGCACTTCCGGACAGTCAATTAAAGAACAGTTTGAAGCTTCAAACAAAAATACCATTATTATTTTTATTACCAGTCATAACGAAATAGTCTACGATTCTTTTGGTAAAAATGTATACGGATTTATCACAAAACCTATCAATCAAACGAATTTCAACAAGACTCTAAAGAAAACTATAAATAAAACAATAGCTGCAAAATATCTGACTCTTCCAGACTCAATTAATGATAATATCACTCTTTCATATCGTGATATTACCTATATGAAGGCAAATGGCAGCTATACCACAATTTATATGAGTGACTCAACCAGTCATCTTATCAGAAAAGGACTGAATGATCTGGAAAAAATCATTACAAACGATACCCTTATAAGAGTACATAAATCATATATCGTAAACTCATATTACATAAAAAAGTTAAATTCTGATGAACTTATTCTTACTACTGATACTACTGTTCCACTTGCGCGAAGACGTAAGAAACAGGTTCAGACTAAGATCGCACAAAATATTTATGAAAAGGCAGAGAGCATATGGAACAATTGAACACCGTAATTTTCGATATCGTAATAGAATTTTTACTTATTTTTTTATTGTACTCAGATACAATAAAAACCTCATTATATAAATTTTATACATGTGCTGTTATTTTCTTTTTCTCTGTTGTATTACTATACGTTCTACCAAATATAGCTTCTCCACTTATTGATTTTTTTCTTGAAATGCTGTTAGTATTTATCTTATTAACAGACAAATGGTACAATAAAATCGTTTCATTTGTCCTTGTATATATTTTGGATTCATTACTCTATCAGGCTCTTGCTCTTATTTGCGATTTAATCTTAGGTTTTCCAATATTTGTTGGCATGAATACGGTTAAAGAAAAAAATATAATAAAAACCATAGTAATCCTGATGCTGGCAATTGCTCTTTTTATAAAAATCAGGAAAAAATACCACTTTTCCTTATCTTTAAAAAATAAAATTTTTATATGCGGATATACAGGTACTATATGTATTATATTATCAATTTCACAGCTATACCAGAATCTGATTAATAGTTACTTTTTGTATTCATTTGCCTTACTGTGCATTGTATCATCAGGAATTATACTAGCTTACATTATCTCTTTATCCGAAAGAAATATAAATTATGAAAATCTACAGAAACAAACTCAGTATGTAAATATTTTAAAGCATTATTATAACGAAACCAAAGAGAAAAACTTAGAAATTCGCAAACTAAAACACGATATCAAAAATCAAGTTAATGTTTTATCCCAGTTACTGGAATCCGAAAACTATAAAGAAGCATTAAACTATATCGATTCTCTTAAAAAGCACACTTTAAATAAAACGCCTTCCATAATTGATACTGGAAATGTTCTTGTAAATGCTATTATTATGCAAAAGCAGGCAGAATATCCTGACATAAAAATCATATCTAAGGGGGCTATAAGAAACAATCTCACCGTTAACGACTATGATTTATGCAGTATATTGAACAATCTTCTGGATAATGCTCTTGAATACAGTGCCAAGAATAATTTTAGTACCGTCTGGTTAAACATATATCTGGAAGCTTCTGTTTTGCTCATAGACGTTGTTAATAATATATCCGCACCTATAGATATCAGTAAATTCTCTTCAACCACAAAAGCTGATAGTATAAATCACGGACTTGGATTAGCAATTGTTAAAGAAACGGTTCATTATTACAATGGTTCACTTAAATATGAACTCTCTGAATCACAAATAACTGCTAAAGTTCGGTTGTTTACTGTGGAATAACTCCAACATACAACTAAAGGCGGCAAATTGCCAACAACTTGTTGACGATTTGCCGTCTCTTATTTTCTTACCACTTTATACCAATGTGATACGATATTTTGCGATACTTTACGAGGTTTCTTCCAGGCAGGTCTTTGTATTCTCTTTTTTCAGCAAAGCCGCTATTTCAAACCTGCGGCTATTTCGCCAGGTAATACCCAGTACTTAGTGGCAAGCCGCCACTAACCGGGCAATGGTTGCACCCTTGTAGCCCACATATAAACCAATAATCATACTCTTGATCCTTCAACCTTCTTCTTGGATACTCTGTATTTCTTATTTAATTCTGAAATTGCATCTGTAGCAGAAACTTTCTTGGTTAAGACATTTCTTACTCTTTGACGACATTCTGCATCAAATGGCATGCTTTCCATTTTGAAGCTGGATTCAATACTGCTTACTCTTCTATCAACTGTCATACGCGTATCCTTTCCCTTTCACAGAAAGGTATTTGTTCTTCTATAGTATACCACAAAACGCTACATCTATACTACAAATTTCCGTATTATGAAAAGCGAACACATAACCGTCTCCGGTGTCATTGTCATTCCAATTTACCCCCCCCATTGCATTTCAGGTGCTTGCCACTCAGACTTACCATTTTTCTTACCACTTTATACCACTGTGATACGATATTTTGCGATACTTTACAAGGTTTGCAAGCTAATCACTAAAGACCTTCCAGCCCTTGTAAATCAAGCATTTCCGTCACTTTCTGTCATCTACTTCTCATCAACGACCTGGAAAATGAAAAACTTAAGATAATACGACTCCGGTACATTAGCTGAGTTGGCCCACAGTATCGGATGATCCGGTCCCTGTGTGCGGAACT
This sequence comes from Agathobacter rectalis ATCC 33656, assembly GCF_000020605.1. NCBI lineage: Bacteria > Bacillati > Bacillota > Clostridia > Lachnospirales > Lachnospiraceae > Agathobacter > Agathobacter rectalis. Next base: position 2,935,988 of record NC_012781.1, read on the forward strand.
CCACCTGGCGCAGCCTCTTGTGAGTTGCCTTTGCCGCTTCCTTGACCGTTTTTGCAAGCAGCTCCTGCGTCATGAAATGAGAGCATGAGCAGGTAGCCAGAAATCCACCATCCTTAACAAGCTTAAGTCCCTTCATGTTAATCTCGCGGTAGCCCTTTATCGCATTTTTGGTAGCCTCACGCGACTTTGTAAATGCCGGAGGATCCAGAATGACTACATCATATTTTTCACCATCTGCAGCGAGCCGTGGCAACTCATCCAGCACATTTGCAACGCGAAACTTCACTGTGTCTGAGAGATTATTTCTCTTCGCATTTTCTGTGGCCTGCTTAACCGCATACTCTGATATATCAAGTCCTGTAACCTCACTTGCCCCCGCAATTCCTGCATTGAGAGCAAATGTGCCCATGTGCGTGAAGCAGTCGAGCACTCTTTTCCCCTTGCAGATACGCTGCATAGCAAGCCTGTTATACTTCTGGTCTAAGAAGAAGCCTGTTTTCTGTCCATTTTCCACATCGACCATATAGTGAACTGCGTTTTCTACTATCTCCACATTTGTGTCAAACTCGGCTCCTATAAAGCCTTTTACCTTAGGAAGACCTTCTTTTTTGCGCTCATTTGCATCACTGCGCTCATATACTCCACGAATATTTATTCCGTCCGCCGCCAGCACTTCCTTTAACAGTTCAACGATTTTCACCTTAAACTGCTCCATTCCAAGTGCAAGACACTCCACCACAAGCACATCTGCGTATTTGTCCACTGTAATACCCGGCAGGAAATCAGCCTCGCCAAATATCACACGACAGCAGTTTAAATCAGGTCTGCCGGTTGTACCAATGCCTGCCACACAAGCCTCACCTGCAGTGTCTGTTTCACCTGCTGCAGACACATTGTCATTGCCTCCTGCCATCACCTGCTTGCGATAATCCCAGGCATTTTGCACTCTCATCCTGAGGAAATTGTCATCAATCAGTTGGTCTGCTTTTCTTGTCATCATTCTGATACGGATTTTTGAATTCTGGTTTATGAAGCCACGCCCCATCGGATATCCGTCGAAATCGTGCACCACAACAATGTCTCCGTTCGTAAAGGTGCCTGTGATTGTGTCTATTTCATTGTCAAAAATCCATGCGCCGCCTGCTTTTATAGTGCGTCCTTCGCCTTTTTTCAGTGTTACAATTGTATGATTTTCCATATTTGTTCCTCTTCTAAATTACTTCATTATTCCTTGCTAAAATCTGATTATATAGTTTATCTGAAATTCTATAGCCTTTAGAAATAAGTTTATCTGTCGACATTACATTTTAATTATATGAAATCCCGGCAATATTTACAATACACAAATATTTCTGCAAAACATGCCGATATATATATTATAATATAATCGTAACAATTATAACATCCGACCGGTAAATGGAGATAAATATGATTACAATTAGCTTATGCATGATAGTAAAAAATGAAGAAGAGGTGCTCGAACGATGCCTGAACAGTCTCAAAGGGCTGATGGATGAAATCATCATAGTGGACACCGGCTCGACGGACAGCACAAAGGAGATAGCTGCACGATATACGGACAAAATCTATGATTTCTCATGGTGCGATGATTTTGCTGCGGCCAGGAATTTTTCGTTTTCCAAGGCTACGCAGGAATACATATATGCACCTGATGCCGACGAGGTGCTCGACGATACCAACCGCAGGCGTTTCATGATGCTTAAGGCTGCGCTGCTGCCGGAAATTGAGATTGTCCAGATGAAATACATTACTCCAAGCAAATTCAACACAGTGCAAAATTCATCCTCAGAGTATCGCCCGAAGCTGTTCAAGAGGCTTCGCACGTTTACATGGATTAATCCGGTGCACGAGACTGTGCGCTTAGAGCCTGTAGTCTATGACAGCGATATCTGTATACAACATCTGCCGCAGGGCACTCACGGCAAACGTGATTTCACCATATTCAAGCGCTCCTTTGAAAAAAACGGCACCCTGCCAAAAAGTATAGCGACCATGTATGCCAAGGAGCTTTTAAAATGCGGAAGCCCCGAGGATTTTACCAATGCCCTGCCATATTTTCAGGGTGAATACCGCAACAGCCCCGACATCGAATCCACCTGCGTGCTATCACGCTACTATCGCATGAATGGCGACTACGACAAATTTTTTTCTGTTGCCCTAAAAAATGTAGCAGTTGATGGCTGCAGCGAGGTGTGCTGTGAGCTCGGTGCGTACTATTTCGACAAGGCAGACTATGAGGAGGCAAGCCTGTGGTATTACAACGCTGCCTTCGAGACAAAGCCGGTACTCGATGTGGAGTGCGGCGGTGGCAAGGCGCTTCATGCCCTGTCTGAGTGCTACTCAAGATGGGCTGATGAGAAGCAGAAAAAGCTTGATTCGCTTCCTCCTAAATCAAGGAATGTATTTAAAGGCGATAAGGAGCTGATTGATTCACTGCGCAGCCAGGCGGCCGATTACCAGAAGCAGGCTGAGGAATGGATGCTTCCGGAGGGTGACTAGCAAAGGCTGTCATATAAAAGTCTCTACCAGCATTTACCAACTTGTAAAATCCTCTCTAAAGTGATAATATAGAGATTATAGGGTTTGTTATTTTTTTAACGTAGCATTTTGCTACTATCATTTTAGGTATCTAAGGAGGATTTTATGAGCTTTTTAGAAGAGTACAAGCAGAAACTTGTCTCAGCAGATGAGGCAGTAAAGATTGTCAAATCAGGCGACTGGGTTGACTACGGCTGGTGCACAGGCACACCTGATGCCCTCGACAAGGCACTTGCCAGAAGAACTGATGAACTTAAGGATGTCAATGTACGTGGTGGTATTTTGCTTAAGCCACTTGCCATTTTCGAGCGTGAGGATGCCGGCGAGCACTTCACATGGAACTCATGGCATATGGGCGGTTATGAGAGAAAGCTTATCAAGAGAGGCTGTTCTTTCTACTCACCAATCCGTTACTCAGAGCTTCCTCGTTATTATAGAGATTCAACAACACCTGACGATGTCGCTATGTTCCAGGTTGCACCGATGGATTCACACGGATACTTCAACTTTGGTCCTAACGCATCTCACCTCGGTGCTGTATGCGAGACTTCAAAGAAAATCATCGTTGAGGTCAATGAAAACATGCCTCGCTGTCACGGCGGTTCAGAAGCCAATGTACATATTTCACAGGTTTCTTACATTGTTGAGGGTGACAACCCTGCAATCGGAGAGCTTGGTGCCGGTGGTCCTGCAACAGATGTAGACAAGAAGGTTGCAGAGCTTATCGTTGACCAGATTCCAAACGGTGCCTGTCTCCAGCTCGGTATCGGCGGAATGCCAAACGCAGTAGGCTCACTCATCGCTGAGTCAGACCTCAAGGATCTCGGTGTCCACACAGAGATGTACGTTGACGCATTCGTTGACATCGCAAAGGCCGGAAAAATCACAGGAGCAAAGAAAAACATCGACCGTTATCGTCAGGCTTACGGCTTCGGTGCCGGAACCAAGAAGATGTACGATTACCTCGATGAGAATCCTGAGCTCATGAGTGCCCCGGTAAGCTACACAAATGATATCAAAAATATTGCCGCACTTGACAATTTCATCTCAATCAATAACTGTGTAGACCTTGACCTCTTCGGACAGATCAGCTCAGAGACCTCAGGCACAAAGCACATCAGCGGTGCCGGCGGACAGCTTGATTTCGTTCTCGGTGCTTATATGTCAAACGGTGGAAAGAGCTTTATCTGCTGCTCTTCAACTTTCACCGACAAGCAGGGCGTAGTTCACTCACGTATCCGTCCTACTCTTGTAGAGGGTTCTGTCGTTACTGACACAAGAGCCAATACTCACTATATCGTTACAGAGTATGGTATGGTAAATGTAAAGGGTCTTTCTACATGGCAGAAAGCAGAGGCAATCATCTCAGTTGCTCATCCTGATTTCCGTGATGAGCTCATCAAAGAGGCTGAGAAGATGCACATTTGGAAAAGATCTAACAAATAATTATCTTTGGATATAATTTTTACAATAAAAGCGGTTTCAGGATGCAATGTCCTGAAACCGCTTTTGTGTTATTAATCCGTCCCACAAACTATATTTTCAAAAAGTCAAAGCACCTCTTTTAACACTTCCTCAATCTCGCTCTTTGCTGCCTTGACAGAGCCCTGCACCATAACCGGCTTACCGCCGCCTCTGGCACCCAGCTTATTTCTCAGTGCTGCGGCAACTGTATTGCAGTCTGCATTCTTGCTTCCGATAATAAAGCTATAGCCCGCCTCATCATTTCCTGTAAAAAATGCACTAAAGCCACTATATTTCTCCACAAGGCCATTGACGCAATTTCTTGCTGTATTCGTATCAATGCCGTCCTCAAACAATACTGCATTGTCCGTATCAGCAGGAAGCTCTGCAACCTTATAATCCAAAAGCGCTGACTTTGCAGTGCCAAGCTCTGACTTAAGTGACTGGTTTACTGCCTTAAGCTTTGTGACGTTATCCACAATAGCCTCCTGATTTGTGGTAAATATCCCCATTAGCTCTGAGATAATGTCGCACTTTTGTCTGAAAGCCTCCAGTGCCCTGAAACCACAAAGGATGCTGATTCTGACGCCTCCTTTATAATTCTGATAATTCATAACCTTAAGCATGCCAATCTCGCCGGTGCGCTTCACATGCGGCGCACAGCATGCACACACGTCATACCCCGGCACTGTCACTATTCTGACCTGTCCTTCAATCTCGATTTTGCTTCTGTACTCCAGCTGCGCAAGCTCATCCCTTGACGGATATGTCACCTCTATCGGAATATTTTTTGAAATGGCTACATTTACCTCATGCTCCACCTCTGCTATATCCTCCGGTGAAATCACTCCACTGAAATCCATTGTCACTACAGAATCACTCAGATGAAAGCCCACATTCTCAAATCCAAACCTGCGGTGGACAATTCCCGAAAAAATGTGCTCTCCACTGTGTTGCTGCATATTATAAAAACGATGCTGCCAGTCTATTTTGCCCTGTACATGGACTCCTGCTGCAAGCTCCACTTTCTCCGGCTCAAATTCATTGCCGGTGATTTGCTTACCAGTTTCCTTTTCTGCCTCGCAGCAATCATCTGCGGAAATATCCACCGTATGAGTAATGACTCCATTCTTAATCTGCACATCAACGACCCTGTAGCCACCAAGTATTCCCATGTCCGGGCTCTGTCCGCCCTCTTCCGGGAAAAATAAAGTCTGATTTAATATTATATCAAACTGCTTATCATCTGCCTTGTTCGGCTCGCAGGATATAATATCTGCCTCAAACTCCGTGGCATATGCATCCCTGTCGTATAGTTTAATTGTTTCTGTCATACTCATACTGCTTGTTCCTCTCGCTCTATATTCTTATGCATCATTGCTATGTCCTATTATAGCGCATTCATAATTCATATGAAACCCCTAAATCTGGTTTCCCACAATCCTGTAGTATGCTCTCGAAGTAATCTTGAAAACAATATAGTATATGACCATAAACACAAAAAGCGTAGCAACCATACAGATCACAATAAGCTTAACATCCGTCAGATTAAACATGACAAGCAGTCTGCGAAGCAGAGGAAATGCTGCTGCAAGATGACACGCTGCAAGGATAATCGGCAGGAAAAACACCATACGCACCTGCGAAGTAATGGATTTCTTCACCTCGTCATTGCTCATGCCTACCTTCTCCATAATCTCATAGCGTGCTTTGTCATCATAGCCCTCTGAAATCTGCTTATAGAAAATAATCATCACAGTAACCATAAGAAACATCGTTCCAAGGAATATTCCGATAAAGAACAGTCCACCATACAATACATAAATCTGTTCTCTGTTTGCATCACGGCTTTCCTCATAGAAGCCTGACACATCTGATTTTACACTATTTTCCTCAAAATGCTTATCCAGAGCCTTTGCCACAGCAAGCTTATCCTCTCTGCTGCCATACAGATTATAATCAATTTCATTGTTGAGCATAGTCGGCACACTATCCCCTCCCAGCGAGCTGTTCAGGTTAAATATCTCTGCAAGTGTTGCCTTGCTGTCTACCACTACATAGTACACACCACTATACATAGAGGACATATAGCTGTCTTTACTTACAGCAATTTTTTCTGCCGCAGCCACTTTAAATTCTTTGCCCAACAGATTAATTATATCGCCATTAAACTTTTCTGTTCCATAAACAGCCACCGAACCGGTATCAAGCTGTGGGATTTTTTTATTCAGACTCTCTTTAAAGCCGGTCTCCATCTCATCAATTTCATCTCCTGTGACAAAATACAACAGGGAAATATCGTTATCGTAACTTAACACCGGCTTAAACTCTGTCCCCTCTCTAAACACTGTCCAGCTAAAATAAGTGTAGCTTTTGCTGTCTTTAACATTACAAGCAGAGTCAGCTATTATTTTATCCGAATCTGCAGCAGCTTCTTTAAGTGCATCATCCAGATTCACATCATCCGGCACTTCCTTATACCAGCTATATACGCTGATATCCGAAGGATATCTCTGCTTAAGTTCTCCCTCCATGCCCGCATACATACTCACGGTTGTGGAAACAACAACCAGCACCATTGTGGAAAGCACGCATATACTCGCTAGTCCGCCAGCATTCTGCTTCATTCTGTAAATCATTCCTGAAACCGCCGCAAAATGCTTTTTATTATAGTAAAACTTCTTGTTTTTCCTGAGTGCCTTAAGTATCACAATGCTTCCTGAAATAAATAAAAGATACGTTCCGACGATGACAAGAAGCACTGCGACAAAGAACAGTGAAAGCACCTGAAGAGGGCTCTTTGTGGTAATCGCAATATAATATCCCCCGGCAAGACAGCCTAGTCCGATTAAAGCGATAAGCCATTTGCTCTTCGGCTCTTTCTCACCGACATTGCCACCGCGAAGCAGCTCTATCGGATTAGCAAGCTTCACCTGCATCAGGTTATAGATGAGAGTAAGAAAATACAGCACTCCAAAAATAAGTATTGTATTTACGACAGCGCCAGTAGATACAGCGAAATCAATTTGTGCTTTAATATTTATAATCCTATAAAGAAACATAATCATCAGCTTGGAAAATAAAATACCGGCTATGATTCCGGATACTATTGCTGCGAGTGCTACGGTAAGTGTCTCAATTATCAAAACTCTCGCGATATGACGCTTTTCCATGCCAAGAATATTGTATATTCCTACCTCTTTCTTGCGCCTTTTGATGATAAAGCTGTTTGTATAAAACAGAAATATATATGAAAAAACCGCTATTGTTCCGCATCCAAGCCCCATTATCGACGCCAGTGCATCCGCGCCCGGCACCTTGCCAAGTCCCTTTGAGTTGTTTAAAAACATCATCACATAAAACATGGCTATCATGACCATTCCCGATATAATGTAAGGCATATAAAGAGTCTTATTATTTTTTATATTTGTAAATGCCAGCCTGCTATATATTTTATTCATGCTTCTCACCACCTGTCGTAATCAGCATAAGTGCGTCCTGAATCTTCACATAGAGCTCGTCATTTGTAAGATTACCACGGTAAATCTGATGAAACACCTGACCGTCCTTTATGAAAAGCACCCTGTTGGCATGACTTGCAGCCTTTGTGCTGTGTGTCACCATGAGAATGGTCTGTCCGTCCTCGTTTATCCTGTTGAACAGCCTAAGCAGACTGTCTGTTGCCTTTGAATCCAGTGCTCCTGTTGGCTCATCAGCCAAAATTAATTCGGGATTTGTTATTATCGCACGTGCCACTGCTGCCCTTTGCTTCTGTCCTCCTGACACCTCGTATGGATATTTATTAAGCAGCTTTTCAATTCCAAGCAGTGAAGCTATAGGTGCAAGCCTTTTTTCCATATCCCTATAGTCCACACCTGACAGCACAAGCGGTAAAAAGATATTGTCCTTCAGTGAAAAATTGTCAAGCAGATTAAAATCCTGAAATACGAAGCCCAGATGCTCACGTCTGAAGGCAGATATCTCCTTTTCCTTCAATGAGACAAGGTTCTTTCCATTTAAGAGTACCTCTCCCGCTGTCGGCTTATCAAGTGCCGCGAGAATATTTAAAAGTGTCGTCTTTCCTGAGCCGGACTCTCCCATGATTGCCACATACTCACCTTCCTCTACAGAGAAATTGATGTTTTTCAATGCCTGTACCTGGTTGCCACCAAATCTGGTGGTATATATTTTTTTGAGGTTACTTACTTCTAAGATTGCCATTTCAATGCTCCTTCGCGATTATTTCTACAATGTTATTTAAGCTTATATTTTTGTTACATTTATTTTAAATATGACGTCATAATCGGCTTCACAACTTACATTGTTGCCGCTTCATGTAATTATAATAACAAAAGACCGGAATGTATGCTATCGAATCAGCTTACATTTCGACCTCGTATCTTACATTTTTGTAAGAAATGACAAGGAAACTTAATCTGGAGTAGCAAAAAAGAGGATTGGCACAGATGTGCTGATCCTCCTTTTATCTACAGATTTTTAATTACCTCAACTCTTGTGACAACGCCCTGCTTCACATTATCAACTCTGAGCGCACAATCCTGGTAATACACACAGGCTCCGATTGACACATTTTTACCCTCATCCTGCAATTTTTCGCTTATCACATCTCTAAGCAGCTTTGTCTTTTCCTCCGGTATATTTGTTCCGGAAATAAAATTCGCCCTCGCTACCGTCTGGCTGCCACGGCATATCATGTGGTCTGCCTCATCAAAGCTGCAGAAAAGGAATTTTCTGATGGCAAAAAGCGCCGCTATCGCACCTATTCCGACAAGTGTCTCATATACATTGAGATGCTCCACGATCATCTGTCTGGCTGTCGCAAACAAAAGCACCTCTATGATCGTGCCCGGCTTATGAGTACAGAGCATTTTCACAAACTCCACGCCGATTGCAAGCGACATGATATATTCCATGTAATACTCCAGTTTAATTTTATCATGCCATATATCAAAAAAACACTGCCCTATAAGCTTTATAATAAGCACCACTATCACAAACACCAGTACTGCCGACAGAAAAAGTTCCACGTAGGCTGCTACATTTTTCATTGTTTTTCTCAGGAATTGCTTCATTATCATTTATTCCTCTCTTTTTTAGTTACCGGCAATAATCTTTTTTATTGCAGTAATTTATTTTAATATCCTATGGAAATGATTATCATACTATTCTAATTTCATATATCTAAAAGCTCCCACATAATAGTCAAATTATGTGAGAGCCTTTGCGCGAAAATTATATTTTTTTATGTTTTCTCCCGCATTCTGCGGGTATATATTTTGCCAGAATACTTTCATGGCAATTGGGTTCTAAATAAATTTGATACCAGGCTCCGGCAACTATTTGATGAATCCTACCTGCTTGCAGATTTCCTCTGTTGCTGCATCCTTTTTCTTGTTGAACTCAACTTTCTGCTGCTCGAACCAGTTGTTACCCTCTGCATCTATAGATACGATAAGTGGGCCAAACTCTTTCACACGGCAGTTCCAGAGTGTCTCAGGCATTCCGAGATCTCTCCACTCTGCACGGACGATTTCCTCAACCTCTGTTGCGGCTACTACTGCATTTCCTGCCGGGAATACGCAGTGAATGGCACCGAACTCTTTACATGCACGCTCTGTATTCTCTTTCATACCACCTTTTCCGATGATAACACGTACGCCGGTCTCTTTTACGAACTCGTACTCGAATTTCTCCATACGCATACTTGTTGTCGGTCCAACAGATACCATCTCAAATTTGTCATTCTCGAGTGGACGGATGATCGGTCCTGCATGGAAAATAGCATTGTTTCTTACGTCTACCGGAAGCTCTCTTCCCTCCTCAACGAGACGTCGGTGTGCTACGTCACGGCATGTTGTCATGCTTCCATTTAAGTATACAATATCTCCGATTTTTATTCCTTTAAGATCCTCTGCTGAGATTGGTGTTGTTAAAATTGTTTTTCCATTAATTCTCTCTACCATTATAATTCCACCCCCGAATGTGTTGTGATTGTATAGTTAAGGTCCTTATCAAAAACAATGTGTCCGCGTCTGTGGCTCCAGCAGCCTACGTTTACGGCTACACCGATTGTAGATGGATGACGGGCTGTGTTCTCGATATTTACACCCATTACTGAGTATTTTCCGCCCATTCCCTGAGGTCCAAGGCCGATAGCATTGATACCATCCTCGAGAAGTGTTTCCATCTTTGCAGCTCTCTCGTTCTCATTGTGAGATCCGATTGGACGCATGAGTGCTTTCTTTGATAAAAGTGCTGCTGTCTCAACAGATGTTGCTACACCTACACCTACCAGGAGAGGTGGGCATGCATTTAAACCATAAGTAGTCATAACATCCATTACGAATTTTGTAACTCCTTCATAGCCCTCTCCAGGCATAAGTACCATAGCTTTTCCCGGAAGTGTACATCCACCTCCTGCCATGTATGTGTAGATCTCACATTTGTCACTGTTTGGCACGATATCCCAGAATACTGTAGGTGTTCCTTTTCCAACGTTCTTGCCTGTGTTGTACTCATCGAAAGTCTCAACACTGTTGTGACGAAGAGGAGCCTCAAATGTAGCTTTTACAACTGCCTCTTTTAAAAGTCCCTCAAGCTCATCAATAAGTGGGAATTTTGTTCCACATTTAACCCAGAACTGAAGTACTCCTGTATCCTGGCAGCTTGGGCGGTTAAGTTTTACCGCAAGCTCCTGATTTCTAAACATTGTATCATAGATTGTTTTTGAAAGAGGACTGTCCTCTTTGTCACGGAGTTCTGTCAGTTTTGCAATGACATCATCCGGTAATTTTTTTGCTATATGAGCGATAAAATTTGCCATATAGGTGGTAAGCTGTTCTACCTGTTTCTCGTTTGACATAGTTTTTCCTCCTAATATAAATCTTGTAAATAATTAAATATTAATTTATTGTTTACCCACTCCCATCCGTTCTTATGGGAAGAACGGATAGAAAATCGGCAGTAAGACCATACTTACAATGGTCGCCACTACTATAAGCGGAATACCGGCCTTTGCATAATCCTTGAAGGTGTATCCTCCGGCTGTAATGACCATTGTGTTGGCAGGCATACCGATAGGTGTGGCGTATGCACATGAACCACCGATAACACATGCCATAAGTACTGCACTCGGGTCAGCTCCAATCTCTGTGGCAATTGATACGCAGATCGGAACCAAAAGTGCTGTGGTGGCGGTATTTGACATAAAGTTCGTAAGTACACAGCAAAGCATGAACACTACGAATGTGAGAACGTATGGTGATGGATTTTTGCCAAGTATACCGATAACCGCTGTTGCGATTTCTTCGCCTGCCCCGGTCTCCTGAAGCGCCGCTGCAAGTGAAAGAGTTCCACCAAATAAGAAAATGGTTTTCAAATCTATTGATTTAAGTGCGTTTTTCTCACTGATAACGCCTGTAATGATAAGGGCAAGTGCTCCGACACAGCCGATGACACAAAGCTTTATACCAATCTTGTCCTCGAAAATCATTCCCAAAAGTGTAAGGATTAAGATAATCAATGACATCATCTGTTTCCATTTAGGCACATTTGAAAAATCCTTCTGCTCATCATATGAGCTTTCCGTACTGCCCTGCTTTTCAGGCAGGAATTTGTATCCTATAAATGCAAAGTACAGAATACCTGCTATAAGTATCGGAAGTCCTACCTTTGCATACTCGAAAAATCCAAAGCTAAGTCCAATCTCTCCCATAGCTGATTGTGCTATGAGATTTCCCGGTGCACCGATGAGAGATAAATTTCCACCCATGGCTGCTGCAAAAACAAGTGGCATAAGAAGTCTCGATCTCGAGTATCCTGATTTTGCTGCAATTCCGATAACTACCGGAATGAGAACTGCTGCAGTTCCTGTGTTTGAAAGTACTCCGCTCATCAGTCCCACAATCACCATGATTGCTATGATAAGCTGCCTCTCTGTTTTGGCGAAGTGTGTGACCACTCCTCCAATTTTGTTTGCCATACCGGTTTCAAACAATGCTCCTCCGACGATAAACATCGCTACGAAAAGAATTACATTGCTGTCAATAAATCCTGAAAAAGCTGTTTTCCAATCCAGTACTCCTGTGATAACAAGACCGACGCATACTATCATGGATGTAACCCCAAGCGGAATCTTTTCCCACACGAACATCACAACGGCAAACAATAAGAATAAAAGTGTTATTGTTGCTGGACTCATATCATTTTCCTCCTCCGTTTAATATTTGATATTTGATATTGTATCCAATTTCTGAGTTTAAGATATAACAAAAAACCGAAATCGTCAATACCTTTTTGACAATTTCGGCAATTTATATATATTCCACCTATTCAATTTGTGCATCTATTACAAGTAATGTGTTAAATTAGTAACTTATATCTACACATAATATGTCAGCATATCATCACGACTACGCATGATATGCTCATACATCCTCCGCTGTGCAAGCTGCACATCATGAGCCTTGATTGCTTCGTATATAGCCTCATGCTCCTTTATAGAAATGCCCGCATATTCCTCCTCTGTGACCATGCTGCCCATTGAAAGTCCGTTCCACAGTTCTGCGATCATATTTTCCATCTTTTTATTGCCGGATGCTGCCCAGATTTCACTATGAAACTCACGGTTTAAATCCGCATATCTGCTATAATCTCCGGAAGCTGTCATCTCCCTTGCATCCAGGTATGACTGCTCTATCTTGCTGATATCGATATCAGGTGAAGCAGCAAAACCTGCACATGCGCCCTCGAGTATACCTCTAATCTGATAGTGCTCCCTTATGTACGTCTCTGTAATTCCAAGTACTATTGCTCCCTTATTCGGTCTTAGCTTGATAAGTCCGTCATGCGCTAATATCTGAAAAGCCTCACGCACGGGAGTTATAGATACATTAAGCTGCTGCGCTACATTTTCCAGTGTAAGATTTTCTCCCTCTTTTAGCTGTTTTGACAAAATTGCCTTGCGCAGCTCCGATGCTACACGCTCCTTCGCTGACGGAATCTTTATCGGTTTAAGTCCTATCATAATTACTTTTTCCTCTTGTTATCTTTTAATTTTATATGCTTCCGAATCATCTGTCATTATTCAGTATAAAATAAGTCACCAATTACCTGCTGCTTTCTTCCCTCTCTGCTATAACAGCCTCACAAAGACTTCCAAAATATTCTCCCAACAGTTCTCTGACAATATTTATATCCTTATCCGAATATGCCTCTGCTATTTTCGATAACAGCTCAAGTCTTCGCACATTTTCCCTGCCTGCTGCCGTCTCTTCAACCGCAAACCTGATATAGCACCAAAGACCATTTTCAAGAATATGTGTAAAATACTCGTTATGACTATTGGATATAATTGTCTCATGAAACTGCAGCTCTGCAGACAATTTTTCATTTATAGCAGATGGCTCATGTACGCAATTGGGCTGCTCACTGTTATCACTGACCGCTTTATCCCACAAACATATACCAGACTGCAGCATGCCCTTTAACAGTTTTATCTCCACATCTGAAAGCAGCTCATAGATTTCCGTTATCACCTCGTCCGAAAAATCAGCCACCACCACATGCCTTGTTGCCAGTCTCTTTGCCAATCCCTGCGACTCAAGTATCTGCAATGCCTCCCTGATTGGTATTCTCGAATAACCGAGACTATCCGCAAGCTCTTCCTGACGCAATGGCACTCCTGATGACATACGTCCTGATAAAATTTCATTCTGAATAGCTTCCGCTATATAATCACATACTCTTTTATTTCTCATAATATATATTATATCTGATTTTGGATACAATTTCCAGTCAAACTTATTACACCGATTTATCCTAATCTCTCACATCCGCATAATCCAGATCAAACCCTATCCACACCTTAGTTCCTTTTCCAATCTCTGACTCCATGCGGATTGTATGCCCCAGCTTATCTGCCATCTGCCTGCACAGATAAAGCCCAATTCCTGTAGCCTTCTTATCGGCATGACCATTGTAGCCTGTGTAGCCCTTTTCAAAAACACGTGGCAGATCCTCGGCTTTGATTCCTATTCCGGTATCCTTTATTGTAATAAAAAACCGGTCTTTTTCCTCTGCAGTTTCTATTGTAACAACCCCATGCGGTGTATATTTTATGGCATTTGAAAGTATCTGTTCCAGCATAAATGCAAGCCATTTTCCGTCAGTATATATCTCCTGCCCGGTTCCTGAATAATTTATCCCAATATGCCTTCGTATCATAATTTTTGCATATTTTTTAATGGTATCACGTATGACACCATCCACACTGACTTTTTCAAGCACAAAATCATTTTCGGTGCTGCTCACACGCTGATACTGCAAAGCCATACTGACATATTCCTCTATGCGGAACAATTCGTCCTCAAATGAAGCCACATTATCTGACAGCTCTGTGAGTACAGCCTGTTGTTTCAAAGCAGCATTTAATCCTGCAGCACCGATATTCCCACCGGTCATATCGCCTATATGGCACTGACTCTGTTCATCATCACATATAAGCTGCCCAAGCTCCTCCCGCTCTGCCTCAAGCAGTAGTTTCATAGCCGATATCGGGGTCTTTATCTGGTGCACCCACATAGAGTAATAATCTCTCATCTGTGATTGTCTGATTGCAGCACTGCTTTCTGACTCACTTCTTGCAATACTTTGATTTTCCAGCAGCCGATGATAAAGCATCTCCACATCATCTGTTGCTTCCGGAAGCTGTGCCTGTTCCTCAACCGGACGCTTTAAAGCATTGCTTAGAGCTTTTACCTTGCTGCTATATCTGAAAAATCCAACCAAAACTGTTATCAGAAGAAGTATTGCATCAAGCACTGCCGCATACACCAGATCCTGTTTGCGCGCACCAATCAGGTACATGTAAAGCAAATGGATACAGGTCATTGTGACTATCATCAAAATCCATATATAGTTTTGTTTTATAAAATTTGTCAGATGCGGTTTGTTTTGTATTTTTGCCATGACCTCTCACCCCAGCCTGTACCCAAGCCCCTTTTTTGTGACAATAAAGCTCTCAAGCCCTATAGAATCCAGCTTTTTACGCAGCCTGTTGACATTCACCGAAAGTGTATTCTCGTCCACATACGCATCACTCTCCCACAGCTTTTCCATTAGAAGGCTGCGTGATACAATCCTTTCTTTATTGTCAAAAAGTGTCTGCAATATTTTGAGCTCATTCTTTGTAAGCTCGAGCCTTTTGTCGTCATAGGTTATGGTGGCATCAGATATATTGAGCATGGCGCCATTATGCTCCAAAACACTGTTATTTGCGCCAAAATCATAGCAGCGCCTGATGATAGCCTGTATCTTTACGGTCAGCACATCGAGGTCAAACGGCTTTGCTATAAAGTCGTCTGCCCCCATACTGACTGCCATCACTATATTCATATTATCAGCAGCGGATGACAGGAAAACCACAGGAACCTTTGATACCCTTCTGATTTCCGTACACCAGTGATACCCATTGTAAAACGGCAGACCGATATCCATAAGCACAAGCTGCGGATCAAATGATGCAAATTCTGACATTACAGCATCAAATTTCTGCACCACATGCACATCATAATCCCATTTTTCCAAATGTCTTCTGACAAGCTTTGCTATGGTCTCGTCATCCTCAACCAAAAATATTCTATACATTATTTTTCGCTTTCTTCCATGATAATCTCAGCCGCATCGATGATGAGCTGTGATGCCTTCATACGAAGTAAATCCGGCTTGAGCTGTGCCTTTGGAATCACCTGCTTTACAACGTCAACAGGCTGACCATACTTCTGTGAAATAAGCTCATACTGCTCATCCATCTCCTCGTCAGATACAGTGATATTTTCCACTCTGATGATTTCATCGAGAACAGCCTCAAGCTTTACCTGCTTCTGTGCTACAGGCTTGAGTTCATCCTTTAAGCTATCCATAGTCTTGCCTGTCATCTGAAGATACTGCTCCATAGCCACACCCTGCTGTGCAAATGATGCTGCCATCTGCTGAAGCTGCATATTTACCGCTGTCTCTACTGCCTGTGGCGAAACAAGACATGAGCTGCTCTCAAGAATCTGGTCATAGAGCTTTTCTCTTGCCGCATCTGCCTTTCTTGCCTCTACCTGGTACTCAAGATACTCGTTGATATATTTCTTTAAATCCTCCACTGACTGTACCTCAGGGAAATTGAGAGATGCTGCAAACTCATCGTTCAGCTCTGCTTCCTTCTCATTGTAAATCTCGTGCAGCTTAACCTTGAAAACAACCGCTTTTCCTGCAAGCTCCGGCGCATGATACTGCTCAGGGAATGAGAGATTGATGTCTCTGTCCTCACCGATTTCCATGCCTACAAGCTGCTCCTCAAAGCCCGGAATAAAAGAGCCTGAACCGATTCCCAGAGGATATTTCTCAGCCTTTCCGCCCTCAAACGCAACTCCGTCCTTAAAGCCCTCGTAGTCTATTACTGCCGTGTCGCCCATTGCTAACGGGCCTGTTTTCTGCTCTCTGACAGGATTTCCTGAAAGAAGTGTCGCTATCTGTGAATTAACATCCTCCTCTGTATATGCAATATAAGGGATGTTTGCCTTTAATCCTTTGTAATTTCCTAATACGATGTCCATGATTATACCTTTCTTTTATGTGTATTTATATCTGCTTAACTAAGCTGTTATATGCAAATAGTATACACTAGTTACCAAATAAAGCCAATAAAAACTCATTGCATGCTTTAAAAAGGATTGTAAGGCTGTGATACG
Organism: Agathobacter rectalis ATCC 33656; assembly: GCF_000020605.1. Taxonomy (NCBI): domain Bacteria; kingdom Bacillati; phylum Bacillota; class Clostridia; order Lachnospirales; family Lachnospiraceae; genus Agathobacter; species Agathobacter rectalis. Next base: position 2,952,772 of record NC_012781.1, read on the forward strand.
TGAAAATGGTTCTAATCTTACGCAATCAGGCTATTAATAGCCTTCAATTCATACAATGTAAATGGATCAATATCTATACAATCACTTTCATCCATTTTTCCGGAAATATCCCATGCAAGCGTTCCATTCATTACCGTACATGCATTTTTAAAATTTTCAATATCTCTCAAAGGCTCAAAAATTGAAGATTTAAGATCCTGTGTTGTATCATAATCAACTATTTTACCATCATCAAAGAAAACCTGTACATGATAATTATCTAAAGGTATTACCTGTACAACTGTAGGAAAATATTCATTCATATATTTCACCTCTCATTATATAAGTGGATTAATTTTGTTCAATGGTTTCATGTCCTTGGCCAATTCCCAATTCTGCATTAATTCATCCTGATGAATCGTACACCAGGCCAATATCAATCGTAATTGTTTATTCGGCAAAGAGCCTCTTATTACTTGTATATTATTAATATCTACTAATGCTTTATGTCCATTATATTCAGCATGAAAATGTGGTGGCATATGGTCATTATAATACATAGTGACTCTAATCCCATAAAATAATGATATCTCAGGCATATTTTACCCTCTTTCTATAGAAACAAATCCGCAATACTATATCAATAGTATAGCGGATTTACATCTAAAACACAAATTAGAAATTATCTTTTTATTTGCAGGCTTAATTTTTTACTGCCTTAAAGCACAGCCATCTATGCTCAGCTTCCTTAAAAATCAAAAAACCAATTCCCACCATAACCGGTGTATACAGTCCCAAATCAAGCCAGCTTTTTACATGCCATCCATAATATGCCCCTCTCATAAGAATTGCTGAAAGCTGTCCAAGTATGACCGGTATCATAATATTTTTTCCAACTACTATAAGCTTTGCTTTTCTCAACTTTTTAAGATCAACCGGCAAATATATATATTTCTCAAATATATTAACTTTTCTACCATTTTCCCATATATATGTAATGTATCTGAACTGTGCATAATACAATCCAAATGTAAAAAACACCACCATATTATAATAATAAAGATCAAATTCAGTATTCATTACACCACAAAATGCACCTGCGATTACCACAAACCCCATACCCATATTCATGAGGATATACGTTCCGCAGGTCTCAACCATCATGCGCTTTTTCCAATTGTCATGCTCCGTTTTAATCAGGGTACTCATATCCATTTCACATCTCCATCTGTTTTCTATTGCGTGTTGTACACCTAATGCAAGCTATAAAATTATACCATTCACCCCCGGTATTACCGGCAGCAATTATAAGCTACTCAAGTATCTCACGCATTGAATATTCTCCGTTCTTTATATCTATAACATAGTCTGCCACCCTCGACAAATCCTCGTCCAGATGCGTGGCAAGAAGTATTGTCATCTCATACTCTGCCACAAATTCCTGCAGTAATTTTAAGAAATCATCCCTGAACACCGGGTCGAGATTGGCAGTCGGCTCATCCATCAGAAGCACTTTGGGTCTGTATGCTGCCGCAAATGCAAACTGATACTTTATCATTTCTCCTGTAGAAAACGAGCACAATCTGCGTCTTGGAGAAAGCTCCAAATGTGCAAGCATCCTGTGATACTCCTCACTATCCCAATTCTTATAAAATGGACTGTATATTTTTTCGTTTCCATTGGCATCCTGCGACAGGTAAAATATCCTGTCCTGCGACACTATTCCTACAAGCTCTTTTACCTTGGTCTTATTTTTTACAACATCAAGACCGTCTATGTATATTTTTCCCTTCATTTTGTCATACATTCCAAGCATCATATGAAGCAGTGTGGTCTTTCCCGCACCGTTTTCTCCCTGTACACCTACAATGTAGCCCTTTGGTATTTCTAAATTTGCGGGCTTAATCATAAATTTTTTTAATTTTAAAGCGGCATTTTCTATTTTTATAATTGTCTCATCCATTATTTTTCTCCCAATACACGAACCATATCTATTATATCCTTCAAGGTCATTCCGGCATTCTCACAATCTGCAAGCAGTTCTGACATCCTGTTCTCAAGATTCATCATCTGTTTTTCACGCAAAAGATCATTTTTCTGCTCGCACACGTAAAATCCACGCCCCGGCACCGACTCTATTACACCTTCCTTTTCCAGCTCCTCATAAGCACGCTTTGTTGTAATCACACTGACTGCCAGCTCCTTTGCCAGCACTCTGATTGACGGCATGCCATCGCCTGCCTTAAGCTCACCGCTTACCACTGCATCGCGTATCTGATTTATAATCTGCTCATATATCGGCATACTAACTGTTGTTGAAATGACTATTTTCATACACACCTCTATGCAATTTTTTTGTCTTTTTTTGATTCCGCAAACTCGTAATCTGCCATACAGCGAACAATATCGTCATAATATTTTTTCCTGCAGGATACAATCATCGATATAAAAAACACACCTATCACTAAAGAAATTAATATCTGAACCAAATCCAGCGAGCTGTCATTCTGGTCATAGCTTGCGGCAACAACCACCGCAGACATAAACATGATTACATCAAATATCGTTAATCTGCCCGGATTCACGCTGCCCAGATAATTGTCAAATGAAGTACAATACAAAATACCTGCCATTACAAGCATCTCACACATATAATAGACTATTCCTGATACTGTCAGAGTCTTATCAGGCCTGATTATTGCTGTGATTAATATAGGTAAAAGCAGCACTATATACGACACACGGAATCTGTATTTGAACATTTTTTGTATATAATGCTGTCTTTGTTCTCTTGAATACGGAGCCAGATACATATACTGTGGCAATTCGAATGCGCTTCTATTATGATTGCTGAAAATGGAAAAAATGCTGATCATCAAATTGTATATATACATTACCTGATTCAGGCCTCCAAATGAGCCTTCTGTAATTCCAAGCCAGAATAATGGTATCATAACTATGGTCAAAACAAGCTCCCGCCTGCTGCTATCCAAAATATTTTTCCACAATATTTTCGGCATTTTCCTTTCCCCCTTTCACCAGATAATGTATCAGCTCCCTGATATCCGGAGTATGCTCTTGAAGCTCTCTGTCTACCAGAATACATTTATCCCTTATAACCATGGCAGTGGAGCTGTATGTGCCTTCTTCCATGTAAACCACTGCTTCCCTGGGTATCAGCTTACATTTATATACAGGTCCTGTAACTATCCGAAAATGCTCACACGCAGCATCCTTAGGCTTAAAAAACAACAGCCTCCCTGCCTGCATATATGCAATATAGTCTGCTATTCTGTCCAGATCCTCCGTAATATGAGAAGAAATGATAATGCTTTTTTCACCATCCGACACAAGCTCTGTACACAGCCTTAAAAAATCCTCCCTGAAGTGCTTGTCAAGCCCTGCAGTAGGCTCATCGAACAAAAAAAGCTTTGCTCCATACGACAGTGCAAATGCAAGCTGCGCTTTGATTTTCATACCTTTGGACAGTTTTTTGTATTTCTGCTTTCTATCAAGGTTAAATCTTTCAAGATATCCCAGATACTTTTCCATATCAAACCTCACATACATCTGCCCATAGTATTTTCCGAGCTTTTCGAGATTTATATTCTCATCAAAAAATCCCTCATCACCTACTACCGCTATTACTTCCCTGGCGGCTGCCTCATCGCTGTTTAAATTGTGTCCATCTATCACTATGTCTCCTGTTGACCTATACAATCCCATCAGGCAGCGTAAAAGAGTTGTCTTGCCTGCTCCGTTTTCTCCTACAAGGCCGCATATATAACCCTTTGGCAAATGAAACGATATGTTTTCCAGATGAAACCTGTCCTCCCCGGACATTTCCTTATCCAATTCACGAACCCTTAGCATAACTCTCTCCTTTGCTTTCCCACAATTAAAATAGGTGTGCATATACTGTATATACAAATATATACAGTATATGCACACCTTTGTCAAGATATATTCTAAATATTTATGTACTACGACCAATATTACAACTCAATCAAGAAAAGAAATGCCAGTCCATAATAGGTCACAACCGCCACCAGATCATTCACCGTCGTGATAAGCGGGCCTGACGCAACCGCCGGGTCAATCTTTATCTTGTGGAAAAACATCGGAATCACAGTGCCCACAAGGCTTGAAATTGCCATTGCCACAAGCAGTGAAACTCCTACACAGCCTGATACCGCAAATGCTCCAAACCATGTGTAGCCCTTGAACAGATGCACATATATTCCCAGAAATACAAGTGCCATTATTCCAAGCAAGCCACCATTTACAAGGCCTATTCTTACCTCTTTTACTACAAGCAAAAGCTTCTGCTTACCGCTTAGATTCTCATCCATGAGCACTCTGATTGTGACAGCCAGTGACTGTGTTCCTACGTTTCCTGCCATGTCAAGTACCAGCGACTGGAAGCAGATGACTATCGGCAAAGCCGCTACCACATTCTCAAATATTCCGACTACGGAAGACACTATCATTCCCAAAAAAAGCAGGATGATAAGCCATGGCATTCTCTTTTTCATGCTCTGCAGTGTGGTCTCCTTCAGATCCTCCTCTGCGGTCAGTCCGGCGAGCTTTGCATAGTCCTCACCCATCTCATTGTCTACCATCTCTACAATATCATCAGATGTGATGACACCGAGGATATGCTTATCCTTTGAGAGCACCGGAATTGAATCCTCAGCGTAGTCCTTGATTGTGTCGATACAATCATCGATTTTCTCATGGTCTAGTACATATGGATATGAATGGGCTATAATGCTTTCCAGATTCATGCCCTCCCTGGCTGTGATTAAATCCTTTAAATCGATAGCTCCCGCAAAGCATTCATCTGAATCAACCACATATATAGTCATGATATTGTCGTTTTCGCCCGCCTGCCTCACGAGCTGGCTCATAGCCTGCTTCACTGTCAGGCCACCCGGAATACAGATGTAGTTGGTTGTCATATAGCTGCCTATTTCATCATCGTCATATGACAGAAGCATCCTGACATCCTTTTCCGCTTCCTCATCCAGATGCTCTACAATCTCCTTCTTGTCCTCATCCTCCAGATTTTCAAGCAAATCGACAGCATCATCCGAATCCATCAGCGATACTACCCTGGCAGCCTGCTCCACAGACAGCTCATCAAAATAGGCCTGCGGCTCATCAAGATATGCAAAAATCTCCGCTGTCCGCTGTGTTCCAAGGAGCCTGTAAAGACGTTTGCGCTCCTTCTCGTTCATTCCTGCAAGCATATCAGCAATATCATTCTCATGATAGTCTGACAAAACCTCCAGAATTTCCTTATCCGTTTTGTGGCTTCTCAATAGAACAAGAAGCTCTTCGTATTTCTTTGTATTCATCTCCATTTCTCTCCTTTCTCATTTCCGATAGCATTCTCCACATAAAATAAACATATGTGGTTCTCCAAAATCCCGGGATTTTGGAACATAAAAATTACTCCATGATAGAAAGGACGAAACCCGTGCACTCAATAAATTTGCGCACGAAAAAAGCACCTAACGGTGCTCTGATATATAAACAAGTATGCATTTGTGCACAGCAAAATACAGCACGGCGTAAGCCGATATTCCTTAATATGCCTACACTGTACCTCTAAAAACTGTCCGGTGATGAATCCTTCCACGGACAGAATCCACTATGCCTGCCAATACAATACTCACTTGTATATCAGCACCGATGTTGTTCTTACTTCGCCCAAGACCATCACTACTGTCCATGAAATTCACCTCCATACTTAGATTCTTAATTTCTACAATTAAAGTATTAAATTCGGTATACATCACCGGCCTGCAGATATCTGTCACGTCCGTAAATCCTACCAAACTCTTAACCGTAGAAATTGTATCATCAATATACACAATTTTCAACCCATTAATTATATCTTAAGACACACCATACCTACATTTTACAAGCACGAAGCGTAACACACGCGACAATTTTACCACAACGTAAGGGGCGTAGGTCCCGGGTCTCGGTGTGGAGTGGCGGCGTGTGCTCTCGTGTGAGCGCATAGCGAAGCTGCCTAGATACTGTAGAAATTATGCCCATGAAACGCAGAAATGCCCCGCCAAGGACGGCGGGGCAAGGATTATATGCGCCATGGACGGCGCATATACTCCGGTTTCGTCAAGCATAGAAACCCTAAAAAGCATAATTTCGTACAGAATCTTGGCTGCGAAGCGTAGCGAACGCGAGAGTACACGCCGCTACTCCACACTGGGACCCGGGACCTGCGCCCCGTCCACCCAAGAAAAAATTCATTAAAATCTACTGGTTCTCTGTCGGTTCATCTGTCTCCGACTCACTGTCGTGCTCCACTGCAGGATCCACATATGTATACGTATTCTCAGACTTTCTGAAAATGGTATCACTAGATCCAACCTGGCACACAGTTATCTCATCACCATCACTGATGTCTTCCTTATTGATAGCAAGCACACCTGCTGAGAGATAAGTCGAAGCCACCTTGGAGTCGTTGATATAAACCTTACTCCAGTTGGTAAAGTTGTGACCGTAAATATATACTGTATCACTGGTCGATGAATCAGACACATTTGTGATGTCCACCTTGTCAATTCCCATGACAAGATCTGAAGCCGGATATAGATCTGTGCCGTTGTAGCAGTAGCGCTTTCCATAAAGGATATCGTACTGTAACAGGTCAAGTCCATCCTGATATGATGCCTCATCTGTACTGTTCATCTGAGTCTGATGATAGTTCATGATAGTTCCCTCATGGATACCTACAGTGTCTGTAGTCTGGGCAAGAAGCTGGTAAGCATAAAGGTCAGCATCCTCCTTTGGCAGTCCCATGTTGTTCCATGTGATGTACTTTGTCTTGTAGATATCACCTGACTTCATATCAGAATCCTGAAGTCCCATTGTAGGGAGGTGATCGCCAAACATAACAACGATGGTGTCCTCATCTCTCTTAGAAAGCTCATCTGTGAGCTCCTTGATGAAGCGGTCAGCCTCGTTGAGCTGGTTTACATAATATGTCCAGGCATTTTTCATGCCCTCGTCCTCAACACCTGATACGGTGTATGTAGGATTTTCAATAACAGGCTCCTTTGGATAGTCACCGTGAGTACCAACTGTGATGATATAAGTAAAATCAGACTGATTTGGTGTAGCATCAAAGGTCTTCATAGTCTCGCTGACGAGAATATCATCTGTAGGCCAGCTTCCGTTTGGAGTGTACTCTGTGATATTCATGAGCTCCTTGCTTGTAAAGGTATCAAAGCCCATCTTAGAAAATGCATTGGTACGGCTGTAGAAATTACCGCCGTTGTTGTGCACTACATGTGTTGCATATCCAATCTTAGATAAATCAGAGGCAATGCTCTCGCAATCTGTCTGCTTTAAGATAGTCTTGTATGGATACTCTCCTGTACCGAAATACTGCATGCTGAGTCCTGTAAGCATCTCAAACTCTGTGTTAGCAGTTCCTGCTCCGACTACAGGTACATTCAGATATCCGCTTGAATAGTTTTTCTCAAGCTCATGGAATGTAGGAATAGGATCCTCATTCACCTGAAGGAAATTAATCTCGTCTGGGTCACAGAATGACTCTAGAAGCACACAGATGATGTTTGGACCGGTCTTTCCGTCCACTGTGGTGGTCTGCTTCTGAGAATTGACCTTCTGCTCTACATCTTCCACATTCTGCTTATTGTAGTCCTCCGGCTTTTTCATTCCACGGTCCACTACAGTAGATGAGAATGAGTATACAAAGCCATAATCATCATAGCCCTGGGCGATATTTGAATAGTAGCTGGCAACCACATTGGTATTCTGTGCCACATTGGTTGTGACCGGGATTGCTACGAAAAGCAATGCTAAAAATGCCACTGAAATGCCTGCATAACGGATTTTTCCTGTATATTTAGGCCCCTTGATAAAAAGTGCCACAAGAAACAGTGCAAATGCACCAAGTCCAACTACAACTATTGTAGCCTGCTGCGCTGTGAAATAGCTGGTATTGTTCATGGCTAAAAGCTCCGGAATACACTTTAAATCAGTATAACCAAACGGTGTGACACGGTTTGAAAGCACACAGCCGTTGATGATTCCGAGGATAGTCCAAAAGCCTGTAATTATTACCCTTGCAAAAGCTCTGCGCCTGAACAGATACACAAGTGAAAATGATACAAACACTAAAAATGAGTTGTACATGAACGCAAGTGTATGTGCATCTACGAACTTACATGCAGAGATAAAACTCCTGCGCGAGATAATCTCCACTATAAATACGATAGCCATAGCTATGATTGCATGGAATAAAAGCGAATATTTATTTAAAAAATCAATTCTGCGATAATATTTTTCTGAATGAATCTTGTCTTTCTTTACAAAGAGCTTTTGTTTAATGACATTCAATACATCAAATATTTTCTTCATATTTTCCTCCTATTTGCCTTTCTTTTACCTTCTCTTTACTACATGATAATATAGACAAAAATATGCACAAAAACAAGGGCATTTTTTTATAAAAATTGACGTTAAAATTATTGTTTTTGGGTAAATATTGATAATAAAATTAACTCTTTTTCCCTATTTTGGTTGTTTTCGTAAATTTTGAGTATAAAAACTATTGTTTAATCCGTGGGTAATATGATTATGAAGCCAATGGATTGAAATGTAAATAGGGAAATCGCATATTTAAAGAAAGTTTAATATTTAATAGTGCGTGGCGAATGCCACAGATTCAGGTGCCGCAGACCACACACCCAGCAGCTACGCTATGCGATTAAGATTCTGTACGAATTATGCTTGAAGGTTTTCTATTAAATACAGGCATATATACCGCACCCGGCGGATATATGCCTGCTTCATTACGAAATATTTAAATGCGCTCAAGTACTTCTGTTGCTTTTGCGAGGTGGTCGTTTTCTATGCTGTAGAAATCTCCCTTATCGGCGATAGCTGCATATGATGTATCGAGCGGCAGCTTGCCAAGTACCGGTACTGAAAGCTCTTTGGCGATCTCGTCTATATGGCTCTCTCCAAAAAGCTTTATCTCCTTGCCGCAGTCAGGACATTTGAGATAGCTGAAGTTTTCTACCACACCAAGCACTGTGATATGCATTGCCTCCGCCATGTTGTAGGCCTTTTTGACAATCATATTGACAAGCTCCTGTGGTGATGTGACGATTACGATTCCATCTACCGGGAGGGACTGGAATACGGTGAGAGGTACATCTCCTGTTCCCGGTGGCATATCAACGAATAGATAGTCTATATCGCCCCATGCTGTCTCGTTCCAGAACTGTTTTACTACTCCGGCAATGACTGGGCCTCTCCAGATAACCGGATCCTCCTCGTTGTCCATGAGCAGGTTTACTGAGATGAGCTTGATGCCCTCTTTTGTCTCATACGGATGCATCAGGCCGTTTTCGTCTCCGAGTATCTGGTCATGTGCGCCAAACATCTTTGGTATTGACGGTCCTGTGATATCGGCATCAAGGATACCAACCTTGTAGCCCTTCTTTGCCATGTTTACCGCCAGTGAGGATGTGACGAATGATTTCCCTACTCCGCCCTTTCCGCTGACAACTCCTATTACATGCTTGATGTTTGAAAATTTATTCTGCTCTACGAGGAAGCTCTGTGGTCCGCCATTATGTGATGGACAGCCCTCGCAGCTTGATTTTGTGCAGCTTCCCGCGCTGCTACAGCTACTGTTTTCCGGCATTTTTATCTCCTTTTCCTATGAGAAAGCAATTGTTGTATTTCACAAAATATATTTGTGATTGCGATTACTTCTCCTATACTGTGTTTATTTATGTGTTTATCGTTCATATTTCATACGACATCTATATAATATAGTATAACACGTATGCAGTATTTTTTATGCTTTTTTTCAAAAACACCCCTATTCCCACCTGTTTAATCGTATTTATTTCGTGACTATTTCCCGGAAATTCAGCCACCTTTTCATGTTTTGTCACTACATATCAATAATCGTGCTACGTTTTCCCTTTTTATTATGTGGATATTCACGCAGCTTTATAACATAATCGAGCTTCTTGTCATAAATGATTGTCAAGGAGTTAATTAAGGTTAATTAATGTAAATTAGTGAATTTTTAGAATAGCATTGCTAATCTCTCCAAATACTACTATAATTATAATTAATTCATATGAGGAGAATAACAGATGTGTCTTACAATTGATGAACTTAGAGGTTTGTGTACTCCCGACAATATTTATTTAACACTGCATGCGTCAAAAAGACTTGAGCAACGTGGTATCCTCATTGACGATGTCATATCATGTATCATGACCGGTGAAATAATTGAGGAATACCCTAATGACTATCCATATCCCAGTTGCTTAACACTTGGAAATCTGAATACAAAATGTCCATTACATGTTGTAGTCGGTTCCAATCACGAACAGCTCTGGATTATCACCGCATACTACCCGTCTTCAGACAAATGGGAGTCCGATTTAAAAACAAGAAAGGAGAATTGATATTATGAAATGCTTCCTGTGCAAAGGTGATACTGTCAAAAGTACCACAACTTATATGACTGCATATAAAAACTGTTATATTATTATAAAAAATGTTCCATGCCAAAAATGTTCACAGTGTGGTGAAGAGTTTATTAATGGCTCCACAATGCAAAAAATCGAGTCCATTATATCAAAACTAAAATCCATGCTACCAGAAATAACTGTAATTGACTTTCAAAATGCAGCCTAAATTTCACATAATAAATGCCGGATGAAATATCATATTTCTATCCGGCATTTTCATTTATAACCTCATTATTCTTTTGCTTTAAACTTCATCTTCAATTAAATTTTCTCCCATTTTCAACAACAAAAACCGCCACCAGCGAGCTTACCAGCAGAAACATCGGATACAACAGATACGGCAGTATATTAAAGGCTGACACATCATGCCCCAGCTCGTGTACTGCCGATATAGCCACTAGCATCTGCGCTCCATATGGTATCATCCCCTGAAAAATGCACGAAAATGTATCCAGTATAGACGCTGTTTTACGTGGGGTTATATCATATTTCTGAGCCATTTCCTTTGCTATCGGATTTGCCATAACTATAGCAACTGTGTTGTTGGCAGTGGCAATATCGATAAGTCCTACCAGAAGTCCCATACCGAGCAGTCCACCTCTTTTGCCCTTGAATGTCCTGTAAATACCCGAAAGCAGGGCATCAAAGCCACCATATTCACGAATCAGCGCACACATGGCTGCCACAAGCACTGCAACCATACAGGTTTCAAACATGCCTGACGCTCCACTTCCCATATTGGTAAGCAGATCGTATGGTGCTGTATTTCCTGTTGCGAGCATTATGACCGTTCCCGATATGATTCCTATTATAAGCACTACAAATACATTTATTCCGGCAATTCCACCGATCAGCACGAGAATATACGGTACTATCTGCAACAGATGATATTCCTGCGATACAGCGCCCGCGATATCTGTCCTGAATGACAGAATTGCTATAACAACCAGCGTCATTACTGCCGCCGGAAGTGCAATAAAAAAATTCTCCCTGAATTTGTCCTTCATCTGACAACCCTGTCCGTTACATGCGGCAATGGTCGTATCTGATATAAAGGAAAGATTGTCTCCGAACATCGCGCCACCCATTACGGAGCCTATACAAAGCGGCAGACCAAATCCCGATGCATCCGATACTGCTGCCGCTATCGGCACAATCAGTGTTATGGTTCCAACCGATGTCCCCATCGCAATAGACACAAAGCATGCCACAACAAAAAGCACCATCACCGCGAACCTTGCCGGTATCAGTGACAGCATGAAATATGCCACGCTCTCCGCACTGCTTCGACCTACTACACCCACGAATGCTCCCGCGGTAAGGAAAATGAGCAGCATTGTTATGATATTTTTGTCAGCCAGTCCCTGTGCCATTATCTCTAGCTTTTGGTCGAATTTCACACTACGGTTCTGCAGACACGCCACCAGTATTGCCACGAGAAATGCTATTATGATGGGCACATTATAAAATCCCATCGGAATTTTCATTACATATTCAAAAAGTATTCCCAATCCCAGATACAGTACAAGAAATACTGCTATTGGTAACAGGGCTATTGGATTTTGTTTTTTCACGTTTATATGTTTCCTTGACATTTTTTTAGCAATTTTCATCATAAGTAATCATCATTAGTATGTCAATAATAATATGCTATTTATTATAATTTTATGTAACTGTTCAGTACCTTCACAGTTGTGAGCCGCAAGCGTTTCGCGCTGAGTTAAAAGGATAGCAGACATTTGTCATACTATTTCTTCCTTAACCCATATCGACTATAACCTCTATATATTAAAGGCAACAGTACAATAAATAGTAAGATGTATAAGAACATCAAGAACGAAATCTGACGAAATACAAACGGACCAATCTGAAAAAGAATTGGCGACCTCACTACATTAAGAATATTAGTCAATACAGTCGGCAACAAATTGAAAAAAGCATCAAATGCCGGTAATACTCTTGCGATAAACGGTATCATACAAAGCAGGAAAAACGGGATACAAACCGCCAGATTCGGTGTATGCATCTTAACTGTCACCAGCATTGTCAGTGCAGCACAAAACATCGTTGCGATATATCCGCCCACAAGTATCAGCAAATAATATTCTCCATATGTCATAACATAAATACTATATGGATCATCAATCTGATACGGTGTGAAAAATCCACTCGTTCCCATTACTGCAAATGAGATAAGAGACAATATCCCTACTCCGATCCAATAGATAACCGTTGATACGAAGATTCCTGCAATAATCTTGTTTTTTATTGCCTTCGATCTCCCGTACTTTGTAGCAAAAAAAACATCCTCTGTTCCGGGGCGGAACTCTCCGGAAAATATACCGGCTACCAAAAAACCTATGATCACTGCCATTAATAGTACATAAGTTTGTGCGTACATTGTCATCGTAGCCCAGGAACCTTTTGCTTCGAACGTAAAAGGTATTTCTATCTTTTTATAAACGTTTTCCAGATAACTTCTCTTTTCAGGTGTGGTTCCGTACTCTTCTGCCATTTTCTTCATATTATCTTGATAGATTGTATAGATGTCCTGTAATTGTCCATCTGAGAGCTGATACACTGCACCTTCATTCCATTCTGAATCCGGAGTCAATACGCCAATTACAAAACTATAAATATCGTAATATGACTGTACTGTTTTACCATATTCTGTATTAGGTATCTTATCTTGATACTTAGCCGATAATGTCTTGTAATCATTTATCACTTCGGAAATTTTCTCCGTTGTAAGTTTCCCTTTCCATTGATTGACATCTTCAGCCAGAAGCCGTCCCGCGTCAATACCTGTGTGGCTCTGTCCGTCTGCATCCGTATAGCTCATACTCCCGATTGCCATACCTGAATAAATAACCGTCATCACAAGTACTGCCGCAAGCAGAACCTTATTCATCCTCTTTGAAAAAATCTTTTTCAGTTCATATTTGAACATCATCTTTATCACCTGCCTTTTCTCCAAAATACAAAAGAAATGCATCCTCTAATGTTGCCTCCACCTGTACTGCATTTCCGGTCGGTGGCATCTTTGAAAGGACTCTCAACTCTACTCCATCAGAAACTGTTCTTACATTTCCAATCAGATATTTTTTCATATAATTGTTCAACTCACTTTTAGGAATAATGCAATTCCACACGAACATATCCATAGACAAAATGATCTCATCTGAAGTCCCTGTATAGAAAAATTTTCCTTCTTTCATTAATATAATCTCATTTGCCACATATTCAACATCTGACACAATATGCGTAGACAACAGTACAAGACGATCTTCCGACAATTCACTGATCAGATTACGGAACCTGATTCTCTCATTCGGGTCGAGACCTGCTGTCGGTTCATCCAACACAAGTATCCGCGGATCATTCAACATCGCCTGGGCAATTCCGACCCTCCGGATCATGCCCCCTGATAAAGTCCGCATCTTTCTTTTCCTCTTTTCAGCCATTCCGACCTGCTCCAACAGTTTTAATGCCCTTTTCTTTGCCATGATGGGCCTCATTCCTTTGATAGATGCAATATACAGCATGTAGTCATACACCGAAAGATCAGGATAAAACCCATAACTCTGCGGCAAATAACCGAGTATTTCCCTATAAGATGCCCCCAGACTAAAGATATCCTTTCCATTCCACAAGATTTCTCCGCTTGTTGGGGTTATCGCTGTACATATCATCCGCATTAAAGTGGTTTTTCCCGCTCCATTTACTCCCAATAATCCATATACACCTTTCCCCATAGAATGTGTTACATGTTCTACTGCGTGTACATTCCCATACTCTTTTGTTACATTTTTAAATTGCAGTTCCACTCGACTTCACCTCCCAGTTTATTTCACAGTTACATTGCGATTTGTGAACACAAAAAATAAGATAACCAAACGATATGATCAACAAGCTCCCCCAGATTGGCATCGAAATCCTCTGATAAATAGAATCTGTCGATACAATCAGTGTCCAGATAAATATACATGCTATACTTAGGAAAACAGCAATATACTCCATATCATTCCATTTGCTGTACAATAACCGGAAGCAGATACAACAGGAAACATTAAACGGCACTAAGAAATCTATGATGAGTCGGTATGCCGAAATCTGTAATGTATAAACTGAAACACCGAAAAAAAAGGTAGTCATAAGTAAATCCACCACTGCAAACAGCAATATCCTTGCAGCACAGATCTGGCGCAGTGAATAGAATGCTGTTTTTTCAATTTCCACTGCTGAAAAGCTCCGATTCTTCCAAATTTCCGGTATGATCATTACCGAAAACATCACTGACATAGCCCCCAGTGTTCTCTCTGTATTTGCTCCCACATCCGAGTCCACAAGCAGTATCCAAAGCAGAACTAAGATTCCTCCTTGCAGAACCCACCATCTCTTTTTGATAAATTTGAACTGCTCAAATAAAAATTCAAAATATGATGCTTGTCTGTTATCCTGTCTGTTCATAATGTCTGAACACCGCTCTTTTACTGTGTCAACAGCCGTTTCCCGTATATATTCCTTCTGTATCAAGGATTTATACTCCTCGATTTTTCTCTGATATTGCTTCATAATTTTTCCACCTCCAACTGTTTTGCCAGCAATTCTTTTGCCTTTGAAACACGATATTTTACAAGCGACAATTTTATATTTAATAAATCAGCAATTTCCTTTTGTTTTAATCCCTGAAAGAAAAACAGGATTACAATCTCTTTTATTTCTTCCGGGAGCTGCTCCAGAGCCCTCTCTATATCAATCCGGATTTCTATGTTTTTCGGATTCTCATCTTCTATATCCGGCAACTGGTCTGTCATTATTTCCTTCTTTTTCTTGTAATTATTCTTTATAATATTCCCTGCTATGCTATACAAATAGCTCTTTGTCTTCTTGATCTCTGCCCCGCTTATTAGTGCTCCGAAGAATCTCTCAAAAGTTTCCTGTACCATATCTTCCGCATATTCCTGATTATGAGTATGTAAATAACAATATTGATAGATAGAAGAATAATACTTTTCAACCAACTGATTACCTGCTTGATTGTCACCGTTTCTGATTTTCTGAACTAATAAAAAATCAGCAATCATCTCATATCACCTCTCTTGTCCTCTATAATAATAAGACAACTTAAGGTGATAAAAAGTTAGTGGAAAATTAATATTCATTTAATTTTTTATAATTTTCACCTCAGTGACTCGATATATTCCTCCGCACGTTCTTTTGCCTCCCAACGTGAATAGCCTTCATCCTGATACTTTTGAATTCTCTCATTCATAATATTTTTCTGATCCTGGGTTGTCCTGTACCCTTCCCTTACAAATAATTCAAGTCCCTCAGTTCTGGCATCATCGAACATCTGCTGAAGCTGAGGATAGATTCTCGAATCCACTTTTTCTCCATTTGATAATTCTGTGAGTTCTACCTCATAATTACGAGGAATACGATAATCGTCATTTACAAGAATCAGATTCCACCCAAAAGAAGTATCTGCTTCTCTTCTAAATAGATTGAAACTATTAATCATTGGAATTTCACCCTGAATCGCTATATACGAAACAGCCCGCAAAAAGGCAGCAAAAAGAGTCCCCCTTTTGCTGCCTGCAAACAATTTTGTTTTCAATTTAATGGTATCAAGCTTGTACTTGACAAAATGAAAAAAAATGAGTTCATTCCGACTAATCGTCTTACAGTAACATAGTCATATAAATTGGTATATACATAATTCCGTCCTGATATTTTAAATCCTTCGTATAAATAATGAATCTGTTCTCACACTTTAACTGATATTTCTGAATCAGATAGTCAAATGATTTGTGTGACATATAGTTTGAAGATTTTACTTCAATCGGACATATCTTCTTTTTCTTCACAATCATAAAATCAATTTCATATTTCTTTTCTCTGGTCGTTCCCTCCGGCACGTACAAATATTCATGAAAATACAACTCATGTCCAGCTGCTCTGAGCATCTGTGCTACAATATTTTCAACAATCATTCCCTGATTAATTCCCAGATTGTCTATAATCAGAGCCTTATATAAATCTTCATCTGTACTGTCCCGGTTCTTCATAATCTGTGTAACCAATAGTCCGGTATCACCCATATATAATTTGAAATTGCTTCTGTCCGCAAACAGCTCCAGTGCAACCTCCGGTTTTGTCACATTGATACACTCATTTCCTATCATTGCTTCAGAAATAAAACTGACCGCATCCATATAATTCTGATAACGCGCATTTTTATCTACCATAGAAAGTTTGAAATGTGAATTTTTATTCTCTAGCTGCTCTGGTATTGTTCGATAAATAACTGACGCTTTTTCCCTGTTTTCTGTATCGTATTTTGCCAGATCCTCTTCGTAAAGGCTCAGAATATTCCGTTTAACAAAATCAATTTGTTCATAACTTTTCCCTGAAACATAAGCATCTACTGCCTGCGGCATCCCACCTACAACCATATAGGTACGAAAGCTTTTCATAATTCTCCGGTGAATCGCATCTCCAAGTGGCTTCCTTTTTTCAAAAGATTCTCTGATCGTAGGAATTGTAACCTCATCATTGATTGCCCATAAATATTCTTCAAAATCCATCGGATACATCTTAATCCGGTACTCTTCCGAAGGAATCAGAATATCCTTTACATTTTTCCGGATTGAGATTAGAGAGCCTGTCTCAATATATTCATATCGACCATCAGCGACTAGATATTTTATCGCCTGCCGTGCCTGCGGAAACAACTGTACCTCATCGAAAATAATCACGCAGTTCTTCCCTTTTAAACGTTTTCCTTTCAGAAGAAATAAGTTCCTGAAAAAAGTATCCAGATCATTCATGTTCTCGACAAAATTATTTTTTACATCCTGGTTTTCTCTTGCAAAATCAAGAATCATATAGTCATCATATTCCTTTTTTGCAAACTCCTCTACAATGGTACTTTTCCCGATACGTCTAGCCCCTTCAAGCAATACTGCCGATGTTCCTGCTGCCAATGTTTTCCACTCAATCAATTTGTCATAAACTTTTCTTTTAAAAATCATTCAGCATTCCTCATTTCATTTTACTTGGTAGTATTATAGCATATTTCCACCTCAATTCTACCATTTTTCACGAAAATGCAAAATTTTTTCGCCTATTTTTTAACGAAAAGCAGAAATGTTTATACCTGCTTTTTAACGAAAAACAGAAATGTTTATATCAAGTTTTTAACGAAAGCGCAAAATGTTTGTTGTTTCATTTCTTAAATGCGTTATTTCCGGTTTATTCGCTCAGAAATTCAGCCACCTTTTCTATCTGCGCACTATTGTACTCCATATATTCCAGATAATACTTTTTCACGGTCTCATTCTGCACTTCTTTTTTATAGAGCCACTGTCTTGTTTTAGCCTCCGGTGCAAACAGCACTGCCTGATATTGTGGAGAAAATATCTCATCGAGGCTACAGGCTGATTTGTCCAGCACGCAATTGTAGTCCATATTTTTTTCCGCAAAATACCGGTTCAATGCTTCCGCAAACTTTTTTGCTTTTCTCACATGGACAGCATATTCCACCGGATTATACGGCTCTCCTTCTATTACCGGCACCTGCCATACTAAAATACATTTTTTCATCTCTTTGTACTCCTTTCATTTTTGCCAAATTTATATAGATATCTTTTATGGTCTTTTACACGCTTTGTAACCTCATCTGTCTCTTATACATACAAAAAACCGCAATAACAAGCATCACTATCAGAACAGGTATCTGCAATGCAAGCGCATTGTACGAACCACCATATCTGTAACGTTCCACTATCATCATGTGATTCATAAAATCCGCGAAATCCCATAAAAAGTGCAATGTAATAACGGCACCAATACTTTTAGTCCTAAGAAAAATGACCGCCAATGTAAAACCAAAGACACAAGCCATAATCATTGTGCACCATTTATTAAACATGGTCATATCCGCATCAAATATAAAATTCGTGATATGTGCCAAACCAAACAACAATCCCGAATACACACTGGCAAATACTATTATATTGCTATTCTTCCTAAGCACGCACTCAGTAACAACCGATCGAAACATCAATTCTTCCTCTATTCCAACCGTTATATATAAAAGCACATTTACTACAATATATCCTATCAATCCGCTTCCATACAGTCCTACATGTCCACCAAATATCCAAAGCGTAGAATTTCCAATCTCAAAAAGAGTAAACATCAGCACCGGCAAGCCATAAATCCCGACACCTTTCAAGTATCCTTTTACACCACCCCTGCCTGTCTTTACCTTAAAAATAAACATAAGCACTACAATTGTCATTATATCAATGCAATTTCTTATCGTTTCCGCGATAATATAGTGTTCCTGCATGATCGGTATACAATTCATTATCACAGAAAAGACCAATGTCCTGTATACAATGAATAATATTACCAGACCAAGTGGTAATATCATCACTTTATTCAATATTGTTTTATCAAATTTCATCCTTTTATTGTTCCTCTGTTTCTGCCTTTTTTACTAATTATTGTAATCGTATATTTTAGGTACATATAAATATAATTTATCTTTGCTAATTTTCAATATAATATCATTAGTTAGCCATCTATCATACTTGCTCTTTTTACAATACTTTTTTTCAGTGACATTATCAATTATTATCTCTCGCTTCATCTTTTGGGTTATAATTTGTTCAATTTGCTTAATTTTACCGGATTCATTTTCCAACTCTATACAAACTAATTCCGCTCCATTTCCTTACTTTTATATTTGGCATGATTTCGGTGCCATTTGACCCAAACTACTGTTATGGTTAATTTATATCTAATAAATTTAAGACTCCAATACTAGATATTGCCATAATGACACCAGCAAGCATTATACCGCATAAACATGCCATAATGCTCTTCTTAAAATCCATTCTCAATATACTGGCTGCAAGTATTCCAGTCCACGCACCTGTTCCGGGAATCGGAATACCTATAAAGAGTACAAGCGCAATAAACAATCCCCTTCCTGCGGTATCTTGCAATTTTCGTCCGGCACTCTTGCCTTTTTCTATACAAAATCTAAAAAATTTTCCTATTACTTTCTTATTTTTTCCCCATTCAAGCAGTCTATGCGAAAAAAGGTAAACAAACGGCATTGGAAGTAAATTTCCCAATATGCATATGGCATAAGCCGGTAAAACCGACACTCCCATAGCAATTCCTGTTGGTATCGCAACTCTTAGTTCTGCCAATGGTATCATTGAAATCAAAAAAATTATTATATAGTTCATATTATTTTGCTAACATTATTTTTGTTAATATCATTACAGCACCAATCAGATTCCAAGTGCCGTGTATTGAAATATTTATCCAGATATTTTTGTATTTTTTATAAATAAATCCTAAAAGTATTCCTGACAAAAAATAGTCTAACCATTGACATAAAAATAGTAGTATATTTGTGTTTCCAAATGAAGAAAGCATATGCATTGTTCCAAATAAAAATCCTGTCACCAATACTGCACACAGTTCTCCATATTTGCTGAAAAACCGAAACAATATACCTCTATAAATTAACTCTTCGGTAAAAGGTCCCATAATTACACTCATGATAACAGCCAAAATAGGATAATCCACAAAATATCCATTAACGTTTGACTGATTTGCCGGAACCGATATATTTGAACACACTGTCATTTCAATGATTCTAGCGATGCAGCTTAACAAGAATGCCATTCCCACACCTGCCAAAACTCTTTTTATATTAACAGAAATTCTGTCAGCTTTGAATTTTTTAAATGAAGTGGTCAAATATTGCTTCATTGCCACTCCAATCATGATAATCAAAGTCAACTGATAAATCATATTTATCAGCAGTCCATAAAATATATTTTTTTCTTTTAAACCAGATATAATGCCACTAGCCCCTATGAGCATAAAACAAACATGAATTATTATAACTCCAACTATTAGCATTTTATGCCTCATTTCAATATATATATAATTACTCTTTCTTTTATTCATTTGTATTATTCTCCTGATAAATGACTTGATTAAAAGTTCTCATCACTGACAAAAAATTTATATTTAATTTTGCTTCATTTAACTTGAATACCACCTTAAAGAGAGACTCTAATTTTAGTCTCTCTTTATTCTTCAGTTCATCACCTAACAAGCTCCAAACCAGTCCTTAATTCCATTGTAAACACCAATGACAAAATATCCTGTACCTTCAAAAAATTTCCAAACAGGATTTTTCTTTCCCCCCTCAATTATGAAAAGGTCTCTTCCACTAATTTCTTTGAACATTTAATATACACCTCCTTTACATTCATGATAACATCGACTGAATCATATCTATTTGTGACATTTACAAATATTATTATTATAGATGCAAATCTCAAAAGTTAACATGCTCAAATATTATTTAATTTAGTATCCCATCAACTTAAGAATAAATGTAGCTGTAATTCCAATATACTTTCCTACCTGATAGCCTACATCCTGTGCTTTGTTTCCACCATCAATCGCACATAACTCTTCACAATTCAAATTTTCAAATTGTAATGCTAATTCCATGATTTTTCTCCCTTCATATAATTCCTATTTTCTCTTTCTGCGCATTGTTGAGAATATATATAAAGCAATTTCTTGCTTCATACCATAATTATCTTGCGGTACAGCAGTACTACACATTCTATACCGACTGTGTTTTATAAATCCAATTTTTGATTTTGTCAATAAGATATTTTACTGGACTTATTAATGATCCTATTACGAAACCGCCATCAACCTGCATAAACATAGTGTTGTTCATGGTTACTAATATTTCTGTTGTATTCATCATCTATTCCCCTTACGAATTCATCTGAAATTTTTGCCTATAAATTTTTCAATTGCATGGCATAAATCCCAAGCAGAAAGTAACATTCCACCTCCATCATGTTTCATCAATTCTCTTTCGTCTAATTCAACAAACATCCCTTGCCTCCTTTCGAAATTAAACCTATCATCATATATTTACCATTTCAATACTTTAATGCTATTTGGTAAGATTTCGGTGCTATTTAGCAATAAATCGTAAAAAATACTTTAATCTTTGATTTATTTTATTTATAATACAAATATAATCTTTATGGAGGCTGCAAGTATGTATTTAATTTACAAACTTTACTTTTCCTTAATTAACAATCTTATAATTGTACTGTTTTTATTTCGCTTCTCAGAAAATAATATGCATACTGTCTTTTCCATAAAAAGAAAAATAATAGTTTTTACACTTGCTTCACTGTACTCTATCGTTCCATTATCAAGATTTGACTTAATTATTTCTAACGTCTTTTTCTTATTGACACTTTATTACCTGTCTGATTTTAACCTTAAACAAAGTATTATAATTCTTATAAAATTTGAGATATTACTCAATATAGCATCTGCTATTATATGCTTTTTACATAGCCTGCTATTTTCTGATGCTCAATTGCTATATGATAATGTGATCTATCAGGATTACAAATCCATTCTTGTGGAAATAATAGCTTACGTTGTTTATTGTCTATATTGCAATCTTTTCAAATCAAATACTATCAAAAACATGTACTTGTTGCTCTTCAATATTACTATTTTAGGCATTTGTTTATTGTTAAGCTACATAACCTTGTACATCTGCTACTCACTTCCAAAATCCTATATGCTTTCAGCTATTTTTGCCATTATTTTCGTACTTATTATCATATGTATTTCACTATATGATAAATTTCTGGCAGTCATTGAAGAAAACACAAATTATCGGTTCAAACTGGAACTTGATAAAATGGAACAGGAATATTCTGCCAAGCTCGACGATAAATTAAATCAGCTCCATTCTTTAAGACATGATATGAAAAACCATCTGATAGTAATTGATGGTTATGCTTCACAGCACAATGATAGGAAAATTCATGAATATATTCATAATATTTCTGAAGACCTTTCTCTGACAAATACTGTAGATTCAGGCTCTCATATCGTCTCAGCTCTTATAGCTGAAAAAGAGAACAAGGCAAAATCACAAAATATCAGATGCGAAATTAATATAAGTATACCCGGTATTAATATTGACGATTTTTCAATTACGACCATAATAGGTAATCTGTTTGATAATGCGATAAAAGCAGCCGCTGAGTGTGAACATGGCTGGATCAGATTCTCCCTCACCCAGACCGGCTCATATATGAATATAGTTATTGAAAATTCCTACTCTGGAAATATTATAGAAAACAATGGTGAATTTACATCTACCAAAAATGACAATGTCTTACCTCATGGAATAGGCATAAAAAATGTCCGTAAAGTCGTTTCCAACCTTAACGGACACATTGATTTTTCTTATGCCAGCGGATATTTTAGCGTAAAGGCAGAACTCCCTAATTATAGTTAAGTTCCTGCTCCTTATATGCTCTTCTTATCTTGTCCAGATGAAGTTCCTTTATCTGATCATGATATTTCCTGCTCAAAGGAACCTCCATGCCTCGTCCAAAGCATACCACATCTTTTTTTACTTCTTTAATGTAATTAAAATTGGCTATATACCCCTGATGTGTATACATAAATACATCATTATCCAATCTTTCATATACATTTTTTAAAGGCTCATAACAGCTTATTTCCTCATCAATTTTATGGAATACACACTGGTTTCTGCGTTTTTCTATATATATTACATTTTGAAGGTCTATGAGAACATCTTCATATCCGGATTTAATTTTTAGATATCTTTTTTCCGCTTTTTGTGCATTTTTACGATAATCAATCTGAATTTTTGCTTTTTCGATAATGTGCTTTACCTGTGTATATTTTATCGGTTTCATGACATAATCAAGTGCATCAAGTCTGAATGCCTGTATCGCAAATGCATCATAACTCGTCACAAATGAGATACATACCCATGGGTCGATTTTTCTTAATGCATCAGCCATCTCAATACCTGTCATGCCAGGCATTTCCACATCAAGAAACAATAAATCATATTCCTTACTCTTAGAAAATATATTATTCATGAGTTCTTTTGCATTATCATAGAGATCTATGCTTACATTAATATCCATTTCATTTCCGTATTCACTCACGAAATTTTTAAGTTCATTCCGAAAAAATTCTTCATCATCGCATATTGCTGCTCTTATAGTTTCGTATTGCATATATTAAATTCCTTAAAATCCCCCTATAACCACCTTACAGTCCTTCTAAGCGTCTTACAGTTACAATGTCATATATTTATGTAATTGTCGCGGTCTACCTCTATCACGGTATAGTAATTCTTTCCAAGCTTTTTCCTGACATTTTCCTGTATTGCATTGCATATATCATCATCTGAGGTGATATAGCCGAATGGAACTGCAATGTCAAAAACCAGATTCGTATGTGTATCACCTCTGATAATACGGAAATCGTGCATATTTATGTGCGAATCAAGCCCTTTTATCACAGAGAGCACCTCGGCCTTCAGTCCGGCTACCTCCTCGTCCTCTATCGCTACCGGATCCATGTGGATGGTCACTATACAACCCATCTCCCTTCGTATTCTGCGCTCCAGATTATCGATTATATCGTGCAGCTCGACCATATCTCCGTCCTCCGGCACCTCTGCATGAAACGATACTATCCTGTGTCCCGGTCCATAATCATGCACCATAAGGTCATGCATACCGAGTATGTTTTTGTCAAAGTCCAGTACCATCTCCTTAAGTCTATCGACAAACTCCGGCTCCGGCTTTGCTCCAAGCAGCGGGTCTATCGCCTCTCTGGCTGATGATATCCCTGAATAGAATATAAACAATGACACAAATACACCGCCTATTCCATCCAGATTGAGTCTTGAAAAGTGCGCTATGAGTGTGGCTGCAAGTACTACAGATGTAGCGATACAGTCTGACAGACTGTCCCTGCCTGTTGCTTCGAGCGTTGATGAATCAAGCTTTTTTGAAAAATAGAAATTGTATACCGCCATGACGCATTTTACGGCTATTGATGCCAGTAGTATCGCTACAATAAGCCATGAAAACTCTATGTCCTGCGGCTTTATGATTTTGCCAAAGGAATCCCTGAACAGCTCAAAGCCCATGATGAGTATGATTGCTGCAACTGCCAGTGTAGCCACATACTCCATCCTCGCATGTCCGTATGGATGTTCCTCGTCGGCTCTCTGTGCCGCCATCTTGAAGCCTGCTATCGTGATGATTGATGAACCTGCATCTGACAGGTTGTTGAATGCATCCGCAGTGATCGAGATTGCACCGCTAAACATTCCTGCAAATAGCTTGCCGGCAAAGAGTATGAGGTTTAAAAATATACCGACTATACCGCACAGCATGCCATATTTATTTCGTTTTTCAATGTCTGTTTCTGTCTTTGGCATTTACTTTACCTCTATTTTTATTTTATATCCTGATTTACAGCTTATTTCACCGCTCCGAATCTGTCGAACGGGTAATATCTGAATATCGCTTTTGCAAGTATATCGTCCTTGGACACATATGTGTGCTCCCAGACTCTTGCGTCTGATGAGCCATTTCTGTTGTCACCGAGCAGCAGATATGAGTCCTGTGGCACCTTAAACTCGTAAGGTCCGGCATTTACTGTCCACGCATCCTCACCGCTCTGGTTTGACTTGAGATAATCCTCCTCAAGCGCCTCACCATCTATATACACCTTGCCGTCCTCTATGGTGACTGTCTCTCCCGGCAGACCTATTACACGCTTGATGTATTTCTCAGAAGGCGAATCCGGCGCATTGAATATGACTATGTCCCCTCTCTTTGGGTCAGAAAATGTATATGCGAGCCTGAAGCCAAATATGTCATCTCCAATCTGTATGGTGTTCTCCATCGAGCCTGACGGAATATTTGCATTTATAATGACATAGTTCTTTATGAGTATTGCCGCTACAATGGCGAATGCGATTGTTAACACCCAGCTTAAGATTTCCTTGACAGGTGATGTTTTTTCCTCCGGCTTTTTTGGCTCCATCTCATCGGTTGTTTTTGTGTCTTCTTCGTTGTTTAAGTCTAATATCTCCATTTTCATGTTCTCCTTATTCATGCTTCAATAAGTGTTTGATAATATATGTCATGGCGGTACAACCTATGGTGCCATCCACCACTTTATAAAGTCCTTCCTTGTAAAATAAAGACTTGTAAGCCCGTAATCCGCGATTTCCTTGTCTGTAAAGGTCTTTGCTATATACGCATTGATTTCATCCGGGAAGTCTCTCTCGAGGCACCACTGTGCCTGCAGGCTCATTGGCTTTTCCAGCTCATATTGGTGCACGAGCTCGCCTCCAAAATCTATGATACTGTTCCATCTGGATGCATTGCCCAGTATCCTCTGCTTGATATTTTCTATGATCACAGCTCTTGCAATCCTTACCTTTTTGTACTTTTCGGCGCGCTGCAAAAGCATTGCATTGCGGTTGTGGGTATTTATCACCAGCTCCATCGGGTCTGTCAGCTCATTTGACACCAGACAAAATACAGGGTCCAGATCATAATACTCCGGTCTTAGCACGTAATCGTTTCGAAACGATGCTGCTGTCTTTGCCACGGTTATGTCTGCCGATACATCCGTGTATATGATGCCCGGCATGTCACCCATAACATACTCCATCGATGTGATATACGGTGTCATAAACTGCCAGAAGGCTCTGATATTCTGCTCAAATACTATGATATCGTACTTGTCAATAAACTGACCATAATCATAAGGGTAGTTCTCCCTATAGTGGGCAAAAAGCGCTCTCTGCATGAAAGCTATCTTTATTTTCCGCCCGATAAAGCCGTTTATTACTGTCCTCACCGGGACCTCTACCTCGCGCTCCTTTATATATACAAGCACCTGTACAGCTCTGCTTACCAGCTCGTTTTCCGCCTCGTATTCACATACCAGCCGTTTTCTGCCATCTGACAGATACTGGCCAAGTGTAAGCGGGCTCTGTCCAAAGGCATCTATGATAATCTGTCCTATATACTGGCGGAGCTCTATGAGTTTTTCATCGAAGGCTGCTCCGTCTCTTGATATGCTTATATTTAAAAACCTCTTTTTGATATTGAGCTGATACGAGAAATTGTCTATCCATGAGGGTGCAAGCCCCAGTATGTCTGTAGCATCTGACACAAGGACTCCCTGCTGATACAGCGTGGACTTATGAAAATACCCCTTGTGCTTTGGATGATATATGGCAACATAGCCCTCAAGCAGGCTGTTATCCACTCGTATGATATTCATGCCAACAAGCTCATTCATCGGATAGTTCCACTTTGCCTTTGGCTGTGACAGGCATACCTCCCTCGTATCACACCTGATATTTACAGGTATAGGCAGTGTAAGCATATAGTGCTTTATGGTTTCTACTATAAAGTCCAGATCTATATACGGCGCATATGATGGTTTTACGGGGATAGAGATGCGTGTGCCCGGTGTCTTTTTCTGCGATATGACATACTCTATCTGGCCGCTCTCTCCAAACCACTTTGCCATGACCGGTGCGGTATCCTGCGGATTGCTTATGTTCCAGGCAGTGTTTATGACCTTATCCTTTTTCGACTCGATGAGCACAGCCTTTGAGACTGTAAAGCACGAGCATAGCCCGATGCCATAGTGGGAATACGGCTCATATTTCAGCTGCTGATTGAAGAAATCTGTGCTTGTATAATAGCTTGCCCCTATCTGTGCGATAAAGTGCTCCAGGTCATATTCATTTATGCCTATTCCATTATCCTCTATCGTAAACAGTCTTGTATCACTGCTGTACGTGATGTCTATGCGTGGCTCATATATGGCCCTGACATCGCGCATCTGGCTTGCCTGCTCCATCTCAAGGAACTCCGTGCCCCAGCTCCACTCAAGTGCCTGCCGCACATTGCAGGCATCCATGGCATTGAGCAAAAGCTCCCTGATAAAGACCTTCCACGAAGCATAAAACTGCTGGCTTGCAATAAGCGGAAGCATATTTGATTTTCCTAACTCTACATCGATGCTTTTCATGCTTTATCCGACCGCCCGTAATAGCTGCCGTAGTAATTGCCATAGTACCCACTGACATGGCTGTTTTTCTTGTTGTTTACCTTGTTGAGCACAGCGCCCAGTATCCTCACTCCCGATGCCTCGAGCTGTTTTTTCACACTCTGTATCATCCTGGCGCTCGCCATGCCCTGTCCTATCACTATTATAGCTCCGTCACAATACTTTGCTACAACTGCCGCATCTATGGCAGCTCCTATCGGTGCACAGTCTATAATTATGTAGTTAAAGTGCTCCTTGCCGAAATTAAGAAGCTCCTGAAAGTATTTTTTCTCGAGAATCTCTGTCGGATTCGGCACAGACGGCCCTGCAAATATCATAAAAAGGCCCGGTATTTCCGTGCCATACATCACTTCCTCAAGACGTCTCTGACCGGAAAGATAGTGCGACAATCCGCATATCTCCCCTCCACTTGCCGCTGTGGCACGCAGACGCCCTGCAAGTACTGATTTACGCATATCAGTATCTATGAAAAGCACTCTATTTCCTGACTCTGTAAGTGACCGCGCCAGATCAAGTGCCACGGTGCTTTTGCCTTCATTTGGTACAGAGCTTGTCACAAGAAGCGTGCGTATATCATCCCCGCAAAACTGTATATTTGTCTTCAAAGCTCGAAGTGATTCCTTCATCGTATAGCTTTGTTCTTTTAGCTTGCCAAATTTTACTAATTCCATCTGCCCATCTCCTGATACAGGCTTCCTTATGCTGAAGCCGATTTCTTTTTTCTTTTCTTTCTGTGGCTGCCTCTGCTATGTTTTCTACCCTTTCCATGCTCGCCATCATCCTCCGCCTCATCAAGCGGAAGTGTACCAAGCACGTTCATGCCAAGCTTCTTCTCCACATCCTCTGTATCTATGATTGTATCATTGAACAGATAAGAAACCACTATAACCGCTATCGACAGAAATGCTCCCGCAAAGGCTCCTATCACTGTGTTTTTGCCGATATTAGGGCTTACCGCGCCTCCATCATCATATCCGCTCTGGATGATGGTCGGCGGATCCTGCTTCATCTTCTCCGCTATATATGCCGATGCGACCTTTGCTATCTCATCTGCTATGGTCTTTGCCATCTGCGGATCGGGATCCGTTACTGTGATATTGAGTACTCGCGAGTTGGACGGATTATCAAGCGTCACCCTGCCGCCAAGTGTCTTGTAGCTCTCATTCAGATTCAGATTTTCTATGACCTGATCCAGCACCGGACGTCCCTTTACTACAACTATGTAATCATTTGTCAGGCTGGTGCCTGTCTGGATATCCGCAAGGCTTGTGATGGATGTGCTCTTTGAAAGTACATAGAGCTCAGATGTAGATTCATACATAGGTGTAATCATAAATCTGCTTATCGCAAATGCCACTGCACCTGTTGCTATCGTAACAAGAATTATCCACTGCCAATATGAAATTATCTCAAGAAACAGATCCTTTAAGTCTATCTCTATCTCGTTGTCAAAATCCTGTTCTCTCTCCATTACGTATCCCCGCATTTACACTTATTATCTTCCGTTTATTATATTTTCCGGTGTGGTCTGCATGATTTCCTGCGCGTAGTCATCACCGAACTTCTTTGCCACGTACTCATAGCATTTTTTCATGTTGCAGACGCGCTCCTTTGTGCCGTGGCTGTCGCTTGCTATTACATCAACAAGTCCTGCCTTCAAAAGCTTCTTTGTATATCTCTTGAAGTGTCTGCCGTCTATGCCAAGCACTGAGTCTGCATTGACCTGTATGAGCGCTCCCAGCTCCTGCAAATCCTCTATACGGCTTATATCACTGAGACACTCATATCTCTCTACATGTGCTATCACCGGTATATATCCTGCAAATATAGCTTCGCGCGTCATCTTGTATACAAACGAGTATTCGCTGGAATGTGAATACTCTGTAAGTATATACTGTGTATCTGCCAGTGTATGACACAGCCCACCATGAAAGGCATCTATCATATCGGTTGCCACATGATACTCTGTGCCGAGCTTTAATTCTATTCCAAGCTTCTTTGCATATGGCATCAGCTTTTTATAGTGTCGCTCTATCTTTTCAAGCGGATGCTTAAACATTCCATGGCGCAGGTGCGGTGTGAGGATTATGCCTGTAATGCCCTGCTTTTTGGCTATCTTGAGCATCTCTACCGATTCCTCGAGCGACTTTGAGCCGTCGTCCACTCCGTATAATAAATGGCAATGTATATCTATCAAAATTCATGGTCCTCCGTTTTGTTTTCCTGAACTATCATTATACTATATACAGATTTTTCGTGCAATTCTTTAGATATTAAATTTTTCTTCTTTTTTGTTGGGAGGGCGTGGCGTAAGCGCCGGGCATCCGTGCAGCGCACACGCACTCCCGCGCCTGCTACGCTACGCTGCTAAGAGAACTGTACGAATTATGCCTTGGGGTGGTTCTATGCTTGACGAAACCGGCTTTTATGCGCCGTCCATGGCGCATAACGCCTTGCCCGGCCGTCCATGGCCGGGCATTTCTGTTTTTCTTGGGCATAATTCTACAGTCTCTATGCAGCTTCGCTATTCGCCTGCGCGGGAGTGCGTGTGCGCTGCCGGATGCCCGGCGCTTACGCCACTTACGTTGTGACAATAATTTACAATTTGAGATATAATAAATATTCGAGGGTCAAATATCGATGATATTTGACCCTCTGGGATTATGCTATATAATTATATTATCCGATTTGTCTAACGAGATTTATCATTTCGATTGCACCGAGTGCACAGTCATATCCTTTGTTTCCGGCTTTTGTTCCGGCTCTTTCTATTGCCTGCTCGATGTTTTCAGTGGTGACTACTCCAAACATTACCGGGATTTCTGATTCGAGTGATACTGATGCGATTCCCTTTGATACCTCGTTGCACACATAGTCATAGTGGCTTGTTGCGCCTCTGATTACTGCTCCGAGGCAGATGATTGCATCGTATTTTCTACTTTTTGCCATCTTCTTTGCGATGAGTGGTATCTCGAATGCTCCCGGCACCCATGCTACGTCTATGTTTTCCTCCGGCACGTCGTGTCTTACGAGTCCGTCCTTTGCTCCTCCTAAGAGCTTTGATGTGATAAATTCATTGAATCTTGCTACTACGATTCCTACCTTGATTCCATCCTGTGTCATTTTTCCTTCGATTACGTTCATTTTTGTTCTCCTTTTGTTTTTTTATTTTTGCTAGTATGAGAGTATATGTCCCATGCGGTTCTGCTTTGTTTTCAGATAAAACAGGTCATGCGCTGTGGCGCTCATCTGGATTGGCACTCGCTCGCTGATTTCCATACCAAATTCTGAGAGCTGGTATACCTTGTCAGGGTTATTTGTGAGAAGGCGCAGGCTGTGTACGCCAAGCTCTCTTAATATCTGGGCTCCGATATAGTACTCGCGCTCATCTCCGGCAAAGCCGAGTGCGAGGTTTGCTTCGAGTGTATCCATACCCTGTTCCTGAAGCTCATAGGCCTTCAGCTTATTTATCAGGCCGATGCCTCTGCCCTCCTGACGCAGGTAGAGCAGTATTCCTCTGCCCTCCTCGTCTATCTGTCTCATGGCCGCCTCAAGCTGCTGGCCACAGTCACAGCGCTGTGAGCCGAATACATCTCCTGTGAGACACTCAGAGTGTACTCGGCAGAGCACATCTCTTCCATCTGCGATTTCGCCCTTTACAAGTGCCACATGATGCTCTCCGTTTAATCTGTTGACGAAGCCATATGCCTTGAATTCGCCGTATTTGGTTGGCAGCTTTACCTCTGTGACACGGTCAACGAGCTTTTCATGTATCTTTCTGTATTCCTGAAGTGCCGCTATTGTGATGAACTTGATGTCCCATTTTTTTGCAAGCTCCATGAGCTCTGTTGTGCGCATCATGGTACCGTCCTCACGCATTATCTCACAGCACAGTCCACATTCCTTTAGTCCTGCAAGCCTGCACAGATCGACTGTTGCCTCTGTGTGTCCGTTTCTCTCCAGTACGCCGTTTTTCTTTGCAAGAAGCGGAAACATGTGGCCCGGACGTCTGAAATCCTCAGGCTTTGCGTCATCAGAGACACATTTCATTGCTGTGATTGAGCGCTCTGCTGCGGAAATACCTGTGGTTGTTGAGACATGGTCTATTGAGACTGTAAATGCTGTCTCATGATTGTCTGTATTTTCCTGCACCATCTGCGGAAAACGAAGCTTCTTTACATATTCCTGCGACATCGGCATGCATATCAGACCCTTGCCGTGCATCGCCATAAAGTTGATGTTTTCTGTTGTGGCAAATTCTGCCGCACAGATGAAATCGCCCTCATTCTCTCTGTCCTCATCATCTGTGACAAGTATTATTTTTCCTGCACGAAGCTCATCAAGTGCTTCTTCTACTGTGTTGAATTTCATATTTTATATCCTTTCTCTTATGATTTTGAAGCTGTTCAATTACATAATTTTTTAACCATTCAGCCCACGCACATTTGCAAACCCGCACAATACCCGTGCTTTTATGTTAAAAGCCGTATTTTGCCAGGAAATCTCTTGTTATTACATCCGGTTGTTTTTTATTTTCGCCGGATTTATGTGGTACATTTTCCTTAATTGTCTGTGCTCCTGTCATTTCTTCTGTTATTCCTTCCGACTGCCCTTTAAACAACAGCTTCTCAACATATTTTCCTATGATATCTGTTTCCAGATTTACGACAGCTCCCACTTTTCTGTCCTTTAGCACAGTCTGGCTTACCGTGTGCGGTATCGCTGATATCGAGAAATTATCCTCTGCAACCTTTGCGACTGTGAGGCTTATTCCATCGATTGTGACGGAGCCCTTCTCGACTATATAGCGAATGAGCTGTGGTGCGGCATGTATCGTATACCAGATGGCATTGTCATCCTTTTTGACCTCCACAATCCTGCCTGTTCCGTCAACATGTCCCGACACTATGTGCCCGCCGAATCTGCCATCTGCTGCCATCGCACGCTCCAAATTGACATGTGCTCCTCTCATCGCATTTGCAAGCGATGAACGGTTTAGCGTCTCGTGCATGACATCCGCTGTAAAAGCATGTGGCATGAGCCTTGTGACCGTGAGGCAGATACCGTTTACCGCTATGCTGTCTCCGACCTTTGTTCCAGCTAGCACTTTTTCAGCTCTGATTGTAAGTACTGCTGAGTTTGCTCCACGTGAAATTGTATCTATTGTTCCAACTTCTTCAACTATTCCTGTGAACATTGTGTATCGCCTTTCTTTTTAAATATTCACAACATCACTCTCGATGAGGAAATCATCACCAAGCTTTGTTACCTTACTGTTTCCAAGCATCACGGCATGTGCCGGCGAGTCGGTTCCCATTCCCTCTATCGGAGTTTTTGCATCCGCCCCTCCGAAAAGCTTTGGTGCAATGTAAGCGTATACCTTATTCACAATCCCGCTCTTAAGGGCTGACCAGTTGAGTATTCCGCCTCCCTCAAGCAAAATGCTGTCTATGCTTCTTTCGCCGAGCTTTTGCATGAGGTCATTTAAATCAATATGACCGTTTTTTTCAGCTACATACAGAATTTCTATTCCGTTTTCTTCAAGCCGTGTTATTTTTCTGTTTTTTTGATAATTATTGTTTTCTTCTATACTATCTTTTTCAGTATCAGGTAAGGCTTCTGACTGTGCGGTTTCATGATATCGCTCACTGACTGCAACAATCGTCGGCACTTCCTTTGCAGTATTTACTATCTGCGATTCCAGTGGAAGCTTAAGGTGCGTATCGCATATTATGCGGATTGGATTTACTCCGCCCTCGATTCTGCATGTAAGCAGTGGATCGTCTGCAAGCACTGTTCCTATTCCTGCCATTATGGCTTTATATCTGTGGCGCAGGTTTTGCACATGTTCTCTCGCTTTTTCTCCTGTTATCCACTTTGATAGTCCTGAATATGTGGCTATCTTTCCATCCATCGTCATGGCATATTTCATAGCGACATATGGACGTCTGGTCTGTATAAAGTAAAAGAATACATCGTTCAGCCTGTCGCACTCGTCTTTAAGCACCTGCGTAACAACCTCTATCCCATGCTCTTTAAGGATTTTGATACCTCCCCCGGCGACAAGCGGATTCGGGTCATCCGAGCCCACATATACTCTTTTTATACCGGCTTCTATCACTGCCTCCACACATGGCGGCTGCTTGCCATGATGACAGCATGGCTCGAGAGTCACATACATATCCGCTCCCTGTGGCGATTCCTTGCAATGCTTTAACGCATTTCTTTCCGCGTGCAGCTCTCCGTATCTCTCATGCCAGCCCTCTCCGATTATCCTGCCGTCCTTTACAATCACAGCTCCGACCATCGGGTTTGGCGAGGTATATCCCATGCCGCGTTTTGCAAGCTCAATCGCCCTTCTCATATATTGTTCATCAGTCATTTGGGTTCCTTTCTGCATAAAAAAGCCCTGAACTATTATCGTTCAGGGCCTAATGATTTCAAATATCATAATCTCAGATAAACATGCACAAGCTGCATTTCATCATAAATGAATTTTGAGACAAAAAAAATCTGGAATGTATCAAAACACTCCAGAGTAGATATCTGTTATAACTATGATATGTGCTGTATCTATATCTGAAACTGAATCTGAAACCCAGCTATCTATACTCTGCATATATCATATTCACATCTTCTTTCATCCAGACTTTACTGTCGGCTTCGGAATCTCACCGAAATCATGCCTTGCGGCTCGTGGGCTATACCACCGGTAGGGAATTGCACCCTGCCCTGAAGAATAATTATTTAATTAGCTTACGCTAACCATAGTAAACCTTTGTGGCTTGTATGTCAAGATTATTTTTATAATGTGGAGCATATTTTTTTATAAGTTGTCGTGCAATTTATTAGAATGTAATTTTTAAAGAGCCAGCACCTTGAATGGGCTGACTCTTTCAATGTCACCTGTAATTGATAAATTGGAATTTTCTTAATTCTTCATCGCTGGTTTTTTTCTTTTCCAATTAATCAGTAGACCAATCGTGGAAATAACAAAAATTAATGCCGATGTTAAAGAAATAATTCCATCAGTAACCACAAATATGATAAACGTGGCTAATGGAATATAATTAAGAATACTTTTCAAAATTTTCATGTCCAATCCTCCCTTAGATTTCATAATAGGTTTTTCTTTATTTTACCACATGACAAAGGGTATTGGTATTGTTATTTTCGTTCTTTGATGACTGATTCTATGATATTTATTTCTTCATCAGTAAGGTTGTATTCTTCGTAAAGCTCTTGGTCTGTAAATATATGCTTATTTCCACCTGCCTTATAACTACCTTTTATGATATAATCTAAAAATCTTAAAATTTTTTGTAACAAAACAATCCTTTCTACGTCTAACCTATGAACAAAGGAGGTGACAGTTCTGGATTATGAGAAATTGTACAATTCCTATTACTTGCAAGTATACTCATATGTAATGACAATTGTAAAAAATCAACATCAGGCTGAGGAAATTACCCAGAATACTTTTTATAAGGCCATGACCGCAAAGAAGGCATATGCCGGCAAATCAAGCGAACAGACCTGGCTTTGCAGCATAGCAAGAAATCTGGCAATGGACGAATGCCGAAAAAGCACAAAATTTACAGAGCTTGACGAAGAGCAGCTCGAACAACCCGATAATATGGTAAAAAGCCTGGAAAATAAAGATACCGCTCTTCAGATTCATCTTATACTGCACGAGCTTGATGAGCCCTACAAGGAGGTCTTTCAGCTTAGAATATTTGGTGAATTGCCATTCTCCCAAATAGGCATGATATTTGGAAAAACAGAGAACTGGGCACGGGTAACTTACCATAGAGCCAGACTGAAAATCAAAGAAAGGATGGATAGAAATGAATAATCCAATTACACAATCAACCGATGAAACCTGCAATATAGTTCAGGATTTACTCCCACTATACTATGACGATGTATGCAGTCCCTCAAGCAAAAGGCTTGTTGAAAAACACCTTAAGACTTGTGAAAAATGTCAAAATACATACAATGAGCTAAAAAACGATTCTATTGATTCAATGATAAAAAAAGAGGCCGACAGTGTATTAAAGCAGCATGAAAAAAAGGAAAAAACTGCTGCCTACAAGACCGGAGTCATAATAGCCGGACTACTGCTTATCCCAATACTCATCACTTTCATAGTGTGCCTGTCAAATGGCGATGGTTTAAATACCTTTGCGGTGGTAACAGCATCTATGCTTCTTGTGGCTGCAATGACAGTTGTTCCACTTATGGCACAGCAGAAAAAACTTACCAAATGCATAATCTGCGGTGTTTTTGCTCTGCTTTTGATATTCTTTTTTGTTGACAGAATGTATAGTTCAAATGAATTTATGCTTTGGTCTGTTCCAACTATATTTGGATTATCAATTGTTCTTTTTCCGTTTGTCATCCGAGGAATTGAGCTTCCACCTGCTTTATCAGACAAAAAAGCTCTTATCACTATGCTGTGGGATACCTTATGGCTTTTCCTCACAATCATTGAGGTATGTGGTCATACAAACGATGTTGCCGGAATGAAGGCCGGCTGTATTATAGCATTTGTCTTTGTACTTGCAGCCTGGCTCATATTTTTCGATGCACGATATTTAAACGCAAACGGATTTATAAAATCCGCAATTATAGTTTTGATAGCTTCGGTTTGGACAGCTTTTGCCGATGACATATGCGAGTTTTTAATTTTGGGCACCAGACAAATTACTATAAAGTCCGTGAATTTTTCTGACTGGACTTCCAATATCTGCGTGAATGCCAATGTTTACGCTATTGTGCTTGTGTCCGGTGTTATTATCGCCTCTATACTTTTTGTAGCAGGCGGTATTAAAGCATTTGCTAATAAAAAAATAAATTAGTTTTCTCTTTGAAATATTATTACAAAACCCCTCCCACAGACTTCTATCTGTGGGAGGGGTTTTTATAGTCATTATTCAATAAGTGCCTACAAGATTAGCAAACACCCTGAGCAAGCATAGCGTCAACTACTTTCTCAAAGCCTGCGATATTTGCACCTGCAACATAGTCAGTCTTTCCACCAACTGTTGCATTGTATCTCTTAGCAGCATCACTAATGTTAGCGTAGATTGTCTCCATGATACCCTTGAGCTTTCCGTCAACCTCTTCGAATGTCCATGAAAGTCTCTCAGAGTTCTGGCTCATCTCAAGTGCTGATGTAGCAACACCACCTGCATTGGCAGCTTTACCACCTACGAAGAGTACTCCGTTCTCCTGAAGATATTTTGTAGCCTCAAGAGTTGTAGGCATGTTAGCACCCTCTGTTACAGATGTAACACCGTTAGCAACGAGCATCTTGGCATCCTCAATGTCTAACTCATTCTGAGTCGCACATGGAAGAGCAAGATCTACCTTGTACTGCCATACACCGTGCTCACCGTTCTGCTTTGCATGATACTCAGCAGTTGACTTAGCAGCTGCATACTCAGTAAGACGGGCACGCTTAACTTCCTTAACTTCCTTAAGAAGAGCAACATCAATTCCGTTTGGATCATAAATCCATCCGGTAGAATCAGAACATGTTACAACCTTGACACCGAGCTGCTGTGCCTTCTCGATTGCGTAGATAGCAACGTTACCAGATCCGGAAACTGCTGCTGTCTTTCCCTCAAGGCTCATACCATGATCTTTCCATAATGCGTTAGTAAGATATAACAGACCATATCCGGTAGCCTGTGTACGTGCAAGAGATCCACCATAGGTAAGACCCTTACCAGTCAGCACACCTTCGTATGATCCACGAATTCTCTTATACTGTCCAAATAAGAAGCCAATCTCTCTTGCACCTGTTCCGATATCTCCGGCCGGTACATCAACGTCTGCTCCGATATATTTGCAAAGTTCTGTCATGAAGCTCTGGCAGAATGCCATGATCTCTCTGTCAGATTTACCCTTAGGATCGAAATCAGAACCACCTTTACCACCACCGATTGGAAGTGTTGTAAGAGAATTCTTAAATACCTGCTCGAAACCTAAGAACTTGATAATACCCAGGTTTACAGAAGGATGAAGTCTTAAACCTCCCTTGTATGGTCCAATGGAATTATTGAACTGTACACGGAAACCTCTGTTTACCTGTACCTGACCATTGTCATCTACCCATGGTACTCTGAACATGATCTGACGATCCGGCTCTGTGATTCTCTCAAGAATCGCATTCTTTCTGTATAATTCCTCATTTGCATCGATCACAGGTCTTAAAGAATCAAGAACCTCTGTTACTGCCTGTAAGAACTCAGGCTGATCTGCGTTTTTCTTCTTTACTACTTCGAGTACTTCATCAACATAGCTCATTTTTATATCTCCTTTACAAAATTATTTTTCACATCAACAAGTTTATTTTATATAAATCTATTGCTATAATCAAGTAATTTTTGAAAGTTTTATATAAAAAAAATTCATTTTATTTATTATCTTCATTTATATTATCCCAGTTTTGGTACTGATTCTCCTCATCATCGGAATATACCACCTTGAAATAATCCGAGAGTTTTGCAAGTGAAGTTATAAGAACTTTCATTTCGTCATCCGAAAGACCGTCCTTTATATGCTCTATCATATGACGGTGAAACTGCTCATGATGATAGTATGCACTCTTTCCCTTGCCAGTGAGTGAGAGCTTTACCACACGCTTATCCTCCTCACTGCGGATACGGTTCACGTATCCCTTGCGGGTGAGACCATCTATTGCCTTTGTCAGTGTGCCCAGAGTGATAGACATAAGCTTGGCTACGGTGCCGGAGCGCTTTGGCTCATCGACTCCTATTGCCTCTATTATATGCATATCGTTGATAGAAATATCAGAAAATTCGTCTGTTATCAGACATCTGCCCTCTATCTCTGTCAAATCCTTGAACAGACACACCAATAATTCATTTAAAGTTTCATCTGCCGTCATAAATACCTCTTTCTATTGCCACTCTATGGCGCAGGCTCCCCATGTAAGTCCTGCTCCAAAGCCTGATAAAATTATTTTTTCCTCATGCTTTATCATACCATCTTTGCGGACTTTATCAAGCAAAATCGGCACACTTGCCGCAGAAATATTTCCACAATGCTGTAAATTGGTCGGGAATTTGTCCATAGGCTGCTTAAGCCTCTTGGCAACCGACTCAATAATACGTATATTGGCCTGATGCAACACATAGACATCCACATCATCTACGCTCCAGCCGATTTCATCAAGCAGCTCATTTATAGCCTTTGGCACTGTCTTTACCGCAAACTTGTATACAGCAGGACCGTCCATAGTGACATAGCCACCGAGTGCAGACTGCTTTCCATTGTCGGTAAACGGATTGACTACAGGACGGTTGTCTCCGTCAAGCGCCTCACCGCCTTTTCCGTCCGAGCCCTGTACAAAGCCCTTAAAAGCATCGCCCTCGTCTGTCACAACGGCTGCTCCTGCTCCGTCTCCGAAAAGTACACAGGTGCTTCTGTCATTCCAGTCCATTATTTTTGAAAGAACCTCTGCTCCCACTACGACTGCCTTGTGAAACCTGCCGGTCTTAAAATATGCATCCGCTGTGGCAAGCCCGAATAAAAAGCCTGAGCATGCGGCATTTATGTCAAATGCCACTGCACTGCCTGCACCTATCTCAGCCTGAATCTGACATGCGAGCGATGGAACGATTTTGTCTGTGGATACGCTTGCCGCTATTATCAAGTCTATCTCACTTCCGTCAATCCCCGCATCCTGCAGCGCACTTTTTACTGCATCACAGGCAAGTGAGGTGGTTGTCTCAGTCGTTGCAATGTGTCTGTTTCTTATTCCTGTACGCGAGCTGATCCACTCGTCAGATGTGTCCATTATGGCTGCCAGGTCATCGTTTGAGACCACTCTCTGTGGCAGGCAGCTTCCTGTTCCAACTATCTTCATAGAATTTCCTTTCCGGGACTAGAACTTGCGGAAACGCTTGTATCTTTCCTCCAAGAGCTGGTCCTTTGTCAATTTGCTTTCTTTTTCCAAGAATTTCTTCATGTTGCCCTTCATGTAGTTTCCGATTGATGAAAGGGCATCCTCGTCGGCTCCGCCAAACTCAGGTATTATATCATCCACGACATCAAGCTCCTTTAAGTCGTGTGCTGTAATCTTCATTACCTCTGCGGCTTCCTTTGCACGCTTTCCGTCCTTCCAGAGGATAGATGCAAAGCCTTCTGGCGAAAGGATTGAGTATGTGGCATTTTCCATCATCCACACTTCATTTCCTACAGAAAGAGCTAAAGCTCCGCCGCTTCCGCCTTCTCCTATCATGAGACAAAGGATTGGCACCTTGATGCCGCTCATCTCATAAAGGTTTCTTGCGATTGCCTCACCCTGTCCGTTTTCCTCTGCTTCCATTCCCGGATAAGCTCCTGATGTATTGACAAAGGTTATGATCGGACGGTTGAATTTCTCTGCCTGCTTCATGAGGCGCAGTGCCTTGCGGTAGCCCTCCGGTGATGGCATACCATAGTTTCTCTTTGCGCAGTCCTCAAGGTCTTTTCCCTTGTGGACACCGATAACTGTAACCGGCTGGCCGTCTAAATATGCGATTCCGCCTACGATAGCCGGGTCATCGCGGAAATATCTGTCTCCGTGCAGCTCCATAAACTCATCAAAGATATAGTCCATATAGTCAACCGATGCAAGTCTCTTAATCTGTCTTGCGGCGCTGACCTTGTCCCATACCTTAAATGGCTTAGCCTTTGCCTCGCGCTCCTTCATAAGCTCTGTCGGCTCGTAATTGTCGTCTGAGTGAAGCGGGTCAAAATTGGCATAGCCTGTGGTAGGTCTGTGAGCACGTAAAATCTTGTAAAGAGTCTTCTTTAAATCCTCACGCTCAACTATCATATCTACAAAGCCGTGCTCAAGCTGGAACTCTGCCCTCTGGAAGCCCTCAGGCAGCTTCTGTCCGATGGTCTGCTCGATAACACGAGGACCCGCAAAGCCGATAAGTGCCTTTGGCTCTGCAAGAATGATGTCTCCAAGCATTGCAAAGCTGGCTGTCACACCACCTGTTGTAGGATCTGTGAGTACAGGCACATATAAAAGTCCTGCCTCTGAATGACGTTTTGCTGCGGCTGAGGTCTTTGCCATCTGCATCAGCGAAATGATACCCTCCTGCATTCTGGCACCGCCTGAACAGCAGAATAATATAACAGGAAGTCTTTCCTCTGTGGCACGCTCAAATGCGCTTGTGATTTTCTCACCAACCACATGGCCCATGCTTCCCATCATAAATCTTGAATCAATTACACCAAGCACTGTCTCCTCGCCGTAAATCTTTGTCTTACCGATGACAATACCCTCAGAAAGTCCTGTTTTCTCCTGAGTCTTTGCAATTTTCTCCTCATACTCAGGGAAATTGAGAGGATTTCCTGTTGTAAGCTCTGTAAACCATGGCTCAAATGCTTCCTTGTCGGAAACCATTCTGATTCTGTTTTTAGCACGCACACGGAAATAATAATTACACTCATAGCAGACGTATTTGTGCTGTTTTACAACTGATTTGAGCACAGTCTTGCCACACTTGGGACAAACGATTGTCTCAGGGGCATCCTCTTTTGTTTCCTGTGCTACACCGGCATTTTTGCCATCTGCGGCTGTTTTTTCGCTCTCAGCGTTCTTTGCTAAAGTCTCTTCAGCCTCTATATTTTTATCTTTCTTCTTGAATAACTTCATCATGTCTCCTTATGCAATTAACCTATTGCAAATGTAAGCTCCGCCATACAGGCAACCTTGCCATTTACCCTGGCAACAGCCTTGCCCACACCGATAGGACCCTTAACCTTTATAATCTCAGTGGTCAACTCCAGAGTATCTCCCGGAACCACCTTCTGCTTGAACTTGGCATTATTGATGCCTGCAAAATATGCAGTCTTGCCCTTCCACTCATCCTGACAAAGAATGGCAACTGCACCTGTCTGCGCCAAAGCCTCAATAATAAGCACTCCCGGCATCACCGGATTTCCCGGAAAATGTCCCATAAAATGTGGCTCATTCATAGTCACATTCTTCTTAGCCACACACTTCACGCCCGGCTGCAGCTCCTCAACCGTATCAATGAGAAGAAACGGACTGCGGTGCGGCAGAATATCCATAATCTGCTGCGTATTCATAATTGACATATACATCTATCCTTTCTCAATTCGCTCTAAACTATCTACACGCTTCGCGCTCAACAAAGTGGACCGGAAAGCGCACAGTGTGTTCTGAATGAAAAATATGAACTGTCACGGCGTTCCATCCGCTCCAATAGCATGAAGCACTAGCACCATACCACAGCCTGCCCGTGCAAAATTCCGTGACTGACTTCATATTTTTCACGAGGAATATACTGTGTGCTCCACCGGACCTCACAACCTGAATGCGCGAAGCCCCTAAAAAGCAGTAGCAATTTATCTACATGCTTCGCGCTCCGCAAAGTGGAGCCGGGAAGCACACAGTGTGTTCTGAATAAAAAATATGAACTGTCACGGCGTTCCATCCACTCCAATAGCATGAGGCACTAACACCATATCACAGCCTGTCCGTGCAAAATGCCGTGACTGACTTCATATTTTTTATGAGGAATATACTGTGTGCTCCACCGGACCTCACAGCCTGAATGCG
Organism: Agathobacter rectalis ATCC 33656; assembly: GCF_000020605.1. NCBI lineage: Bacteria > Bacillati > Bacillota > Clostridia > Lachnospirales > Lachnospiraceae > Agathobacter > Agathobacter rectalis. Next base: position 2,994,964 of record NC_012781.1, read on the forward strand.
CGAAGCCCCTTAAAAAGCAGAAGCTATTTATTTATACGCCTTGAGCAGAATACTTGCATTATGTCCACCGAATCCCAGTGAATTGCTAAGTGCATACTCAACAGGCTCCTCATAGCTGTTCTTGCAGTAATTGAGGTCAATCTCCTCATCAGGAGTCTCATAGCCAACAGTCTTATGTATAAATCCATCCTGAATTTCCTTCACACATGTTATAAACTCAACAGCTCCCGCTGCTCCGAGCAGATGTCCTATCATAGACTTTGTTGAATTGATTTTAAGATTTGCAGCCTCATCACCGAACGCAAGCTTGATCGCTCTTGTCTCAAAGAGATCATTGTGATGTGTGCCTGTTCCGTGAGCATTGATGTATTTTACATCTGCCGGTGTGACACCTGCATCGCTCATGGCATTGGTCATGGCTCTTGCTGCGCCTGCGCCATCCTCCTGCGGAGATGTGATGTGGTATGCATCAGATGAGCAGCCGTATCCGACTACCTCTGCATAAATCTTTGCACCTCTTGCCTTTGCATGCTCAAGCTCTTCAAGGATAACAACTCCTGCGCCCTCACCCATTACAAAGCCGCTTCTGTTTTTGTCAAACGGAAGTGAACACTTTGTCGGATCATCTACTGTAGAAAGCGCTGTAAGTGCTGTAAATCCTGCGATTCCGATAGGACATACACTGCCCTCTGTACCACCGGCTACCATCACGTCAGCCTCACCGTACTGGATGCTTCTGTATGCCTCACCGATTGTGTTTGTTCCTGTAGCGCAGGCTGTTACATCATTGATACTCTTTCCCTTGAGACCGAACTGGATAGAAACATTTCCTGCTGCCATGTTACAGATCATAAGCGGAACAAGCAGAGGATTGACTCTGTTTGGTCCCTTTTCATAAAGCTTTTGTGTCTCGCGCTCCATAGCCTGAAGACTTCCGATACCTGAACCGATGGCACATCCAACCATGTATGGATCTTCCTTTTCGATATCAAGTCCGCTGTCATCAATTGCCTGCTTTGCAGCAGCTACAGCGTACTGTGAGAATGGTTCCATTCTCTTTGCAGCCTTTCTGTCCATAAAATCCTGTGGGTTAAAGTCCTTAAGCTCTGCTGCAATGTGACATTTATAATCTGTTGTGTCAAATTTTGTGATGTGGTCAAATCCGATTTTTCCGGCCTTTACCGATGTCCAGAAATCGTCCACATTATTTCCGATTGGTGTTACTGCTCCAAGTCCTGTTACAACTACTCTTCTACTCATATTGCCATTCCTCCGTCAACAGACAGCACCTGGCCTGTGATGTAGCCTGCTGCATCTGATGCTAAAAATAATACTGCGTTTGCGATATCCTTTGTGTTTCCCGGTCTGCCAAGCGGAATCTGTGATAAAAGATTCTCCTTTGCCGCATCGGCAAGCACATCTGTCATCTCGGTCTCTACAAAGCCCGGTGCCACTGCGTTTGCTGTGATTCCACGGCTGGCAAGCTCTCTGGCTACAGCCTTTGTGAGTCCTATAACTCCTGCCTTGCTGGCGCTGTAGTTGGCCTGTCCTGCATTTCCGAGTATTCCGGAAACTGATGAAATATTGATAATTCTTCCTGATTTCTGCTTCAAGAAATAGCGTGACATATGACGGATTGTGTTGAACGCACCCTTAAGGTTTGTGTCGAGCACTGCGTCATAGTCTGCCTCGCTCATCTTCATGATGAGACCGTCTCTTGTGATTCCTGCGTTGTTTACGAGGATATCTATGTGCTTGTACTCCTTGATGAGCGCTGTTATCATATTCTGGCACTCGTCAAAATCAGATACATTGCACTGATAAGAAACTGCATCACCGCCTGCTGCCTTTATCTCTGCAACAACGGCATCCGCCTTTTCCTTTGAACCATTATAATTTACTATTACAAAGGCGTGTGCTGCGGCAAGTGTAAGAGCTATCTGTCTTCCAATTCCGCGGCTTGCGCCTGTAACCAGGGCATTTTTACCTGTTAACATACTTTTCAAAATCCTCCAGTTTGTCTATGTTTACGACTTTTACGTCTCTATTTATCTTTCTCATAAATCCGCTGAGTGAGCGTCCCGGTCCGATTTCCACGAACTCATCTGCACCGTCTGCGATAAGACGCTCGATGGTCTGCTGCCAGCGCACTGACGATGAAACCTGCTGTGTCAGATAATCCTTGACGTCTGCCGGTGACTTCACATAGTCTGCTGTGACGTTTGTGATATATGGCACCTTGATATCGTGGATTTCTACACTCTCAAGTGCATCTGCGAGCTTTTCTCCTGCACCCTTAAGCATTGCTGAGTGGAAAGGTCCGCTGACCTTGAGCGGTACGCATCTCTTGGCGCCTGCCTCGCTGCATGCTGCTGCGGCGGCATCTACTGCTACCTTTTCTCCCGTGATAACAATCTGCCCAGGGCAGTTATAGTTGGCTACCGATACAACTGAATTTGTCTCATCTGCTGTCTTTTTGCATATATCCTCAATGACCTGCGGATCAAGTCCTAAAACCGCTGTCATGGCTCCACCTGTAGGAACTGCCTCCTGCATGTAGATTCCTCTTTTTCTGACAACTGCAAATGCATCTGCCATAGTCATGGCTCCTGATGCGATGAGAGCACCATATTCCCCAAGGCTTAATCCAGCTGTGACATCAGGTGTGATACCTTTGTCAATGATTGCCTGATATATAGCTGCCTCAACTGCAAGCATACATATCTGTGTGTACTCTGTAATATTCAGCTTGTCATTTTCCTCAAAGCATAATGCCGGAATATCCAAGCCTGTCTGTTCACTGGCAAGGTCGATTACTGCCTTTGCATTTGGCATTGTATCGTAAAACTCCTTACCCATTCCTATATACTGTGAGCCCTGTCCGGGAAACATAAATACTCTCTTACCCATTTTCGGTTTCTCCTTATTTCTGACAGGATACCGTAAGCCACTCTTTCCAGGCGGCCCGGTATCCTTAAATTTGCATGTAAAAGTGAATACTGTCTATTTGTTCAGTCCCACTACATCCTCAATGATTTCTTTGCAGGTTTCCTCTTTCTTTACGAGGCCTGCGCTCTGACCTGCCATGACGCTGCCATATACGGTATCTCCGTCCACAACGGCTTTTCTGAGTGCGCCAAGTGTCATTTTTTCGAGCTCTTCAAATGGAGCTCCTTCCTTTTCCAGCTTGAGATATTGTCTGGTCATCTTGTTTCTGAGCACTCTGATCGGATGGCCTGTGCTCATTCCTGTAACCTCGGAATCTATATCCTTGGCCTTAATGACCTTCTGCTTATAGTTTTCATGTACTATCGATTCTTTTGCGGTGACAAAGCGTGTACCCATCTGGACTGCCTCTGCCCCGAGTGCAAATGCTGCATTGAAGCCTCTGTTGTCTGCAATTCCGCCTGCTGCGATAACAGGGATGCTCACTGCATCAACAACCTGTGGCACAAGTGTCATGGTAGTCTGTGCTCCGATATGTCCGCCTGACTCCATTCCCTCGGCGATTACCGCACTTGCCCCGCCTCTCTCCATGAGCTTTGCGAGTGCTACGCTTGCAACTACAGGGATTACGATGACGCCTGCTTCTTTCCACATATCCATGTACTTTGCAGGGTTTCCTGCGCCGGTGGTGACTACCTTTACCTTTTCCTCGGCGATGATTTTTGCTATCTCATCGGCCTCCGGATTCATAAGCATGAGGTTGACTCCGAACGGCTTATCTGTCTCCTTCTTTGCAGCGACTATCTGCTCCTTTACCCATGAAGCCGGGGCTCCGCCTGCTCCGATGATGCCAAGTCCGCCTGCATTGGACACAGCGCTGGCAAGCTCATGGGTTGCTACCCATGCCATGCCACCCTGAATGACCGGATATTTGATTCCAAGAAGCTTTGTTATTCTTGTTTCCATGTCTTTTAAGCCTCTACACCTTTGTTCTTAAGATACTCAATGATGTCGTTAACTGTTGCGATTTTCTCTAAATCCTCTGAAGGGATTTCTACTCCGTACTCCTCCTCGAGTGCCATTACAAGCTCGAAAAGATCTAATGAATCTGCCTCAAGATCCTCCTTGAAGTTTGACTCTAATTTGATATCATCCTCGTCGATTCCTAACTGATCTGCTACGATTTCCTTGATTTTCTCCAACATATTTCTGTTCTCCTTTTTCTGTGTTTATTTTCGGTTTTGTGCGCTGGTATATTTGCACTAGTTTGCACGTCAAATATTTTCATCATCAAATCATTTGACAGTGAAAGTATATCACATTTAAAATAGTTGTCAAGTCAAAGTATTTTTATTTTTCATTTTTTATATGGTACGGGAGCAGGCGGGCAGAAAATTACCCATCCAAAACGTCTCCTACCAGCAGCCAAGAGGCTGTAAGAATTGTAAGTCAGGTTTTCTATGCCTGACGCAGCCGGCTTTTACGCGCCGTCCTTGGCGCGGTAACGCCTCGCCCGTGCTTCCATGCACGTGCGCTACTGTGTACCTATTACAATTCCAACAGCCTCTAAGCAGCTTCGTACAAACTCATTGGATGGGCAATTTTCTGCCCGCCTGCTCCCTTACACTGTGACAATAATATACACTAAAAAACAGACTGTAATTATGAGTGGTCAGCTCAATTTTACAGTCTGCTCTATATTAATCTCTCAAACACCCAACCGGCACAACCCGAACTCCTGACTCCGTGGTATATGCCATGGTTGCATTTGCGCAAATCACAATCAGTGCCGATGGTTCTTTATATACATCACGTGGATGTTTTTCTTTTTCCAATGCTTTCTCATTATATTTTAAGATAATATCCTTGAATCGCAGCAAGGATTTTTCCGCTTCCGGAATCTTGTTCACTCCGGTTTTTATTTCAATAAGCGCATAACGGCCGTCCTCCAACTGATAGACTGCATCTGCTTCTACGCCCATATCATCTGTATAATGCATCACTCTGGCATTGTGCTTTTCAGCAAATACAAGTAAATCTCTAAGCACCATATTTTCAAATACATGCCCAAATAGATCCAAATCGTTGATAAAATAGTCCGGATTAACACCAAGCGCAGCCAATCCTATAGAGGGATCAACAAATATATGCTTTTTGGCAGCTCTGATAGCTGTTTTCGAACGCAAATGCGGTGTCCAGGCATCTATATCCTTTACAACATACAATAGCTCCAGAGCATCTATATATGAAGAAAGCGTTACATCTGTAACATTCTGTGTGGCTTTTACATCTGAAAATATATTCTTGCGTTTTGCTGTAGTAGCCATATTTCTGGCATACGACCAAAGCAGTGTCCTTGCCCATTCCGGATTTCTGTTTACTCCATCAATGGCTGATATGTCCTTCTGATAAATCTGCCTATAATAATCCTTAGCTATTTCAAGCTTTGCACTGTCCTTTGAAAGTGCCATGCATCTCGGCCATCCACCTCTACAGACCGCAAAAAACAAATCCTCAAGCTTTATATCTGTGGTAAGTCCATCAATATCATATGCTTCATCTTCTAATAATTTAAACAACGATATGCTTCCGTTTGATTCTCCTGTCTCAAACAAAGTCATAGGGTACATCGTAACCTCTGTTATTCGTCCTGTACCTGTATGGGGTGTATTAATCTTCTTACTTGATGAGCCTGTCAGATAAAACTCTCCTACACTCTCCGGATTGTCATCGCACGCTTTTCTTATTGTTCCCCATATCTTTGGGGCATCCTGCCACTCGTCAAACAGTATTGGCTTAGGATTCTTTAAAAAGAGCTTAGGTGCAGTTTCTGCTACTGCAAGATACCCCTCTCTCTTGTCTTCATCCTGAAATTCAATAACAGTTTTACATCGTTCTCTTGCTGTTCTTGTCTTTCCACATCCTTTTGGTCCTGTGATGCTCACTGCATTAAATGCCTCTGTTTTTCTATCTATCACATCATCAACAATTCTGCTTATATATTCCATAAATATCTGCTCCCTTCATGGTTATTATACCATTTAATTCACAGATTATACAAGGTTATTTTATGTTTTTCGAGTGTTTTGTTTTATATTTTTCTAATGTTTTATTTTATATTTTTCGAGTGTTTTATTTTACTTTTTTCGAATACTAAAAAGAGCAGGACAAGTATTTCTACCTATTCTGCTCTTTTTTACATATTTTAATTATTTAAATATAGATTATCTACCGGCTGTTCGCCATCTGCTTCACATAGTCGAGCGCCTTCTTAACCGGTGGGATTGATATCACTATGATTGTGATAATTTCCTCTACTGCAAGGTATGAGCCGTTGTAGGTCACTGAATATATGAGCGCATCTATCGTCTTGTTTCCTATCGTGACAGATGCGTATGCTGCAAAGAACACAACTCCCGACAGCACTGCAAAGAAAAATCTACTGGGCTGCTTCGCCTCCGGTGGTACCACCGGTAGCTCCACCTGTGCCTCCGGTTGAACCGCTGCCTCCGGCTCCACCTGCACCTCCGGTTGAACCACTGCCTCCAGCTCCACCTGCACCTCCGGTTGAACCACTGTCTCCGGCTCCACCTGTGTCTCCGGCTGAACCACTGTCTCCAGCTCCACCTGTGCCTCCGGCTGAACCACTGTCTCCGGCTCCACCTGATGGATTTTCTGATGGTGTAGTAGGTGTTTTTTCATGATTTCCACCAGCAGCATCTGTCTTATTCGTGTCTGTTGTTGTCTTATCCGGTGTGGTGGTTCCTGCATCAGGTGCGGTCACTGTCTGATCTGTAGGATTATTCTGCGTCTGGTCATCGGCAGGTGTATCCTGTGTCTCCTGGCTGTCCTGATAATCATCCGATATTTGGGCATATGGCAGGAAATCTATTGGTGTAAGGTCAGCATGTATCTGATCCATGTAGTTCTTCCATATTTCTGCCGGGTAAGAGCTTCCTGTCAGTTTTTTGACTGTCTCAGGCATATCGCAGCCTACCCATACACATGTGGTGTAGTATCTGGTAAAGCCACAGAACCAGCCATCCTTCTTATCGTTTGTGGTTCCGGTTTTGCCGGCGCAAGGCATGCCATTGTCCAGATTAGCGCTACGTCCGGTTCCTGATTTCATAACATCTGTCATGACATCTGTCATCATACGTGATGCTGTCTCTGTATATATGACGGTATCCTTCTGCGATGATGTATATATGATATTGTTGTCAGAATCTACAATCGACTTAATACATGTCGGATTCCTGTACATTCCATCGTTCTCAAGTGTTGAATATGCAGATGCCATCTCCAGTGTGGATACACCTGTTGTAAAACCTCCAAGTGCTGTTGCTGTGACATAGTCATCCTTTACAATATTGGTAAAATTCATATCCTTGAGATACTGTAAGCCTACCTTTGGCGTGAGCTCATCATATAGCTGCCATGCTACAGTATTCAGTGATTTTTGAACGGCAAACCTGATAGTCACATCACCGTAATATGAATCACCCGAGTTAGACGGTCCTCCATCAAACTTGTGGTCATTTACGATGGTATCCGGTGTCTTACCACGCTCAAATGATGGTGTATACACAATGAGCGGCTTGATTGAGCTTCCCGGCTGACGATGGCTTTGGAAAGCACGGTTTAGCGTATGACTGACCGCATCCTGGCTTCGTCCACCAACTATTGCAACCACCTCGCCTGTGTCGTTGTCTATACAGGTTGCAGCACTCTGCAGCTTAAATGTGCCATCATCGGTCGTGTCTGTAAAGTCCAAAAGCGTAAGGTCAATTGAATCCTGAAGCTGCTGCTGCATAGTCAGATCAATTGATGTATAAATCTTGTAACCGTCTGAGTAGAGCTTTTTCTGACAATATGAATACATCTCATCATATGAAGCATCATACTCCTTTTCTTCATCGTCTGAGTCAAAGTAATACTTGAACTTGAAGCCCTCATTCTCCATGAGCGCCCTCGTAGCGCAGTAATATGCATAGGTATCCACATAATTGTACTTGACCGTGTCATCCTTCTCAGGCATATTGAGGGTTATCTCCTCGTTTATAGCGGCCTCATATTCCTGCTGTGTGATTTTGCCATCTTCCCTTAGATTTTTCAATATGAGATTGCGACGTGTCAATGTATGATCCTTGTTGTTTATCGGGTCATAGTATGTCGGGCTGTTCGGAATCGCACACAAAAAGGCAGTCTGCGACAAATCAAGATCCGAAAGCTCACAGTTAAAATAGCCATGGCACGCTGCCTGAATACCATAATATCCGTTCATGAAATAGACATTATTCAGGTAGAACTCCATAATATCGTTCTTTGAATATTTCCTTTCAAGCTCCATCGCTATGAACATTTCCTTGACTTTTCGCTGCCAGTTCTTGTTCGTATCCAGATAAATATTTCGGGCGAGCTGCATCGTGATGGTACTGCCACCCTGGGTAATTCTCTTGTTCTTTATGATGGACTTTGCGGCACGCACTATTGCCTTTAGGTCCACACCATTGTGCTTGTAGAACTTCTTGTCCTCGATACTGACCATGCAGTTTACGAAGTTCTGCGGTATATCCTCATACTTCACATAGTCAGCCTTTTTGGTAGTGGCCGTCTCTGATATCTCATCACCGTTTGTATCGTAGAGTGTACTCGTGCGCGCCGGTAAAAATGTGTTTTTGTCAGATTTCTGCACGAGCTCTACTGCCTCTGAGTGAAGCTTCGCCACCTTGTCTGCATAGCCTCCAAAGTAATAAAAGCATAATCCACCAAGTATCAGTACCATCAGAAAAATCTGAAGCTTTATGAAAAACCAGAAAACGCGATGCTGCTTTTTCTTCTTTTTCTTTTTCTGTTTTGCCATTTCTAAACGTTACCTCCAAACTATCGGTATACCATTGTATATCGGCATACTTTATAGATAATTGACAACTATATCCAATATGTACTGTCTATTATACTACAATGCCTCTACATCAGATAATTAATAATTGCTTAATTTTCTATTATACCTTTATAGCACAAAAGGAAGCTAATTGCTCCCTTTATCAAGCTATTTTACATCTTTATTACTGTTGTAGTCAAGTAAATAGTTTTTACATTGCTTTTTGCTATCTCTAGCCAAGCTGGTCAGCCAGAAATTCTGCTGCTGCACCCGCCAGCTTTTCGGCAATCTCAGACTTATCGGCTTTTTCATCGTAAACACACAGTATAACGGCTCCCGCGCTATCACCATCATGCACTATTACTGCTATTGCCTGCGCTTCACAGTCAGCTTTATCGTCCTTTACCACAGGTATCAGGGTATCGTCTTTTTTACTGTACAATGCACTTTTTCTCTTATCCATAATATTCTCGAGTTCTTTTGACAAAGCCTTGCCTATATAATTTTTGTGGTTTTTGCCGGCTGCTGCTATTATCTCATCCCTATCCGCCACACATACCATGGCTCCTGTTACCTTTGACAGGCTCTGTGCATATGCCTGTGATATATTCTTCAGGCTTCCAACCTGCGAATACTTCTTTAGCACTATCGTCTCGTCCGCATCCATATATATTTCCAGTGGGCTTCCCTCTTTTATATGCAGCATCCTGCGAAGCTCCTTTGGTATAACTATTCTGCCGAGGGAATCTACTCTTCTGGTCAATCCTGTGATTTTCACTTTATTGTCCTCCGGTTACTTTTTTGCATTTGCATTCATGCTTTGGAGGTAGTATATGGGAATTTGAATAAAATATACATTCGATATGCACTGATACAGTGCTCTTTCATAATAGCTTTTATAATGTCACGGTATGTTTTGAATTTGATAAGGTATCTATATCCGTCAGCTCACGCTCATCTGCGATATCCACATATACACAGTCATACTTCTTTGCCACACTTCTGCCACCCTTATCACCCTCCAGTGATAAAAGCTGCGGGATAAGCGATGAATGAAATACACACGGATTACCTACGGTATCTCCACAGCGAAGTGAAAAAACTGATTTCATATTTCCTTTATTTTCAAGCACTTTATCTATTAATTTAATCACGCTTTGACTTTTTAAATATGGCTGGTCAGCTACTGCAAACATGTAGTAGTCCTGCATACCAGTCTTTTTCTGCTCCTGCACCGCCATAATTCCTGCTTTTATGGTGTAGGATATGCCTTTTTCGCTGTCCGGACTTAAGACTGCATGGCAATCCGGGATACATGCGCAGTAGTCCAGTATTTCCCGATAACGTGTAACAACGGTTATATCTATGACCGGGTTATTCGATTCTGCATTTTTTAATTTATTATATCTATCTTTAATTTCTATCAAACGTTCAAGCAGATGCCTGTACATAGGTTTTCCATTCAGCTCATAAAACAGCTTGTTACTTCCAAAACGGCGGCTGTTTCCAGCCGCCATGTATATGATATGAATCATTTCACTCTTAGGTCCTTTTCGTGCCAGTTTGGGTCTGCCATTCCCATAAGTATTTTCTCCGGGGTAAACGGAACTGTCCTGTGCCATACGCCTGTTGCGCGATAAATGGCATGTGCCAGCGCAGGAGCCGGTGTATTGATAACTATCTCGCCGATTGACTTGACTCCAAATGGGCCTGAAGGCTCATAGCTTGTCTCAAATTCGACGTTGATATGTCCCACATCCTGTCGTGTCGGTATCTTGTACTGCATGAAATCATTTTCTGCGATTTTACCACCGGCATTGTAGGTGACATTCTCATAAAGTGCCATGCCGATTCCCTGACCTATGCCACCCTCTGTCTGCACACGTGCAAGGTTTGGATTGACCGGAATTCCGCAGTCCACGACAGCCTGATAATCAAGTATTTTAACTGCTCCGGTCTCCTTATCAAGCTCTATCTCGACCATGCCTACCATGTATGGTGGCGGTGAAACAGGTGATGAATATGTGGCGGTGACATCTACAGGTATCGTGTTGTTGACCTGTGCTTTTGTTGCTATATCGGAAAGACTTACGGAAACTGCCACATTGTCTGCACCGTCCGGATTTATGATATACACCTCTTTACCGTCGAAATCCACCTCTGATGCAGCACAGCCCAGCAGCTGTGCACCGATTTTCTTTATATTTTCACGAAGCTCAAGTGCTGCATTCTGTGTGGCCATTCCTGTGATGTAGGTGGTTGATGAGGCATATGAACCCGAGTCATAAGGAGAAGCATCTGTATCCGCTCCAAACACTGTTATATCATCCGGCTCGCAGTCAAGTACCTCAGCCGCCATCTGCGCAAGTATTGTATCACAGCCTGTTCCCATGTCTGCCGCACCTATCATCATATTGTAGGTGCCACAGTCTGAAAGCTTTAAGGTACACGAGCCGACATCTACATTGGATATGCAGGAGCCCTGCATTGCAAGCGCCATGCCTGCCGCACGAACCTTGCCATTTCCCATATCGCGGACAGGATACTTTTCTGCCCAGTGGAAATTGTCCGCGCAGTGCATTATACATCTGTCAAGTGCACATGCATTGGCTGTCTCGCCAAAATATGCCGGCATAAACATGCCCTCACGTACAATATTTTTCAAACGAAGCTCAACCGGGTCTATATGCAGCTTTTCTGCAAGCTCATTGACGGTTGATTCAAGTGCAAATATACCCTGTGTGGCTCCATAGCCTCTGTATGCTCCTGCCGCCTGCACGTTTGTATACACAACATCGCACGAAAATCTGGTTGCCTCGCAGCCTCCTGTATAAAGAGGAAGCGATTTATGACCGGAGAGTCCTACTGTTGTAGTGCTATGCTCTCCGTATGCTCCACCATTTGACAGCGTATAAAGATCTATCGCCCTTATATGACCATCTTTCATCGCTCCAAGACGCACGGTAACTTCCATCTCATGACGCGGTGACGCGATAGTCTGACACTCTTTTCTGCTGTAGATTATCTTGCTTGGACGCTTTGTCTTCCAGGTAACAAATGCCGGATACACCTCACAGACCGCTGTCTGCTTGGCACCGAAACCGCCTCCGATACGCGGCTTTTCAGCGCGCACCATAGACTTTGGAATATCAAGTGCATTTGCCAGTATTCGGCGCAGGTGGAAAACTATCTGTGTCGAGCTGATACAGTGAAGTCTGCCGTATCTGTCTATCTCACAGTATGCCCTGCAGGTCTCCATATATGCCTGCTGCGCTGCCTTTATGCGATATGTGTGCTCAATAATCTCATCGCACTCTGACAGAATTTTCTCCACATTTCCATGCTCATCCTCTTCGTGGTGAATGAGATTGCGCTTTACATCGCCTGTATCTATGCTGGATGACCAGTCATCCTCAGGATGCACGAGCACCTTGTTATCCAGCGACTTTCTGAAGTCAAGCACCGGCTCAAGCACCGTGTACTTTACTTTTATCATGTTAAGAGCCTTGTCCACCGCCTTTTCAGATTCTCCGACTACTATAGCGACGGCGTCACCTACGCTTCTCACATGGCGGTCAAGGATTAATCTGTCATATGGTGACGGCTCCGGAAATGTCTGGCCTGCGATAGAAAAACGCTTTTTCGGAACATCCTCCCAGGTGTATACTGCGACCATGCCCGGCACCTTAAGAGCGATATCTGTCTTTACATCCTCGACAATTGCATTTGCATATGGGCTTCTAAGAAGCTTTATGACAAGCGCATCACGCGGTGTGATGTCATCGGTAAATACCGGCTTTCCGAGTAAAAGCTGGCTCGAGTCCTTTTTAGGTATACATTTTCCAACCGCGTGGTAATCCCTTCTGGCGCGGTTGAAGCTGTTTTCATTAGTTTGATTTGTGCTCATCCTGCCACTCCTTTCCGATATCCTCTCCATAGACGCCTGCCTCAAGATTAAGAGGTGCGCCCTCTTTCTTACTGTTTAAGAAATTTCTGATTGAGCGGAGCTGACTCTGATATCCTGTACAACGGCACAGATTTCCTGAAAGATATTCAAGAATTTCCTCATCAGTCGGGTCAGGATTTTCTCTCAGAAGCGCCACAATATTTACAATATAACCCGGATTACAAAAGCCGCACTGATCCGCTCCCTGTGCAGCAAAAAATCCTGTAAACTGCTTAGCTTCCTCCTCAAGTCCCTCGAGGGTGTCCACCGCTCTGCCGTCTGCCCTGCCTATCGGCGTGCTGCATGACAGCACAGGCTTTCCATCCAGAAGCACTGTACAAAGACCACAGTTGCCTGACTCACAGCCTCTCTTCACCGAAAAGCAATTGTGCTTACGGCAAAAGTCTAAAAGGACCATATCCTGGTCTACCGAGTCGGTTATTAACTTTCCATTTAATTTTATTTTAACATCCATATATATGAATTCCTTCCTACTTAATGCTCGTGCTTAATATCATCGCAGATGTCAAGCGACTGTGTAACAGCGCGGCGTGTAAGCACCCTGCAGATTATCTCTCTGTACTCAGCCCCTGCCCTTATATTGCTTCCAAAACGGATATGCTCTGCAACATATTCGGCAAATTTATCTATTTTGGCATTGGTTTCGGAGTTATCTGTCAAGGCTGCATTACCATCTGTCTTTGCATCTGCTATGCCATCGAGTATGCCATCCTCATCCCACACAGGCTCTGCCATATATGGTGATGCTCCGATAACCGCCACATACCTGCCGCTTCTGTTTGCCACTGCACATGTGAGCACCGGAAAGTCTGTTGACTGGTTTCTCTGGCTTAAGTATACTACGCCCTTTGCATTTTTCGGTACTATTACTGACACAAGCACATCGCGCGTGGTTCTTGGAAGTGCCGCAAACTCATCCAAATCCATAATTCCCGCCTTGTGAAGCTGCACCTTTGCTCCCAGTGCCCTGAAAATCGTCATGACATCTGAAAATCCGAATCTGCCCCAGATGCTTCCTCCGACAGTTGCCACATTTCTAAATTGCACTCCGACAATGTGTCTGACCGACTCTGCGATTGCGCCGTGTGTATATGCATTCAGTGCTTCATGTGTCTCTATCTGCCTGAGTGTTGCATATGCACCGATTCTAAACTCGTTCTCATCCTCATCAATTTGGTCAAGTCCGAGATCGCACAGGTCAATTGCCGTGCCAAGCGTCTTATTTTTCATTTTGAGCCAGAGCATGCCGCCCAGCACAAAATTCGGTTTTTTCTGATAAAGCTCATAAGCTTCATCAAGGCTTTGCGCCCTCACATACTGATTGTAATAAAACATATTTTTCTCCTGTTATCCTGCTATATAGGTAACTATCAGTTACCTCATTTCGATTTCATACATCGCTTCCCACCTGATGTCATGCTCCTTCATAAAGGCTATGAGGCACTCCCTGTCAGAAAGCTCTGCTCTCCATGCCAGCCCGCAGCCCGCCGATATGACAGACGGAAGAGGAATCGTGCGTCCCGGAATACCACATGCCTTGCCCTTGATATCAAGCTTCAACGGTGCTGTGTTAGTCTCGAAGGTGATGATTAGCCGTTTTTTCTTTTCTCTTGCCAAATTTTTATCCATTACCTCACACCTTGTATAACTCTACGGACTTACAATAAGAGATGCCCCAGCCATCTTTTCTGCGATATCATACATGTTGGTCACCTCTCCGACTGCAAGCTTATCTGACAGCTCATAGTAGTTCAGGCATGTTCCGCAGGTAAAAATTTTCACCCCACGGCTCTTAAGCTCCTTTAAATCCTCAAGTGACTCTGAGCCCTCACAGGTCAGCTTCGCTCCTCCATTATAGAAAAGCATGGTTTCAGGCGGGTTGTCCTGCTGCGAAAGCGCATAGATGAAGCCCTTTATAAGTACCTTGCCAAGCTCCTCGCTGCCCTCTCCCATATATGAAGAGCGGATTACAACAACCCTGTTATCTGCGGCCGGCCTGCATGCATACTGTGAAGCCTCGTCTGTATCCGAAAGCTCATCGGCATTTACAGCTTCAATTGTCAGCTTTACGCTGTAGCTTCCGTCGTCGAGCTTACTGCTATCACAGCTATAGCCCTTCTGTGCAGCCATCTTTTTTAAATTTTCCACTGCAACTTCATTGTCCACAAGTGTCTCAACCGTATCCGGCTGTGTGAGAGCCTCTATCGCTTTCTTTGTCTTTACTACCGGGATTGGACATGTATCCCCTATTGCATTTACTGTTATCATATTTATAATCCTCCCTATGTTATTTCAACTCGTCAGCCCTCAAAAGCCGGGCATGCAGCCTGTCAGCAAATTTGCATAAGCTATGGCAGCTTAAAATCAGTTCACATATATCGGCACATCGCGACGCTTAACAAATCGTCCCACCTTTGCAGCCGGGAGCCCTGCGGCTTTAAGCTCATGCAAAAATGCATCTGCCTCAGAGGCTTTTACTGCAAACAGCAATCCTCCGGAGGTCTGCGGATCGAAAAGTACCTCCTCCATTGAAAAAGGTATATTTTTTGCAAAGCACACCTTATCACCTACATGGTTTCTGTTGCGCTGGGCCGCTGCCGTGAGGAAAAACTCATCTGCGCATCGCAGTGCTCCGGTAATGACCGGGATGGAAATCGAGTCGATAAGTGCTGTTATATCATCATTTAACATCTCACTCAGATGCCCTAAAAAGCTAAATCCCGTGACATCCGTGCATGCATGTATATCGAAAGCATGACTGATTTCGGATGCTGCCTTATTCAGTGTGGTCATAGAGCTTACCGCATCCTCAATTGCACCTAACGGAGCTTCCCCGACGCGGTTTGCGTTGCATACAAGCCCCACTCCGAGTTTCTTTGTAAGTATAAGCACATCTGACGGCTGCCCTGTATTGTTGCTGTAAATATGCTCCGGGTGGACCGTACCCATGACTGAAAGTCCGTATTTTACATCACTGTCTGCTATAGAATGGCCGCCCGCAAGTGTGCCGCCGGCCTCTATCACCTTATCGGCACCGCCCTGCATTATTTTGCCAAGTATATTCAGATCCATTTTCTCAGGGAAACAGACGATGTTCAATGCGGTCTTTACTGTGCCGCCCATCGCATAGATATCACTGAGCGCATTTGCAGCCGCTATCTGTCCAAACGTATACGGATCATCAACCATCGGCGGAAAAAAATCAAGCGTCTGGACTACCGCCGTGTCATCTGAAATTTTGTACACTGCCGCATCATCACAGCTATCATATCCGATGAGCAGATTGCTGTCTTTTTCACCCCTTGGCAGCTTTGCTAAAACATGACTTAACAAATCCGGACCAAGCTTTGCGGTACAGCCACCGCCCTTGCAAAACACTATTTCCTGTGGCATTTTTGCTCCTTTCAATTGTTTAATACTATTTATCGCAATGCCGCAATCTGCATAAGCGCTTCAGCGGCCTCATTTATCTCATCAACTGTATTATAATATGAAAATGAGAATCTCACCATACCCTGTTTTTGTGTTCCAAAGAATTTATGCATCAGTGGTGCGCAGTGTATACCGCTCCTTGTTGCTATGCCATACTCATTCATAAGTATGTCTGACACCTCCGCCGAGTCCATATCAGCTATATTTACAGAAACAATCGCACAGTGCAGACCATTGTCGGACAGCACATCGAAATCTCCATATATCCTGATTCCCGGGATTGTCTTTATTTTTCCCATAAATGCCTGCATCAGCTCATGCTCTTTAGCGTATATATTGTCGAGGCCGATTTTCTCAAGCTCCATGACACCAGTTAAAAGCCCTGCGATTCCCGGACCGTTTAAGGTACCGGCCTCAAGTCTTGTCGGAAGCTCCATAGGCTGGTTCTCAAGAAAGCTTAGCACGCCGGTGCCACCGCTCTTAAACGGCTTTATATCTGCTCTCTCTCCCACATAAAGGCCTCCGGTGCCCTGCGGTCCCATCAAACCCTTATGGCCTGTGAAGCAGAGCACATCAATATTCATTTCCCTTATATTTATAGGAAGTACACCGGCTGTCTGCGATGCATCGACTATAAATAAAAGGTTATACTTTCGTGCGATTTGACCTATCGACTTAATATCCACCACGTTGCCTGTGAGATTTGAAGCATGTGTGCATACGATGGCTTTTGTATCCGGACGGATTAAAGCCTCTATGTCCGATGGGGAAATTATCCCCCTTTTTATGCCTGCATCACTGCATGGTACAATATCCACACCCACGCCCCGCTCCCTTTGCATATAAAGAGGTCTGAGCACGGAATTATGCTCGAGCTGTGTTGTAATCACATGCTCCCCCGGCTCAAACAGTCCGTGGATTGCAATGTTTAGTGCCTCAGTGGCATTTGCCGTAAAAACGAGTCTGGCCGCATCATCTCCGCCGAAAAATTCTGCAAGGCACATTCTGGCCTCATATATTTTCCTCGACGCATCAAGCGATGCATCCGATGCCCCGCGCCCGGAATTGCCGCAGTGCTTCATTGCATCAAGCACTGCATCATATACCGCATCCGGCTTTTTAATTGTTGTGGCAGCATTGTCCAGGTAAATCATAGTATGTCCTCATTTACTTCTCATCCAAGCAGATAAAAATTCTTTATATAAAGCTCATCATTTATATTTTTGTTAAGCATATTTGCTTCTGTATGCCTCGGAAGGCTTGCGTAAATTATTGAATCGTTATTTAATTTACACAATACTTCCCAGCTTTTCAGTTCTTCAATCATTTTATAATCTTTAATCCTGATTATATTTTTATCAGCATATGCAAGTGCCGTTTTTGTTTTGCCTGCAGATATTATAATATCCTGTGGGAAAACACCTATGTGCGATATGCCGTCCATACTCATTGCAGTCTGTTCAAGCTGCTCATCAGTGACCTCAAATACGCTATCCCATTCCACCGCAAGCAAATGATGCTTATCCTGCCATTTTACCTCTGATATATTGTTGCAGCCCACAAGCAGTGCCTGCTCCACAGACATAGGCCGCATGAAGAAATCTTTTTTGTCGCGGACTGTACTCAGTACACCGCTCTCCATGCTTCCGATACGCTCGGCCAGGCGATACACCTCATCGCGATTGTGTGACACAAAAACAACAGGATTGTGAAAATCTGTCAGCATCTCCATAAGCTCTGATTCCATGCTTCTTTTTACATGCTCATCCAGTGCCGAAAAAGGCTCATCGAGCAGTATGCACTCCGGCTTAGCCGCAAGCATGCGAAGCATTGCCACGCGCTGCCTCTGACCACCTGAGAGATGGTTGGGATATGTGTATGCCATGCCCTCAAGCCCATACCTCTTCAGCCAGCCCTTCACTTTTTCCTCGTTACGCTGACCCATTGCTATGCATATATTTTCCATCACAGTCATTGTCGGAAATAATGCATAGTCCTGAAACAGATAGCCTACCCTGCGCTTACCCGGTTGCAGATTTATACGCTTTTTCGAATCATACAGCACACGGCCGTTTAATGATATAAAGCCTGAGTCCGGTGTCTCTATCCCTGCTATGCACTTTAATGTCATACTCTTTCCTGAGCCCGACATACCGATTACGGACACAACCTCGTCCGTAAGCTCCATGTCAACCGAGAGCATGAAATTATCCAACTGTTTTTTTATTTTTACTATGAGCGACATTATTTTTTCTCTTTCTCTTTATGCCCTTGCTTTTGCCGCATATCATATTTATCGATACAAGGCATGCAAACGAAATCGCTATGATTACTATGCACCAGAAGCCCGCTGTGGCATAGTCTCCACTTTGGACGACCATTGCTATCTGCTGTGATATGGTCGATGTTTTTCCTGCTATATTTCCGGCAAGCATCGATGTGGCACCGTACTCACCGATAGCTCTGGCAAAAGCCAGTGTGACACCCGATATGATACCGGGCTTTGCCATCGGCAGACGTATCTTCCAGAAAATCTTCCACTCACTTATGCCGAGAGTGCGCGCCGCATATATGACATTTTCATCTATCTGCTCAAATGCCGCTCTCGCATTTCTGTACATGAGAGGGAGTGCAATGATGGTTGCTGCCACCACACAGCCAAGCCACGTGTGTACTACCTGTATCCCCATGCTATGGCTTAAAAAGCTTCCAAAAGGACGCCTTGTGCTGAAAATCCTTAAAAGAATGTATCCAGCCACGGTAGGCGGCAGCACCATCGGAAGTGTCAGCAGTCCATCCCAGAACGCCCTCACTCTGCCCTTTGTGTTTATGACAAGCTCAGCAAAAGCTATTCCTATAAAAAAAGAAAAAACTGACGCTACTATTCCTGTTTTTAATGTCACCCAAAGCGGTGAAAAATCAATCTGTCCCATTATGCATTTACCGAAAAATGATATTTCTCAAATACTGACATTGCCTCATCTGTCTGAAGGTATGCGATAAATTCCTTTGCTGCTTCAAGCTCATCTGATGTAGTGCTGTCTCCCTTTAAGGCTGCTATCGGATAGATGACATCGCCTGTTAAGCTGTTTGGAAGCTTTTCTATAATATCAAGCTGGTTCTCGTATCCGAATGTATCTGAATAATAAACTGTTCCTATCTCATTTGCGCCCTCAGCTACGGCAGATGCAACCGCACCTACATTGGCACAGCTGTTTATTTCCAGACCGTCAAGTGCCTTAGAGATATCAGAATCTGAAATAGCCTGTGGATTTGAAGCATCACCTTCAACCATTTTTGAATTTACCAGTGCTGCCCTGGTGTACTGTCCTACAGGAACTGTTCCGTCAGCAAGCGCCATATTTTTAGCCTTTGAGATGTCTGCAAACCCGGTAACTGCCGTGCCACTATTCTTATATGTAACAAGGCACACCTGATTATTTAATAGGTCAACACGAGTACCGTCCACCACGCTTCCTCCGTCGTAGCCATTCTGAAGCTCATCCATCTGTGCCACTCCTGCTGAGAAAAAGATGTTGCACTTCGCACCCTCTTTAATCTGTGCCATCAGAGTTCCGGAGCTGTCATAGTTGTTCCGGAAGTTTACATTTGGATGCGCCCTGGTGTAGGCTGCACAAATTTCATCCATAACACCGTTTAAGCTCTTTGCCGCAAAAATTGATAAATCGACATCTGCATCTGCTGTATCCTTTTTTCCACAGCCCGCAAAAAGTCCTGCTATAAGGATAAGTCCAAACGCAAGTCCTGCATATGCTGCAAATTTTCTCTTTAAGCCCTTGCGCTCCTTTCTTGATCCGTCAGTACCTGTCGCTATTCTTAAGCTCATACTTTTAACCTTTCTTTTCCTTTATTTAAATTAAATATGCATGTGATTAATATTCATATTCGGCTTGTCTTGATTTAATAATATATGATAATTTCATCATCCAAGCTGCTCCAGCAGCACCGAAATACTGCCTCCGCACACCATGCCCTCTTTCTCGGCATCGTCAGTGTTCATGCTCACATCCATCAAACCGCATTTGAACTCCTGCTTGCGAAACAGTCTCCTGCATTGGCTTATAACCTCTGCCTCCGCACAACCGCCGCCTATAGTTCCGATGATCCGATTGTCTGAGCTCACGAGCATCTGTGTTCCGACTCCGCGCGGTGCACTGCCATTCTTTTTTATGATGGTACACAGTATATACTTCTCATCTGATGCCTCAATAAGTGCATCAAGCACTTCGTTATCCACCTGTGTGCAGCCGGTACGCTCATTTTTGCACTTTACTATCTCACTTATCACCGAAAGCGCAATTTCCTCCGGTGTCTGTCCGCCTATTGCAAGGCCTATCGGAGAATGTAATCCGGATATGTTTTCCCGTGAAAATCCCGATTCTTCAAGGTCTTTTTTTACTATGGCAGCTCTTTTCTTTGAGCCCATCATCCCCACATAGGCGTATGGCTTTCTGAATATCTCTGTAAGACACTCCATATCAAAGCGATGACCTCTTGTCATGCATACATAGTAATCATCCGCCTGTGGCTCCAGCCTGGCGAGAGTTTTTTTATAATCGCCGCAAATTACATGGTCTGCTCCTTGGCGCTTTGCATTATCGGCAAACAGAGGTCTGTCCTCTATCACCCATATGTCAAAGGCCAAAAGTGATGCCATGCGTACAAGTGCCGCCGATACATGACCTCCTCCGCAGATTATGAGGCGTGGTCTGCTGCCTATCTGCTGTTTAAACATCACAATGGAATTATCATTGTCATTTATTTCATCTGCCCATGCACTGCCTGATGCCACTCTTATTCTGCCATCTATATAAAGCGCCTTTTCACCGGCATGTGCTCCTTCTGTGACTGTCAAAAGCTCACAGCGACTGTCCGCCGGTCTGTCCTTTATCGAAGCATATATGTTTGCCGGAATCAGCTTCACCTCGTCACCGGTATGAATCTGGCCGCCTCTTATGACTACTGCAAACACGCCCTCCTTTGGCATAATGCACTCGCCCATCCTCTTGTAGATAGCACAATGCGAATGACACTGCTTGCCTATCTGCGTCATCTCCAGAATAGCATCTCCTATGCAAAAGCGTGTTCCAAGCGGTAAATTCTTGAAATCAAATCCTGATATAATTAAATTTTCGCCAAATGCGCCGTTGTCTATCTGCGCTCCTCTTGCCCTGAAGGCATCTATTTTCTCTGCGGAAAGCAGGCTGACCTGCCTGTGCCACTTTCCGGCATGTGCATCTCCCATGATGCCATAGTCTGCAACAAGCTCCGCCTGTGGCACCTCTCTCTTTTCAGTTCCTCTCTCTTTGCTTATATTGATTGCAAGAAGCTTTCCCATGATTTGCTATCAGCCTCCTATCCGGCTCATATTTCTTGCTGCATTTACTTCCGCAGCTTTCAGCTCTGTAGCCTTTGTCTCTACAGTCTTTGTCTCTGTAGTTTTTGTATATGTCACTGCATTATCATTAAAATTGTGACACCCCGGCTTTGCCTTTATGGCAGCCTTTAGTGCCTGAACTATTACAAAATCTTTTTCCAAATCATCTGTAAATTCGCATGAATCAGGTACTAAATCCATCGTCACGCTGCTTCCCAGGCATGGCATAAGCCTGCCGTCAGCCGTAACACGTATGCGGTTACAGGTATCGCAGAACTTCCCATGGATTGCCTGAATCAGCCCTACTCTGATATTAAGTCCATGAAAACTGTAATACTCTGCCGGACCGTTATCTGAATTATTATATCCCGAATTAATTTCTTCTCTATTTTCAGTATCTATATGGCAAAAAGTTCCATATACTTCTAAAAGTGCGCCAATAACCTTCTCATACGGCTCGACTCCGTTGGTATGCCCTTCACCTACCGGCATCATCTCTATAAAACGGATATCTGTGCCTTTTTTGGAAGCATACCGTGTGAGAGCCACCACATCTGTCTGCGGTGTGAGCACCACATTGATTTTCACTCTTATTCCACACTCTATGGCAGCATCGATTCCATGCTCTACTTTATGAAGCAGCGGTTTTTTTGTGATATGTTCATATTCTGACGCATCTATCGTGTCCAGGCTCACATTTATACTGTCTATGCCGGCTTCCTTAAGCTGCTTTGCATGCTGCGCAAGCAATACTGCGTTTGTGGTGAGTGATACACTCCTGACACCGGGTATCTTTTTGATTTGTGAAACCATCTCATCAATCTGCGGATGCAGAAGCGGCTCACCGCCTGTCAGACGAAAATGCGTGATTCCAATCCTTGTGGCTGCGCGGACTATACAAAGCACCTTTTTTACGCTAAGTATATTTATTGCCTGACAATTTTTATTATTGTCCTGTGGGTTGCAATAATAACAGTTCAGATTACAGCTATCTATCACCGATATGCGCATGTAGTCAATCTCTCTGCCAAATCTATCGCGCATATTAAAAGCCCTTCCCGAAACCGCAGTTAGGAAACGTACAGACATCACAATTCAGGCAGAGTCCGCCTTCTCCAAGTCCGGCAAGCTCATCTGCCAAAATCATATCACACGCCATAAGCCTCGGCAATACAATATCAAATATCGTACGCTTGTTGTACATGGCGCAGCCGGGCAGTCCACATATCGGCACCAGCCTGTCACCTGCATCATAGTACGACAGCAAAAACATGGCTCCCGGCAGCACCGGTGAACCGTACGACACGATCCTCGCGCCTGTATTTTTTATGGCAAGCGGTGTTTTATCATCAGGATCCACACTCATTCCGCCTGTGCAGAATACAATCTCCGCTCCTGCCTCTATTGCACGTAAGCAGCCGTCTGTTATTTTTTGGTCATCATCATCAAACACCTCATGAAACATCATCTGTGCACCAAACTCTGCTATTTTTTTCTCGATGACAGGGGTAAACGCATCCTGTATCCTGCCGTGGAACACTTCATTTCCGGTTGTGATTATTGCTGCTTTTCTGACCACAAACGGCTTTATATCAAGAATCGGTCCGTCATCGCATATGTGCGAAGCCGCCTCCAGCTTATCCTTTTTTATGACAAGCGGTATGATTCTTGTTCCGGCAAGCTTATCCCCCTTTTTCACAGTGGTATTGCCGTGCCTTGTTGCTATCATCATTTCACCAAAGGAGTTGACCTTTTTCAGCTTTTCGCTGTCCACCTTAAGCAGTCCGTCACAGTCAGCAATCACCTCTATCTTGCCTTCCTTTACAGGGGATGGATGCATTTTACTTGCGGTGCCACCAAAAGCGCCGGATTCTGCGGCTTCACAATGACGTTCGCCGTCGGTCTCATTGCTATTTGTGCCACATGCGCTCATACGATAAAGCACCTCTGCTGCCTCATTTTCGTGCATCATGGTCTCATCATTTTCCCATATATATATGGTGTCTTTTCCAACGCTAAGCAGCACCGGTATATCCTCTTTTGTTATAATATGTCCCTTGCGAAAAACCGCATCCTTTTTCACACCGGGGATAATCTGTGTGATATCGTGGCAGAGCACCTGTCCGACTGCCTCCGTTGTCTTCATAAGCTTCATATAATCCCACACTCCAAATATTATTTTTGTAAATAGTTACTGTCCTAAACCATACCCCGTGCATTTCCGTCACCGGCCGCACTCACTGTCATACTGCAATAAAATATCAAGTCCATGCTCTATATTTCCCATCAGAAAATCCATGCTCTCCGACACTGCCTTCACACTGCCGGGCAGATTGACTATAAGTGTGTTTTTCCTGATAACTGAAGCTCCTCTGCCAAGCATGGCTTTAGGTGTAAGACTCATGCTGTACGCTCTCAGTGCCTCAGCGATACCCGGTGCATTACGCTCTGCAACATCCATTGTAGCTTCCGGTGTGATATCTCTCGGTGAAAAACCGGTACCTCCGGTTGTAAGCACCAGATTGCATTTCACATCATCACACAGCCTGACAAGCTCGTCTGCAATCTGCTCCCTCTCATCCGGTATGATTTTATATGAAACCACATCATACTTATCTTTGGGAAGCAGTTCCTTTATTTTCGGACCGCTTTTATCCTCTCTTTGGCCCGTTGCGCCTTTATCGCTTATCGTTATAATCCCTACAGTATACATTACATCACCCTGTTATCCTTGATTAATTGTGTATTTTTAACTTCTCAGCATTTTAAATGAGCTGTAATCGTTGCCGGTCAAATTGTTAATTGTGAACAGCAACGTAATGCCCGCTCTTGCCACCGGATTTTTCCAGCAGATGTATCTGCCCGATTTCCATGCCACGGTCCAGTGCCTTACACATATCATATATGGTAAGAAGCGCCACACTGACCCCTGTCATGGCCTCCATCTCTACACCGGTTTTGCCAACACAGGCTGTCGTGCAGATTGCCGTGATACTGCTGTTTTTTTCATCCAGCTCAAACTCAACATCACACTTTGTCATGGCAATAGCATGACAGAGCGGAATGAGCATGGAATTGTTCTTTGCGCCCATGATTCCCGCAATCCTCGCTACTGCCAGCACATCTCCCTTTTTAGCTGTGCCCGTAGATACCGCCTTGTATACGGCGTCATTTACCTTTATCGTGCCACAGGCTTTCGCCACGCGGTATGTGTCATCCTTTGCATGCACATCCACCATGTGAGCTTCCCCTGCCTCATTAAAATGTGTGAGCTTTCCTTTATTTTGTTCCTGATTATTGATATCTAATTCGTTTTCCTGCGTCAATCTATTTATCCTCACTGTAACTATTCAGAACCACTGAAAACACCTTAATAGTTACCCTCATTTATTATTTAATAAATCTTTACGCCGTGCTCAAATGCCGATGCCGCCTCAAGCACACTGCCTGCTATACTCCTTGCCTTGTCAGAGATTGTAAAGCAATTTGTTATCTCACTCTCGCGCGGGTCGATATCCGCTATCTTGAAGCCTTTCCTGAAATAATAACCCTCACGGATAAGGCCTCGTATGATGCCTGTAATTGTAGCATTCACAGGGACATATTCAGACAATGCATTGTCATAGCTTTCTTTATCCGGATATATCCGCGCTATCTCATCGCCCTTTTGCACGATGTCTCCGATTTTTCTGACGTCATGAATATATCCTGCCGCCGGAGCGTGAATCACACGCTCACTTGTGAAGCCGGCGATATTTCCCGGAACACCTGTGTTGGGCTGTGCCATGCCATCGGTAATGATGCGCGCCAGATTGTGCCCACGCATGGACTCAATCACCAGATGCACGTCTTGCCCTGCCGTAAAGCCCGGGCCTACTCCTATCACAAGCGGGGCCATATTGATTGTGGTACCCAGATTTTTCTTTGCTATTATGGCATCTACCACAGCATCCGGCTTCAAAAGTTCAATTGACTCACCCTTTGGATCTATAAGAAGCGGGACCTCTCCGGCTTCAAGCACAGCTTCGATGGCTGAACTATCCCACTTTTCTGATGCAATATGAGCTGCCGGTGTGTCACTTATCCCTGAATATGTCTCTGCATCAGCCAAGGCAGGAACAAGTCTGGCTGTCACACCCTCTACAGCTGCGCTCCCATCATACACTGCTTCACAAAAGGACACCTGGCGCCGTATGGCAGCCGGATAGTCTGTCTCAAGCGCTATCACCCTATGCCCTGCCCGGTGCAGTCTGTGGATGATGCCGGTCGCAAGGTCTCCTGCACCGCGGCATATGATTAACAAATTTTTCTTTATTATCTGATTATTGCTCTGATTCATGCTCATCTGATTAATTACCCTGTTACCTTATTATTTCCATATTTGCAACTATTCAGAACCACCAACGCTCATTCGCAAAAACGCACGATATTCGTCCTTCAAACCCGCTATCGCGCAGCTTTCTGACATAGACCTGCCGCAGCGTATCTATAACCGAATCATCAACCACTGCATCCTCTGCCGTTCCAAGCTCCTTTTGCATAAGCTCATATCGAAATACAACGTCCTTACATGACCTGCCCTTTTCCCATGTGCCAAGCACTATGATAACATCTGTGGTACCCGGATATATGACCGGCTCATCCGCTGCCGGATATTTGAGGGAATGGTGCTTTGCCCCATCTGCTTCGATTATAACATAATCTAACGCCTGTGGCATGTCTTTAATCAGTTTATCGAGCAAATCATACGGCAGTCCGCACATTTTTGGCTTTGACTGCTCTGATATTTTCTGTTCAGATATTTTCTGCCCCGCCATACAATATCCATCTTTTATTATTTTATCCCTTAACGCAAAAAAATCGCAGGATAGGTCAGTGTCAGCTTCGACATACATGTGCGTTGTCGTTGTGACAAGCACACCTTTTCCACTCCTGTGATATTCCCTTGCAAGCTTATGAACGAGTGTGGTCTTGCCACCTGCGCCCACTATTGAAATCACTTTTTCCATATATTTCCATACTTTCCCACAAACAATAAAGCCGCCGGTGTACTTAATGCACCGGACGGCTTCAAAATCCTAAGCGTTAGTCATCCACACGCTTCACATCGTCTTTCTCGTCCATATCCCACATATATGGCGCGTTCTTTGACTTCTTCGGCAAAATAATATTGAGAAGAATAGCGCAAAGTGAGCAAGGCACGATACCTGAACCGCCAAATATAAGCTGTACATAGTATGGCAGATGTGATGTAGCACCGGTTGTAGCGCCAAGTCCGTAGCCTAAACCGATTGCTACTGAGATAATTGTAATCTCACGGCTGCCGATTGGCTCCTTTGTGATGAGCTCAATTCCCGAAATCAGGATAGAGGCAAACATCATAACAGCAGCTCCGCCGAGCACTGACTGAGGCATGATTGACATGAGAGCTCCAATCTTTGGGCAGAAGCCGCAAATAACGAGGAATATAGCTCCCATTGAAATAGCAAATCTATTGACAACCTTTGTCATTGAAACAAGACCTACATTCTGTGAGAATGAGGTATTTGGCAGTACTCCGAAAAGCGCTGCAAATGATGAACCAAGACCATCACAGATAACACCGCCTGAAAGCTCTGAATCTGTAGCCTCTCTGTCCATTCCACCCTCCACACAGGCTGAAATATCGCCAACTGTCTCGATTGCAGTAACGATAAACATGATACCGATTGGGATGATTGCATTGGCATGGAAGGAAATTCCCACATCTGACAACTTTCCAAAACCTATAAAGCTTGGAACTGCTATCCATGCCGCATTTTTAACCTCATCAAAGTTTACAACCCATGAGTATGTGTATTTAACACCGTCAGCGGTCACACCTGTGTGTGACATGGTAAGTGTCATAATGATTGCTACAACATATCCTGCCAGGATACCAAAAAGGATGGCAGATGATGAAAAAATACTGCGCGATGGTGCAAAATGCTTAAGAAGCACGATTACTATAAGTACAACCATTCCAATAAAAAGGTTTGGCAGTGAGCCGTAATCATTTTTGCCTGTTCCACCACAGAAGTAGTTGATTCCCACTCCAAGGAGTGAAAGTCCGATTGCTATAACAACTGAGCCTGTAACGATTGCCGGGAAAAACTTGCGCAAAGGCTTTAAGAAGGCTCCGAGTATGCCCTCGAAGATACCTCCTACAAGGCAGGCTCCCATAATAGCTCCATATGCTATAACTCCGCCGCCACACGCTGCAACTGTATTATTTAATACTCCAAGAAAGCCCGAAGAGGTTCCCATAACGATAGGTACCTTTCCTCCGACAGGTCCGATGGAAAACATCTGTACTAATGTTACAATACCTGCGATAATCATTGCATTCTGTAAGAGAGCTGTTCTAAGCTCCGCAAAGCCAGCGTCCGCTGTGAGCCCGCATGCTCCCATAACAATGATAAGAGGTGTAAGGTTTCCGATGAACATAGCCATAACATGCTGCAGTCCAAGCGGAATAGCCTGAGACAGAGGTATTCTGCCCTCAAACTGGTAAGGTGAAGAGTTCGTTGTCTTTTTCATTGGTTCCTCCAAATAATTATACTCTTAATTTAATAAAAAATTTACAAAATTATTTTACGAGCATAAGGCTATGTGGTCAATTTAGTATTACTTATAATATAATATCCATTTACTTATAAATAAATGCTATTGAAATTAGTTTCTGACAGCAATAGGGCACCCCATAACCGGTATGCCCTATCTATTACAAACGATATAACTATTCAGAATAATCTAAATTTATTCAACCCTAAGCAGCTCGCAGTTTCCCTGCATATCCTTCCAGAAATCCTTTATAGGTGTGCCGCGAAACTGATTGACTATGCTACAGTTCATTGCACCGTGTCCCACGACAAGCACATTTTTGCCTGCCTCAAGCTGCGGTCTCAGCACCTGCTCTATAAACTCGCCTGTTCTGTGATATAGCTCCTCAAAGCTCTCTGCGCCGTCCTTTGCCACATATTTTTCCGGCTCCTCAAAGAGCAGGTATACAGGGCATTCGGGCTTTTGTCTGATGTTCTTCACTCCCTCATAATCACCGAAGCACATCTCGTGAAGCCTGTTGTCAGTGATAATCTCTACTGCAGGGTTTCTGTCTGCAAGAAAAATCCTTGCCGTCTCCTGTGCTCTCTTAAGCGGGGAGCAGTAGCATATGTCAAAATCTATATCCTTATATTTTTCTGCGGCATCGTAAGCCATCTGCCTGCCGGTTTCGTTGAGTGGGATATCCACCTCACCCTGCAGTCTGTGCTCCTCATTCCAATCTGTTCTTCCATGTCGCAAAATATAAAACATAATTAATCCTCGATTTCTCCATTTCTATGTCTCTCGAAGAAATGCCTTGTCTCCTTAACAACAACACCACTAAGAGCAAACAGCGCTATCATATTTGGCAGAGCCATGAGACCGTTGAAGATATCAGCGATAGTCCACACCGCACTTACAGTCATATAAGGTCCGATGAAAACTGCAAGTATATATATCCAGCGATAAACCTTTACATATTTCATCCTTCCGCCACTCAAATACTCTAAGCACCGCTCACTATAATAATCCCAACCGAGTATAGTTGTAAAGGCAAAAAATACAAGACACAGCATAAGTACAAATGCTGATAACTCTTTCGGTAAAGGAAGACCATTCTGGAATGCGTATGTAGTAACCTGCACGCCCTCGAGTCCGTCAACCTGCCATGCGCCTGTGAGCACGATGGAAAGTCCTGTAAGTGTACATATAACTATTGTATCAATGAAGGTTCCTGTCATGCTGACAAGACCCTGACGTACAGGCTCCTTTGTCTGGGCTGCTGCCGCTGCAATCGGGGCACTACCAAGTCCTGCCTCGTTTGAAAAGATTCCTCTGGCAACACCCTTTTGCATTGCAACAAGAAAGCTTCCCACGGCACCGCCTGTTATGGCCTTCGGTGAAAACGCTGCCTTTACTATTGTAGCAAACGCTGCCGGAACCGCTGTGATATTGCATACCACAAGCACGAGCACAAATACAATATATATAACAGCCATAAAAGGAACTATTATCTGGCTGACACTTGCAATACGCTTTACTCCGCCGATAAGCACTGCTGCCACGCAGAATGCCAGTACAAGCGAAGCAATGACAACCGACCATGAATACTCACCAAGGAACGGTAAAACCTTTACTGTATGCTGGTTTTTAGGGTCAAAAAAGTTGTTTACAGCACTTGATATTCCGTTTACCTGGCTGAATGTTCCTATTCCGAAAAGACCAACGCATACGCCGAAAAATGCAAATATCTTTGCAAGCCATTTCCATTTTGCACCCATTCCCTGCTCTATGTAGTAGAATGGTCCGCCGAGACTATGTCCGTCCTTGCCGATGACACGATATTTTACAGCCAAAAGTCCCTCTGAATACTTTGTTGCCATGCCAAAGAAGGCTGCAAGCACCATCCAAAAAAGCGCTCCCGGTCCTCCTGCACCGACTGCAGTTGCTACACCGACTATGTTGCCGGTTCCGATTGTTGCGCTAAGCGCGGTACAGAGTGCGCCAAAGCTCGTAATCTCGCCATCGCCGCCCTCTTCATTTTTGACCATCCACTTTAGTGCCAGAGGAAGCTTTCTCATCTGAAGAAGTCCCAGACGAACTGTGAGCATTATACCTCCTGCCATGATGAGCACCATGAGCGGCACTCCCCAGACGAAATTGTCCACTGCACTAAGAAAATTGTTGATTGTGTTCCACATTGAAATACTCCTGCCTCTCTTTTTTATCTAAACACAAGATCTTTGTGTTTTGAGCAAATACTATTGATATAAATAATTTCATCTGGAAACAATTGAAAAAGCAGGCTTAGCAGCACTTACGTGAATTGAAATAAAAAACCCCATATACACTGCATATACAGTCTGATACATGGGATTAAGAAGATTATCTTAAGAATATCTGTCCAATATCTTCTCCGTCCTGTTGCCTGAGAGATTCGTACGAGAAGCAGCCTGTGCCATGATATATTCATAGTCACTGCACTCCTACTGCTTCCTATTCGTACGTTGCACCTTCGGCCCCCGCCAAGCGGGTGTCTCCAGAGAGTCGATCCATTTACAGTTGCACCGCCTGCTGCGGCACCTGAGAGTTTTACTCCTTCGGTAGGCTTTGATAATGTAAAATCGCTGCCGTTTTCCTGCAAACTTCATCTCGAAATTGTTTATTTTAAATTTATTGTTTTTATTAATCGTTAAGAATTATATGACATATATACGATTTAATCAATAGTATAAATGTACTAAACTGTCTCAACCTTAATTACATTGGTGTTGCCTGTCTTACCATTGATAAGACCTCCTGTGAGCACTATATGATCACCCTTTTTGAGCTTCATGACACTCTTTGCCTCGTTCATCGCATTGTAGAACATAACCTCCATTGAGTTGTATTCCTCGCACAGAACCGGCTTTACACCCCAGCTCAGGTTCAGCTTGCGCCATGCCTTTTCAGAGGTTGTCATGCCTATTATATCAACAGGACAGCGGAAACGGCTGACCATGCGCACTGTACGGCCTGTCAGCGAGCTGACTACGATACATTTCGCATCCACATCTATTGCCATGGCACATGTAGCATGTGAAATGGCATCGACTATGCTTTTTGTCTGGAACTCAGCATTGGCAAATCTCTTGCCGTAGTTTATCTGCTTTTCTGTATACTCTGCTGTCTCTGCCATATTTTTTACAGCCTCTACAGGATATTTACCTGCTGCAGACTCTCCCGAAAGCATAATAGCTGATGAGCCGTCGTATACAGCATTGGCTACATCCGAAAGCTCAGCTCTTGTAGGACGTGGATTGTGAATCATGGACTCAAGCATCTCTGTTGCTGTGATTACGCGTGTACCAAGCATACGGCACTTGTTGATAAGATACTTCTGTATTGCCGGTACCTCAACTCCCGGAATCTCAACACCGAGATCTCCTCTTGCTATCATGATTCCATTTGCTATCTCACAGATTTCCTCCACATGATCTACACCTGAACGGTTCTCAATCTTTGCGATGATATCAATGTCCTCTCCACCGTTTTCATCCAAAAAGCTTCTCAGATCAGCTACATCCTGCTTTGTAGAAACGAATGATGCGGCAACATAATCCACCTCGTTTTTTATACCAAAAAGCAGATCATCCTTGTCCTGCTTGCTTAAATATGCATGCTTCATGACCTTATTCGGGAAGTTCATGCTCTTTCTGTCTGAAAGTGTACCGCCTGCGATAACATCACAGATTGCATCGTTTCCTTTAAGCTCTCGGACCTGCAGAATGATGATTCCGTTCGCAACAAGCACACGGTCACCAACCTTTAAATCCCTGATCAAATTCTCATAGTTTACTGATACTCTCTCCTGATTTCCTACAATATCGTCAGTGGTAAGTGTGAAGGTATCTCCATCCTTGAGCTCTATTTTGCCATTCTCAAAGGTCTTGATACGATACTCAGGTCCCTTTGTGTCAAGCATGATTGCGATTGGCATATGAAGCTTCTGTCTTACCTTCTTGATTAAATCTATTTTGCCCTGATGCTCCTCATGTGAGCCATGAGAAAAATTCAATCTGGCAACATCCATACCTGCCTTTATCATCCTGGTGAGGACATCCTCATGTTCACTGGCCGGTCCAATAGTACAGATAATTTTTGTTTTACGCATTAATATTCCTCCTGATGCTGATCACCCTATCAGCTTTTCTTTTAAAAATATAATCTCACCCGAAGTCATTATATGACAATTTTGTTCAACAATAAAGTAAAAATATATATTTTTCAATTATTTAAAAATTCATATGCTCCACATACATTTCATTGAAATGCGGATACGATGCCAGCTCGATGTAACGCATGTTCCCGCTTATCTCCAGTGCTCTTTCCCAGGCTTCCTGCGATAAAGCTGCCGAAACAGCTCCGTTTCCTGCCGCATTTCCCACTTCTTTTGCCTTGTCCAAAAGCTCCTGTGGAAACAATCCTATTGCAGCCGCACTTGCTTTGTCAATGTAGTTTCCAAAGCCTCCTGCAAATGTGAGAACATCAATATTACAAGGCGTACAGCCATATTCCTTAAACAATACTTCTATTCCGGCGGCTATCGCGCCCTTCGCAAGCTGCAGCTTCCTGATATCCTCCTGCGTAATGTAGACTCCAGGTGCAATATGAACGGCGAGAGAGGACTCTGTGCTCTGTGCAGTCTCCTCCGCTTCCACCTCAAACACATACGACCTAAACAGTATAGGAAGCTCCTGTCCGCTTAAAATCGTGCCGTTTTCATCTATGATTCCGGCTTTCAGAAGAACGGCAAGCGCATCGATAAGCCCCGAACCACACAGTCCAACAGGTCTGTCATTTCCGATAACCGAATACTTAATTCTGCGCCCTTCCAGCCATACCTTATCCACGGCTCCCTTAGCCGCCGGCATGCCCAGCTCAATCTGCGCACCCTCAAAAGCCGGTCCTGCCGCGGTGGCACAGCACACATATCTGTCGCCTTTTCCAAGCGCCATCTCACCGTTTGTTCCGATATCCAGATATAGCGTCAGCTCGTTGCAGTTCACTGTCTCCATCATACCCGCTGTAATATCTCCGCCTACAAAGCCTGATACAGCCGGAAATATAATCATGGTTTGACAATTCTCAAGTCCTATATCCAAAGGATTAAATTCCCTGCCAAAATATTCATCCGGCATAAACGGTGCCTTGCCAAGCTTTTCCGGTGAAATTCCCATAAGCAGATGACACATAACTGTGTTTCCGGCAACTGAAAACCGGCTTACTTTAGTTCTGCCACATTCCGTGAGCATTTCTGATATCCAGCCGTTAAGCAGGGACACTATCTGTGTCTGCATCATCTGCAGGCCGCCATTCGCTTTATCGTTATCATCCGCCCTCGCTGCCGCATCAATTCTGGAAAGTACATCTGCTCCAAAGCTGCGCTGTGGATTGGCACCGCTTCTGGTTGAGATAATCTGCCCGGTCTCTTTATCAATCAGATAACAGACTACTGTTGTGGTTCCGATATCACAGGCCGCCAGAGTGTCTTCAACATTCCTATTCACATGCTCATTAAATTTTTCCGATACATTTTCTCCATTTGTCAGAACAACCATGCTGTCTTCTTTGGTTCCGGTGCTTTCTTTTCTTCCAACAATAATTTCCATACCGTCACAAATCTTCGTCTGACAGGCCAGCACGTCCTTATAGTATGGTTTTGCCACCGTCACCTTGCACTTGCCGCAGGTTCCTTTTCCACCGCACGGTGTTTCTATCCCTGCAATGCCGTGACTGCGGCAGTATTCAAGAATAGTGGTTTTGTCGGTTGTTTTGCTATCTGTGTTAAGATTTATGGTAATTCGCTGCTGCATATAGTTTACCTCATTTGACATTGTACTATTATGGCTTTTTTCTTTGTTTGTATGATAGCATATTTATATATACTTTAATACAAAAACCCGGACAAACGTCCGGGTCTTCGTTAATCCATAATTCTATCTGGTAAGTGCTGCAACAAGCTCATCCATCTGCTTTTCAGATGCCTTATTGAGAGTAGATTTAATTGTAACAACCGGCTCAACACACTCAATATTCTTGAAGCCCTCAACAATAGCCTTCATCTGGCGTGCTGCTGTAGGAGCCCATGAACCGTTTTCCACGAAGGCAATCTTACGATTCTGATAAGCCTTTGCCTTGAGATGATGTAAGAAATCCTCCATTGGTGGGAAAATGCCTCCATCATATGTGCATGCGCAGAGCACAAGCCTGTCGTATCTGAACGCATCCTCAACAGCCTCTGCCATATCATCCCTGCAAAGGTCTGTAAATGCAACCTTTACACCTGTAGCCTTGAGCTTTTCTGCTAAAAGCTCCGCTGCCTTCTTTGTATTACCGTGAATAGAAGCACATGCCACAAGGATTCCCTCATCCTCAGGCTGATAGCTGCTCCATGTATTATATTTATCTATGTAGAAGCCAAGGTTCTCTGTGAGAATCGGTCCGTGAAGAGGACAAATCTTTTCAATGTCAAGCCCTGCTGCCTTTTTGAGAACTGCCTGCACCTGAGCACCATACTTTCCAACAATATTGAAGTAATAGCGTCTTGCCTCACATGTCCAGTCCTCATCAGTATCAAGCGCACCAAACTTACCAAAGCCGTCTGCTGAGAAAAGCACCTTGTCTGTTGACTCGTACTCCATCATAACCTCCGGCCAGTGAACCATAGGAGCCATGACGAATGTAAGCTCATGCTTTCCAAGAGAAAGCTTGTCTCCCTCTGCCACTACAACCTTTCTGTCCGTTAAGTCTATATCGAAAAACTGTCCCATCATGTTAAATGTCTTTGCATTACCTACAATCTGCATATCAGGATATGCCTCTGCAACCTTCTGGATATTGGAAGCATGATCCGGCTCCAAATGGGAAACAACGAGATAATCCGGCTTTCTATCACCGAGCGCCTCTCTCAAATTGGCAAACCACTTATCCGTAACTCTTGCATCTGCTGTATCCATGATTGCAATTTTGTCATCCATAATCACATATGAGTTGTATGAAACACCGTTTGGAACAACATACTGGCTCTCAAATAAATCAATGTCCTTGTCATCCACACCGATGTAAATAATGCTGTCTGTAATCTTCTTGTCCATGATAGGTACCTCCTGCTAATAATCTCCAGTTAAATTAGTAATTATTACTATTTTTGATTAGATTATATGACAAAAGTATCATTTGGTCAACCGAATAAATTGTATTTTTTTGTATTTTTTGATATTCTCGCCTAAAGGTTACACTGAAACGCTCATCCACTTTTAGTTGCAAAAGTATATTTTCAACAAATCTGTTGTTGCTTTGTCATTTATGACAGCCCGTCCTATTGTTATGCCATTGTTGATGATAATATATTCTCCGTTTTCATATCTGACATTTACAAAATCATCTTCCCTTTTTAAGTCTATACATATACTTGATATAATTCCGCAAATCTCCTCTTGTGAGCTTCCGCTTTTTATCTCATAAGCATAATCCGCATCTCCTATCTCATTCAGATCAGTTACCAAACAATACTCCGCTCCATTCATCAGCATTTCTTCATTCAAAGTGGGTAATTGAGCCGTCTTATACTCATTAAATAAAAAGATAACTACAAGCGCAATGAATGTCGGAAAAAAGATACCGCCAAACCGCTGTGCATAATTTTGTTCTTCCCACCGCTTGCTATGACGACCAAACAGCGGTATTTTCATCTGCACCAAACCTGCTCCTATACTTACAAGCAAAAAATAAAATATAACTTTTATCAAAGACTCATCCCCATTTAATCATTAATAAAAATATCGTTCCTAAAACGACGCCTACTAACCATATAAAGCGAAACACCTTGTTATATCTCGAACTATTAGAACACGGAACAAGCCAATATTCCTGTGGAAACCCCAAAAGGTATTCTTTTAATTCCTGCTTCAATTCCATGACTATACTCCACATTAATCCAGACAGCACAATGCACACCGTTCCATAATATGTAATTGGTGCATTTGTAACCACAGCAAAGAAATAATGTGCCATCTTAAGAAGGAAGATACACCACGCAATACAGCATGGAATTGTAAACGCCCTTTTCATTTTCCACTTCAAACCCAATATAACCTCTGGAACGAATACAGTCAATGCCCCCATCGGCAATCCTCCTGTTCGTCCATGTGTGAAATCGCTCTCCGACTCCAAAGACCAAATTCCTGTCAATACTATTACTGCTGGTATTAGTATGGTGCAGAACAAGTTATATGCAATAATCAACACATTTTCATTGTCGTCGTTCATAACTTAGCCCCCAATCAGTTCATCAAGCCTGATAGCCACTCTTCCTGACAATGAATAATGCAATGCTGTTAGCTTTGCCTTATCGTACAAATTTGCATACACGTTATAATAACATAGCGATATTGACATACCAAAGCCAAATAATGTTGTTCCTGCCAATACTCCTAAAAATCCCGTAACACATGCATCAATATACTGTTGGCTGACATCCTCCGGCTCCAAATCTACATACATTGCATTTAATAATTCATTTACAGAAGCCGTACTCTCATAGTGGTCCTTAAATGAAGTGACAATTAACTTTGCTCTTGATGCGGTTTTTTCCGGATCAAACGTAGATAAACCATATATCGCATTTGCGGTATTTATGGATATAACTTTTCCCTCATCCACCGCGGTTAGAATGTCTGACGAATTATTTACCGCAGACTTGAACTCATCCATAAAATTAACCAGATTTGTAGAGAACATAGAAAACTTACTTTGTGCTATAAAATTCTCATATGCTGTAATATCATCTGAAGTAATAACATAAGCATATATATTATCAAATCCTGGACTTTCTTTAGTATAATTAGGATTGTCTATATAATGGGACATATAAAGATAAAGTACATATTTGTTAAAATCTGCTGTGTTATATGTATTACCATATCTCTCTAATGCTACTTGTGTAACATATTGCATCCTTTCATTCTGTTCTTGTGGGGTTGCTGGCGGATTACCGTTCTGTGCATAAGATTGAATATACCCTTGCCCTGCTATTGCGTTTTCTAATGCCTTTGTTTCTACTGTTTCTACTGATAATCTAGCTATGTCCGTGTTCAACGACGCATAATATGAGTCATCTTTCCTTTGCATCTGCATTATATTGGCAATATCCTCCGAATCAAAACCAATATTCTCCCATGACTGTCCCGCTACTGTTATATCGTTCAGCACTGTCAACATATCATCCGGATTAATCCGAGCCGATGATGCTGCATATATCGGCTGAATAGAACTTCCAATGGTTGAAATAAACATCAAACATATTGCAATTACCACGCTAATGACTTTCTTAATCATATTGACCCCTCCTGTTTTTTTTCCTATCACTCTAATTACCATATACCAAACATGTATGCTCCAAAAAATAAGTATTATATAGTTACTGGAAAATATTCTTACTTGACAGAGAAACTTAAAGTGCTGGAATAGTTGGCATCTTTCTCCAAAGCTCATTTCAATATAAACCCTATTTTTTCCGCGACCGAGTTAAATTCGCCCATACTGCAATCTTTTTACACTGATTACTAAAGTGAATCCAAAAAGCATATCAAAATATGCCTTTTAAGATACTATCGGGCAATATAAACATGTTCAAGTCATTTCTTCAACGCCTAAAAATAACTTCGGATCGCATTGATCCGAAGTTATAAGTATCATATAGCTATCGGAAAGCATTCTTACATTTCCTGCAATTTTAATTTATTTTGCCTCATAAGAAGAAGTAAACCTAGTCCGTCCAGAATCGACTTGATTATTATACGCATCTACAATGTCGCTATATTCCGTTGAATCGCTAAAAGGAGCAATATCGCTTGTATTGTCAGATACACTCATGTTAGAAACAGGACCGGAAATTAACAATGACCCGTCCGGCTGGGCATAAGCAAAAAAGATATATTCATTTCCTACAACCGGAAGCTCATCACCCTCATAAACAAAATATTGTGAGCCATCTTCCGAAAGTCCGCCAGATTTTTGAATCGGGATAGCCGTGTCAGTAACTAAATTGCCTTTGATATTTTTTGTGACGTTCACAGTATAATTTGTGTATGGGCCGGAAACTTCACGAGTCTTTCCATCGTCTGTTTCAACCGTAACAGCATCTTTATAAACAGTACCTTCTTCACTTGCGACCGTACCAACGAATACATAATCAGCATCGCCTACAACTGCATTCAGATCGCTATAATCAATCGAAAAAGTACCTCTCAAATATGATGTCTTAATTTCGTCAGAAGTTGAAGGTTTCGCAATGCAAAAAAACAGCACACCAATAACCAGCAAAATCACAACAGCTCCGATAAAAATACCAATTTTGGTTTTAGACTGAAATTTCATAGATCTTCCTCCCTTCTTTAATATCTTTTATAACTTGCGTCATAGGAAGCCTTGTCGTTGGCAGAAAGACTTGTTACTGAGCTTACATACGCATACATAACATCGCCTTTCGCATTATGAGCTAATCCTAAGGCATGACCCAACTCATGTGTGCATACATTCCGTTTCTGAGCAGATGTAAAATTATCCATCTGATATGTATTGAACTTAATTGTACCAGCCGAAGAAGTAACTCCAGCAGTTGAGCTTACCTCATTGTAATCAGAAATGGTAACATCGTTAATCGTATTCCAAGCGTCTTTGCGAATAACACCAGATTTATAATTATTCCATGTGCTTACGGCAGAATTAAATTGAGTTTGGTAAGATGTACTCCCTTTCCAATCCATTTGACTTTTCCTCTCTATTTACTAAGATTGATAGTGCCTTGTTTCAATGTTAAATAATCGGAAGTTGCGCTAATAATATATAAATTGTATTCTCCCCCCTCTCTAACTTTTAATTCGTAACTTCCGCTTAGACTTCCAAAACTTTCTCCGTCATACATAACCCCATCTTTAATATATCCTATAACCAGCGCCTGATTAGAAACCGCATCTGACTCATATTTTTCAAACGAAAAGGTTAATATATCCCCTGCTTTACAATTCCAACCTGCATAATCCTCCAGATAAAATACTGCCATACTTCCGTTAGTCATAATAATTTCAGGTGTCGTATCATTCTCCACCTTAAACTCAGAAACAGATAATGGCAGCACAATATTATCATCTGCGACACTCTTTATAATATGGCTTTCAGTTATAGCTCTTCCCTCAGCATTCCCTATATCGCTTTCTTCACCATGCGTAACCTCCGGTTCCGAATTATCTATGACTTCTTTTCCGATCAATCCTTCGTTTTCATCTGTAACTAATTCCGCACCAAACAGCCCATTAATCCATTGAACCAGTTTCTCTCCTGTCGCTGCATTGGCAATTCCTCCTGTTGTAAAAAGAATGATACTTACCGCCATTGCAGTTGCAACGCGAGCCAACCGTTTACGGCTATGTGCGTTACTTTCATTAAATAGTTTGATCTTCTTTTGTGAGGAAATATCGCTTTTCTTTTTTTGCTCTAAACATTGTGCAGCCTCTAGGATATATTTATCGTTAATTTCATTCATTGCATAAAAAATATCTGATTTCAAAGTTTTCATAAATACTTCCTTTCCGCTAATTGTTCTCTCAGCTTTTTTCTTGTTCTAAATAAGATTGTTTCGACTTTGCTTTTGCTCATATTACAACATTTCATAATCTCTTTTACCGACATAAAGTACCAATATCTTAATACAAAAACTTGTCGATGAGGTTTTTGCAACGATTCCAAAAAATCCTCAACAATATCTTTCAATTCATTATTTTCCCAATTTTCTCCTCCCACTTTCGCCAGATAATTACTCAATTCCTCATATGGCAAACACATATCTATATCTCTTTTTGCCGCATGAATATGTTCATACTTTTTTAGCGCCTGATTCCTTGCAATTTTTAAAATATAAGCTTTCAAGTTATCTGGTGTTTTTGGGGGAATCGTAAACCAGACACCTAAATATGTATCATTTGTACATTCTTCAACATCTAACTGATTCTTTATCAGCTTGCCAATTATAAATGATACAAGTTTCCCATATTTCTTCTCTGTTTCTAGCAATGCATCCTCAGATCGGCAATTATATAGTTTAATTATTTCTCTATCGTCCATTACAACTCTTCCTTTATTTATTAAGTACGGATTCGATCCCTTTTGCTTGCAAGTTATAAAACTTTTTGCTTTATTTTTTTTATTTGTCATTTCAGCTACACAGAATATAGCTTTTGATGTTAACAGTGCCTAACCCTTTCCATGCTGGTGTTTTAATAAAAAAGCCAGAGGTCAGTGTCTCTGGCAAAATGTATATTATATTAAGTTTGCTAAGTTCGTCCAATTTGCATCATAACCCATTATGGACATGATATCTGTGGCTGAAATGGTATGTAACTGTTTTTGAAGTTTGCCAAAAGCAGTTCTCATAGATGAAATAAAGTCCTTTAAGTCGGATTTGCTTAGTAATAGCGCAAACATTATAGCTATGGCGTATGCATCATTAGTTCCATAAGTATAGGCGCCATCTTTGGCACGTACAATCCCTAAAACGGAGAAATTTTTAATACTTTTTGTATGATTTATCTGCCATGGTACCTCCTATATATAAAAAGCCCCCGGGTCCGAAGGACACCGGAGGACAAACTGGCAATCTCTTGTATAAGTATTATACTACACATTGGCAAAATGTCAATGACACTATGCTGATTTGGTGTGGATCGCATCGTGCAGTCCAAATTTTTCAATTTCACTTTATTAACCTGCTATTCCAAAAACAATTCAAACCCATAACAGCTCTACAAAGAAACAAGGACATTGATATTTACTATCAACATCCTTGTTCTAATTATTACACCATCTCAGGAAGTTTGTAGCCTAATTTTTACATTGCGTCTGCGAAGTCATCTAATGACATACTTACTCTACTTGCGCCTACCTCAGGTTCTAATATACCATCCTGAACAAGTGAATATATTTCAAGGCATCTGCCTTGTTGTATTCCTTCCTGTATGCCAAGCTTTTTATGATCATCCTATGCCTTACACATATTTACCACATCTTCCTTTTCATCATACTTAATATCAGTTCTTGTCTCAATATAACCTATCACCTGCAATAATTGCCCATAAAGCAGTATCGATATACTCACCATTTTTATAGTATTTTTGTCTGGCAATGCCTTCTAACACCATGCCGCATTTCTTTAATACCGCAGAGGAAGCATCATTTCCATAGAATACTTCTGCCTGAACTCTGTTAAATCCAACTCTATCAAAGGCATAATCTAAGACAGCCTCCAATACTTCTGTCATAATGCCTTTATTCCAAAATCCGGGAGACAACATATAGCATGTATCACACATATGACATGCTTCTTCCACATTTCCCAAATTAATTGTTCCTATCAATTCTCCCGTTTCTTTCCACTCAATTACCCAATGAAAATATGAATCCGACTCATAATTAGATATCCAATGCTTTACCTTGTCCCTATATATTTCTATGTCATCAACAGGATTAAATGGATAGTATCTGCAAACTTCATCATACTTAGCCCAATTTTCATACATCATAGTATAATCGGATAGTTTGATTCTTCGTAAAAAGCATCGTTTTGTTTCAAAATTCTGTGTGCCTATATAATTCATAAATTATTCCTTTTCATATTCAAAATAAATTCCTGCAAATATCTATTAATCACCTGCATGGCAAAATATACAGATACAAGATACATCTACTGCCCCTGTCATATAAAAATCATGCCCCAACACAAATCAGTTGGGGCAATTTCTATACTTTTAAGCTATTATACTACACCATCTCAGGAAGTTTGTAGCCTGCTTTTTGCATTGCGTCTGCGAAGTCATCTAATGACATACTTACTCTACTTGCCCCTACCTCAGGGTCTAATATACCATCCTGAACAAGCGAATATACTTCAAGACATCTTCCTTGTTGCATTCCTTGTTGTATTCCTTGCTTCATCCCCTCCTGAATGCCAAGTTTTTTATGATCATCCCATGCCTTACACATATTTACCACCTCTTCCTTTTCATCATACTTAATGTCAGTTCCTGCAAATAGATTGATAGCCGCAATCGTCTCAACGTCAACCCTTGTAAAGGTTTCGTCTTTTGTAATTAAATCATTCAGCTTTCCCTCATCTGAAGCATTTTTTAGCACTTCAAACAGTGGTCTCAGTCCTGTTTTGAACTTGGAAAAATCCGTAATCTCCAGTGGATTCAACAGATTAATCCTGTAATCGTTGATAAATGGCCGAAATCTCTCGTCCATATGAGGCATCATCTCAACAAGACTTCTTGGACCATCCCAGTTTTTTGTTCCAAGATATAATGTAATTGTAATCACCGGTGTCAGCCTATCCTCAAGTGTAAACCCTGATAAAAACTCATCTGATGATTTATAATCTTTGTTTTTCTGATGTTGCTTCTTCGCCTCGTTGACCTGTTCTCCATAATTCATGGCATCATAAATCATGGTCTTAACCGGCATCGAATAATGAACATCTGTCTGTGCCTCTATCCCCATCAGTACGATGTATACTGATTCTGTATATTTTACAGACACCCCCTTTAGCAAATCTCTCCATTTCTGCTTAACAATCTGCTTCCTATCAATACCGAAAACTGATAACACCTCTGTGGTGTCACATTCCTTTAAATTCTCCGGTTTGATAACCTTCTCACCGTCAAACAATACATAATTGCAGATTTCACTGAACCTCGTATTGTCTGACAAATACTCCTTCGCCTTCGAGTCCTTTGTACCCAAATTAACCTCCTCTTCTTGTGTGAGCAGGAAAATTCGAAATCGAATTAAAATACTGTATGCTAATATAAAAGCCGGCAAAATCCCCACACCCCGCTTTTCTCGCAATGTTTTCACATCTGACATTTCAATTTTCCTGCTATTAACTGGTAACATAAAGCATTGAAAATTTCCATGTCTTTGTCGAAAAATGCGAAGTGGTCTGCCCTCTTCAAAGTGATACACACCGGAAAAATATGCTGTGGTGTCGTATTTACAGAAATATAATGCTTTGAGTTGATTGTAGCACACAGAAGTAAGCTTGTC
Organism: Agathobacter rectalis ATCC 33656; assembly: GCF_000020605.1. Classification (NCBI taxonomy): domain Bacteria; kingdom Bacillati; phylum Bacillota; class Clostridia; order Lachnospirales; family Lachnospiraceae; genus Agathobacter; species Agathobacter rectalis. The sequence continues at coordinate 3,038,290 of NC_012781.1, forward strand.
ATTATATTTTTATATTTCAGCTACCTGCTATTCCAAAAACGACTCAAACCCATAACAGCTTTTCTCAAATCCATACTTCTCATAAAATGTATGTGCAGCTTTTCGAGGCATACCTGAATCCAATATGATTGCCTTGCAGCCACGCGCTTTGGCAAGCTTCTTAACATGATCAACCATCAGCCTGCCATATCCCTTTCCCCTATATTTTTCATCTGCCCTGCATTAGTCACTATAATGGTTTGACTGACGCCACATATTCGTTTAGCTTCGCTCTTATCTCTTCAAACTGCTTTCCTGTAACCTCATTATCCGACTCAAATGCCATCATTTTGTCAAGATATCCACGCTCATTTGCTATCTGAAGACTGATAGGATAAACCAGCTCAAATGTCAGTGCAATATGCCCTGCCACATGGTCTACCACGGTCTTTTTGCAGGAACGAAGTACTGCGTGCCTCTCATCAAAGGCTGCCATAACCTCAGGACTCACCTGCGAATTTTTCAGTTCCTCCGTTGTCACATTATATATATCCTCTGCCGGAGTATCTACATTTACCCTGAAAATATCCACCTTATCAGCATCCCTTAGTATATTGCAAAACATAACCGTATACTCGTCAAGCCTCTCATCTATCCTGAAAGCGCTGTGATTTCTTATCGCATTTTCAACAATTGTGCCGTATTTATCATCATGAAATCCATCCACATATGTGTCGATAAGTCCTTCCTTAAACAGCAGGTCGGCTCCAAAATTGGCATGATCAACAGACAGTGCATCGTTAAATGTGTTATAGCACTTAATCTGTTCAAATCTTCCGACATCATGCAGCATCCCTGTGAGCCATGCCACATCTGTCTCATATTCATCAAGCTTTAAATTCCTTGCTATCAGCTCGCAAAGCTCCGCTACCCTATAGGTATGGTCTATTTTAAGCTTAATCTTTGGGTCTGTGGCATTATATCCTGATGTGTACTCTGCGAATGTGTTTTTTACTCGTTCTCTATCTATTATCATGTTTATTATCCTTTCAAAAAACCGGTTTATCTGTGGCTTTATTGCTGCTGTTTTAACTCCCATCGCACCACATCTCTATGTGGATTAACTCTGGCAAGTCCAATCTCCGTAATTGCCGCTTCAAAAGGCACAAAGCTTTCCTGCATTACTGAAAATGCCATCTGCATCTGTTCCTTTGTCAGTGTCTTTCCAAGTGTAATATGTGGCAGCCAGCTCATTGGCTTGTAATATCTGCTCACTGTAGATTCCGGAATGCTTTTCACCTCATCAAATACTTTTTCCGATAAATCCTGTAAATATCCGTTAAGCACCGGCGTGGCATAAAATACATATGGCAGCAATTGTCCAACTGACACAATGCTAATCGTCCCATTAAACAGTGAATTTCGCAGATTATCCATTGCTCCCAATAAAGCATTTTCACTTCGGGCTTCTATTGCCGATATCGTCATGTGTGGCGGTACATTGTTATCCACCATGAATGAATTACCTGTTTTCTCAGCTATTTTATTTATATATCGTTGTAAAATATGAACTGCCGTCTTGTCAAAATATACAGATACAAGATACATCTACTTTCCCCTGTCATATAAAAATCATGCCCCAACACACATAGGTCGGGGCAATTACTGTTATACTTTTAAGCTATCAAACTACACCAATTCAGGAATTTTGTAGCCCGCTTTTTGCATTGCGTCTACGAAGTCATCTAATGACATACTTACTCTCTTTGCGCCCACCTCGGGCTCTAATATACCATCCTGAACAAGTGAATATACTTCAAGGCATCTTCCTTGTTGCAGTCCTTGTTGTATCCCCTCCTGAATGCCAAGCTTTTTATGATCATCCCATGCCTTACACATATTTACCACCTCTTCCTTTTCATCATACTTAATGTCAGTTCCTACAAACAGATTGATAGCTGCTACTGTCTCAACGTCAACCCTTGTGAAGGTTTCGTCGTTTGTAATTAAATCATTCAGCTTTTCCTCATCTGACGCATTTTTCAATAACTCAAACAATGGCCTGAGCCCTGTCTCGAACTTGGAAAAGTCTGTAATCTCCAGTGGATTCAGTAAATTAATCCTGTAATCATTGATGAATGGGAGTATTCTTTCATCCATCTGTGGCATCATCTCTGCAAGGCTTCTTGGCCCATCCCACTGTGTAGTTCCAAGATACAGTGTGATTGTAATCACCGGTGTCAGCTTATCATCAAGTGTAAAGCCTGACAAAAACTCGTCCGAAGACCTGTAATCCTTATTTTTCCGGTGGCGTTTCTTTGCCTCGTTGACCTGCTCTCCGTAATTCAATGCATCATAAATCATAGTTTTAACAGGCATCGCATAATGAATGTCTGTCTGCGCTTCTGCTCCAATTAAGATAACATACATTTGCCCTGTATGCTTCACGGAAACACTTTTTAGCAAATCTCTCCATTTCTGCTTAACAATCTGCTTCTTATCAATACCGAAAACTGATAACACCTCTGTGGTGTCACATTCCTTTAAATCCTCCGGTTTGATAACCTTCTCTCCGTCAAACAATACATAATTACAGATTTCACTAAACCTCGTATTGTCCGACAAATACTCCTTTGCCTTCGAGTCCTTTGTACCCAAATTAACCTCCTCTTCTTGCGTGAGCAGGAAAATCTGAAGTCGAATAAAAATACTGTATACTTATGCTTTCCACGTATATAATGTGTACAATAATCCCTTATATAAAAGCCGGCAAAATCCCCACAACCCGCTTTTCTCGCAATGTTTTCACATCTGACATTTCAATTTTCCTGCTATTAACTGGTAACATAAAGCATTGAAAATTTCCATGTCTTTGTCGAAAAATGCGAAGTGGTCTGCCCTCTTCAAAGTGATACGCACCGATAAAAATTTGCTGTGGTGTCGTATTTACAGAAATATAATGCTTTGAGTTGATTGTAGCACAGGGAGGACAGTTTGTCATTAAATTTCTCAGAGTTTCTTATCTTTGGGAATATTCATAGTTCCTGTTCCTATTTATCCTTTCCTCTCCTCATCGCTACAGCTCCCGGCGATGATATCGCACTTCCCAATACAAGCTTCACCAGCCAGATAAAAAATACTATCACAAGTACAGGAATAAGACACGTTGTAACTATAAGCACTGCCAGTCCATCAATGAACTTGTTGACCATGTTCTTTACACTATCTGCCGTAACTGACAATGTATTTTTCACACTGTTTACCGCATCCTTCGCCTTATCTATAAAGCTGCTTTCAGAGTCCTTACTCTTCTTGCTATCCTTATCATCATCCTTTGATGCTTCTGATTCATCCGCTAAATCATTTGCCTCATCGATTGTCGCATCAATTGACTCCTGATATGTACTGTAAATCATTTTTGAGACATGCACGCTTACCGGAATAACCGCATATATTGCCAGACCAAAAATGAATATTTTTACACCTATTTTCCAAAAGAGCTCCTTTTTGCTTCCAAAATATACTGCCAACGCGAGCATTGATACCGGAATAAGCCATTTGAAAGTCAGTGCGCCCAAAATAGTCAACAGATATTTTTCAAGATATATTGCTGAAACAACAATCAGAAAATATCCTGCCAGATCCATTAATTTATTTGCAACAGGAGTTCCGTCGTCTCCCGGTGCTAATGTAATAAGTGTTGAAACTGCTGTAGCACTTGCGCTCAGCTCCAATGCAGTTGTTTTCTTTTCATCGAGATACTTTATAGTTTCTTTGTTTATTTTTGACTCAGGCGATGAGTAGCTTTTTGCAAGTCCAAAAAATGAAATACCTGCAATAATTATACACACTATAATTGCAACTACTCTGAATAGCAGGCTTCTTTCAAACGATGAATCAATTTTATTTTCCATAATGACTTATACCTTCAAATTCTATAAAAATGTTCTTTTTGCCTCTTCCCGGCTATTCTTCAAGGTAGATGCAGCTCCCTCTCCTGCTAAATATTCCTTCACCAGCTTTACAACTACACCCGAAAGCAAAAATACCGCGATAAGGTTTGGTATGACCATAAGGCCATTGAAGGTCTCCGCTATGCTCCACATCAGTCCGAGGTTCATTGTCGCACCGACTATCGCAACAAGCGAATATACTACCATGAACAGCTTATTTGCCTTAGTTCCGAATAGGAACTCTATGCATCTGGTTCCGTAAAGTCCCCAGCCTATGATGGTTGAAAATGCAAAACAGCACATGGCAACCGCTGTAAAGATTGATACCCAGCCGCCGTAGGTGGATGTAAATCCGCTGATGGTAAGCTCTGCGCCTGCTGCTTCTCCATAGCCCACAGAAACTCCGCTGCAAAGTATGACAAGCGCTGTGAGTGTACATATCACGATAGTGTCCACAAACACCTCAAATATGCCAAAGAAGCCCTGCTTTACAGGCTTTTTGGTGTCTGCACAGGCATGTGCGATAGAGCCTGTTCCAAGACCTGCTTCGTTTGAAAAAATTCCTCTGGAAACTCCCTTTTTCATGCTCATAAAAAAGCTTCCTACTGCTCCGCCTGTCACTGCTGACGGATTGAACGCGCCCTCTATTATGGCTCCGAATACACCCGGTATAGCTTTAAAGTTGATGATTACTACTCCAAGTGCCAGCAGAATATACATCACTGCCATAAATGGCACAAGCTTTTCAGTAACCTGGCCTATACGCTTGATTCCTCCAAGCAGAATAAGCGCAATAAGAGCGGCTAGCACTATTCCTAATATGAGATTGAGCGTAGATGCCGATTCTTTTGAAATTATATCGTAATTATATAAAGCTGAATCAATCGCTGTGATTATGGTGTTTACCTGTGTAGCGTTTCCTGTACCGAACACGGTGAGCACGCCAAACGCTGAGAACAGATATGCCAGCCAGTGCCAGTGCTTTTTAAGACCGTTTTTAATATAGTACATAGGGCCGCCTACCAGGTCGCCGTTTGCATTTCTCTCGTGAAAATGTACAGCAAGTGTGACCTCCGAGAACTTTGTGCACATGCCCAGAAGTGCTGAAATCCACATCCAGAACACCGCTCCCGGTCCGCCTATTGCGATGGCTCCCGCAACTCCTGCCACATTTCCTGTACCGACCGTCGCCGCAAGTGCCGTACACACTGCCTGAAACGGTGTGAGCGCTCCGTCGGATGCCTCACGTTTTTTGAGCATCCTGCCAAGCGTAACCTTCATCGCATACGGAAACTTTCTAATCTGAATAAATCCCGTTCTGAAGCTCAAAAGCAGCCCGACACCTATGATACATATCATCGCAGGCACGCCCCAGATAAAATTGTTGACCACGTCATTGACTTTTTCTATTACTGATAACATCTTTTTCTCCTACCTGAATTTAGTGTAACGTATAAAGTATAACACGGTTTGTACAATTTTTTATATATTTAATTTCATTTTTTTGAAGTTTTTCTTTATAAAAAACACCCGGATATAGCAATTTATCTATATCCGGGTGTTTATTTTTGTATAATATATACAGGATATCCCTCTACAGTCCCTGTGTCATCTTGTAATCTATAAGTGTCATAAGCGATTCTGACTCGATGGCGAGCTGCTCACACTCCCCAATCCACTTGTCATAGGCTTCACTCGCCTCATCCTCCGGCTCCTTTGCTTCGAGCGCCTCCATCATGGCATTGACCTCGGCAAATTCTGCCTTGATATCCTCTAAGAGAGAGTCTTTTGTTGATTTCATAGTATCCTCCCAATTTGATTTAACGTAAAATATATTTTTATGATTATTTCACAAAAATTTCATTCTATAAAGTGTGGCTCAAGCATCTCAAGCTCAGCCACATCTATGCAGTTTGGAATCGTGCCGTCTATCACGTCCTGCTTACACTCTGCGTAGTCAAACCACTTTACAGAGTCGATTTCCTCCTTCTGCACTGTGATATCCGCTTCGTCCACATCGAGCCACAAAAGAAATACCTTGCTTATCTGGTTGTCCAGGAATCTTTCTCCGTGAAACACCTCGTCTGCATGGTGTCTGTGCAGTCCACAATCGATAAGCTGTTTGGGCTCTATTGTCAGGCCCAGCTCCTCCCTAAGCTCTCTGAGCGCAGACGGTATATAGTCCACACCGGCCGGTATGTGTCCCGCACTTGATATGTCGTAGCAGCCCGGAAAGGAGTCTTTTTCCATGCACCTTTTCTGCAAAAGTATCTGTATGGAATTTCCACGGCGTCTGACTATCCAGACATGCGCAGTCCTATGAAGTATATTGTTTCTGTGCGCCTGCTTGCGCTCTACGGTCTGTCCTGTTGGATTTCCCTGCTCGTCCACTATATCAAAATATTCCATATGAGACTCCTTTCTTGTCGCTTACGTCCGGATCACTCAATAGGTGCTCCTGCCGGCATTGGCTTCTCCGGTGTCAGGAGTGCGAGATTGCCCTCTGCATCCTCTGCGCACAGAAGCATTCCCTCTGATAAAACACCTGCGAGCTTAGCCGGTTTTAAGTTTACGAGAACCATTACCTTCTTGCCTACCATCTCCTCAGGAGAATAGTACTTTCTGATACCTGATACTATCTGCTTTGTCTGGTTTCCAATCTTTACCTGTGAGCAGAGAAGCTTCTTTGACTTCGCAACTGCCTCACATTTTATGATTTCACCAACCTGGAACTGAAGCTTTTCGAAATCATCAAATGTGATTTCTTCCTTTGCTTCCACATCCATCGGCTCAAGGTCTGCACCATCTGCGGCATTTTCACCTGCACCACAGCCACATGCTGCCTTACCCTCAACTGCAGCAAGCTTAGCCTGCTCAGCCTCAAACTCTGCTTTCTGTACCGCCTGGATTTTCTCTACCTCAGGCATCACATCCTCTGCCTTTAATCTGCCGAAGAGGATCTCAGGTTTGTCTGTAACCTTTGTGCCGCTCTCATAAAGACCAAATTTGTCAAGGTCATCGAACTCACGGAGTGTTGTGTTAAGCTGTGCCACAATCTTTTCTGCTGTCTCAGGCAGGAATGAATGAAGCAGGCTTGCTCCGATTGTGATAGACTCTGTGAGGTTGTAAAGCACCTCAGCAAGACGATCCTGCTGTGCCTCGTCCTTTGCAAGCACCCAAGGTGTTGTCTCGTCGATGTATTTGTTGCAGCGGCGGAAAAGTGCGAATACCTCTGTGATGGCATCTGCCACACGAAGTCCTTCCATTTTCTTTGCCACTTTATCTCTTGTGCCGGTAACAACAGCCTTAAGATCTGCGTCAATGGCAGTCTGATCTGCATCGCCTGTTGCGCCTGTGCTCTTTACGATGCCGTCAAAATACTTATTGCTCATGGAAACTGTTCTGTTTACAAGGTTTCCAAGTATGTTTGCAAGGTCTGAGTTGAATCTCTCGATTACAAGATCCCATGTGATGATTCCGTCGTTCTCGAATGGCATCTCATGAAGCACAAAGTAACGTGTGGCATCCACGCCGAAAAGCCTGACCATATCGTCTGCGTAGATAACGTTTCCTTTTGACTTACTCATCTTGTCACCGCCCTGAAGCAGCCATGGATGTCCGAATACCTGCTTTGGAAGCGGAAGGTCAAGTGCCATAAGGAAAATAGGCCAGTAAATAGTGTGGAAACGCACGATATCTTTTCCGATAAGGTGCAGATCTGCAGGCCAGTTTTTCTTGAAAAGCTCTGATGATCCGTCAGGATCGTAACCGATTTTTGTAATATAGTTTGTGAGGGCATCAAGCCATACATACACTACATGCTTTGGATCGAAATCTACCGGAATTCCCCAGCTGAATGATGTTCTTGATACGCAAAGATCCTGAAGTCCCGGAAGCAGGAAGTTGTTCATCATCTCGTTTTTCCTTGAAACCGGCTGGATGAAATCAGGGTGTGTGTTGATATAGTCGATGAGTCTGTCTGCATATTTGCTCATCTTGAAGAAGTATGCCTCCTCCTTTGCAGGCTGTACCTCACGTCCGCAGTCCGGGCATTTTCCGTCCACGAGCTGTGACTCTGTCCAGAATGACTCACATGGTGTACAGTAAAGTCCCTCGTATGAGCCCTTGTAGATGTCGCCCTGATCGTAAAGCTTCTTGAAGATTTTCTTTACACATTTCTCATGGTCCTCATCTGTTGTGCGGACAAAATTGTCATATGATGAATTTACCAGATCCCAGATTCTCTTTACCTCACCTGAAATCTGATCTACATACTCCTTCGGTGAAATTCCGGCTGCCTCAGCCTTTTCCTGGATTTTCTGTCCGTGCTCATCTGTTCCTGTCTGGAAATATACGTCGTATCCCTCTGCTCTCTTGTATCTGGCGATTGCGTCTGCAAGGATGATCTCATATGTGTTTCCAATATGAGGCTTGCCTGATGTGTACGCAATGGCTGTTGTCATGTAATATTTACCTTTGTTTGCCAATTTAGTTTCCTCCTGTTTTTAATGCTTCGCACATATAGTCTTCTATAATGCCGTATCACATACAGTATATTCCTCAGAAAAAATACTATATTTATTTCCTCAGAACAACTATATGCTCTCCGGCAATTCAATATATTACGTGCGAAGCCGTAATAATAAAACAAAACGCCTCCTCAGGAGAAAACTCCCAAGAAGACGATTATATCGTGGTACCACTTCTCTTCACACAGCTATCAAAATCATCTAGCATCTTTTGCCGGCTCTGCTGCGCCTCTTTCCGCTATAACAGGCGGTTCCTGTCAGTATCTAGCCAATGGTTCGATACTGCTGCTCCAAAGCCATGTTCCTCCTACTTTAGGTCATCCCCTCTCAGCCTGTGTGGGATTTCTCTGTAAATCTGCCATAAAAGTACTCTCTTTTTCGTCGCTTTTATCTCATACATTTCTAGAGTAGCATGTGGCTTTTAAATTGTCAACTGTTGTAAATCAACTTTTCTTTTACCAATCTTTTAAAATGCATTCTGTACTTGTAACTGCAAAATAATAGAGCAGGCTCACCCTGCTTTCAATAGCTTTCTATTTGGAAACTCAGAGATTTCCAGCATTGGTGCTTTTTTCTGCATATCCTCTTTTGTACAGCCCTCAGTCCTTGTAATAGGATAAGGCAGCTCAAATTCCATGCTTGTTCCCTTTCTAAGTGAAAACGATGTTCCCGGCATATCAGGGTACATTGTGCAAAAAACATTCTCACTCACAAGTGCCATATAATTATCGCCCATAAGACTATAGCGATCCAGCATCAGCCCGCCTTCCTCTCCAAGGTCGCAGTCTTTATTATAGATACGAACCTTTAACAGACAATAAAATGGAGTATTTTTTACTGTTGCTTCATCTGCCTGCCCCATATTATAACGCTCATAAAGTTCTCTTGTATCTACTACCTCATAGCCCAGAACCTGTACAGCATATCCGTCGATACACTCTTCAACAGTATCCACATAATCATTTCTAAAATCTACAGTTTCTCCCACATCATATATGTATACCGGCACTCTATCAGCATTTTTATTAACCACAATTACACGAGCTGTATACAGAATAAGCAAAATTAACCCGCAAATAATAAGCACTCTTTTTCTCACCCGCATATCCTGCCCTCCTTAAGTTTTACAATTTCATCAGATAATTCCTCCAATGTCTGCATATCATGGCATGAAATGATCACAAGTGCTCCCCGCTCTTTCTGTTTTCTAACAACTGATTTAACCATTTCCTTTCCATCATCATCCAGGGCATTTGTCGGCTCGTCTAATACTACGATATCGGGATTTCCAAGAACTGCTGCCGCAATCCCCAGTCTCTGTTTCATTCCAAGTGAATACTTTTTATATTTTTTCCTTCCCGCCTGCCCCAGTCCTACATCATCAATTAATCCACGTATTTCATTCTCCACGCTCTTTTTATCCACATTACCATCCACTTTTGCAAGAAGCTTTAAATTATCCTCTCCGGAATACATATCCAAAAATGCAGGATTTTCCAGTAAAAATCCAATACTCTCCGGAAAATCTATATCTTTTCCAAGTTCTTTGCCATCAATACACACCTTGCCACTCGTTGGACGGATCAATCCGATAAGTGCTCTCATAAGCATTGTCTTTCCCGAGCCGTTTATTCCCTGAAATCCATATACTTTTCCTGATGACATATCCAGATTTATATCCTCAAGCACTATACTTTTATTGATTGTTTTACAAAGCTTTTCTACCTCTATATGTGCCATTCTAGTTTTCCTCCTGAATAATGTTATACTTTTTGAACCTTATCACACCCACTATAACTGTTATAAATATTATCAAACACATAGCAGGGATTGCCACTTTGCAATCTATACCATCCTCATTTATCCACAAATGCCTTATCAGCATTGCATAATTTCCAATAACAAACAGGCTTTGAAAATATGCTGACAGCAGCAAAACCATGCACATTACCATAAAACTGTATATCGGCTTAAGCCAGAGTCCCAGTGCCATTTGTATCTGACATATTGCTACAGATAACATAAACACCATTACTATATCTCCAACCGGCATTATTGCATCTGGCTTAAGTGACGTATCTGCCCCCAGATTAAAAAGAACAGTCTGCATATCTGTATTTACCTGCATTCCGGACTGTATGCCGCTTATACTGCAAAAAGACAGAATTAATGTAAAAATTATCCCAAAGAAAATAATATTGCAGAGCAGATTCCATATACATTTTGACAGCCACCATTTCACACGGCTTTTTCCCTTTATCAGAAGCTTATTTCCGAAACCGCATAAATTATTCATGGGATAACTCAGAGTCACAAAAAGTATCATTACAAAAAGCAGCATCCATGTCACTGGAAATTGAAACACATTTTCCATAGACATTTTATATTTTTCCATACCACCGAAATTATATAGCAGAACATCTCCCATATGCTTTTGTGTACTTATACCATACTGCGCATACGAATTCATTTTCTGCCACAGCATAAACAGTACAGCCATTTCAAATATAACCGGAAACAATAATAATTTCAGGTTTTTTATGCAGCCATATTTTATGTCATAACATAACAATTTCCACATTTTCATATATGCATCCTCACATTACATCCTTTTTATGCATCAAAACCATATTAACCGCAATTGTTATAGCAGCCATTAACATAGACATTAAAACTATGATCCAAAGTTTTGCCGGATATCCGGTCTGTACACATTTGGTAAAATAAAATGGTGAAAATTGATAATTTTCTGCCCCAGGAGTATTTGAAAACAACATATTATTAAGTACATTTAATACCATGCAGACAACAAACGGAAAAATACAATTAACCCATTTATATTTAATAAATAGTGCCGACAGCATCGTAATACATGCCAAAGCTCCACAAAACATAAAATCAACCAGCATATATACCGCTACATAAGCAAATGGCTGTGTATAATACAAGCTTGAAAATAGAGAATTGCCAAAAACACCATACATAGTGTCATATGTAGGAACAGGTGTTATTGCCGGAATAAACATCGCAGTCAGCATAAAATTGATGATTAACGGCACTACCATTGCAAGACCACCGGCAATAAATGTTGCCAGAAATTTGGCTGTCAGATAGCTTTTCTCTCCTGCTCTTACCAGCATCTGACGCATATATCCGCTATTTTTTTCTCCGCAAAATGACCAGCCATACGGCAATGCGATAAGCAGCGGAAACACAAAAAAGTATAGTGATGACCCCAGCGAAAAGCCTTCACCACCAATCCAATGATTAAATAGCGTAAATCCCTCATAACAAGGATTGATACCATCATATATCTGACTGTTGTATACAAGATTTACATTATAAACCAGTCCTACTATGCCAATAATAGTTCCTATGATTATGGATATGGCAAAATATCTGGTCTTAATCGCCTTGTTAAGCTCAATTTGTAATACATTTTTCATATGCTACTCCAATCTGAGATCTATAAACTGCCTGTTCTCTTCATCACCATTAAAGTTTACCGACAGATAAAGCTTGCTTAAGTCCATATTATCAATCTGCAGCAATGCCGGATCTACACAAAATCCTATCTGAGCATCAAGCGACTGCCCCTGCACCAGTGTATAATCATATATCCCATGCTCATTGTCCTTTGCATTTGAAAAATAAATCGGATACCCTAAAAGCTGACAGGCACCATTAATTTCATATACCAGGGAAATATCCCCAACAGTGCATATTTCATCCTCGATATTTTTTACAGATATATCGCAAAGCAGAAGCTTTCCGCAGGCCACCTCATCCTTTTTCAGTATCGCAGGCTTTTCGGGATCAGCTCCCATATAATAATCGGTTTCTATAAGTTTATCCTGCACACCATCAATTTCAGCCGCAGTATCATATATTTTTACACTATTTACAATATAACTTTTGGCAACGTATTCTCTATTTGTGCCGTAATCCACGTTTTTCACCTGAATTTCATCTCCAATATTATAAATATCACTTTCATTATCTATCACTATATCCTCAACCTCAGGTCTATCGCTTTCATCACCTTTACCCAGGTTGACGTAGCTTTGTTTTTGATTTGACGAGCAGCCTGAAAATGTGGTTATAAGCATTGAAATTGCCATGATTGCAGTGAATATTTTTCTCTTATCCATAAATTTTCTCCTACCACTTATAATTCAATAAAATGATTGAAAAATCCAAAAGTATCCTTGATGCTTGCATGCTTGCATTTTTAAGTATATCTTTTGGCCCTTATATCACAAAGTACGTTTTATCATACTATAATATATTTATGATAAAACGTACTTCATAATTTTTATTTTCTAATTAGCAGCCTGATATGTCCCTGCACAATCAGGACTCCATTTTCCACTTACTCTTCCGCTAACCCCAGACTTTGCCGATGTGATTCCAAGTTTACACTGTAAATATCCAGATTCTTTTATTGTATTCCTTATTCTTCTTTGCGTTCCACTAGGAATAATTGCACGTCCATTAACTGTTTTGTTGATATCTCCAGATGTTAAAGACTGCACCCATAAATCAAATCCCGATTGATTATATATATAGTGTGACGATGCATCAGTCTTATCTCTTAGCTCTGTATATGCAGACGTACTATAGCTAAATGAAACAACTTTACTAGGCAAGTAGGTATCACGACAATTATTCGCAAGTACAGGAATTCCCGTTGTCATTATTATTCCAGACATGAATAAAGCCATTATTGTTTTTTTCATAATAAACTAACCTCCAATCTAAATATCATTTCTTTTACTTGCTGCTACAAATTCTCTCATCTTGTCAGGCTCCTTAGGCTGATAATAAAGCCCCCAGCAAAATTCTAATGCCTGCGGTGCAACGATTTCTGCTAACCGGCATAACAAATTCTTTTCTTTGGTCTGACTTTTCTTATGTTCTTTCAAATTTTAATGCCTCCTCCTTCGTATTATGCTTGTCAATTGGCACTTTCATATTACCTCATTTTCTCTCATATAACTGTATTTCTTCTTAATAGTCAAAAATGAGGAGTGAGCGGTCTTATCAACCACTCACTCCTCGTTTTCATCCACTTATCCATAAATTACAATTTCTTTATAAAAAAATATATAATAGATTTATTCATAATTTTATGTAAGGAGACCAGCTATGAAATCTATTGGAAAATGCTTATCCGAAAAATATGTTTTAAATGGAATTATTGAATCTCATTTTAGTGATGCATATGCTTATATTTTTGACTACATGTTTAATTTCATATTATACAATTTATCACTATTAACTTTAGGTTTTTTATTTCACCATCCGATAGCCGTTACAATATATATTATCATTACAGGATCTTTACGTGCTGTAACCGGTGGGTATCATTGCAAAACACGTATTTCATGCTATATACTATCATATACTGTATTTTCTATATATCTTTTAACTATTGCCACTATACCTATGATTTCTGCATATATCTTGATACCCATATATATTATTTGCTGGATTTTAATATTAGTGGTTTCACCTGTTGACACACCTAACAAAGTATTTAGTAAGTCAGCTAAAAAGACAGCCCGGAAAAAAACCTATATTATTTTTTTCTTCAATTCCATATTTACAATTCTGTCACTTTTGTTACACTGGAATAAAGGTTTAATTTTTATTGATTTAAGTCTCATAATATGCGCAACAGGTCTTTATACCGGATATATTTCAAATATAAGGAGGCATCATGAATCTTAATATAGCAATATGCGACGATGATACAAACGATATCGCAATAATGAAAAAGAATATTTTACAATACACAATAGAAACTGATAACAACATTGTCGTATCATCTTATTTTTCAGCGAGTGATATACTTTCAGACTACAAGAATCATCTCTATCAGATAGTACTTCTGGATATAGAAATGCCAGACATAAATGGTATGGAACTTGCCAGACAACTCCGGGATATGGATGATGATCTGCTCATTATATTTACAACATCCTATCCGGAATATATGCACGAAAGCTTTGAAGTCCAGCCATTTCAATTCATAACAAAACCGGTCGACTATACAGCTATATACAAGCTTTTTAACAATATTATCAAAAAATTATATCGAAACTCAAAAAGTATCGTTATAATTGATACTGATGGTGAAAAAAATTTTGTACCTTTAAGCGATCTTCTTTATATTTCATCAATGAAAGAAAATAAGTTACATCTCAGATATCAACTTACTGACAGAGCATTGATATCCAAAGGCACTTTATCCGAAGCAGAAAAACGACTTTCTTCTCACGGATTTGTTTCACCTTCAAGAGGATTTCTGGTAAATTTACACCAGATCAGATCAATTACTTCCACGCGGCTTTTACTGAATAACGGCTTTGAACTTCCAATCAGCCGGAGAAGATCCAAGGAATTACAAAATATCTACTCTCAGCACATTATTAATATATTATAAATTTAAGGAGACAAGTTTATGAAAATAGTATTGTTGAATTTATTGGACAGCATGATGTCCGGTGCAGCAGCCTTTATATTTTTTCAGACAATTCTTGGAAAGAAGAAATCCCAACTGCCATATTATATAATACTTCTCATATTTGTATGCAGCTTTACTATTTATGCAGCCATTACATCTATTTTAATTGGCAATACATCGACACTGGCAGTTTATTTACGTTTAACCTTATCATCTTTACTTTGTTTCTGCCTAAGTTTTCTTTATTCAGCCAATTTGCGAACTAAAATACTTATATCCATCAGTACTACTATATTATGCTCTATCTTTGAAGCTTTTTCGTATTACATTATTACAAGCATTTACTCATATCGAGTCGAAAAAGATACTATGGATTTTTTAGTATTCTCCAATATATCGCTTATGGCGAATATGTTTTTCCTTATTTTTTCAATACTGATTCATTTTATCTGGAAAAAGGAGGCTTTTGTTCATTCTTTAAGTTATACAATAATTTTATTGGTTATTCCGGTACTTTCTATGTGCCTGTTACTATCAAAACCAATTTTATATCTAAATATAAATATTCCGTCTGCCTTTTTCATTTTAGCAGCCTTTGTATTGTTTATAAATATTATGAACTATATATTGTTTTACAACGTCCTCGAAAACGAAGAGCTCCGCTTTCAGCTTACCATCCAAAAAGAACAGATTGAATTTCAGCGCAACAAATACGAGCAACTGGGTGCTGCCTACAAAAATATACGTAGCTTTATGCACGACACCAAAAAGCATCTGTTTTATATTGAAAATTGTGTTACTGAGAAAAAATATGACGATATAATCCCTTATTCTAAAGAGATTATGCACGACCTCGAATCACGCTATTGTACTATTAATACAGGAAATCTCGTTATAGATGCCTTTGTAAGCAACCTGCTGCTTCAGACAAAAGCCCAAGGTATCACTCTGCACACCAATCTGAAATTTGACAAAGCCACTATTCCTGTCAATGATTATCACCTGACTATCATTCTCGGAAATCTGCTTGATAATGCGCTTAATGCCTGCCGTGGACAAATCGGAGCAAATATCAAGGTTGCGGTAAGAACTGTAGACGGCACCTTTACCATACACGTTGCAAACACATATGTGATTGCAGATCCTGACAAGGCACCTGATGATTTTGAAAAAATAGATTTTATTCACGGATATGGTCTGAAAAATGTAAAGGACTCAGCCGAGGCATGCGGTGGTTTCTGCGTGATCCATCATGAAAATGATGTATACTCTGCCACTGTTATAATACCTATTCTGAATCCTTGAATTAATTCATCAACAAAAAGGATAACCTATCCATCTGAAATCCGATTTTCTACAACACCTTTGAACCATTTGCCGTAAGCTTAAAAGTTGCACCTAGCACCTCCGCTGCGCCACGACACATCATCATTCGACCCAGGAAAATTTCAAAATACTCATACATAGAGCAGATTTTCGTATCAATCTGCAGATTAAGCGCTATGACTTTTTTATCCATATTTATTTTAAGAGCTGCATCTGTTACTGCATAATTTACCCTGTCGTGTATATCAAAATTTTCTTTTGCCTTGTTCCTTACACGGTTTCTGCGCACATCGGTTTTATCTGCTATGATGAGTGCTGCTGAAATAGGATCCGTTGCCCCTCCGGTTGACTCATCATGATGTCCTATCGCAGACACAACCGTTATCCTATCCTTCAGACTCATATCTGTTTCTTTGAGTATCTCGTTTGCCAGTATTGCACCATATTCCGCATGACGGCTTCTGTTTACCACATTTCCGATATCATGCATAAATCCCGCGATTTTTACCATTTCAATATCAGATTCGCTGTAGCCGAATTTCTTTAATATATATGCTGCTCTTTTGGCTACCATTGTGCAATGAGCTACCGAATGGTCTGTAAAGCCCAATACTCCAAGGTTTTCATTCCCTTTCTTTAAACATTCACAGACCTCCTTATTCTTTTTTATCTCATCGTATGTCAAATTATTGCCTCCTGTTTTGTTACTTAATCATAAATTATAGTCTGCTTTTCATAAAAATATTCGTACATGTTTTGTAATCTTTATTTCTGCACTTATAAGCGTAACAAATAATTGAAAATATATTGAGGTGGCTGTGTAAAATTTGTGGGAAATTTTCTATTTACTATTGATATATTTTGCATTGACATATTTTGTTGCATATTTTCCTCCTTTATGCATATATTTGACTAAAAAATATGCAGATACTCAATAAGTATCTGCACATTTTCTAAGTAATATTATGCATTAAAGGTTCAAAAGGTATTTTACCCTATCGTATAATAATATACGCTGTATATGCTGCATACATTAGCAGCATGATGATACCCTCGCCTCTTTTTATCTCACGCTTTGTCCATGCCATAATCCACACGATGAGTGAAAATACCACAAGCACGATAATATCTATGATATTTTCCTGTATGAATGCTATCGGGCTGATGGCTGATGCAATTCCGAGCACCATGAGTATGTTGAAAATACATGAGCCGACTGCATTTCCGAGTGCCATATCGACCTCGTTTTTTCTGGCTGCGACTATTGATGTCACAAGCTCCGGAAGCGATGTTCCGATAGATACGATGGTCAGTCCGACGAGTGTCTGGCTCATTCCAAGGTCAATCGCTATGCGGCTTGCACTGTCTACTACGACATCTCCGCCTACTGCGATACCGACAGCTCCGATCAGGATGAAAATCACTGCTTTTGGCATTGAGATAAGCGGTATCTCATCGACCTCCTCATCTGATGACTGCCTGTTCTGTTTTAATGTGTGTCTGATAAGGTAGAAAATATATCCTGCAAAGCAGCCGAGCAGTATTATCCCGTCCACTCTGCCGAGTGTCATGCCGATTGTTCCCATGACAAGAAGTAAAATGGCACATATCATCGAAAATGGGAAATCCCTTTTTAATGATGCTCCATCCACCACTATCGGTGTCATCAAAGCGCACACGCCGATTACTACCATAAGGTTAAATATGTTTGAGCCTGTCACGTTGCTGACTGCAAGCGTATTGTTGTGTGCTATGGATGCTGCCACACTGACCGCTGTTTCAGGAAGCGAAGTTCCCATCGCAACAATTGTCAGTCCAATGATAAGTGACGGCACCTTGAAGCGCTTTGCCACGCTTGAGCTGCCCTCCACGAACATGTCTGCGCCCTTTACCAAAAACACAAAGCCCACTATGAGGCAGAGCAGCACCACTATAAACGGTGCATTATTGATGAAATTTTCCATGTTGAATCCTCCATTTTTTTATTTTTGTATTCTATATTATTTCATTTCTTATAGGATCTGAAATGTAATCCCAGCCACAGTTTCTGTCATATCATAACACGCTCATTAAAAGCTTATAAACCCCAGGTGCTCAAGCAATATCTTCACACCTATGAGTATGAGAATGATTCCTCCGGCTATCTCTGATTTCTTTTTATATTTATTGCCGAAAAAGTTTCCGACTATGACTCCGATGATTGAGAGCACGAAGGTTGTAAGTCCGATGATTGCAATAGCCCAGTAGATGTTTAAGCTGTCATAGGTAAATGCAAACATGATTCCGACTGCAAGCGCATCGATGCTTGTCGCAATTGCAAGCAGAAGCATCTCTCCCTGATTGAGCGCCAGGTCTTTTTCCACGACAGAGTCATCATCCTTTTCCTTTACTGCCTCATAAACCATCTTTCCACCGATGAATCCCAGCAGAATGAATGCTATCCAGTGGTCAATGCTTGTGATGTACTTCTCAAAGCGGATGCCCAGCATATAGCCGATAAACGGCATGAGCGCCTGAAATCCTCCGAAATACAGACCGATTGTCAGCGCCTGCTTTCTGTTTACCTTTGTCATTCCAAGTCCCTTGCAGATGGATACTGCGAAGGCGTCCATTGACAAACCTACTCCTATGAGCAGGATTTCAATAAATAATACCATATTTTTCTCCCTTTTGCCTAGTGTGCGGCGATTAATTTCTCCCGGATAAGCATATGAAAAAATGAGACCCTCGCATGCAGACACGAAACCTTATAAAGCTATAATTATATGGCTTATATAGCTTTATTGTGTGCTGCATACTTGAGTCTCATTCTTTAATGTTTGCCAGGTCTATTGACCGGTCTGTTGACAAACCACGTATATGTAATGATACGCGAACTACTCCCTCAGAGGTAGTGTGTATTTAATTAATCGCCTTTGCTTCTAAAAAAATATATCAAATGACATGGGCTGTGTCAATGTATTTTACCGCTAATTTTTGTACGGAATGGCTAACTTTTTAAAATAATCAAAACACCCGGAACATTTTTTACAAAACAAATTTTATACAGACTTACACAACTAATTATTTTAAAATCATGGTTGACACGAAAAACAACATGTGATATGTTTACTACGACAGACATAGTATGACACTCGTAGTATGTTACTCGTAGTATTGAATAATTTTAACATGAAATTAAACACTTGATACAGGAGGTGAATAATGCTAAATATAAGCAGCGATGTCATCCGCGGATACAACGATACCATCATACTCTACCTGCTCCTCGACAGACCATCCTACGGCTACGAGATTTCAAAGCAGATAAGGCTAATATCCGAGGAAAAATACGTCATAAAAGAAACAACTCTCTACTCTGCATTTACCCGCCTTGAGAAAAACGGCTATATCACATCATTCTCTTCGAGCGACAATGCAAGCGGCAAAAGGCGGACCTACTATCAGATTACCGATGCCGGCAGAGAATATTACAGGATGAAATGCGAGGAATGGAAACTGACGCTTGATGTAGTAAGCAAATTCATACGATTTTAAAGGAGACATTTTATGGAAACTATAAAGAATTATCTGGAAAATATGTTTTCGCACCTCCCGAATACCCCCGAGGTGCAAAAAGCCAAATATGAACTCTATCAGATGATGGAGGATAAATACAACGAATTAATATCCGAGGGCAAATCTGACAACGAAGCCATAGGCATAGTCATATCAGAGTTTGGAAATCTTGACGAGCTTGCTGACTCACTCGGTATCAAGAGCTTCGTGAATCCCAGTCAGGCAATGCCTGCTTCCAAAACACTCTCCCGCGAGACTGCTGTCGCATTCCTCAGGGATTCGGCAAAACAAGCATATCTCACAGCGTTTGGAGTGCTGCTTTGCATCCTCGCAAGCCTTGGACCGATATTCAGCGAATGCATTCCGCGTTCACTCGCTTCACCTGACGCATCTGATGCAATCGGCATTACCTTCCTGTTCCTGTGTGTCGCAGTGGCAGTCGGCTTCTTCATTTTTTCAGGCTCTATCTCATCCAAGTGGAGCTACCTGAAGCAAGAGCCTTACTGCATAGATTTTGAGACGGCAAACTGGGTCATCGAGCGAAAGGAAAGCTACCGCTCCACACATGCGATGCTTTTAACAGTGGGTATCATGCTCTGCATACTCTGCGCAGTGCCGGCAATCATAATCAGCTCACTGAACACCAAAAGCACCTTCGCAGACTCACTTTCAGGCGGACTCGTGCTCGTGTTTATAGCAATCGGTGTATTCATGATAGTATTCACAAACATGAAGAAATCAAGCTTTGACAAGCTTCTTTCCCTGAACGGAGCACAGACTATGGGCGGCAATTTTGCCAATTCACACGATGGCAAGGTGCACTATGAAAACCCTGTTGTGGCTGCAATCATGTCAGTCTACTGGTCAACTGTCACATGCATCTATCTATGCTGGAGCTTTATTACCTTTGACTGGGGTATCACATGGATTATCTGGCCAATAGCCGCAATCATCAATTCGCTGGTGGAAAATCTGCTCGGCGATAAACATGGAAATTAACGGAAACCAGGATAGTCAAAAATGTGTGTAGCATATTTTGAATAATCACAAAACAAATTATGCAACAAGATAATTCAGAAATGGAGACAAGTCATGAAAAAGAATATATATCTAATAATAATTACAATAATTACAGTGGTCTGCATCATCGCCGGGAGTCTCTACCATATCGGTGGCTTTGCCCTAGGCCTGTTTGACAATCTGATTCCGCGCTCAGACAAGTCTCTCGGAAACGTATGCACAGAGGAGCTTTCAGTCGATGAATTTTCAAACCTGGTATTTGATACAACCATATCGAACATCAACGTTAAAACCGGTGACAGCTATACGGTCTCATACAAATGCAACAAGCGACTGGTTCCAAAGATTAGGAGCACAGGCGATACCCTCACAATATCCCAAAGCAAAGGAGCCAACTACAGAAGAAGCACCACGAGCGAAATCACTGTTACCATTCCTAAGGGCGCAGCATTGAACAAGCTCTCCTTTGATACAGGCGTAGGCGAGGTAAACCTTAATTCCCTGACCGCAGCTGATGCTGAATTTGACACCGGCATAGGCGATTTATATGTCACAGACTGCAGCTTCGCCACATGTGATGTGGATGGCGGAACCGGCAACCTTAGCTTTGAAAACTGTGCCTTTGACGAAATGGATATCGACGGCGGTACAGGTAACATCACTGTGACATCCTCACAGTCACTTGACGGCTACATGATGGACCTGGACTCAGGTACAGGCGATATCACAATCAACGGTAATGACTATAATGATGAGTATGAGGTAAATGAGCATGCCAAAAAGCACCTGGTTATCGACTCGGGGCTTGGGGATATTGAGGTGAGGTATTAGTACCATATCATCCGATAATTTCTTAATGTCCTTATTTTTTGAAGAACTCTTGATTCTCTCAAACACATTTTTGGATAATTACTTTCCGGATTGTTATCATTTTCCCATAAAAGCTCGATGTCATGCGGATTATATTCTATTTTATTCACTTGACACAACTTCACGGATTCAGGTAAGATTTAGCGTTGGAATATTAAGCGCTTACAAACAAAGAAAGGCCGCCCACATGAAAATTCTATTCTACCGATACAACAGCATCTGCGAGCCGGATGTAATACAGGCATTCAAAGAACTCGGACACAGCGTATGCGAAATCCGTGAAGAAATGACAAATAAAGCCGTCACACCGTCCGAATGTGTTCATCTGGTGTCAAACGCACTTGAAAAAACAAACAGCAACATAGTATTTTCCATAAACTTCTATCCTGCAATATCAGAGGTATGCAACATATATCACCTTCCTTACGTGTGCTGGATAGTGGACTCCCCGGTGATGGAGCTTTACACCAAATCAATCACCAATCCGTGGAACCGCGTGTTCCTGTTTGACAACACACTCTATCAGGAATTTGCCCCTCTAAACCAGGACTGCATATATTATCTGCCTCTTGCGACCAATGTAACAGCCAAACAGCAGGTCATAAAACAGGCAAAAAAATCAGGCTACGTGATGCCTGATGTCTCAAACTCGGATTCTATTAAGAAGCTTTGTCAATATAAAAGTGATATAGCCTTTATAGGCTCCCTCTATACAGAGAAAAATCCATACGACAGCCTGCGCAATACCAGCGATTTTTTTAACGGCTACATGGACGGACTTATTGAAGCCCAGCTTAAAGTCTATGGATACTACTTTGTGCAGGAAGCACTGACAGAAAACATAATAGAAGAATTCAAACAATGTATGCCAGATTTCTACACACAGCCACAAAGCTCATATATCACAGACCGCGCCACAATCGCGCAGTACTACATTGGCAATAAAATAGCAGCCGTGGAGAGACAGCGCATGCTTTCTTTGCTGTCCGAAAAATATGATGTAGACCTCTACACCGGAAGTGATACATCATCTCTTCCGCATATACATAACCGCGGCTTTGCCAAAACACTGACTGAAATGCCAATTATATTTCATGAATCCAAAATCAATCTGAATATGACCGCAAAACCAATTCGCACCGGAATACCATACTTATGAAAAAAAGGTGGAGCTGATGCTCGAGAGTCTGTAGATCTGTCATATCATAGTGAGCATCCTTTTAAGCATTTAAAAATATAAATTCATTTTATCCCAGGTTGTCCATATCGTGCCTTCTATAAAAGCACATTCTCCTGTATTATAAATTGTGGTTTCTTTTTCATTTACAATTCGTCTCTGTATCCATTTTCTGTAAATATCAAGGTTCTTGCTTGTAAAAACTTCGCCACCATTGCAACTGGCAACTTTACGCAAGCCATTAAAATCTTTTATCTGGCGCCCCTCACCTTTTACGTGCGAAATACCTCCTGTGTATGCCAAATCAACACCAACAAAAATTATCTGCTTTGCACTAAATTTCAGAGCAATATCAAGAGCTGTTGTAGTAACAGAGCCTCCTGTCTCAAAAACAGGTATACCAGCCTCATCTGCTGCTTGTTCCGCTTTATCATACCCTTTTTGATATGCTATATATGTTTGTCCAGAATAATTCTCTACAACAGAATTCTCCCCTGTTGATAAAATTATTAAAGGAATATCATCTAAATCCAACCCTTTAACCTGTTTATACATATCAGGTTTTGGATCTGTTATAATTATCACATCCGGTCTTATGTCTTCATTTAGAAGAGTCCTTACTGCATGTCCTGTTGCAAAAATAGTAATTTCCGTTCTATACTCCTTCAATGCATTCAATTGACTGCTGGCAGATGGTCCTGCACCTACAATAACCACGCTTTTGTTTTCAAATAATGGTTTCAGACTTGTACAATCCGGCAACTTTCTTTTGCTATTTTGGATAAAATTATTATCCAGGTACATTTCTTGTTCTTTCATACTATTAATAGTAACAAAGAAATCCTCTAAGGTCATTTTTATTTTAGGATTTTCTATAGCCTGTATCGAAGGATAATGTATCACTAATTCATAATTTGTAAAATGATTCAATTCATCAATTAGTTTTTTAATATCATCATTATAAATAATCTCTAAACGTTTCTGTTTTAAATATTCGCCCCAATCCAAATACCGCATGGAAAATAAAATCGTTTCTTTATCATTTTCCAATACTATAACTTTACTATAAGGCTTCTTATCCAATAATTCTCTTACATGATATCCGAGCCCCATTCCATACACTATATAATAATCCGCTGTCTGAACATCCTCCATCAGCATCCTTGCTTCATTCTGCGGATCCACACTGCTATGCATATAAAAAACTCTATTATTTACTTTTTGTTGTAATGTTATTTGTCCATTTATTGCAATAGATGGAATCAATTTACCACTGCTATTATCTGTTTTGCTATCGTCCTGTAATATGCAATATAAATCATAATCCATCTGTCTGAGCACCGATAAATTGTGCTGTAAATTATCAGGAATTACTGCATTTCCGTCATTACACAATTCAATTTGTACCTTTTGCAAAAGCGGCAGCAAATCTCCATCCAGAATATCCGCCTGCAGAATGTAATCCATATTGTCCTGTGCATTTAATATAGCAAGTAAAATCTCCTGCAGTTCACTTGAACAACTATCATTTTTTGATAGCAAAAATTCTGTAATATCATCTAAGTTTCGAAGAAAAGCACTTAATTTTGACGTTCCCTCATGATATCTTTGTTTTCTGAAACAAGACACTATCTGAGGTATCAGCAAGAGATTTTCTCTATTTGATTCAAATAAATTCGCATTCATATCCATTACCTTTTTCTTGTTTATAATTATATTTTCGGATATAATTTATATAAATTCAAGCATTAACAGGAGATTTATTATGAAAATATTGTTTTTAGAATGGAAAAGTTATTGCGTGCCAGATATGATAGAAGCCCTGGAAACAGCTGGTCACTATGTCACACTAATAACCTGTAAAGAAATGACAGACAGATATAATACAGAATTCGAAAAAATCTTTAATTCATACATAGAACAAGTCTCTTATGATGCTGTATTTACATTTAACTATTTTCCCATTGTTTCTAAAATGTGTAATAAACTTAATTTACTATATATTTCATGGGTATACGATAATCCTTTGGTGACTCTTTTCTCATGTACCGTTATAAATAAGTGCAATAGAATTTTTCTTTTTGATCGTAATTCATATGAATATTTTCACAATGCTGGAATTGAAACTGTTTTTTATCTTCCACTGTGTGCTAATCCTCAAAGACTCTGTTCTTATACAACCGACCCGTCTCCGATAAATGATATTTCTTTTGTCGGCTCATTATATACAGAACCAAAACAGAGACTTTATGACCGAATCGACGGTATTGATGAATACTGAATAATCCGAGGTGAAATCCATCACCTGTCCGGTGTATGGAAATCGCAGTTCCACTTTATCGGAAATCGCGATTCCGTTAAAAAGGAAATCATTTTGTTCCCAAATCCTTATAATGAAGATATGCACCCTATGGTGTAAATTCATTACAAGGAGGTCACTATTATGACCAAATACCGAGAAATCATCCGGCTTACCGGATTGGGCTTCTCTCAGCGTAACATCATGGCAAGCTGTGGTGTTGCTCAGAAAACTGTAGTCAAAGTTCAAAAACGTGCCAGAGAATTAAATATTTCTTGGCCACTTGATGAATCTATGACGGATACTGAACTTCAAAGACTAATGTTTTCTAAAGAAAGTTCAGTATCGCAAAACAAGCGTATGCCAGACTACGACTACATCCACAAGGAGCTGCTCCGTAACGGAGTCAGTAAAAAGCTCCTGTGGACTGAATACATGGAGGACTGCCGTGCCAACGGCGATGAACCGCTCATGTATTCTCAATTCTGCCATCATATCCAGCAGGATGAGCAGAAACGACGTGCTACCATGCACATCAATCGCAAACCCGGTGAGCAGATTGAAGTTGACTGGGCAGGGGATCCTGCAACAATCATCGACCCGGATACCAGTGAAATCTTAAAGGCTTACATATTCGTAGGTGTAATGACTTACAGCCAGTATGCGTATGTAGAAGCCTTTCTGGATATGAAGCAGAAATCATGGATCACTGCTCATGTCCATATGTACGAGTTCTTTGGCGGTGTTGCCAGAATCCTTGTTCCGGATAACTGCAAGACAGCGGTTGTTCACAATGGTGGTTGGAAAGACAAGCAGATCAATGAAACTTATCAGGAAATGGCTGAGCACTATGGCACAGCTATCATCCCTGCCCGTGTCAGGACACCAAAGGATAAGCCGAATGCTGAAGGAACAGTAGGAAATATTTCTACCTGGATAACAGCAGCACTCCGAAATGAACAGTTCTTTTCTCTTGCCGAATTAAACCATGCAATCAGAGAAAAACTGGAACGATTCAATCGAATACTCTTTCAAAAGAAAGAGGGCAGCCGGTTGGACTTATTCCTTGAAGATGAAAAGCCGTTACTTTCGCCATTACCTGCTACCCGCTTTGAACTGAGTGACTGGAAGACAGCCACTGTCCAGTTCAATTATCACATATCTGTGGATGGAATGCTATACTCAGTTCCATATGAATACATCAAAAAGAAAGTTGATGTAACGGTAACAGATACCACCATTGAAATTTTTTACAATCATAACCGCATTGCTTCCCACCGCCGTCTGAAAGGACGCCCCGGGCAGTACAGCACCATTACGGAACATATGCCGGAAGATCACCAGAAGTATCTGGAGTGGAATGGCGACCGCTTCCGCAAATGGGCTGAGCGGATTGGCATAAATACGTACACTGTGGTCAATGCAATACTGACCTCCAAACGTGTGGAACAACAAACTTATCGGAGCTGCATGGGACTTTTAAAGCTTACTGATAAATACTCAGAAGCTTCGCTTGAAGCCGCTTGTAAAAAAGCATTATCCTATACAGCTTCGCCCAGTTACAAGAGTATCAAAAACATCCTTGTAACTGGTTCTGTAAAAACGGAGCCAGAATCATCTGGATCCAAGACCACACATAAAGCACACGGCATCACAAGAGGTGCCGACTACTATCGGAGGTAATCACATATGACAAATCAGAGTACAATAGATAAACTTATTGAAATGCGCCTTACCACAATGGCAGATGCATTCCGTAACCAGCTTGACGATCCGAAATTCAAGGAAGTTCCTTTTGAAGACCGCTTTGGAATGCTAGTAGATATCGAATACAGCAACCGCAAGAATAACCGCCAGAAGCGTCTTATCCGCAACGCCGGATTCGATCAGCCGGAAGCAAGTATCATGGATATCAACTATACTTCCGGGCGCAAGCTGAACAAGGATCTGATAAACAGACTTGCCACCTGCGAATATATATCTGAACACCGGAATCTTTTTATTACCGGTGCAACAGGCTGTGGTAAAACATACATGGCATGTGCATTCGGCATGGAAGCCTGCAAGCAGTATTACAACACCAGGTATGTCCGTATGCCAGACTTACTCATGGATCTGGATATTGCACGAACTGAAGGAAACTACCGTAAAGTTATAGCAAAATATTCCAATCCGGTACTTCTCATTCTGGATGAATGGATGCTTCTCAAACCAACAGATATAGAGCAGAAAGATATCTTTGAACTTCTTCATCGCAGACGTAAGAAATCATCAACTATCTTCTGTTCACAGTATGTGTTTGAGGAATGGTATGATCAGCTTGGAGGAGAAGCAAGTCCTCTAGCCGATGCAATCATTGACCGTATTGCTTATGACAGCTATCAGATTAACATCACAAGCATTGATGCTGAGCATGACAGATCCATGCGTGAGGTTTATGGCTTGGATAAATCAATGCGAAATTAAACTTGCATAGATGATTTCCACTTCCGGACATCTGATTTCCAAATTTCCGGAAGTGCGATTTCATCGCACAAGAATATTCAAATACAGCAAAGGATATCTCGATGCAATGGTAAATGCTCAGGCAAATATTGATGGGCATTTCTTTTTGGAGGATTTTCTTAATCCATCACTGATTGCAGCTATGGAGAAAGTCTATCCTATCACCCCCAATTCTGATGGAGCAGAAACACCTGCATACATTTACTCTCAATATTTTCTAGGCAGACGCGCCACAGCAATATCAAGACAGAATATTCTTAAAAAACTATCAGACAGCTTCCATGTCACTGTCTATACTCATGAAAACTGTCAGGCAGTCCTGCCAAATGTACTATATGGCGGAAAAATAGACTACTACAATGATATGCCGACAGTCTTCCAGCGTAGCCGCATAAATCTCAATATAACTTTAAAAACCATTCAGACAGGAATCCCTCTGCGTGCATGGGATATACTTGGCTGTGGAGGATTTCTTTTGTCAAATTTACAGCAGGAACCTTGCGAATATTTCGTACCTGGTGAAGACTTTGTATACTATGAGTCTACCGATGATGCAGTAGAAAAAGCAGCATATTTTCTCTCCCACGAAAATGAGCGCATCGAAATCGCCCATAATGCAGTTGAAAAAATTGCTGCTTATCATACTTACAATCATAGGGTGGAGGAAATGTTTGAAATAATTAATTCTTAAACTATTCATATAACACTTTGAATACGTTTACTTTGGTCTTCGTATACCACCTTTACGCTTCAAACCAAATCCGTACAGATATATTTCTGGAACGTTGACCCTAGAATCCGATGTTTCCATAATAATTCCCAACGCCAATAAAACACTATATATCTCCTGTTTTGTTCTTCCTGGAAGTTCATCTTTTTTTTCTTCTGACCATAAATCGGGGGTAAGATATTCTAAAAACTCGTCTTTTTCCATTAGCATTGTCTTACCTTTTAATCTATCAATCAATTCTGTCAGCCATTGGTACTCCTCACTTGTAAGTTCTTTGACCCGGTCTTCCGATACCGTTACTAATGCACCTTGCAGATATGTTGGAACCAATAAATGATCCTCTTTCAAATCATTTAATTCGTCACTATGTTTAATCATTTCATTTGAAGCAAACGAAAAACACTTCAAAAACGGTCTAGGTGTCAATTCTCCATTCGCATCCTGAATATGATTCGGAACCCACGAATAGCTTTTACCTTTCTTAGGTGTTTTTCCCATGTATTTGCCAATGAGTTTGTCAGTAAAATCATGTAATGCCTGCTCGGAATCACATGGTAAACATCCAAGTTCATCACTTTTTTCCTTTAAAAGCTGCGGTATTTCACTCAAATACCTTAACGCAACCTCTGAACCAGAATTTGCAATACGTTTTACCAGCAATCTATATAAAGATATCGTATCCCACTTCAGTTCTAAATGGTACGCTCTAAGTTTTGATGCATCAACAAATTGAAGTGCCTTTGAATTATAAAGATCACTTCTTAAAAAGATTTTCGCTTTTATGTTTGTAAAACGATTATTATATTCATACCAAAAATTCAACAAGCCTTTTATAAATCCAAATAAATCTTTATAGTTACTACATATTCTATCTAATTCATCATAAGTAATATAAATATGTTTGCCACATTTCTGAAAATAAGCATCTACCTCATCTAAAAAAGTCATACATGTCTCTTCCTTCTCTAACACCAGCTCCCACCACTTGGATAGCTGACTATTCGATTTAAGAAGTATATCCTTTAACTCAGATTCCAGATATTCATTCATCAGTTTCATTATTTCCGGAACATCATGATATTTTCTCACAACAACCCCACATACCAGTCCCGTCCAAAATACATTTATATCCATCGAAGATTTATTTTCAATCCATCGAGAACATATACTTTGACTCGGAAACTGCTTTGCCCCATCTCCACTTGCAATATATCCTATAATAAATTCGGCATTTTGAATATTTTGAAATCTTTTCTTATCACACTCATTAATTATAAAATTTAAGCCATTGCAGGAAGTGAGTATTCGAAACAATTCTGTCTTTCCTGTTCCACGCCCACCTGTAATAAGAAATACTCTGTCTTCAGCCAATTTATTATAATCTCGTAATGGAAGAAAATTCTGCAATACATTTTCTTCATTTTCTGCGGCACCGTTTTCTGATACACAATTTCCTATCTGTTGTAAAATTTCTATTTTTTCTTGCAAATCCATACTCATTCACCAAACCAACTCTGTATTCTCTTAGTTATGTCTTTATATGCACTTCCTGTCAACAAATCTCTATATGCCTGTACCCTTATTTCACTATCATTATATCCATCTGAAAACAATTCAAATCCCTGCATCAATTCAGAATCATATGGAATATATTCAGGTTGATGTTCTACACCTTCGGCATCTATTCCCGGCATTACCTGATCTTCATTATAATAATTTTCCATACATACCGTATATGCCATATTAAGGAATTTTTTTCTCTGCTCAATTGCCCTTTCCGCTGTTGCTCTTTCACACATAGAATCCACAATCATAATTGAAAACTCTTCTGTATTTCCCTTTGCAATTGTTCTTATTACCTGTGTCATTCCATCCCATGATTGTTTGCTTCCATTACCAATCAGAACAGCCCCATGTGGAATCTGTGCTACTGCAATTCCACCCATGTCATGAAAACCAGCACGTGCATCAATCAAAATATAATCTGGATGATATGTATTATCCAATTTTTCCAACAAATTTTTTATTGAGCTTTTTAAGTTATTTTCCCTGTTATCCTGATAATCTATCCTCGCTAATTTCTGTAAGTATGTTTCGTCTACTTTACCGGCTGGCATTAAATATAAATTACCATCGTTCTCTTTGAGTAAAGCTGGATCCGTAACCTCCAATACATAATCATGGATATCACATTGCTCATTTAATGGTCTCTCTATCAGATAGTCCAATAGTCCTTTTTCAACTACAATATCATCGAAAAATAAAGTCGATAGACCTGGAGCTTCTATATCCATATCTATCATCATAACATTCTTATTTTGTTCTATCAAATTCAATGCTATTCCAGCTAAAGCGGTTGTCCTTCCCATTCCTCCTTTAAATGAATAAAAAGTAACCACTTTAGCTTTATTTGAACATTCAGCCTCCTGATATTGCCATACCGGTTCTACATCTTGTGTTGCATTTACCCATGCTTTTTTTGCGATGGGTCTTTCACATATATAAAAGTCAACGCCATCTTCCGTTTTCCATTCTTCCCTGCTTTCCTCAATAATTGATTTTATGATTTCTATTCGTAGTTTATCTTTTTTGTCACATTTTTCCCAAAATATCTTTCCTGTGAAAAAACCGTTCAGATCGTTTTGTAATATTTCCTCAAGATTACTAATATCACTTTC
The DNA here is from genome assembly GCF_000020605.1 of Agathobacter rectalis ATCC 33656. NCBI lineage: Bacteria > Bacillati > Bacillota > Clostridia > Lachnospirales > Lachnospiraceae > Agathobacter > Agathobacter rectalis. The sequence continues at coordinate 3,069,383 of NC_012781.1, forward strand.
CGTTGCTTTCTGCTCACTTTTAAGAAATAAAGACACTTTACCCTGTACATCTCTTATAATTGTTGTCTCTGTTATGATTTGCTTTTCTTCCCATTTTAATACGGATTTCACCGCACTTTCCAACGTATTATTAAAGTCTACCATCTTCCAATCTCTCCTACGTGTTTTTTATGTATCCATCAACATATAATCTTAGCATTTCTCTTACATATGCCATAGCATTTTCTCTGCATTTAACAACATCATCTCCATTATAATGCCCATCCTCATAATATCGCCTTTTAGGGTGATCCGAAAAAAGAATATCCTCTAACCGAATACCTGATAAACGTAATCCCAAAGAAGGATCCAAAATTGATGCAATTTTTATATCATTTTCACTGAAACTCAAAATATCATTTAACAACAGATCTATATTATGTCCATATTTAATCACAACATCTCTGGAAATCCCCTCTTGAAGAATTGCTTTAAGTGAACACTCTGCTGCAAATCCATGTAAACACACTGCATTATCATATTCATCTGCTTTTTCTAAAATATAGGCATCCTGCCAATTCCTAATCGCTGCGTCAAAAAAATTTTCCTGCATTTTTTCCTCGCTTTACCATATTAAATATAATACTCACTTACTTTTAATATATATGACATAGTATCATAAATCCATTTTAAAGAAAACTTTATTTTCCTAGTGTATCATCATTTTCTTTCTCAATTCTAATTTTATTTTAATTTTTTCTATTAGACTATCAATCTTTTCAATATCATCATCTGCAAGAACGTTATTAGATTTATCTATAACCACTTCCAGATTATCTAACAAGTAACTTATCTCATTTTCACAATCTGTTAATTTATCATCACCATATCCAAAATCTTTTTCAACAGAAAGTTGTTCCTCAATCATTTTTATTCTATATAATAATTCTCTCCATTTTTTGCTACTACTATTATTGGATTTTTTTGTTTTAGATTTTTCATAAATATAAAAAATCTTCAAATATGGAGCTTCATTTTTCAATATGGCTTTTTTATTTATCTTTGATTTATTATTCTGTAGCTCATGCTCAATAATTGTAACCAAAATCGCCATTGTAAAAATCCAAACATACCAAAATAATCGCTCTCCTCTATCAAATATTCCAACAGAAAATTCTTTTCCATATGGAATACTAAAAATTTTTCTAATCCACTCCACAAATAATAGGCTGCTATTAAAATTCATCTTGTAATATCCAATAATTCCAATTACAAAATCAATAGTTAGCAATATGCTAAATATAATTGTCTTTTTACTATTCTCTTTTTTCATTTATTTCCTATAACCTATTGCCACAGTAACCACAAAAATTCAAATTATTACTGTTTTCTTTTCCACATATTGGACATTTTTTTAATATAAAATCACTTGTATTGTTTTGAAACAGTTTTTCCTCTTTAAACTGTTTGAGCTTCTGATATTCATTTGGGTGAGGTCCAATTGCTTCACAATAAAAGTTTAATAATTCTATCCCAAATCTCTCAAACTCCATCTCTATCTGTGTCTTAAATACCTCTGACAACTCATATAAGTATTGAGAAATTTCTAAAAATGATATTCTGTTAGAAATCATGAAATTTGAAATAACTGACTTAACCTTTGTATTAATCATAGTATTAAAATATCTTGAAATTAACAAAAAATCTTTTTGTGTTCCCAATGGTATTGCTCCGATAATCCTTGAAACAAATAATTTTGAATCTTTTATTATTATTCCATATTGACCACGCGCCATTATATTCAAAATTAAACCATATTTTGAATCTTCTATTGGAATTTGTGTAGAAGTTCCCCATTTCATATTAAGATTCACAGTTTTATTTATAAAATAAACCTCTGCCGTAAACGGAGTCTTTCCCCCAAATAATATTTTCACAAAATTATTGAGCAATGGTAAATTTGCAGTAGATAACGTATGCGTCCCCGCCCCAAATAAATCCAATGCTTGACCGCCTCTAAAAAATAAAGCTTCCTGACCTTGGTTAACTATAAGTTGTGATCCTAACACAAATTCATCTGATGGATATTTGTATATCAACCATTGCTTATTATTGTCATTTCCATCATACTTAATAATATCAACTATCTGCACTGTCTCACCTTTATCCTAAATTCTTTTTTAATTCTCCTATAAACACTGCATATGAACCTTGTTTTTCCATCTCATCAAAGTAGCTTAGCATTTCAGCTTCAGCGTTCTCATTTTTTGCAAGTTTGTAAGCTTTTCTAAATATTTCTAAAACTTCTAATGCATATTGTGGCAAATGCTTTCCTGTAAAAAAATTTCCCTCTAATTCGCACCACTTAACTCTAATTATTCTAAATTTTCCCATAACATAATATGCACGCCAATCATTGGGACTAAGGTCAACTGCCAAACGTGTAATCTCTGAATCATCACATCCTATAACCCCCAATACCAACTTAAAAATTTCATATCTATCTCTTTTTGATGCCATATTATATGCACGTACAAAAACTGCGCGTAATTTTTGCTCTGGTATATACTGTAACATACTCACATACGTTTCCAATTGCTGTTGTTCTGTTTCTGCAACATTATATGTATTTGCATAAGCATTAACCACCGAGGTTATCGTTCCTTTTCTTCCCCCTGTTTCTGCATACCCTAGCCATGCACTCCAACAATCAGGGTCAATGTCTATTGCCTTTCTAAATTTTTTATTTGCATCAATATTATTGCCTAAATCCAAAAGTTTATAACCATCTAGTAGTAATTCCTCAACATCTTTTCCTTCATATCCATAAACATATTTTGTTATATTTTGTACAATCTCCTGAGTAACTTTATCCTCTTTTACAATAAACTGCGAAAAGCAATTTTCACATGTTCCTATTTCATGAGAATCATCTAATACAATATTTCCTCCACAATGTTCACATGTTAAATTAATTATTGCCATATATATTTCTCCCTATATAAAAAGGACGAGTAAATAATTCTCATCCTTTTAATATTCCTTGTATTATTGCTGTCTATAACCTCTGTTTATAGCTTTTAAACCCAATTCGGAAAATGCACATTCTACCGAATCAACTGCAGCTGCAAAAACAGCATCTCGCTGTTGTCTCTTAAAAATATCATTAATTGGTTCATTAGCCAATGATGCTCCGTTAATACTTGAAAATGGAATTAACAAATATATCTGCACATATAAATAAGTTCCTACCGTAGTATTAGCTATAACAATTCTAGTATTACCGCCACAATCAATAACAACACATTGCTCTTTTGTTCCAAAAATCACGCCCCCTGATTTAACATTAGCAAGCTTCGTTTTTAACGGATACTTCTTTTTTTCCAATTCATTCAATATTGCCTGTTCCAATTGATCTCTCATGCCACCAGAACCATCAAAAAGATAACTTTTACTATCTACCGCTCTTTCCTGTGCTAATAATCCCATACAACTACCTCTCTATATTTTATTTAACAATTACATGTATATAATACTATATTCATCAATATTTTACAACCTATAAGTTGTTCTATTCTATTGCCTTTTATGCGTTTACATAGTAAACGCTCCATAGTGGGTACAACCACATAAGCAACCGCTCCGAAGAGCGGCATATCATTAAAGTTGCTTTCTGCATTCCACCGGCAGCGTATCTGACCAGGGAAGCAGATCTTCACAGAAATCCACACCATGTTCATCCATGTGCCTAGGGATTTCTTCCAGAAGATATTTGAAATAATTATAAGGCTTGAGGTTATTCGCCTTAGCAGTTTCAGCAATGCTGTAAATCATCGCACTTGCTTCGGCTCCTGCAACGGTATCAATCATGACCCAGTTTTTCTTTCCAACACAGAAAGGACGAATGGACTGTTCTGCGGCGTTGTTATCCATTGGGTAAATCCTCAATAATCAGTACCTGTTCATCTTACCACATTTCTGAGATAATCGCTCTAACAATATTTCCAACTCGACTTCGTGCAATTCGCTCGATTCGTGTTACTTTATTCAGGAGGATCATCTCATGAATGCAAGACAAAAACTTCATCAGGTCCATCTTCAGGAATGGGCCATCCTATTTGCAGATCAGAAAGCCAGCGGGCTTACTGTCCGACAATGATGTGAACAGAATCATCTTTCATTCCACACCTATAACTACTGGAAGCATCTTCTCAAAGAAGAAGTTGTTGACCAGGCCCTGCCAGATATTGTTCCACTCTCACTTCCTGTTTGCTCAGACTCCGGCTCTTCGTTAGAAACAACAGCACCTGCATTTCCTTCCATTCGTGCAAATCGCTCAAATAACTCTAATGTAAAAATGTTGATAAATGGTGTTTCTATCGAAATAGATACAGCGGTTTCCGAAGAGTTCCTCGGTAAACTTATCAAGGCGGTGTGCCATGCTTAAAGATGCTAATCATAGTTACTTTGCCGGTGTCTACATCGTCTGCGGTTACACAGACTTGCGCTTCGGGATTGATTCGCTGGCTGCCATCATCGAACGCAGATTTCATATGAATCTGTTTGTGCCTAATACCCGGTTTCTTTTCTGTGGCAGGTCTTCCACCAAGATCAAGGGATTACTCTGGGAAGGTGATGGTTTTCTGCTCCTTTACAAGCGCGTGGAATCTGGTCATTTCACATGGCCACGTTCCTCCAACGATCTCAGGTCTTTATCCGCAGAGCAGTTCCACTGGCTGATGCAGGGATTTGCCATTGAACCTGTCATCCATGATATAACACCTGACACTTCTACCTGATTCTGATATTTTTGTGCAAAACAGAGAACTTTATTTCCCGTTCTCAGCCATGTTTTTCATGTGCTGTGCACAGCTTCCAGACACTTTTTAATGAGCACTAAAAGGCATCCAAAGCTCTGTACAGCACTTTTTCTTTTCTATTTCATCCATTTTATATTTCCAATGGTAAACTACTGGCTCGCGGTTAACTTCTTCAAAATACTGGTAAATTCGTTCTTCCAATTCCTGTTTGGTTTTGACACGAATTCCACGCAGCATTTGTTTCGTCATCTTGCTAAAGAAACTTTCAATCATGTTTAACCAAGAACCATGCTTTGGTGTGAATACAAATTTAAACCGACCTTTTGGCATCGTATCCAAAAATCGCTGTGTTTCTTTGGATGTATGTGCTGAGTGGTTATCAAGAATGATTCTGATGGTATCCTGCAATGGATATTTTTTGTCCCGTATTTTTAAAAATTCAATAAAGTCAGAACTCTTGTGTGTTTCACTTACCAATGGGATGGCTTCTCCTGTAAGAAGATCGATACCAGCTAATAAAGAAAGTGTTCCCAGACGTTTGTATTCCGCATCACGATATACCTCGCCATTTTCTGTTGTCGGGCGTAAATCCGGTGCTGTATTGGAAATTGCCTGTATGCCTGGTTTTTCATCATATGATACCGTGATTGTCAGTTTATAATCATCTGGAACAATGAGTGTACCATTTTCATCAAACTGCATTTCAATCTGTTTGTAAACCAAGAGAACTTCGTGCATTTTTGATTCAAAATCTTGATCTCGCTTCTCACAATAATACCTGATTTTGAATGGTTTGATATCCTGTTCCTTGAGGAATTTCTGAATATAAGGTTTAGTAATGGTTGTAAGTCTTGGATATCCTGCTTCTTCTGCGTGTTTCTGAATATGCTTATGAAGAGCATTTAAAGTCCAAAGTTCCTGTGCATAGCCAAGTTCTACTGGTCTCTGACAAGCAAGATTGATGATCCATGCTTTTGCATCATCTGTAATTTCAGATGGGCGTCCGGGGCGCTGAGTATCAAAAAGAGCTTTTTCAATACCGCCCTCGTAATATTTAGAAACACAAAGCCGTACGGTTGCTGAACTAATGGCAAGTTTTTCAGCGATAGCGTTGAAAGTCATGCCATCAGATTTATATAATAAAATTTTGGCACGATCTACAATTTGTGCCTGAATTGTTCTTTTTTTTGATAATGTTTTAAGGTAATCTTTGTCTTCCTCTGACAGAGTAAGATATGTTCTTCTCATAGCGTTCATCCCTTTCTTAGTAAGCGCAAAATAATTCGACGGATTGCAACAAGTTAATTATCAACTCATAATAAGTATCAGGAAATGCTAGTATTTTACTATACTTATGTTTGCTAGATGCTGGCATTTTACTCTGATTATTATGAGGTGACAAACTATGAGAGCACCAAGAGTACCAGTCGAAGAACAATACCGCCTGATCATGGAATGCCGCAAAAGTGGACTGTCTGATCATCAGTGGTGTTTAAACAATGACATTAATCCAGGCACCTTTTACTACTGGGTTAAGCGTCTCCGCAAGAATGGCTGCGGAGATATTCCTGAGAAAAATCAGCTGTCAACTTATGAACAGTCTCATCAGGAAGTTGTAAAAATTGAGATGAATTCCATTTCGGTTCCCACTGACATGAATAAAAATACTGATACAGCCGCAATGGAGTTAATGATTGGAAACATGAATCTGCGCATTTCAAACGAAACGGCTCCACTGCTTCTTGCTAAAACAATCCAGATACTTGCGGAGCTTTCATGCTAGGCGATATAACAGCTGCCGGCGAGCTTTATATTGTGACTGGGTATACCGATATGAGAAAGTCGATCGACGGACTGTGTGCAATCGTTGAAGACCAGCTTCACATGGATCCAAGACGCAGTGCTCTTTACCTGTTCTGTGGAAAACGCTGTGACAGGGTAAAGGCACTTCTATGGGAAAACGATGGCTTTGTACTCCTGTATAAACGAATGGAAGTAAAAGGCAGGTTCCGCTGGCCACGTTCAAGTCAGGAAGTGCGTCAGCTTACATGGCAGCAATTCGATTGGCTTATGTCAGGTCTTGAAATCGAACAGCCCAAAGCATTTAAAACGCCGTGAAGCCTTGAAAATACTGGCATTTCTGCTTCTCCTTTAATGCTCTTTGTGGTATAATAAGAGTATTGAAAAAGGAGCAGAAAATCACATGGTAGTAAGTGCAAAAGACTCAAAACTTCTTGAGCAGAAGGATCTTATCAGCCAACTGAATACAACCATTGCAGCCCAGACGGAACTGATTCAGTCATTAAAGAAGGATCATGAAGCTGACCGTGAGCAGATACAGAATCTTCTGGCACAGGTTGATTATCTTACAAAGAAACTGTTCGGCACATCAAGTGAAAAGATGAAAGATGTGGAAGGCCAGTTAAATCTGTTTGATGAAACTGAGCAGGAAGCTGATATTGATCTTAAGGCACCTGTTATTAAGGTTCCTGAGCATACACGCAAGAAAAAACGTACTCTTGAGGAACTTTTTAAAGGAGTTCCATCTCGTGATGAGATTATTTCACTTCCTGAAGATGAGAGAGTCTGTGATGAGTGTGGTGCTGCCCTTGAACCTATAGGCAAAGAGTTTGTACGGCATGAATTCCGTTTTACCCCTGCAAAAGGTGAAGTTGTAAACATTTACCGTGAGACATACAAATGTCCGGCATGCTCTACAGCAGATGCAATGGAAGAAAATATAAAGTTTGTAAAGGCTGCTGTCCCGGAGGCGCTTATTCCAAACAGCTATGCTTCGGGATCAGCTGTTGCCTGGGTAATGTATCAGAAGTTCGCAAATGCAATGCCACTGTACCGTCAGTAACAGGACTGGCATCAGCTTGGAGTGGATTTTACCAGGGCAACACTTGCCAACTGGATCATATATTGTGCGGATAATTATTTCAAACCGATATATGATTATCTTCACAGGCAGCTGCTTCTCAGGAAATATCTGATGGCAGATGAGACACGAATACAGGTACTGAAGGAGCCTGAAAGAAATCCCGAAACTGATTCTTTCATGTGGCTGTTCCGCTCTGGTGAAGATGGACTGCCACCTATCGTCCTTTACCATTACACTGAAACAAGGGCAAGATACAATGCAGTTGATTTCCTTGATGGTTTTTCGGACGGATACCTGGAAACGGATGGTTATCAGGGCTATAATAATCTCCCTGGTATCAGGCGCTGCTCCTGCTGGGCGCATACAAGAAGATACTTCATTGATGCGGTTCCAAAAGGAAAGCAGTATGATTACAGCAATCCGGCAGTACAGGGAGTCCAGTTCTGTTCAAAGCTTTTTGAGTATGAGCGCAGATCACAGAACAAGAATCACACATTTGAGCAGAGAAAAGCCTATCGTCTTGAAAAAGAAAAACCGATACTCGACGCGTTCTGGAGCTGGCTTGACGAGCAGAAGCCACGTAAGGGAAGCCGTTTCGAGACAGCGGTGAAGTATGCCCAAAACCGGAAATATACGTTGATGACATATCTTGAGGATGGACACTGCAGTTTTTCCAATAATCTAAGTGAAAATGCCATACGTCCATTTACAGTTGGAAGGAAAAACTGGCTGTTTAGCGCAACTCCAAAAGGTGCCACTGCCAGTGCACTGGTCTACACAATGGTCGAGATGGCAAAGGCCAATGAGCTTAACATTTATAAATACCTGACATATCTTTTGGAGCATCGTCCAAGTGAAGACATTTCAGATGAACAGCTTGAGACTTTGACTCCGTGGAGCGAAGAAGTTCAAAATGTTTGCAAAAATTAAAATGTAGTAAAACGCTTGCATCTAGCAAAGATGATGCAAGCGTTAATTAAAATCTAGCGTTGGAATATTGAGCGCTTACGCAAGAATAATTAGTGTTCGCTGATAGCTTGCCAGTTTTATGCGTGTTATTTTATGGATGAGCTGCACACAATATGTTTCTTATTATCTCCTTTTCAGACATATTGAGCAATATTCTCCCGGATACATCCGGCCTTTTTCATCACAATCTCAAGCTCATAAAGTCCTTCACCAAAACAGTTCCCTTAATCTCAGCTCCATCTCCTGTATTATAAACTTCTGTATCCCTAACTCCTTCAAGCCTTCGCTCTATCCATTTCCTGTAAATGTCCAAATTTTTGCTAGTATACACCATCCCACCTGTATTGCTTCTAATATGACGCAATCCATCTGTATTCTCTATCCTGCGTCCCTCGCCCGAAGCATGAGAATAACCGCCAGTATAGGCTAAATCAACACCCACAAAAATAATTTTTCTTGCTCCAAAACGCAGAGCAATGTCCAATGCCGTTGTGGTCACGGAACCACCTGTCTCAAAAAGTGTTGCACCAATCTCTTCTGCTTTTATCTCTGCGTGAACATATCCACTTTGATATGCCACATAGATTGGACCATTATAATAATCAATTACTGATGATGAAGCCGTTGAAAGGAGAATCATAGGAATATTCTTCAGGTTCACTCCATCAATTTGTTTATACATAAGCGGCTGTGGATCTGTTATGATAACTGCATCCGGAATAATTCCTTCATTGACAAGCTTTCTTGTGATATGACCTGTAGCAAATACGGTTATTTTATCTCTACATTTTTTTATTGAAGTCAACTGTGAATCAACCGATGGACCTGCTCCCACTATCACCACTGCTTTATCTTTGAATATATCTTTCAATTCACCACACTCCGGTAAATTCAATTTGGAAATCACCTCAAAGTTAGAATCAAGCAAACCACCTTGTTCTCTCATGCTGCTCGTTGTAACAAAGAAATCTTCAAGCAACTGTCTGGTTTGTGCGTCTTCTATCATTTTGATGGCAGGATAATGTACTAATAACTCTGCATTTTTCATTTCTGCAAACCGCCCGCTAAGCTCGCTGACAAGCTGCTTCAGGTCATCGTTATAAACCACTCGCATCCTGCCGTTTGCAATATACGTTGTCCAGTCAATATATGTAAATGCCATATGAAGCAAATAGATATTGCTCTCAAATACATGCACCCTTGCCGACTGATGTCTGTTCAAAAGCTCCAGCACATGGTATCCAAGCTCCATTCCAAAAACCATATACTCCTCTGCCTGCTTTAAACTATCTGCCAAAAGCCTTGCTTCCCTCTCAGGATTAACAGAGCTGTGGAGATAAAACGACTGTCCATTTGCAAAAGCCTGAGCGGTAGGCTGTCCATTAATTGCCAGACTTAATGTAAGCTTATCAGACAACAAGGAGTTCTTTCCCTCATCCTCGTTTTCTTTATCCAACACCCTATATAAAGAAAAATCATATTGTTTTAAAGCTATCATATTTCTCTCAAAAAAATCAGGAACCTGAACCAAGTCACGTTCCTGAAAAGCAATCTGAATCTTCTGCAATAAAGGCAGCAAATCACCTTCTATAATATCCGCCTGTAAAAAATAATCACAATTGTCCTGTGCGTCAAGTAATGCCGGCAAAATAAGCTGCAGCTCATCTGCCAGCTCCTTAAAATCTTCCTGTGAAAATATATATCCGGCAACAGTATCTAAATTCCCAAGCAGTTTTATCAGCTTGCTTGTTGCAATGTAGAAATTCTGTTTTCTAAAGCTCTCGACTATCTCATAAGAAAGCTTAATACTCTGCTGATTATTATAGAATAACTTTATATCCATCATTCTATTCCTCGCACAAACTCTTCAAGGTATCAATAACATAATCCTGCTGCTCAGATGTCAATCCCGGATACAAAGGCAGACTAATAATATGAGAATAAATCTCCTCCGCATTAGCACAATGCACATTCTCATATCCATGCTCCTGATAATACGGATGCATATAAACAGGAATATAATGTACATTCACTCCGATTCCCTTTTCACGCATTTTCTCAAAAACCTGTCTTCTATCACAATTTTTCACCTGAACTATGTACAGATGCCAACCACTTTCCGTATCCGAAAGCTGATAAGGTGTGATAATATTGTCACAATCCGCAAAGGCCTCATTATAATGTGCAACAATTTCCTTTCGGCGTGCTAAAAATCTGTCCAGCTTCTTCATCTGACTACAGCCTAAGGCACACTGGATATCAGTTATCCTGTAATTGTAGCCCAAATCAAACTGCTGATAAAACCACGGTCCATCATTCCTTGTCATCATAGAATCATCTCTTGTAATGCCATGACTGCGGAAAAGAATCATCTTTTTATAAAAGTCCTCATTGTCAGTGACTATCATACCACCCTCGCCTGTGGTAATCGGCTTCACCGGATGGAAGCTGAATGTAGTCATATCAGACATACTACCTACCTTCTTGCCCTTGTAAACAGAGCCAAGTGCATGCGCTCCGTCCTCGATTACAATAAGTCCATGCTCACGCGCAATGCTGTGTATAGCATCCATATCACAAGGCTGACCAGCTAAATGAACAGCTATGATTGCCTTTGTCCTGTCAGTAATCTTTCTTTGAATATCCTCTGGGTCTATATTGTAAGTCTTCGGATCAACATCAGCAAATACAGGTGTACCGCCACAATACAGTACACAGTTTGCAGATGCTGCAAACGTAAGCGGTGTGGTAATAACCTCATCTCCCGGTCCAATCCCTGCCGCAAAGCAAGCTGCATGAAGAGCAGATGTGCCGTTTGAAATGGCAACTGCATATTTAGCTCCAACATAATCAGCCACAGTCTGCTCAAATTCTGCAATCTTTGGTCCTGTTGTAAGGGAATCTGATTGGAGGACATCTACAACTGCCTGAATGTCATCTTGATCTATTGTTTGTTTTCCGTATGGTATCATATATCTACACTCCCTATAAAAAATAAGCTAAAGATATTATAGCCTATCCCTGGCTTATTGAAAAGATTCTTATAATATTTATTTCTCCAATATGATGCAACTAATTCGGATTATTAACTCAAACTTCGCACATAAATTTTAGCTATGCACCTTGAAAATTCAATATCTGGCAGTTATTCAGTTGTCAATGTTCATACTTTATGTAGCTTGCAGTCGTATTTTCAACATAACTGGAAGTGTATTCATAAATGCACTCTCCAATTTGTTGATTTTTTCGTCTGAAAGTTCAATGTTATCTGAAAGTATTGTTGTGAAACGGATCCAGTTGATCTGAATCATCTTCATAAAACGATACACCATATCCTTTGCAAAAGCAAGAGTGTTCCGTTCTGTGATCAGATTCATATACATGCTTCTGTTAGAAAAGATCAGAAGGAACAGATACTGGAAGATTTCCATTATAGGAACGCCTTTCTTTTTGTAGGCATATGAGGCTTTCAAAGCTGAGGAAACATGGAATCTCGTGAAATTTTTTTGATAGAATTTGAAATCTGCTTATCATTTTGAGTCGCTTGTGTTATACTTTTATTCATAGCATGAGCCTTTGGAAGTATGATTGTTTCTGAACAACTCAATTATACCAAAACCTGATGGTTTCATGCTATTTTTTTGCCAGTTATTATTGAATTTTCAAAGTGCGTAGGCACTTATTCAAGTGCGAGGTTTGAATTATTAATCTATAATTCCCGACATACTTTCCGAACCGCGCCATTATTTTCTGACTACAAACTTGCCTTAAGCCTTTGATTTTGCTATATTTATAGCCTGATTTTATTACTTTTTAAAATTAAATGTTAGATATGGTAGAAGCTATTTCTAGCCACAAAAGGCATTTAAATGTATATAGCATATGATGTAAGAAATAGTGTAGAATATGCCAAACTTGTCAAATCAAAACGCAACGGAAAACGCATTGAAAAGAAATATACAAACCTTGGTAGAGACCTTGATAAAGAGCTTACTTATATCAATGACTCATTTCGTGTATAACAGGTAAGGACGAGTTCTGCACGTTTGAAACTGGAAAGATTTAATGAAACTCTATTCCTTAAAAAACAACTTAACTTCACAGATTAAGGATAAAATTAAATTTATATCGTGCTAGACGAATCCAGTAACTATTCTACAATAATCTCAATTTCACTAATTGCTTTATTTGCAACTTTTTCAACTTCATCTGCTGTGTCTCCAACTATAATTATATGTCCCAATCTGTCATTACTACTATGAGCCTTACAAACCCTTTCACCAATATTTTTATAAATTTCTATCTCTACAACACCATCTATGTCCTTTACTTTTTCTATTCCATTTATTTGCTTTAATATTCCGTCTTTCCCTTGAATAAAACGAATAGCTGAACTTTTTTGGAACTTTTTCTCTAGAGGTACTCTTTCTCCTAATAAAGAAGCAAAATAACATTCAATCATATCCACCCCAGTAGATAATGGCACAAGCTTAGATGTTATAAAATCACCGCCAAGTCGTGCAGCAATTTCCACAAGCTTCGCTCCGTTAGGCGTAACTTTGATTTCCGTGTGAGTGGGACCATTTAACATGCCTATAGCATTAATAGCAGCGGTCGCTACTTTCTTAATATCCTCTTGTGCAACTTGTGGCAATTTGCATGGTTCTGTGTGCCCTAATTCAACAAAATAAGGTACATCCGTAACCATTTTATCCGTAATTGTTATGATATGAGGAACTCCATCTATCGAATATGACTCGACGCTGACCTCTGGACCAGTCATAAATTCCTCAACAAGTATCGAACCACTACGTGAATAATGCTCACAATATAGATATAATTCCTCATAATCAGGTTTATCATTTTTATTAACTAAAATCACTCCCCTACTTGCTGCATTGTCCGCTGGCTTCAATATAAACATATCCTCCATTTTCGGTATGACATTCAAAAATTCTTCATAGCTACGAATCTCATAAAAAGAAGGAATGGGAACGCCTTTCTCTTTCATCAGTTTGCGCATTGCAACTTTGTTTGTTGCGCAAATAGCGCCATCATACGAAATATCTGTCGCTTTTCCAAGCTTTTCATTAACCCAAACTACTGTTCTAACAGGCATATCGCTTGTTGATGTAATAATGTAATCTGGCTCATATTCTAGAGCAGCTTTGTATACTGCCTCTTTATCTATTGTACTTATTTCTAAAAATTTATCTGCAAGGGAAATGCCAACCGCATTTGAATCATAGTCCAAAGCGTAGACATACATTCCCTTTTCTTTCGCTTTTTTTATTGCCGGAACTTGTAGCCTACTAGCTCCAAGAATAAATATTGACTTCATACGCTATATCTCCTTATATATTTCGCAGCTTTATCTTTATTTTTCAACTCAGATTATTCGCCGCAAGAAAACCTCCAGAAATAGGAATTTCCCCTCTAACATCTTATATGAAGTATTAAAGATTATTAATAAACATTAAAAAGTCTAGTGTAAAGCCCCCTTTCAAGTTCACATTTATAATCTTCCATCATATCTACAATGTTTGAATAATGCGGTTCGAACCCAATATCCTTCTTGAGTTTAGTTATATCCATTAAAGGAAAACTTCCATTATTAGGAATATCTGGACGCTGTATAACAGTTGAAATGTTATTGTCGTTTGAAAAGACCTCAATAATTGCTTTTACTATATCTATCAAACGGAAATTCTGTTCATATCCTATATTATAAAAGCCTTTAGATGTTGGAATCTTTAATGCGTTTAAAACACCGATATTTAAATCTTTTACATAAAGTAAATCTTTTGTAGTATCCGTGCTTCCATATACCTCTATTGGTTCACCTGCTGCCGCTTTATCTATAAAAATTTGTATGCCAGATTTTCTATAAATTCCATCCTTATAAAAACTCCCATGTGGTCCAACCCCAAAAATTGTTGGTATTCTAAAGTATATATTGTTCATCTCATATTTTTCATTGTAGTATCTCATGACATCCCATTTTGCGTTATTTGACATCACAAATGCAGCATGATCATCGGTTAACGAATAATTTAGCGGTGTTTCCTCTGTAATTACCGTATTAGAATCATAGAGTCTGCAGTCGAAACGCGTACCGAATGAAATCAATTTATTTATGCCTCGAGTCCTACAATATTCTAGTGCATTTAATGTCCCCAGTACATTAACTTTATAGTATTCTGCTGTATCATCCGAATCATCATCTTTAGGAATGTTTGAAGGCATCATTGTAGCGAATAAAACGGCAGCATCAAAATCATACTGATCTAAAACCTTAAAAGAATCATAATCACATACATCAATATTATAATAAGGCACACCGATACTTTCATAATAATCCCTAAATCGAGGATTTCTCCCCGTTCCGACTACTCCCCCCACAAAATCAGGTGTATTAATCAATTGTTCAACTTGATAAGCACCAATGAAACTTGATGCCCCTATAATTAAAATATTCATTAGCTTCTTCTCCTTTATAAGAATAAGTTTTCTAAAATAATTCATCAATAATCTTTTGGCATCCGTTGCCATCAATTAAGTTGTGTGCATTTTGCGCAAGTCTTATCCGATTATCATAATTTTCAATATAATATAAAGCCTTATCTATAATAGCTTTGACGCATTTATTTACATCTGTATATGAAGTACCACAATAATCAATAACCCTAAGTGCATCAAGACCTTCTGCGCTTTTAACCTGTTCTTCTACCATAGCAAAAGATATTGTAGGTATAGCCATTGCGGATAATTCATAAATTGTCGTACCATTAGCCGATATGGCTAGGTCACAATTTCTCATGATTGTTGACATCGACGATACATTTTCATATAGTTTAACATTAGAATTATCATCATACTTTACATGAAGAAGTTCTTTGTTATTAAACATCCTGCCTATAATAACATTCGCAATTATATTTTTTTCTTTCAAAAGATATCTTAATCTATCTAGTAATAATCCAACCATTCCATCATTATCTGTATTTCCAGTAGTTATAAGTATATTTCTTACTTGCTCTCTATAATGAGGTTCTTGATTTTGAAATTCATCCCTCAACGGTGCATAAGATATGCCGAGTAAAAGTTTTGTTCCATTAAAATAGTTATTTTTGTAATAATTGTAGTCAATGTAAGAACTATAATTTATCAAAAAATCCAAATTGCCTAAATATTCGGATTTACTCCCAAGATAGCCGACTTTCGCATAGGCTTTTAAACCTTCAACATATTCCTTAGTAATACAATACGTATCTATAAGAAGATAAGGGTCATTTTCCTGTGAAAGAACTTTTATTGTCTGCTCCAAATCAGACATAAGATCTTGCCAGTCTGAATTCAAAATAACATATGATACTCTATTTTGTTTTAATACTTCTACAGGATTATCATCGGCAATAAGGAAAGTTACATCTTTGCCATTTATAATCAATGCTTTGGCTATGGCTAGACATCGCATAATATGTCCACCAGATATGGTTTGATTACTGTCAACTCTTATAAAAAACATATCCTATTCCTTCATTATTTTTTTACATATTTCCATGCCATTGCAGTTCCTTTCTTGATATCAACCATAGCTTTTTTCCCTATTATTTCATCATAATACCAAGTACTAAGACCACACCCTGGGCGAATGGATTTCACATTATCTTTTGTAAAAGTCTCTCCTGCTTTAATATCACTAACTACATAAAGAGATCTAGCATGTTTCTTGCCATTTTTTTGAACTTCAGTTAAATTATAAGTTACCACACCTAAAGCATTTTCTACATTATGGATATCTTCAACCATAGCAGCAAATTCTTCAGGTTCCATTGAAAAAGCACCATCAGGTCCACCATCCGAACGTCGTAGGGTCATATGTTTTTCAATTATATGAGCCCCTATTGAAACAGCACAGACATCAACTGCAGACCCCATTGAATGATCAGAAAGTCCCGTAATGCAGTCGAATGTCTCTGCCATATGTGGTATTGTCCTAAGGTTCAAATCCTTATATGGAGCTGGATATTGCGATACACATTTCAAAATCGCAATGTCATTATTTCCAACAGATTTACATGCTTCAACCGCCCTCTCTATATCTGCTAATGTTGCAATGCCAGTAGAAAGTATTATAGGTTTTCCAAGGCTAGCACAGCGTTTGATAAGAGGGATATCCAAAATTTCGTATGATGCAATCTTATAAACCGGCACATCTAGACTTTCGAGTAAATCAACAGCTGTAAAATCAAATGGGGATGAAAAAATTTCAATTCCTATTTTCCTTGCATATTTAAAGAGTCCCTCATGCCACTCCCATGGCATATATGCTTTTTCATATAGCTGATAAAGATTTTGTCCTTCCCAAAGACTTCCCTTGGTTGCCATGAATTCTTCCCCCTGACAATCTATAGTAATTGTATCAGGACGATATGATTGGAGTTTTATTGCATCAGCTCCTGCTTTCTTAGCCGCCGAAATAATTTTCTTAGCTCTTTCATAATCCTGTAAATGATTTGCAGACATCTCAGCAATAATATAGGCGGGATACCCCTCACCTATCCTTCTCCCATTTACCTCTATATATTTTGACATTTTGTTTCCCCTTTCATGAGCTTATACTTCATTTCCGCTATAATCCAGTCTTGCTCATTATCAATATCCTGAACCTCTAATTCAGGTAATTCAATCGGCACAATTTTATCAGTAATCACTCCATTACAAGCCAAATAATCCTTTATGTTATAACAATAAAACTGACCAGCATCATGAAAAAAGGGTTCTAAATCCTGGGATCTAGAATTTCTATATTCTTCCCATTTAAATTTCATAAAACCATCCTTTAGAACATAAGCCCTTTGCGGAGGATACGAAAATCTCACGACTGGTATAACTAAGGATGCATGTTTCTTCTTCATTGATACCAATACCCTTCTCAATTTTTCAGCCGTAATAAATGGAGCTGTTGGATATAGGCACACCATATTATCGAAACACTTACCCATCTTATTATATTCGGATAACACTTCTAACAACACATCTCTTGTAGTTGCAAAATCATTTGATGTTTCAGCACTACGCAAAAACGGTACTTTTGCTCCATATTTTTTGGCTATCTCTGCTATCTCTTCACTGTCTGTTGACACCATCACTTCATCAAAACATTTGCTCTTCAAAGCAGCCTCAATACTATATGCAATAATTGGTCTACCACAAAATTCTTTTATATTTTTTTTAGGGATTCGTTTTGAACCACCTCTAGCTGTTATAATTGCAATATTACTCATATTACTCATACTACTCCCTCCGTTATTGCTGACATGGAGACATATTTATCTGATTATGGAATTCCCGCCTTATCATTTCAGTCCATAAAAAATTGGTTAAAATAAAATTTCTTAGCATCTAACCAAAGCTTCGGTATACCTATTACATTTTGCCCGTTTTTAACAGTGTTTTAATCTCATCAACACTGAGCCACTGGGTATTTGTCCCCGAACTATATTCAAATCCCTGCTCTACTTTTTTCCCTCCAACCTGTATCTTATTAGTATCCCACCAATCAAAATGTGGATATACGATGAAGTGCTTATCATATTCATATGTGAGCATTGAGTCTTCTCTTGTAACCATTATTTCATGAAGTTTCTCTCCTTCACGTATACCAACCTCCGGCATCTCGCATCCCGGTAATATAGCTTGTGCCAAATCTGTTATCTTAAATGAAGGAATCTTTGAGATAAAAGTCTCTCCTCCTTTTGCCTCTGACAATGCCTTAATCACAAGTTCTACTCCCTGCTCAAGGCTTATCCAGAATCTTGTCATCCTATAGTCTGTTATTGGAAGAGAAGTACCACCATTAGCAACTATATTTCTGAAAAATGGAATAACTGAGCCTCTGCTTCCTGCTACATTACCATATCTGACGATTGAAAAATTGACGTCCTTTTCCCCTGCATATGCATTTGCTGCAATAAACAGCTTATCAGAAACAAGTTTTGTACCTCCATAAAGATTAATTGGATTAACCGCCTTGTCAGTCGAAAGAGCAACAACACGCTTTACCCCACAATCTAATGCTGCATCCACTATATTCATAGCACCATTGATATTTGTCTTAACAGCTTCCATCGGATTGTACTCGCATGATGGAACCTGCTTTAATGCTGCTGCATGTACCACATAATCCACACCATCGAAAGCTCTGTAAAGTCTTTCTTTATCCCTTACATCTCCTATAAAGAAACGCAGCTTATCAGCCTGTGGATGTTTCTTATATTCATTCTGCATTACGAACTGCTTATATTCGTCTCTTGAATATATTATTATTTTCTTAGGCTCATAATGCTCCAACACATAACTAACAAACTGATGTCCAAATGAACCTGTTCCCCCTGTTACCAAAATCGACTTTCCATTTAACATGAAATATTTCCTCCTGATATTTTCTATCAATGCTTGGAATACCTTCATAAATAAAAAGCCACCCGAACGTACATAGTCCGAGTGGCATAATAATTCATCCGATATAAATTTATGCCTCCATGCACCTTAACGATTCTTCATGAATCTCTTATATTATTATATATCGACATTATACTATAAAAGTTAATATTTTAGTTTAACTTTGTTAAATCAATGTAGTTATTATAATCAACCTGCATATTTTCAATTGCCTGTAAGTATCCTTTATATGACATTTCACACATTTTTACTATATCATCCACATCACTTTTGATATCTTCTTTAACTCTATATGCAGACATTGCTACTGTATATCCAGTTTCAGCATTATACATTCCCAATATTTTTGCTTCAAGACTATCCTGTAGCACAGAGTTAATTTCCATTATCTCCTGAATATTTTTTTTAATCTCGTCATTTTCTAGCTCTCCCTTATTATTTCTTATCCTTTCTATCGTTTCCATTCCATCATCCAACATTTCCTTCAAATATTCTAAGTTCTGTGGCATCTTTCCAAGTATTTCAATTGCCTGTTTTCTTTGTTCTTTATTCATTAGCTTTGGACAGTCATTTACAATTTTAATCCATTTCTTTTCTGATAACTTATTACAGCACTCATTAATCGCACTGCTAAGTGTCATTATTTCTGTCCCCTTTATTTTCGCACCACCTTCTGTGGCATCAATAAATCTTATACTAGGATTTCTTGATATAGTTGCTTCAAACCATTTCCTATATGCATTCATGTTTCCTTCTGTGTAAACATGATTTCCATATATATCTTCTACTTTAAAGTACTTACCACTTTCTATATCAATATTACTCTCGCTATCATAAGAAGCTGAAGAATGCCCTTTTTTATTAGGATAAGCCAAATCCTGCCCTATCAAAACAATAGTTTCAAATTTTGACATTATAGCAAGTGAAAACAAATTACAAGCTACAGATCCCCCGCTTTCAATCACTCCAAGGTCAATACCCATTTTCTCCAAAAACTCTTTCACAAATGGTTCACCACTCCATGTATAAAATCTCTTACCATTATGTAGCAAATCAATCTTCGAATTATAATTTATGTCAACCAGCATAGGAAGGTTTTCTGTTCCTCTATATTGAAACAATTCCAGAGGTTTATGTGGATCAACAGAAGCAACAATATCAGGTACTATACCTTTTTTTAATAATGGCTTTATTGCTGTATCAACTGCCATTATCATTCCTCTTCCTTTGACCTCCTTTAACATATCTATATTTTTATCAAGTGATGGTCCAGCAGATACTATAAATGCCGGATATCCCTCTTTATTTTCGTTTTCTATATTTTTTATTAAATCTTTTACACCATATTGATCAATTAAATCTAATATATTGTGCCAGAAATTCTCGATATGCTCTCCATTAAATGCAATATCCGTATTTTTCTGCATGATAATCTGTTCAATTCTTGCGTAAAAATCATTCAAGAAAAGAAGATAATCGTCAATCATAAGATTTCTATATTGTGGCATACAAATTACATCTGTAATGTAAAAATTATTAATATCTACCATCTCATGCAATACTTCTATTCTGGCTCCTCTTGTTTTTTCACCTACAGTTATAACCACATGCTCATCTATAATAAAATCTATGTCTTCTACGGTTTCCATGAATTTATGGAAAATTTTTTCAGATGGTTCATGAACATAAATGTAATTATCAGGAAATCTTTCTCTAATCTTGCGAACCAACATTCCATTTCCCAACCCAAAAATTATAAAAACTGCAAATGGATTTTTTTCTGCCTTACTTGACCTAAGTATATGCTCACACTCATTATCCACGCTATACTTGCTATCAAGATAGTATGTATGACCATTTTTCACTATCCCATATATTATTTTTTCATCCAGCGATTTTGCTGTACAGACATCGCTTTCATCACAATCTGAAACTATTTCTTTTAAGTATGGATAGTTGTATATCAATTTATTATATTTTAATTCTAGATTATTCTCCATATTTATACACCAGTTCTTTATATACCACAAAGCTTTCTTTTATTTCATATTCAAGCGTATCAACAATTTGTATTGGATCTTTCAAATCAATTGCATCTAATAGATTTTCTAACTGTAACAAAATTACATCTGTCTGTATATTTTCTCCATGTTGATTGTAATATCCAATTTTATTCAGGAACTCTACCATCATTTCCTGTATTTCTTTAACTATTTCAGGAAGCTTTTTTATCCCATCACCATAGTCTTTATACATCGTATCTATATAATCATCAATTATATTTATAGTTTTCTGTATTCTATTCAACATATTAGTATCCTCGTATAAATAATAAAGCCACTCAAAGTGAGTGGCTTTATAAATATTGGTATACATTATTCCATCAATTACTGGATGAGTGAAAGTACACCCTGTGTCTGGCTATTAGCCTGAGCAAGCATTGACTGACCAGCCTGCTGGATGATAGAAGTAGCAGAGTACTGTACCATCTCTGAAGCCATATCTGTATCACGGATACGAGACTCAGCAGTCTGAGTATTCTCAGAAATGTTATCAAGATTATTTACTGTATGCTCAAGACGATTCTGCAGTGCTCCGAGATCTGATCTCTGTCCAGAAACTTTTGAGATTGCTTTCTGGATTAATGTCATAGCAGATCCAGCTTTAGTAAATGATTTAACATCTAACGAACCAACACCAAGTGCTTTTGCATTCATAGTTCCGATACTGATTGTAATCTTCTGATTCTCTAATGCCCCAACCTGAAGGTTCTTGCCAGTAAATGTTCCATCAAGAAGATTCTGAGTATTGAACTGTGATGTAGAAGCAATACGTGAAAGTTCATTTGTTAATGCATTAACTTCACTCTGGACTGCAGTTCTATCAGCTGTTGTATTTGTATCATTTGCAGACTGTGTTGCAAGCTCGTTCATTCTCTGAAGAATTGAGTGAGCTTCATTTAAAGCACCCTCAGCTGTCTGGATAGCTGAAATACCATCCTGAGCATTTGAAGAAGCTTTGTTAAGACCTCTGATCTGGCTTCTCATCTTCTCTGAAATTGAGAGACCTGCTGCATCATCTGCTGCACGGTTGATTCTATAACCAGAAGATAACTTCTCTGTTGATTTGCTAAGTGTGTTTGTGCTGATTCCTAACTGTCTGTTTGCGTTTGACGCAGCCATATTGTGCTGTACTACCATATTTGTTTCCTCCTTGAATTAAGTGAAGCGTCCATGCTTCAATCTGTTTTATCATTGTAGTTTGCCGCCCGACCGTACGCTTCGTTTGGCTTGCTACCAAGTAATACTTTGCTTACTTGTTATATATATCGGACGAGTCTTTCGATACTTTATACCTCTTTTAAATTTTTTTAAATTTTCTTTTGACGCATTGATTTTACAGCATTTGTCAATTCCATCCACCCATTTTCACTTTTTATTATCCATGAACTGTGGATCTACATATCCTGTCTTTGTCATTGACTGATAATATTTGCTGGCCACATTTGCGCCCTTTCGCACTTGTCTGGCCTGTTTTTTTATTCCGTTGAATTTGTTTGTCATAAGGGCTTTGTTTCTGGCTTCCTGGCTTTGGATTTTCACGCTCTTGTCTGTGATTTTACGGATATGATCCTGCATGATGCGGATTTCTTCTTTGTATGTCTCTTTGTTGCCTTCAAGCTCTTCTTTTACGCGCTCAAAGAGCTTTTCAAAGCCACTGTCCAGGTTGTCTAACTGCTCTATTAGCTTTGATTTCTGCTCTACAACATCATCAAAATCGTCCGGTGTGAGGTTTGGGTCTTCAAGCTGGTTTTTCTGTACCGTGTCAAGCTCTATTATTTTGTCAAGTACCTGCTCTTTTTTCTCCAGGCTTTGTATCATTATTGCGATGTATGTCTGTTCCATGGTGTTCTCCTTTCAAAAAGGCTATTGCCAAGCTCCATAACTTTGCAATAGCCTTTTTGTCTTTTATCGTTATTATTTTTTGTTTTACGACACGCCTACCTTGCTTCCGTTGCAAGTGACACGCATGACCTCTTTCCATGCATCTCTCATGGTACGCAGGTGCTCAAGCACTTCATCGAGTATCTTTGTATCTTTCTTGATATTTGCCTCAACCAGTCTCTGCATGAGGTATGTATATACCTTGTCGAAATCCTTTGCTACCGGATATTTGTGATTCAGGGTGGCCTGAAATTCTTCGATGATTGCCTCTACCTTTTTGATATTATCGTGTGCTTTCTGTATGTCATTTTTCTCTATAGCCATCTCTGCTATGTTGCAGAACTTGATGGCTGCCTCGTAGAGCATGAGTGTCAGCTCCGCTGGCGATGCTGTCTGAACCTTGCTGTTTGCATATACTGCGTATCCTTTGCTTTGTAACATTTGTTACCTCCCTGATTTCGTACATTTACTGCTTGTTGAAATGTACATTTTCAATATATTTCACACATTCTGACTCATGTATGGTTATTCTTTATGAGAAATAGCTGCTTAGTGAGCTCTGTGTACTGTTGAGCTTGGCGAGCGAGCTCTCCATTGCGGAGAACTTTTTATAGTAATAGTCTTCCTTGTCTGATATCTTTGTCTCCCACTCCTTGATAAGCTTTGTGTAATTACTGTACTCTGTGCTCATCTGCTTGTCGTTGTATATGGTAAACGCTGAGCTCAGTGATGTTGATGACATCTTATCTCCAATTGCCTTGTAGAGGTTGTTGGAGATTTGCTGCATAAATGTCATGACATTGTCAAGGTCATTATTGATTGCCGCCATGAGCTTATCTGTGTTGCCTGAGGTGTTGGTGTCATCCTCATCTCCGTCGATATGGTATGCGTTCTGCTCATTGTCTGCAGCATTGAGGTAGCCAAGCGTATGGATTCCGAAGCTTGAGAATGAGTATTTCTTGCCGTTTATCTCCACTGCTGATGACATGGCTGACTGCATGGCTGTCATTACGCCGCTGAGAGTTGTATCGTTTTTGAGCAGGGAATCCTTGATTTTCTGCTCCCACTTCTCAATCTCTTTGTCGGACATGTTTTCCTTTTCATCATCTGTCAGCGGCTCATAGCTGCCTGCTGATGCTGCGTTGTAGAGCTTGGTCATCTCGTTTATGACGTTATTGTACTCTGTCAGGAAGTCCTTTATCTTGTCATAAATGCCCTGTGTATCCGTGGCTGTGGTGATGCTGATTTCATCATTGCCGGATGTCTTTGAGAGTGCTGTAATGTTCAGTCCATTGATGTTGAAGCTGTTGCTGGCTCCGGTGTATTTCACGCCATTTAACTCAATTTCGGCGTCTTTTCCGTCTATCTTGCTGGCATCGGTATTGTACTGTGCGCTTGATGACAGGTCATACGCTGCATCCACTTCATCTACCAGCTTTGAAAGGGCTGCTTTGTACTCCTCTGAATTTGTGTCCTTTATTGCTGCAAGATCCTTTACGATGCTGTTTTTGTCTACGGTCTCCTGTGCTGTCTGTGCTGCTGTTGTGAGCGCTGACACTCTGCCCGCGTAGCTGTTATCTACTGCATCACTGCCTGATGCATATGCGCCGGTTCCTGATATAAGTGCCTGCACTCCGGCTTTTCCGCCGTTGTCCGCATACGCACTATGGACAGCCTCTGTGAGCTTGCTTATGGTGTAATCATCATCCTTTTTCAGCACTGTATCCTCTGATGATTCAAAGGCTGTGACTGTTGACAGGTTTGCTGTGTATGTGTTCAGATCAGCCTCTGATATACCATTTGTGAGAGCTGTATAGGCTGTGTTTGCAGCCTCCGCATTTATAAGCGGCTCTCTCTTGGATGTGTAATCTGCCTTTGATTTGATTGTTATGCCGTTTTTTGAATCATCCGGTTCACCGTCTGCATAATATTTGCCGTCTGCACGCTTGGTATATACTTTTCCGTCTGCATCCTGAAGCTTTTCATCAGTGTCTCCGACCTTTGTGTATGACACTTCCTTGGCGTCATCGCCCTCGCCGGTTGTGGATGTGTATGATATTTTTTCTGTAACCTCATGATATGCCACGTTTTTGGTCAGCTTTGCTGTATCTCCGCTGTATTTATCTGTTTCATCAGCTACGTTGATATAATTGCCATCGGAATCCTTCTTGTATGTTTTGCCGTCGGCAGTATATGTCTCTTCTGCTGAGATGTACTTGCCGTCTGCTGATTTGTATACCGCATTGCCCTTTGCGTCTTTTGCAGTTGTCAGACTGTATGTGGTGTAGCTGTCATCACTGTTTTTCATTATGACGGCTGAGTCTCTTCCTGAGCCAAGCTTTGCAAGTGTTTCAAGCTTTGTCTTGTCTGCACTGCTGTGTGCTGCATAAAAGTCCTGAACATCCGCATAAGCATTGCCATATGTTATGGCATTGAGTAGGTTGCTGCTCTGTGCATTGTACTTTGCAACATTGTCTGCTGCTGTGACATATGCGTTTCTGGCGTCTTCTATATTCTGCTGTGTGTTTCCGTTGTTTTTACCGGACAGGCCTGCGTACTCTCCATATGGGTTTGGTCTGGTTCCGTCTGCCGATGCTCCCACTGCGATTCCGAGCTTATAGAGTGCGCTCGCTCCTGCGGCATTTGCTCCTGTGAGTGTGAAGTCATTCTCTACACCTGTGTCCTTTGAGCTTATGTAAAAACGCTTGTAGTTGCTGTCATAGCTGGCATTAAGTCCTGTCTCCTTGAGCTGCTTCTCCACGTCTGACATTGTGGATGTCGCGCTCAGCGTGATAGTCTTTGTGGTGCCGCCTGTATTTACATTTATCTGCGCATCTCCACCTGTATAGCCAAGCTGAGCCAGTGTGGTCGTTGAGCTTGAGGCATTTATCTGTGCTCCTGTGAGCGAGCCTGCCTTTGCGGTCTCCTTTATTTTAAGCGACTGCGTGCCATTTGGAGCTGTTGATGATGCTGTAACTGTGGCCTTTGTCATGTCTGAAACCGATGTCTTTTTAAGGTTGTAGGCACTTGAAAATCGCAGGTTTGATATATTACTGTACATACTGTACACCTTGGTATTCAGTGACTTCCAGGATTCCTGCTTCCAGCCAAGCTTTGTCTGTGCTTTTTCATATTTTTCTTTCTTGGTTGTATAGCCTGATACAAGTGCTTTGACAATTGAATCCGTATCGAGGCCCGAATTCATTCCCGATAATCTGATTGCCATGATGTCCTCCTATCTCTTCTCATCTACCATGAGTCCTGCCATCTCCCAGACCTTCGCTATCATATCAAGTGTCTTCTCCGGCGGGAACTCTTTGATGACTTCTTTTGTCTTTTTGTCTATTATCTTTATTGTCACGCGGTTAGTCTTCTCATGGATGCCGAACACTGCCTCCGACTGGTCAGCCAACGCGCTCTTGTTGATATCATCCACAGCCTTTTTAAGCTGCATATTCTTCTCATTCTGCTTTTGTGCAGCAGCCTGTGCCTGTCCCTGCGCTCCGGCATCACCGGCTGAATCACCGCTTGCTTCCTTCGTATTCATCGCCTGAATATTCCTTGCGATGCTGTCAGACACGACCTGATTGTCCGCACTGGACACCTCTGTCCTTCCCTGTGCCTGTTCCTTTATCTGTGCAGTTGATGTACTTCCCTGATAGACCATTCCTGCACCCTTGATTGCCTCTATTGCCATCTATAACACCTCCGTGTGAAAATATGTTGCAATTGACTGTTGTTCTTACCCTATTCTAAGGAATATATCGGATGAATTGCGGGAAAGTTTATAGCTTTCTTCTCTTTTTAAGTATAAAGAGATTTTGAAAAATCCCGGCCCACATCGGGATACTTAACTTTATCCTATGACGTGAGCCGGGATGGCTTGTCTCTTTATTCTTTTTGTGTTTTAGTCTTAATGCTCCAGATTTGCAAACTTCGTGTACTCAGGCAGCCATGCAAGGTTTACGGTGCCGATTGGACCGTTACGCTGTTTAGCGATGATGATCTCTGAGATACCCTTGAGCTCGGTGTCCTTGTTGTAGTAATCGTCACGATAGATGAACATGACGACATCGGCATCCTGCTCGATAGCTCCTGACTCTCGAAGATCAGAAAGCATAGGCCTGTGGTCCGGACGCTGCTCTACAGCTCGTGATAGCTGGGAGAGTGCCACTACAGGAACTGAAAGCTCTCTGGCAAGTGCCTTAAGCGAACGTGATATGTCTGAGATTTCCTGCTGACGCGATTCTGAGCCTCGTCCTGAGCCTGTCATGAGCTGCAGGTAATCGATGATGATGAGCTTTAAGTCGTGTTCGAGCTTGTATTTACGGCACTTGCTTCGAAGCTCTGATATGCTGATACCCGGAGTGTCGTCTATGATGAGCTCGGAGTCTCCGATGATTCCGGCTCCCTCGACCAGCTTTTCCCAGTCGGCATCAGACAGATTTCCTGTACGCAGTGCCTGCGCATCTACCTTTGATTCGAGTGAGAACAGACGGTTTACGAGCTGCTCCTTCGACATCTCGAGTGAGAATATGGCTGTACACAGATGTGCATGAAATGCCACATGCTGTGCTATGTTGAGCACGAAGGCTGTCTTTCCCATTGACGGACGGGCTGCCACAAGCACGAGATCTGACGGCTGAAGTCCCGCTGTCCTGTAGTCAAGGTCTATGAAGCCTGTCGGGATTCCTGTTACTGTGCCCTCCTGCTGTGCTGCTTTTTCGATTTTCTCGAGGGCATTCATGACTACAGTACGGATTGGCACGTAGTCACCTGTCTGCCTTGTGGAAAGCAGTTCAAATACATCGTGCTCTGTCTTGTCGAGCACGCTCTCGAGAGATTCTTTGCCGGCGTAGCACTCGTTCTCTATGTCCTCAGTCACATGGATGAGCTTTCGCTTTATGGCATTTTCCTTTACGATATTGGCATAATACTTGATGTTGGCAGAGGTCGGCACACTGGTGACGAGAGTTCTCACAAAGTCAAGGCTTTGTATTTCCTGCGGCACATCCTTTTCCTTTAAACGGTTCTGGAGTGTGACGAGATCTACAGGCTGACCCTCTGTAAAGAGCTCAACCATGGTCTCAAATATGATGCCGTACTGCTGATGATAAAAATCCTCCTTAAGGAGCATCTCGCTGGCGGTCACTATGGCATCCTTGCTCATAATCATGGAGCCGACCACGGACTGCTCTGCCTCAAGGCTGTTTGGCATTATTCGTTTGATTAATGCTTCTTCCAAGGGGATTCCTCCTATCCTTCAACTACTGATACTGTGAGGTTTGCTGTTACCTTTGGATGAAGCTTGACAGGCACCTCATAGTTTCCGAGTGCCTTGATTGACTCGTTAAGCTGCATCTTTTTCTTATCGAGCTCTAAGCCATGCTGCTCCTTTGCTGCAGCCGAGATCTCCTTGGTGGATATGGAGCCGAAGGTCCTGCCGCCCTCTCCTGAGCGCAGCTTTACTACTACCTTTGTGTTCTCTACTACCTTTGCGAGTGCAAGTGCACTCTCGTAGTTTTCCTGTGCCACCTTGTCAGCGTGCTGATTCTGAAGCTTTAAGTCATTTAGGTTCTTTGGAGTAGCCTCTACTCCGAGCTTTTTAGGTATGATATTGTTTCTGGCGTAGCCGTCACTTACGTTTACTATCTCGCCTTTTTTGCCTAATGGTTTTACGTCCTGTAATAAGATTACTTTCATTCTTCTATGTCTCCTTCTTTTAGCATTTCGTCCAGTGTATCCTGTATCATGCGCTTCGCCTGCACGATAGTGACGCCTGTCAGCTGCGCGCCTGCCACATTTAAGTGTCCGCCACCGCCCAGCTTCTCCATGATTATCTGGACATTTATCTCGTCGATTGAACGAGAGCTGATATAAATCTTGTCATTGTACTCCGTGAGCACAAATGATGCCTTGATTCCTATGATATTGAGCAGCTCATTTGCTGCCTGTGCACCAACGATTGTCGGGCTCTCCACATTCTCGCTAGGGCATACCGATATGGCAAACGAGCCCCTGTATACCTCTGCATGGCGTACTGCCTCGGCTCTTGCCTTGTAGCATGCCATGTCATTTCTAAGCATCTTTCTGACGCGTGTTACCTCTGCGCCTGAGCGCTTCAAAAAGGCTGCCGCCTCAAATGTACGCACGCCTGTCTTTGTCATAAAGTTGTTGGTATCGATGAGGATGCCTGCGTAGATGCAGTCGGCCTCTGTCGCATTGATCTTGACTCCGTCGTTGAAGTACTGCAATACCTCTGCAACCATCTCACACGCACTTGATGCATACGGCTCGATATATGAGAGTATAGGATTCTCTATTATCTCGCTGCTTTGTCTGTGGTGGTCAAATACGACTATCTTTCCTGTCTTTCTGAGGAGCTCAGGACACTCTGTGTAGCTTGGCCTGTTGGTGTCCACCACCATGACAAGCGTATCCTTGCTCACCATCTCAAGAGCTTCTTCGCTGTTTATAAACATATCCGCCGGGTAGCCCTTTGCCTCTGAAAATGTCTCCATAAGAGGTCTTACTGAGCTTGTCGGATCATTTATGACTATCTGTGCCTTTTTGTCGAGATTCTTGGCTGCACAGTATATACCTATGCCTGCTCCAAGCGAGTCTACATCTGTGATGCTGTGGCCCATGATAAGCACGTTCTCACAGGTCTCAATGATTTCCTGAAGCGCCTGTGCCTTGACTCTCGCCTTTACCCTTGTCTTGCTCTCCACCTGCTTTGACTTGCCGCCAAAATACAGGATATCGTCGTGATCCTTTATAACTACCTGATCACCGCCTCGTCCGAGGGCTAAGTCTATGGCATTTCGCGCATATACGTAGTTTTCATTATACTTATCGCTCTTTATACCGATTCCGATACTGAGTGTGACCGCCATCTCGTTGCCGACCTTTATAGCCTTGACCTCGTCGAGCACCTTGAACTTGTCCTCCTTCATGCTGTCAAGGTACTTGTACTTGAACACCACGAAGTATTTGTCGTTTTCTATCTTTCTGACAAGTCCGTCATACTTGGCAAAATACTGGTTTACACGCCTGTCGATAAGTGCAACGAGCAGCGACCTCTTTACGTCCTCTATGCTGTCGAGCGCCTCATCATAGTTGTCAATATATACAAGCGCTGAGACCTGCTTCTGCTCTGTGATTTCCTTCTTGCAGTGATAAAGCTCCGACTCATCAAATACGTACAGCGCCGTCAAAAACTGGTCTGCTTCATTTGTGTCGATTATCTCATTTTCCTCTGCGATAGAGTTGAAATATATTCGCTTGACGGACAGACGGACTATGCTGTCCTCCTCCTCATTTACTATCTTGAAGTCTGTCGGCGCATCACTCTTGGTGAGAAGCTCTCTGGTCACTGTCGGAAAAAGTGTCGTGATGGATTTGTGATATTTTTTATCCACACCCATTAGCTCTGCGAATTTGTCATTTACCCATAGTATCTTGCCGGAGTATTCAAGCAGGGCATACGGCACCTCAAACTCATTAAGCAGCCTCTTCTGCACCGATGAATACTGTGTTGCAAAGCTTATCAGCTCATTTGCAACGACCGACTTGCTTCTGACATACAAAAACAGCACGAGCGCAAAGTAAAACACTGTAAAGCCTACCATGCCATAGCCAAGCCTTCTGTCATAGCGCAGTGCTATTCCGTCAGCACATATCCACACAAACGTCAGATATAGCGGCCAGCACATGTAGCTTTTCAGCCTGCCCTTGAATTTTATTTTTTTCTTCATTTTACTCTCCTTATCCCCGGTGCGTTGCGCTGATGCTGCCAGTGCAACGGTTGCGGTTTCGAGAATGTACTACAAATTTATAAGTTACCGATCACACCTTTGTGCAACCCGTATCGATTGATATACCTACTAGAGAGTATACCACTTTGTGGGGATTATTCCTAGTACTATATTTATCAGTTTGGAATTACAGGAGTTCAGGACAATCCTGTGTAATCTAAGCACAATTCTATGCAATCTAAAAAGCACCGCATATATCTGATATTAATATGATACATGCGATGCTTTTTGTGTGCTCTCATCTTCCGGTATTCATTTTAATTAACTATAATTACTTCTCAGTCTTATCCGCAGCTATTTCTGCAATTGACTTTGTAAGACCTGCAATCCCCTGAATCTCTGATGGGATGATAATCTTTGTAGCCTTGCCGTCTGCTGCCTTGGCAAATGCCTCTAAGCTCTTTATCTGGAGCACTGCGTTATCCGGATTTGCCTCCTTTAACATGCGAAGTCCGTCTGCATTGGCCTGCTGTATCTTGAGGATAGCCTCTGCCTGACCTGCTGCCTCCTGGATTGTTGCCTCCTTCTTTGCCTCTGCGCGAAGGATGGCTGCCTGCTTTTCAGCCTCGGCATCGAGGATGACTGACTCTTTATTTCCCTCTGCAACAAGGATTGTTGATTTTTTCTCACCCTCTGCACGAAGAATGGCCTCTCTTCTCTCACGCTCTGCCTTCATCTGCTTCTCCATGGCATCCTGGATGGCCTTTGGAGGTATGATGTTCTTGAGCTCGACACGGTTTACCTTGATGCCCCATGGATCTGTTGCCACATCGAGTGTTGCGCGCATCTTGGTGTTGATTGTCTCACGGCTGGTAAGTGTCTCATCAAGCTCTAAGTCTCCGATGATGTTACGAAGTGTTGTGGCTGTGAGGTTCTCAATTGCCATGATTGGATTCTCTACTCCGTATGCGTAAAGCTTTGGATCTGTAATCTGGAAATATACTACAGTGTCTATCTGCATTGTTACATTATCCTTTGTGATTACAGGCTGTGGCGGGAAATCTACCACCTGCTCCTTTAAGATGACTTTCTTTGCTATTCTGTCGATAAATGGCACCTTGAGGTGAAGTCCTACGCTCCATGTGGTGAGATATCCTCCCAAACGCTCAATTACCATTGCATGTGCCTGTGGCACGATTTTGATGCAGTTTACCAGTACTATAAGTACGATTACGAGTAACACTGCAAGTGCTATTAATCCTTCCATATCCGATTAAGCCTCCTTTACCCTTTTTACAATTAGTTTTACTCCGCTTATCTTTACTACCTCGATAAGCTCGCCTTTTCTTATGACCTGGGTCTCGTCCTGCGGTCTGACTGTCCACTCCTGACCGTTTACAACGGCTTTTCCCGTCTGCTTCATGCTGTCAGCATCCTCGGTGAGCACAGCTCTTTCTCCGACCAGACTGTCCACGTTTGTCTTCACTGTCCTGGAATTGATGTACTTCCCGGCCCATGGCTTTGTGAGAGCTAAAAGCACGACTGAAACGAGTATAAATGCAATTCCCTGAACCACGACATTGCCGCCAAGCAGTGCGATTATAAACGCTACAAATGAGCCTGCCGCAAACCATATGGATGTGAGCCCGACTGTCATAAGCTCAACTAAAACAAAAACTACGGTGGCTGCCAACCAGAAAACAATGTATGTATCCATTTGAACCCTCCCTTTTTATTAGTATTTGTTTTATATTCATTTTATACTATGTAATTTGATTATGCAACAAATATTAATTTTTTAAACATAAAACATTTTTAACCTAAAAAATCCCGACCACCATCCGGTAGTCGGGATTTATCATACATTTATCTTATTCGCAAACGTATGGCATAAGAGCAAGATGACGTGCTCTCTTGATTGCTACTGTAAGAGCTCTCTGGTGCTTTGCACAGTTTCCTGTGATACGGCGTGGAAGGATTTTTCCTCTCTCAGAAATGTATCTCTTTAATTTGTTTGTATCTTTGTAATCAATGACATTGTCTTTTCCACAGAATACGCAGACTTTTTTTCTTCTACGCATTGGTCTTCTCTTCATTGATGAACCATCAGCTGATTTATTGTAAGCCATTTTTGTTACCTCCTTGAATATTTGTCCTCGTGGACACTACTAATTGAATGGAAGCTCCTCGTCGATTCCGTCCGGAATGTTCATGAAGCCATCCCCAGCAGCCTGGCTAGGTGCAGGTCTGTCTGCCGGTGCAAATCCGCCTGCATTTCCTGATGCGGCTGATTTAGACTCTGCAAACTCTGCATTTTCAACCACGACGTCAGTGGTGTATACCTTCTGTCCGTCCTTGTTTGTATAGCTGCCGGTCTGGATTCGGCCCTCAACAACAAATTTTGTTCCTTTACGGCCAAATCTCTCAAAAAATTCTGCTATCTTTCCAAAAGCTACGCAGTTGATGAAATCCGTTGACTGCTCCTCTGCATTCTTGCTGTATCGTCTGTCTACCGCAAGTGAAAATCTTGCTATTGCAAGTGAGTTGTCCCCCTGGGCATAGCGGATTTCTGCGTCTCTGGTTAATCTACCCATAAGTATTACTTTGTTCATAATACAATCTCCTATTTTCTTATACTATGCCTCGTCTTTTCTAACGCATAAGAAACGAAGAACATTGTCCATGATACGAACGTCCTGCTCGATTTCTGCTGGGACTGTTCCCTCAGCATCGAACTGGATGAAGTAATAAAAGGCCTCAGTCATGTGCTGAATCTCGTAAGCTAATCTCTTCTTACCAGCCTCCTCAACTTCTGTAACAGTACCGCCGGCACGTGTGATGTACTCTTTTGCCTTCTCGACTACTGCTGTTCTCGCATCATCCTCGATCTTTGCACTAACGACGAGTGCTAATTCATATTTGTTCATGCGAATGTTACCTCCTTTTGGTCTCTGGCTCATAAATCTGATTATGAGCAAGGAATTTTATATCACGAGTTTAGATAATAACATGAATCGTGGTACTTTTCAAGGGGTTTTTGCAATTTTTCTTTAATTTTTATCAGGTCGGGACGTGCGCCGCGGGCAGGGGGAGGGCACAGGCATACTTCCGCGTGAGCTACGCTTCGCTGCTAAGTGGCTGTACGAATTGTGATTTTGGTTTTCTATGCCTGACGAAACCGTCGCTACTCGCCATCCATGGCTCGATAGCTCCTTGCCCCGGCTTCCATGCCGGGGCATTTCTGTACTTCGTAGCACAATTCTACAGCCTCTAAGCAGCTTCGCTATGCGCTCTTGCGAAAGTACGCCTGTGCCCTCCCCCTGTCCGCGGCGCACGTCCCTTACTCTGTGGCTGAATATAAATAAAAAGACGAGGTGCAGTAAACTGCACCTCTGTTTTTATTCCTCTGTTTTGTTGTTTTGTTATTCTTCTTTGCTTTGTTGTTCTGCTTTGTTTCTATTACTCAAGCCTGCTTCTTGGTTAAGCCGCGGTCATTTTTCTCGACAAGCTTCCTTGGCACCATAACCTGGTGTCCGCAGCCCATGCATTTCAGACGGAAGTCTGCTCCGACACGCATGATTTCCCACTCGCTACAGCCGCACGGATGCGGTTTTTTCAGTTTTACGATATCTCCTACTGCGTATTTATCCATTCTATATTCCTCTTCTACCTATGCCTGCCATTTAATATGCTGTGTATTATCCTCTGTTTACACCTCTATCTGCTCAAATACAGAGCCCAGTCCCTGCTGTATCAGAAGGTCTGCTCTTGCGTCCATCGGTGTGGTGGACTTGTTGATAAGCACGAGCTTATTTCCATTGTAATAGTCTATGAGGCCTGCCGCCGGATATACCGCAAGTGATGTACCGCCTACTATGAGCACATCGGCGTGACTGATGTAGTAGATTGCATCCTCAAGCGTTTTCTGATTTAAGCCCTCCTCGTACAATACGACATCCGGCTTTACCGGACCGCCGCACTTTGGGCATTTTGGCACGTCTGTCGAGTTGAGGATTTCCTCTGCGCTTACAAACTGCAAGCACCTCTCACAGTAGTTTCTCAGCACACTGCCGTGCAGTTCCATCACATTTTTGCTGCCTGCCTTCTGGTGCAGTCCATCTATGTTCTGCGTCACAACGCCCTTAAGCTTTCCTGCTTTTTCAAGCTCTGCCAGCTTGTAATGCGTGATGTTCGGCTCTGCATCAAGGCAGAGCATCTTGTCACGGTAGAATCGGTAAAACTCCTGCGGATGCTTCCTGTAAAATGTATGGCTCAGGATGGTCTCTGGCGGGTAGTCATACTTCTGATTGTAAAGTCCGTCCACGCTTCTGAAATCAGGTATGCCACTCTCGGTTGATACACCTGCTCCGCCGAAAAATACAATATTGTCCGAAGCCTTTATCCACTGCAAAAATGTTTCTACACTGCTGTCATTGTTACCCATATGTGTCCATCCTTTCTTCTTTAAATTGCTGCCTATTATTTTTTGAGCCACACTTTTATAGCTTGCGCACCAGCTTGTCCACATCTGCATTCAGTCCAAGCACCATCACTGCATCGTCTGCCTTGAACACGTAGTCCGGCAGCGGAAGCACGCGATTCTTTCCGGCTTCCTTTACTGTAACGATATTTACATTGTATTTCTGGCGCACATTATTTTCCTTGATGCTCTTTCCTACCCAGCTTTCAGGTGGATTTATCTCGTAGATTGAGTAATCATCGTTTAACGCCACATAATCAAGCACATGGTTAGCGCTGTATTTCTTTGCCACTCTCTCTGCCATGTCGCGGTCAGGGTAGATAACCTCATCCGCACCGTTTCGAAGCAGGAACTTGGCATGCACATCCCTGTTTGCCTTGCTGATGACGTATTTTCCGCCCATCTCCTTCACGAGACTTGTTATCTCAAGCGAGCTCTGGAAATTGGTGCCGATGCATACAAAAATCAAATCGAAATTGTTGATTCCGAGTGCTTTTACTACCTGTGGGTCGGTACAGTCACCTATCTGCACCTTGGTCACGTCATAGATTAAATCCCTGACCTTGGCCTCGTCCTTGTCCATCACCATAATGTCGTTTCCGTTTTTAATCAAATCCGCACACAGATGGTGTCCGAATTTACCCATTCCAATAATTAAAATTGATTTCATTGCGTTTCTCCTTATCCTTATCCAATGATAACTTTTTCCTCCGGAAGCTCTATATTGGCTTTATCCGGTCTATGCACAAACGAAAGCACAAAGGTCATGCTTCCGATTCTTCCACAATACATCATAATTATGATAATTATGCGTCCTACTGTATTTAAATCTCTTGTGATGCCTGTTGTCATGCCGACCGTACTGATTGCAGAGTATACCTCAAACAGTACATCGTCCATCTTCATATTGGATGTGGCAAGTATAGCTATCACCGCGGTAAGTCCAAGCACCAGATTGATGATAAGCACCATTCCGGCCTTTTTGATTACCTCACTGCTTATTTTCCTGCCAAACACATTGCAGCCGTTGCTTCCTCTCATATAAGAAACAATATAGATTATCATGACCGCCATGGTTGTGGTTTTGATTCCGCCGGCTGTCGAGCCCGGGCTTCCTCCTATGAACATGAGCACTATAGTCAAAAGCTTGCTCTCCTGTGTCAGTGCTGCTGTATCTACTGTATTGAAGCCTGCCGTTCTCGCCGTAACTGAGCCGAATAACGATGCAAATATGGCACCCGGTGTATCCATGCCTGCTATGGTATTACTTTTTTCAAAAATATACATAAACAGTCCGCCACCGAAGACAAGTATCAGTGTGGTTGATATTACTATCTTGGCGTGGAGCGAGTATCTGCTAAACTTAAGCTTTTTGGTTCTGACCTCATTCCATATGGTAAAACCGATACCACCTATGATGATAAGCAGCATAATTGTGATATTGACTAACGGATCTGCGACATATTTTGTAAACGATGAGTACTCCTCGTTTATGCCCATCAAATCAAAGCCTGCATTGCAAAATGCAGATATCGAGTGGAACACCGAGAAATATATGCCTCTTAATATGCCAAAATCCGGTATGAAGCGGATTGCTAAAAGCACCGCTCCTATACCTTCGATAAGGAAGGTTCCCCTTATTATCACGCTGAAAAGCCTTACTATTCCACCAATCTCGAGTGCATTGACGCTCTCCTGCATCAGATCCCTCTGTCTGAGTCCGATTTTTTTGTGCAGAAGCATGGAAAATGCCACACCGATTGAGATGAAGCCCATGCCTCCTATCTGAATCAGCACCAGAATCACGAGCTGCCCTATAATACTCCAGTGTCTGAAAGTATCAAACACAACAAGACCTGTCACACAGGTTGCGCTTGTTGCCGTAAAAAGTGAGTCCAGGAAATTAGTCCATTGTCCGTCTCTTGAAGAAAACGGAAGGCTCAGCATTATTGCCCCTGATAATATTGTCAGAAAAAAGCCAACTGCGATGTATCTGAACTCTGTCAGGTTCTTATGTCGTTTTTTTATGTCATGTTTTATATCGTTCATATCCAATCCTAACTATTTGCTGCAGAATGTATTATTGTCAGCTCACAGAAGCTGTCTGTATATGTCCCTCTTGCTGACACCTCTGTCCTTTGCCACGAGCTTCATGGCTTCCTTCCTGTCGATGCCCTGTGACTCATAGTGTGCCATATGCTCTTCAAGAGGCATGGCTTCCCAGCTTTCCTGCTGCTCCTTTGCAATTTCAGCCACGTTTCTGCCACAAATTACAAGCACATATTCGCCTCTTGGCTCCTGTGTCCTTGAACGCTCCAAAAGCTCCGAAAATGTAGTCTGCACCTTTTCCTCGTGCTTTTTCGTAAGCTCCCTGCACACGGTGAGTTCTCTGTCTCCGAGCGCATTGTAAAGCTCCGTGACCGTCTTTATAAGATGATGAGGCGCCTCGTAGATTATGATTGTCCGGGTCTCTTTTTTAAGCTCCTCAATGACGCGCGCGCGTTCCTTTTTATCCCTCGGCAAAAATGCCTCAAACGCAAACCTCCTTGTCGGCCTGCCCGACATGGTGAGCGCTGTAATACACGCTGCCGCCCCGGGAAGCGAGGTAACAGGCACGCCCTCCTCGTAGCAGATGCGCACAATATCCTCACCCGGGTCAGAAATGCCGGGTGTTCCGGCATCAGTGATGAGGGCTATATTTTTGCCCTCCTTAAGCTTTGCCACAAGCTGGTAAGCTTTATCTATCTTGTTAAACTCATGATAGCTCGTCATGGGTGTCTTTATCTCAAAATGATTGAGCAGCTTTATGGAGTTTCTCGTATCCTCTGCTGCGATGAGGTCTACCTCCTTAAGTGTGCGCAGCACACGGAATGTGATGTCCTCCAGATTTCCTATCGGAGTTGCGCACAAATACAGTGTTCCTGTCATATGATTCTCCTGTTATTTTCCGTTATTCCGGGGCTTATCGCCGTATATCTCATATATCTCATCCGTGTATACATTAGGCTCCTTGTATACAACTAAAGGTTTTTCGATGGTTATACGGCTTTTGCCGCCCTTTAACCCCTCTATAAGCACCATGTTTGGCTCCCTGTCCGCGTAGGGATGCACAAGGCGCATGCGCTTTGGCTCGATATGATATTTCATCATCGTGCTAAAGATCTCTGCCAGCCTGAATGGTCTGTGAACCATGTAAAAACGCCCATTGAATTTGAGCATTTTTGCGCTCTCCCTGACTATATCGTCAAGTGTACACCTGACCTCGTGGCGTGCTATCGTCATGGCATCGTCTGCATTTTTGATACCGTGCTGACCTATCATATACGGCGGATTTACCGTCACCACCTCCACGGACTCTCGACCGAAAATCTCCGATGCCTTGCACACATCGCCCTCTTCTATGGTCACTTTGTCCTC
Source organism: Agathobacter rectalis ATCC 33656 (assembly GCF_000020605.1). Classification (NCBI taxonomy): domain Bacteria; kingdom Bacillati; phylum Bacillota; class Clostridia; order Lachnospirales; family Lachnospiraceae; genus Agathobacter; species Agathobacter rectalis. The sequence continues at coordinate 3,108,100 of NC_012781.1, forward strand.
AAGATGGTTATATTTCACACTTCTTCTCGCCAGGTCTGCGCACTGAGGCTGAAGCTCGAGTCCGCTGTAATGCTCTCCGTTATTCTTTGCCTCAAGAAGTATCGGAATCACACCGTTTCCGGTGCACAAATCCACAGCTTTCTCGCCGCGCTTTACCTTTGCATAGTCAGATAAAAGCACGGCGTCTATGCCGAAGCAGAACAGCTTTGGATCCTGTATGAGCCTATAGCCCTTGCGGCACAAATCGTCCAGTCGCTCATTACTGTGTATCAGTGCTTCCATTGTCTTTGTCCCTGTTGTAATCTTTATTATACTCTTTATTATAGTTTTTGTTCTTGTAATCCTTGTTGCGGTTGTATTTCTGCTTGTTTGGTCTGTTTTTGCCGCCCTTGTACGGCTTTTTGTAACCGTCCTTATTTTCTCTGCCGGCATTTGCAGCATTTACTTCATTTGTCTCATTTGCAGAAGCTTCCGCTGCCTCTATGTCCGCCCTGTACGGACGTCTTTCTCTGTTGTCACGCTTATCACGGCGCTCGCGATATTCATTTTTGTTGTCACGGTGTCCACGGTTTCTCTGCGGTTTCTCCTGTGACTTGTCCTCCATCGTCTCGTCGCCGCTATCCTCGAGATCCTTGAGCTCGCGAAGCTCCTCCTCGGTGAGCTTTACATCCTTTTTCTGGCGCGGCTTTAAGCGCAGATCATCTACAGTGTACTCACGAAGCTCCTTCTCCTCGCCGTTGTCAATGACAACACGCACGAGCTGCCTGAGCACGCTGACTGACTTGACCTCTCCGATGATTCCCTCAGGTGTCTTTACCTTTTCTCCTACCGACGGCATTCTGCTGTTCAGATACTCATATGTATCCTGCTCATACTTGAGACAGCACATAAGCCTTCCGCACACACCTGATATCTTGGTCGGATTGAGCGAGAGATTCTGCTCCTTTGCCATCTTTATGGAAACAGGCACAAAATCTGCCATATAAGAATGACAGCAGAGCGGTCTGCCGCAGATTCCGATGCCGCCCATCATCTTGGTCTCATCCCTGACACCGATCTGGCGAAGCTCGATTCTCGTGCGGAATACCGCTGCCAGATCCTTTACGAGCTCCCTGAAGTCAATTCTGCCGTCCGCTGTAAAGTAAAACAGCAGCTTGTTTCCGTCAAAGGTATACTCTGCATCCACCAGCTTCATCTCAAGTCCGTGCTTGATGATTTTCTCCTTGCAGATGGCAAATGCCTCTTTTTCCTTTTCCTTATTTCTCTCAACCGTTTTCTCATCCTCGTCGGTTGCCACTCTGATGACAGGCTTAAGCGGTGAAACCACCTTATCATCATCCACCTCCTTCGGCGGAATGAGGACAGTTCCCATCTCTATGCCTCTTGCTGTCTCCACGATAACATGCATTGCCATGTCGAGGTCGAAATCAGCCGGGTCAAAGTAATATATTTTGCCTGCTGTCCTGAATCTGATACCAACTATTTTTGTCATGTGATTAGTTCTCCTTTATGGTCATAAGCAGCAGCTCAATTACCAGGTCAAAATTGACGTTTGCGTTAATTCTTATCTTCGCCTTCTCAAGTGCCTCAAGTATTGCCTCGATTCCATGATAGGAATGCTTTGCTGCCTGTTTCTTTATATCATAGACCTCATCCTTGAATATGAGTCCGTTAACATCGTTTGTCGCCTTCATATACAGCACATCTCTGTACCACACCATAATCAGGTCAAAATAATCCTGCACCTTAAGCTTATACTCAGCTATCTGCTTTACCGCTGCACCCAGCTCGTAGAGATCTATGTCATCGAGGCGCTTTATAAGCGACAGTGCTGACTCCTTTAGCTCGTTGAACTCGTCTGATGAGGCGAGCTTAACAGCCTTTCCGACGATGCCCTGTGCAAATGCGGCACTGATATCTGCCTGATAATCCGGAATATGCTTTTCGTTCATCAGGTATGCCTTTATCACCTCGTCCTTTACCGACTTCATATTGAGTGTGATGCAGCGCGACCTGATGGTCTGCAGAAAGCTGTCTGCATTGGTGGTGAGAAGCATGATGACCGCATATGCCGGTGGCTCCTCAATGGTCTTTAAAAGCGCGTTCTGCGCCTGCTGATTCATTTTTTCAGCCTCATCCACTATGTAAATCTTATATTTACTGCTGTACGGCTTTATCACTATATCGTTGTTGAGCTGTGTCCTGATGTCGTCAACCGATATGTTGTTGGGCTTTTCATGACTGACATATATGATATCAGGATGATTGTGGTCATCTGCCTGATGGCACGATTTGCACTCTCCACAACCGTCTGTGCCCTCCTTCTCACACTGCAGTGCCCTGGCAAATGCCTCGGCTATCATCATTTTGCCGGACAGCTGTGGTCCGTTTATTATATATGCATGTGAGACCTTTCCCATTGATATGGCATTTTGCAGATGCTCTATTATCTGCTCATTTCCTACTATATCCTTAAATCCTGCCATAGCTGCTGCCTCCGTTTTAGTCTGCCTGTGTCTGTTATAGCTTTTATATCCTACGTGAATATATCAAGCAACAGTCCACGTATCTCTCCGATTCTTGCCAGTATGGACAGATGATCCTTCTCATCCTCCACCAGCTCTGATGCCAGCTCATCCAGATTGCTGTCTATCAGTCTTATTATACCATAAACTCTGTGCCTTCCTCTCCTGTCGAGGAAATTTTCTCTGGAAAATTTATGGGATCTGTAGACCACCTCATTTAAAAAATCCTTTATGAGGCCGCGATATCTCTTCATGTCCCTAATGTCCATATGCTCGGCTATTCTGTTGCCCTGTGCTGTGATATCCTGCATCAGCGCATCTACCTTTGCCTGGAGATCAGCGTCTGTTATGGCGCTGGCCAGTGTGAATTTGAACGAGCCGTCACCGGCCTGTGTTTTTTGTGCATCAGGAACCTGTGTCACCTGATTTACTTCATTTACTCTGACTGCCATGAGGCTGCCTCCTTATTCGTTTCCGGTTACACTTATGTGCAAGCCGCAACCATCATCTTGCTCTGCAATTAGGAACTCTGTCGTATGTATGCTGAAATCTCGGCAAGCACAGTGTCCATATCATCATTTATGAAGCGACGTGTAATCCCCGCCTCATGCAGCTTCTCCTCAGAGAAATCTGATGCGTCTGCCAGAAAACGGCGGCACATCTCCTCATATTTAGGCACCTGCTGCCCCTTTTCCCGGTGAATGGCGCGTATCAGACGGTCGCCATCCTCCACCTCCACATAGATTGGCAGTACCTTGTCACTGCCAAAATAATCGCGTATCTTTGTGTAAGACTCCAGTGTTCCGACTGTCAGATAGCTTTTGCAGCGAAGGTCTATATCATCATCATTTACCGTGAAATATTTCCACACGCCGTACACTGTATTGTACTCTCGAAGCTCTATGATGCGCCCCTGTGCACTGAGCCTTTTTACATCCTCTTCATTGCAGAAATGATAATCCTTATCCTGTGTCTCTCCGTCCCTTATCGGGCGAGTGGTATACGGGATAATCCTGCTAAGCATGAGGGAATCATCCTGCAGTATTTTGTTGTATATAGTGTCCTTGCCTGATGCGCTTTTTCCCATCACGCAGAAAATCTTACCCATCTGTAAACCTCTTAATATTGTAATTAGTATAAATATGATTGTTTGCTATGTCAAACTGTTGCTTACAGCACCGCAACAAACTTCCACATATCGGCATCCGGATCAAAGTACAGGCCATCCACTTCAAGACCTGAATTTACAGCCTTTATTACATCATCTATGAGCTTGTCGTTCATTATCTCTCCCGGCACCACAAGCGGTATCCCCGGCGGATATATATTTATAAAGGCACCGCTCACCTTCCCGCTTGCCTTAAAGGCATAGACCTCCTGATGGTCTGCATCATATGCATCATACATTTCCATTACGGCAGGCAGCTTTTGGTATATGGTTGTATCCATTTTGACAGGAAAGTAAAATTGATGTACCACACCCTCCTGTTTTAATATATCATAAAACTCTTCAAAATCAGACTTATATTTTTCGAGCCGGCTGTCTATTTCAATCAAAGCATCCGCAAGCCTGTCAAAGCCCTCATCCGTATCCATGACAGATGCCAGCGCCAGTACATAATTGCCCGCTGCCATCTCAAGCTGCAGCTCATATTTTTTGAGCAGAAGCTCAAGCAGCGTATGTCCATTCATAGCCTCTTTCGTAAATATAATAATCTTTGACTCGTCAAAATCATATGCCTCGTCAGCAGAAAAATCACTTTTTCTGACCACACTCAGATGCGAAAGTCCGCTGACCTTCTGATAAAATCTGTCAAGCCTGCTCCTAAGCTGTGCAAATGCTGTCTCTTTATTATCGCGCACATAGTGTATGCAGCGCTCTATGCCTGTCATAAGCACATATGACGGTGAGCTTGTCTCATAAATGCCGAGAAACTTCTCCACTGCAGCTTCACGCATCCCACCAAGCAGTAAAAGCGCCGTCTGTGTAAATGCCGGAAGCGTCTTGTGCAGGCTCACTATGACCGCATCGGCCCCGAGCGCTATGGCATTCTGAGGGAAGCCGCCTCCAAAGCCAAAATGCGCGCCATGTGCCTCGTCGACTATGAGTAAAGCTCCATATTCATGTGCCACAGATGCGATTGCCGCCACATCGGAAACCACACCATCGTATGTAGGCGAGGTTATCACAACCGCTTTTATGTCGGGATTTTCATCAAATGCCGCCCTTATCTGTGCCTCGGTTATCTGCCCCTGCAGCCCTGTCCGTGTAATTTCAGGGTATGTAAACACCGGGTGAAGCTGCCTTAAGTAAAGCGCATGATACACCGCCTTGTGACAGTTCCTTGCTACAAGCACCTTGTCTCCCCTTTTTGTGGCCGCAGATATTGCCGCCAATATACCGCAGGTGCTTCCGTTTATGAGAAAATATGCATGCTTTGCACCGTAAAGCGCCGCTGCCTCAGCCTGCGCCTCCTTTATAATGCCCTCAGCGTGGTGCAGATTGTCAAAATTGTCTATCTCTGTGATATCAATAGCATACGGGTCCAGCCCTGCACCTATATCACTGCCACGGCGCTTATGCCCCGGCATGTGAAACGGATAAATATTTGATTGTGAATTATTTATCAGTTCTTTTTCCATTTAAGTACCTATATATCCTTTTTAGCCCAGAAATCTTCCAAGCTCCGGCATCCAGTCATCATAAAATATTTCATCGTTGCAGAACGCGCTCCAGACCGGTGTGAGGAAATCAAGTATCAAATCAAGTGTCTCCTCCCAGCCTGCATTCGCATATGCCATCTGCTGTCGTGTCAGCCTCTTACAATACCGCTCCCAGCGCCTTCTCATATAAGCATAGCTGCGATAGCCATACACCTGCTCAAGCCGGTGCATGCTCACTGTCTTCGGCTTATTTTTCGCTCTAACCTTAAAAATATCAATTATCTGCCTTCCGCTGACCGAATATCTCTTAAGTATCTCATATGCATCACCATATGGTTTCATATCGCTAACCAGCTCAAGCTTATCCATTATCTCAAACAGCTGTTCTCCGAGCCTGGATTCAGGCGAAAAAATACAAACATCTGCGTCTCCATAAAAGCTGTTCATAAAAACAATATTTTTAGTCATGGGAACTCCCGCATCCGCTTCATTAAGGCGCTCAAGCCTCACTGCAAACGGTACTTCCCCGCCATCACACATAGCGCTTAGATTCCACGTGTGTATCAGCGGCTGCATATCACTGGCGTCCGGTTCATTAGCTGATACCTTTGCCGCCTGCTTAGATAATTCTGCATTAGTCCATACCACATCACTGTGACTGTTAAGCCCTGCATTGCCTATAATGATATTGCGCAGTACATCAAACGGTGTACCATTATCCTCTGCCCTGCCACCGGGGCTGCCATATACATAATAAAACGCCAGCTTTTCTCCTGTTGCAAAATACGGCTTTTGAAGCCACAGCACATTTCCCAGACCGGCATTATTTATGCGCCAGAGAAAATCCTGCTTCACGTACTGCCATAACACATCGCTGTACGATAATTTTTTCTCATCGCTTATATGTCTTAAATCTACCCTCACTACAACCATACTCCTATGAAGCTTTGCACCTTCTTTACCACGCGCCTCGCCCTTGCGTAATCCATGAGCACGGAAATATCCTTGTCCGTATCCGCTATGTATGACTGTACAGCTGCCTTGAAATCATTGCGGTCCAGTCTCGACTCATACTTCAGGCAGTCGCATATCACACGTTCTTTATCATAGATTCCAAAGGTATTGCCTCCAAGCTCAATGGTTGTGGCTCCAAGCATAAGTGCTGTGGGCTCCGTATAAAACGGAATGATTCTGGGATAGTCCATCTTAAAACGCGATTTTGATGTGTTTTTGTCCACGGCAAGCGTCCATCCGTATGGCTTCTCCTTTATATAGCCATAGGCGTAAAGTGCACTTTCCATGCAAAGCATTGCATCCGGAAAGAGTGCCGCGACAAGTGCATCCTCAGAAAAATCATCCACGCGGTCGGTGTAATAGCCGTTTCTGATGCGGACAAGCTTCCCCTCCCTGACAAGCGTATCGATTCGCCTGTAGTCTATACCAAGCCTTGTAAGCTCTTCTTTTTTCACTATTCCGTTGTACTTTTCCATGGCATCAGCTATGATAGTCTGTACCTGTTGTATATTCATTACTGCTTCTCCATCCCTTGCTTATCGGCTAAAAGCCTCTTGGCATCACGTAATCCAAGCTGATACAGGCTCTCAAGCTTATTAGGATCCTTTTCTACCTTGCTTATTTTAATGTGCTCCGACGGCCTTAACACCTCGGCAATGCCCTGCTTTTCAAGCTCCTTAAGATGCTCAAGCTGATAATTGTACATGATATGCCTGTTTGAAAATGCCTCATAAAACCTCGGAAAACGCTTTTTGTATACCGATGTAAATAACCTTGGCATAGGTTTTTTTATATAGTCTGCCGGCTTTGTCAGCACGACAACCACTCTGTCATATCCCATATCAAGCATATGCTCATATGGAATACTGTCCGTCACCGCGCCATCCAGATACCACTCATTCCCCAGCTTCACAGGCTTCGACACTACAGGCATGGAGCCCGATGCCCTGAGCACATCCATCTGGTCAAAGACACTCTTTATCTGCACATATTCAGGCTTACCTGTCCTGATATTCGTCACAACCGCATAAAATGGGATATCCGACTTCTTATATTCCTCATCATCAAACGGGTCAAGCTCTCTTGGTACTGTATCATAGGCATATTTCGTGCTCACTATGTTTTTCTCCCGAAGAAGCGGTCTGATACCCATATAATTTTTGTCACTGTTAAACCTCTTATTGTATCGTATAACCCTGCCGCGCTGCTTTGACAGCAGATTCACTCCAAAAAGTGCTCCCGCCGAAACACCGATAACAGCATCAAAGCTAATATCATGGTCCATAAAACAGTCGAGTACTCCGGCTGTATACATACCTCTCATGGCTCCACCCTCAAGCACGAGGGCGCATCTTTCATCACTCATTTCTGCCTCCATTTATAATGTCATAATAAAAAATGTATTAATATTTATGTCGACCGCTGAACTTCAGATTGTCTCTCCTTCTGCGCTGTTTTCTCTCAAGCTTGTGCTCCCTGAAGCGCTCGCGCTGCTCCTTCTTAATGCTCCATTTGTGTTTCAACACATATATATTGTCTGATATTCTTCTAATCATGAAAATGCTCAGAATAATCACTGCGATAAGTACGAGCACCCAGAGAAAATATACCGGCTTTATCCTTATTATATCACTTTCCACGTTCTGTCTGCTGTTCTCATCAAAGTACGACAGATCGACCTTTGCTCCTGATTTCAGCAGATCCACACAGCCTACCACATGATCACCATACTTGTATCTGACCGTAGCAAGAGCATCCTTGTTGTCGGACTTCATGTCAGCAGCTTCCCTTTTAATGCTAGAAAAATCCGCATTGTTTGGCAAAACAACATAGTTTTCCGATACCTTTGCATACATGCCGTGCTCATTCATCACGCCCAGATCCGGCGTATTGTCAGCAGCTGCGCTGTTTTCATTTTCAGCTATGCTTAGTGCCTTGAAGTTACTGAAATAGTAATTGAGCAGCGTGTTTGTGTCTGCATACTGGTCAGGCGACTGTGCATTCATAATAACCACGCACAGCGTCAGGCCATCCTTCTCCGCATAAGTGACAAGCGTGCTGTTAGCCACTGAAGTGTAGCCGGTCTTGCCGCCGGTACAATCATGATTTACAAACTGTGAATACGACTTAAATGGATGCAGCATCGCATGATGATTGTACAGCGGGGTATCCTCAGTATGCTTGTTTGTAGGTGGTATGATATAGGTCTTTGTGCCTGTAATCTTTCGAAACTCGTCATTTCTGTATGCTGCACACGAGATAAGCCCCATATCGTATGCGCTTGTCCAGTGATTTTCATCGGGCAGACCATTTGCATTGTTGAAATGTGTATCTGTACAGCCTAATTCTTTGGCTTCCTTGTTCATCAGATCAATAAATGTGCTGTAATCTCCCCCAAGCTTTTTGCCTGTATGCTCTGCTGCAGCATATGCGCACTCGTTTGCCGACTCAAGCATAACTCCATATAGTGTCTGCTCCATGGTCATCTCCTCGCCCACATCCCTCTTGATGCTCGACGAACCATCACTGCTCTCCTTCACCGCCTCTTTTGAGAATGTAACCTTCTCATCCATCTTGCAGTTGAGTATAGTCAGATATGTGGTGAGGATCTTTGTGATACTTGCAGGATAATGCTTTTCGTGTGAATTTTTCTCATATAGCACCGTACCTGTATTGACCTCCATCACCACGGCGCACGGTGAATTTATCTGCGGTCCCTCCGGCCAGTACGTGTCATCACCATCCGCAAATGCCATAAGCGGTCTCGCACAAAGCGTAGTGACCATAGCAAACACTGCCATTATTAGTATTCCTGATTTTTTTAAATTTATAATTTTATGCTTCATATCTGTTCCTATTAATTCTAAAATTGGGTAGCTGTTCAGTACTATAACCAAAAATGTACTATTTCTAATTATAATGTATGAAAAACATGTTATCAAGGGCATGTGCATCGTATTTTTCCATTTTATTTTGACACCCACACAATTGTAGGGTATTATCTATATGAAATTTTACGTTTTTATAAGGAGATTTACATGAGACTTAGAAATATCCCTGGCGCCGGTGAAGTCATCGACAACAGCCCTTATTGCATAAAGGAGCCTGTTGAATTAAAAGGAAAATGGCATGATTTTTTAGGAAACAATAATCCGATTCATATAGAGGTTGGTATGGGAAAGGGCAGATTTCTGATGGATCTGGCACGGCTTCATCCCGAGATTAACTATATAGGTATCGAACGATATACCAGTGTGCTTCTTCGTGCTGTACAAAAAATGCAGGAGGACGAGCTGCCAAATGTGCACTTTTTGTGCATTGATGCCGCAACTCTTCCGGATATTTTTGACCGTAATGAGGTTGACCGCATTTACCTGAACTTTTCCGATCCATGGCCGAAGGACAGGCACGCAAGAAGACGCCTCACCTCAAGCGAATTTCTTGCCAGATATGATTTGTTTCTCGCACCTGACGGACGCATAGAGTTCAAGACTGACAACCAGGACCTCTTCACCTTCTCTCTGGAAGAGATTGAAAGCTCTGATAAATGGCACCTCGACGCCAGTACACGCGACCTGCATCATGATGCTGCAATGAATGAGGGCAACATCATGACCGAGTACGAGGAGAAATTCTCTGCTGTCGGAAACCCTATCTGCAAGCTGATTGCTTCAAGATAATGCAACATATCTGTCGTTAATCGCATGATTTATATAGTCAAACATGACCCAGCTTTTATGACATTCTTCAGATTTTTCTGAGGAACTGTCATATTCGTCTCTGGCATCGTTGAAATATCTCTGCGCTTCCTTATCTCTTCCCATCTTGCTATAGCTTGAACTGATATTACTGTAAACCATAGCCTTAAGATCTCTCGAGCGGATAATTTCTGCCGTGGCAAGGCTCTCCAGATAACATTCAAAGGCTTTTGACTCATCGTTCTCAAGCTCATATACCAATCCCAGGATATTGAGATACTCTGCATATTTTTCCACGTGACCGGTGCTCTTCAAGCGCGCAAGCGCTTTCTTTATACGTACAACCGCACTGTCATAGTCCTTCTTTACCACGTCATCTACTGCAATTATCATTTCGTTATCCGCTATATTGTCTGTTGAATATTTGTCTACCCCATTCATCATATTTTACTCCGACCAAAGCATCTTTCCAAATGTTACTTTTTTCCTATTCAACAGTATAAACTCATTATTTCAAAATTTCAATATTAATTTCACTTTTTGTGTGCCTGAGCTGCCAGCCTATCTAAATAATGACATGATACCTTTTAATTCTTTAATCATGATATAATGAGCGTAGCGAATTATATCACGCGCGAATGCGCATAAGTATCAGCCGCAGGCCTATCATATGCGTAAGCATATGATATAATGAGTGCAAGTGAGAAGAATGCATTTATGCATTCGGCGAACGACGAATGTTGATCATGAAGCAAGGCTTCATGATATAATAAAAAAGCACCAACCCTATGGCTCATACGTCCATAAAACCGGTACCTTTGAGTGCGCCTCCAGGGGCTCGAACCCTGCACACCCTGATTAAGAGTCAGGTGCTCTACCAAATGAGCTAGAAGCGCGTTTATTAATTTGTTTGCGTTTTCCTTAACGCGAAATTTATTATATAGTATAGTTTATAGAAATGCAACACTTTTTTTAATTTTTTTAAATTTTTTTTTAGATTTTTTGTAAAACAGTTGATTTTACACCGTTTTAAGCTATATTATTTTCTATATACAGAGACTTTTTATTCCAGATTTCCAATCCAAAGTCTCTCAGAAAGGATTTACTGATAATGAAAGTAGAAGAAAGATTATTAAAATATGTGGGCTATCACACCACATCTGATGAAGCAAGTGATAAAATACCAAGCAGTGACAGGGAATTTGCACTCGCAAGAGAGCTTGAGTCAGAGCTTAAGGAGCTTGGCTTATCCAAGGTTGTGCTCACTGACCATTGTTACGTGTATGGTCTACTGCCTGCCACTGCCGGCATGGAACACAAAAAAGCGGTCGGATTTATTGCACATATGGATACTGCTCCTGATTTTTCCGGGGAAAATGTCAAGCCACAGCTGCTGCGTCACTATGACGGAAGCGATGTGTTGCTTAGAGGCAGTGGCGAATACCTGAGAGTAAGCGATTTTCCTGAGCTTAAAGCCCTCACCGGACGCACTCTCATTACCACAGATGGCACTACCCTGCTTGGTGCCGATGACAAGGCCGGTGTGGCTGAGATTATGACCGCCTTAGAGCAGATTATCGCAGAGGGCACTCCTCACGGCGATATCTGGGTTGGATTTACCCCTGATGAAGAGGTCGGAAAGGGTGCGGATTTGTTTGATCTGGACTATTTCGAGGCAGATTTTGCCTACACCGTGGACGGTGATTACGAGGGCGAGGTGGCCTATGAAAACTTTAATGCCGCAAGCGCTGAATTTACCATAAAGGGCGTCAACGTGCATCCGGGCGAAGCAAAGGACATTATGGTCAATGCTGCTTTGGTTGGCTGCGAGATTGCCGCAGCGCTGCCTGCAAACGAGACTCCTGCCACAACTGAGGGCAGAGAGGGCTTTTACCATCTGTGTGATATGAGCGGTGATGTAGCATCAGCCCATCTGTCATATATTGTGCGCGACCACGACAAGGCTCTTTTTGCTAAAAGACTTGATACTCTCCGCTCTCTTGAGATAGAGATGAACAAAAAATATGGTGAGGGCACTGTTTCTTTGACTATCACCCACTCCTACGAGAATATGCTTTCAATCATAATGGACAACATGTACATTATCGACCTGGCTAAGGCTGCTATAGAGGAAAACGGTCTAGAGCCGCTATCACGCCCGGTTCGCGGCGGTACAGACGGCGCACGTTTATCCTTCATGGGACTTCCTTGTCCAAACCTCGGTACCGGCGGCTACGGCTTCCACGGCCCATTTGAGCACATATCAGTGGAGGGTATGGAGACTGCGGTTAATATAATCAAATCAATTGTGAAGCATGTGCTGATGCTGGCTGACGCGTAATTTCGCTGCCGGTCGGTTACTGTTCACAACTAACAGTGTGACTAGCCACGGCCACGTTACTGTTCACAACTAACAGTATAATCAGCAACGCAGGTTAGTTACGCTTTAGTGTAAACAATAGCTGATTTGTGTATTGACTTATCTGACAATTCTGCTATAATGATGGCAACCAATTGTTTTTCGTTTATTTTCGAACAAATAATTACAGCTTTTTTTGAAACTGACAGATGTTTCAGAAGGGAGACCATATGGTAGTACTTGCAGCACTTATCATTTTTGCAGTTGTTGGTGGAATATTTGTAAATTATCTTCGCAGAAATCAAAATGATATCGGCGGAGGAATGGGAAAGGATTACATGAAAGAGCATTGGGGAATCGATGACGACAAGTAATCAAAAATACCGGGCAACACTTTTTGTGTCCCGGTATTTTTTATACAACCATCGTAACTATTCAGAACCACTGAGAACAAGAAAAGCTGATGCGTTATCAGAAAAGCCTGACTTTGCTATCGTGAATTTGCAGGCTCCATGTTCACAGAGCGGCCCTTTATCTTCGCATTCTTCATGGCATTAAGCACTTCCTTGCCATACTCAGCCGGTACCTCAACAAATGTATACTTATCGTACATGTCGATTGCACCGACAAGCCTGCCAGGCATGCCTGACTCGCCTGCAATGGCACCTAAAATGTCACCCGGCTTTATCTTGTCCTTCTTTCCTACGTTGATAAACAGACGTACCATGCCATCCTCTGCTCCTGTATTGTGGAAATCATAGTCGTCCTTTGATTCAGCTGTGGATATCTCTGAAGCACCCATAGCCTGGTATAAAAATGCCGCCGCTATATCCATTGCTGTGTAATCTGACTCATTTATCTGATTCTCTATAATATCAATGACACTTGTGAGATTTTCCTCATCTATAATGGTGGAAATCTGGTCCATAATCTTTTCTGCCCTGATTTTGGCAACATCATCAGATGATGGAATTGGCTGTGCATAGATTTTTGTCTTGCAGTAGCGCTGTATGTCCTTGAGCTTATATACCTCCTTGCCCTTTACAAAGGAGAATGCCTTTCCACAGCGGCCTGCTCTTCCTGTACGGCCGATTCTATGTACATAATACTCGTCATCCTGAGGCAGATCATAATTAAAAACAGCCTCCACATCATCCACATCAATTCCGCGCGCTGCGACATCAGTGGCAATAAGAATATCTGTCTTTCCGTTTCTGAAGTTCTTCATGACACGATCTCTCTGCACCTGCTTCATATCGCCATGAAGTCCCTCTGCACTGTAGCCGCGCCCGCAAAGCTCATATGCCAGCTCATCGACCATCTTCTTGGTGTTGCAGAATACAAGTGAGAGCTTTGGATTATAGTAATCCAACAGTCTTGTGAGTACATCTATCTTGTCCTTGCGCTTCACATCATAGTAATACTGGTCGATATTTGCGACTGTCAGCTCTTTTTTCACAATCTTGATGTTGATGGCATCATGCTGATATTTTCTTGTAATTTCCAAAATAGGCTTTGGCATTGTTGCCGAGAAGAGTACTGTCTGATGCTCCTGTGGCAGGTATTCGAGCACTGTCTCGATGTCCTCCCTAAAGCCCATGTTGAGCATCTCGTCTGCCTCGTCGAGCACTATTGTCTTTACATGGTCAGGCCTGATTGTCTTTCTCCTGAGATGATCCATAAGACGCCCCGGGGTTCCGATAATAATCTGCACACCGCCCTTAAGTGCCTTAATCTGGCGGCTGATATCCTGTCCTCCGTATACCGGAAGTACCTTCACACCATGCATATATTTTGCAAGCTTCCTGATTTCATCTGCCACCTGGATGGCAAGCTCCCTTGTAGGAGAGAGGATGATAACCTGTGTCTTGTGACTTGATGCATCAACGCTCTCAAGCACCGGAATACCAAAGGCTGCTGTCTTTCCTGTTCCGGTCTGCGCCTGTCCGATTACATCCCTGCCCGAAAGCACTGCCGGGATTCCCTGAGCCTGTATTGGAGTTGCCTCCTCAAAGCCCATATCCTTGATGCCTCGCAAAATCTTAGGGTTTAGTTCTAATTCGTCAAATCTGATTGTTTCCATATATTTTTTATATTTCCTTTCAAAAAAATAAAGTGTGCATATTTTTATAACATGCACACTTTAACATATTTGTGAGATAATTACAAAATATTATTTCTTCATTTTTTACGAAATATGCAATACCGCATATTTCTTTACTGAATAGTTACCAAAATACTACATACTGCTAAATAAAGCTGCTATCTCATCCGGTGTCAGATTACGATTTGTGTTATTCAAATCTACAACCGGAGACTTTGCAGGTTCCGGTTCACTTACAGGCTCCGGCTCAGGTGCCTGAGGTGCCTCTGTGACCGGTTCCGTAATCACTTTCTCTGCCGGCTCTGATTCAGGTTCTGTCGCACCTGCGTTTGCACTTGCAAAAAGTGCTGCTATTTCATCTGCACTCAGCTGGCGGTTCGGGTCACTGTTTGTCGTATCTGCAACAGCTTCTGCCGCAGGGCTTGGCTCTGTAACAGCTTCTGCCGCAGGGCTTGGCTCTACTACTGGCTCCGGCTCAGGTACATGTGGTGCCTCTGTGACCGGTTCCGTAATCACTTCCTCTGCCGGATCTGATTCAGGTTCTGTCGCACCTGCGTTTGCACTTGCAAAAAGTGCTGCTATTTCATCTGCACTCAGCTGGCGGTTCGGATCGCTGTTTGTCGTATCTGCAACAGCTTCTTCTGCAACAGGACTTGGCTCTACTACCGATTCAGGTTCAGGTACATGTGGTGCCTCAACTACAGGCTCCGGCTCATTTATCTGAATAGGCTCAGGTATCTGTTCTGACTCATTCGCTTGTACAGATTCCGGTTCAGGTATCGCCTCCATGGCCGGTGCTGATTGTGGTGCGTCGGTCGTTTGCTTAGGCATCTCAACATTTGCTGTAAACTGAATAGGATTTGCTGTGATTGCCTGACTCAGACGGATTTCCATATCCTTTATGCTGTCAGACAGAACCTGCTGCTTTTCCATAATGTCCTTGAGGTTATCATAAATCACATTTTTCTGGCTCTCAATAATGAAATCATTGCTCTCCTTGAGCTTATTCTCAAGATGTTCAAAAGTCTCCATAAGCTGTTCATTAGAGTTCATAATCGCATCAGCATTTTCCTTATTCCTGTTGATAACAACCTTTGCGATTCCCTTCTGTGCATTGATTATATCCTCAGTCGGAATCTTTGACTCCTTCTGCAGTATCTCAATCTTTCCCTCTATCTCATCAAAATACTTTCTAAGCATGAGGTAAGATGCCTTTTCCGACTTAAAAATACTGTCATACTGTTCCTCCCTCCTGTCCTCCTTTAGAGCACTCAGTGAGAAAAATCCGCTTATCACTCCCCACAGACAAATCATAAAGATAACTGTGATTGCTGCAATGAGCATGTATTCCTTTGGATAATTAATTATCGCATAAAAATCCGCTAAAATAACAAGCGTGGAAATAAGAATTAGAAATATAACCTGTATTTTTGCCTTTTTTTGCTTTTTATCCTGCATATAATTCCCCTTCCCGGGGCCTGACGCTATCCGCGACAGCCGTACCGCGTGACGGCTGTGGATAATACAAGTCCCAGTACATTTATCTTAATGTATCTATTATAGCGTTTATTGGCTGTAATGTCGATTGTTTTTAATGATTTTCAGACATTTTCAGACATTTTCCAAGTATCCATGTTTTCCGAATAGCGTACGTATATACCGATGTTAGTATATTTTTTCATTACTCCCCGATAATTGTAAACCTTTATTGCAGTTATGGTTGACAATCGACATCTTTTCATGTTAATGTGTTAACCGTACAAAAATTACTATGAAATTTACAAAAAGGAGATTTTATCATGAACCAGACAGAAACTATAGACTACAAGCATGGAACGACCTATGCCATAACGGTAACAGCGCTCATGACAGCTGTCACATGTATTCTTGCACCATTATCTATCCCGATTGGGCCGGTACCGATTTCACTGACAAACCTGGCCATATATATTTCATTATATCTGCTCGGATGGAAACGTGGAACTATAAGCTACCTCATTTACCTGCTTATCGGACTTGTCGGAATCCCTGTATTTTCAGGCTTCACCGGTGGCCCAGCTAAGCTTGCCGGCCCTACAGGCGGATACATCATCGGTTTTATTGCCATGGCAATTATTGCAGGACTTGTAATCGATCATTTCCACCAGCCTTGGCTCCAGCTCATTGGTATGATTGTCGGAACTATCATATGCTATGTGCTCGGTACAGCATGGTTCTGCTTTGAGGCAAAAAGCACAGTCAGCGGTGCGCTCTCAATATGTGTGTTCCCATTTATCCCGGGCGACCTGATAAAAATGATAATTGCCATGCTTATCGGACCGGCTATTAAAAAAAGACTTCGCTAAACATCAACTCCAAGCTTTCTAAGCTCCTGATACAGGCGCGCTACCGGAAGCCCTACCACATTATTGTAATCACCATGTATTCCCTTAATGTGGATGGCAAAGCGTCCCTGTATCCCGTAGCTTCCTGCTTTATCCATCGGATCCCCGCTTGAAATATAGCGGTCAATTTCCTCTTCTGTCAATTTATACATACTGACATCCGTCTTCTCATAAAAGCAGTGTTCTCCGGTTCTTCCGGCTTTGTCAATAAAAACAAACGTTACCCCTGTATAGACACTGTGCGTTTTTCCCGAAAGCATCGAAAGCATACGCCTGGCATCTTCTTCGTCCTTCGGCTTTCCAAGAATCTGATTCTCATAAGCCACTACCGTATCCGCTCCGATTACAAGAATATCCTGCGGTGTCACAAGCTCTGCATGCTGTTCATTGTAGGTAAGCACACCTGACGCTACCTCCTCTGCCTTTTGACGGGATAACTCCATGACAACCGCAGATGGCTCCTCCTCTGTGATTATCTCTTCTCCCTTTGCAGGACAGACAACAAACTCTGCCCCAATCTGCTCTAATAATTCCTTTCGGCGCGGTGATGCCGACGCCAATATTATCTGACTCATATTTGTTTTACCTTTTCCTTCACTTTGGATTTTGTGGCTGTTTCATCTGAAGAATACAATTCCTCATGACTGATTACACGTTTCCACTTATATTATACAGTTTCCTCTTTCACCGATACTTTCACTGACATAATTCTATAAAATACAGCACAAAATACCAACGCAAAAACGACTCCAAACACATTCTGAATCACCCTGAGGCTGACTGCTCCCTTTAACCCATAGCTCTCTGCAGCTATAGCCAGAGCACCAAATGTATTAAAAACAGCCTGCCAGCCATATTGTGCCGATAATCCCACGCCGATTCCACCTATGATTCCTATGTACGCATAGATTGATGGCGGAAGCAGGAAGTATAATACCGTAAAGCATATAACCCCGGCAATATTACCGACAATCCTTTTTTTGACCCTGTACTGCATATCCTCCATAAACGGCAGGATGGCAGACATGGCTGCAATACCTGCCCACATTGCACGCGGCATATTGCAAAGCTGTGCAATACATAGAACTAACGGTACGCATAGTATCTGGCACAGCTGCCATTTTGTACGTGATGAAGAAAGGTCAAACTCCTCAATTACAGCTTTCATATTTCTTTTATAGTCTCTGTTTTTATGATTTCTGTAAAATACCAGGCATGTAAGGACAGCCCCTGCGGCCATCCCTGCTATTCGAAGCATATAGCTTTTTCCTGACACATCATATCCATATAACAATAAATAGCCAAGAACCAGTGTGGATTGATTAAACATAAATGGATTATGGCATCCGAACAAAATCATCACTGCAAGAGCTGCAATGTTTATAAGCAGTGCAGGAAGCGGTGAAAGCTGATTTGCCAGATGCGGACATACTGTCATAATTACAAAGAACAATGCCAAAAGCCATGTAGAATGTCGGGTATGGATTCCCAGATCAGCGTTGCGAAATACCATAACGCATAATAAAACCACTACTCCTACAATACTGTTATCCTTTCCCAATATGATGCTTGAGGCAGTGACAAAGGCAAAGCAAAAAACCATTGTGACAGCTATCTTCACCATATATACAAACGCATGGTATAGTTTTTCTTTCATTGTTTTACTGTTTTTCAGCAGGCTTTTGGAGCCGGCCTGATTTAACTGCAGTTCCTGATAAAATGTCATATAAATTCTCCTATCTTTTATCTTATTATTTTATTATTGTAACTATCATGTTCTAAATAGCTACTCATTATAATTCTTTATTGGCAGTTGTACTACAAATCTGCATCCACCGTATTCCCGGTTTTCAGCTTTGATTGTTCCACCGGCGATGTCTACAATTCTTTTCACAAGTGCCAGGCCAAGGCCGTTTCCCTCGGCTTTATGGGAACCATCCACCTGATAAAACTTATCAAATATTCTGGCTTTTGCATCATCCGCTATTCCCGGTCCCTCGTCTTCCAGAATAAACTGCACAGAATCATTTTCACGCCTCAGAAACATGGTGATTGTCCCATTTTCAGGACTAAACTTGATTGCATTATCCAAAAGATTCATCCAGATATGCATAAAAAGCCCTTCATTTCCAACATATCTGACCTCCTCCATCTCCACCTGAAAGCCAATTCCTTTTTCAGTCCATTTGTCTTCCAATGAAAGAAATGCCTGACGGATTTGTTCATCCAGACGATATTTGGTTTTTTTCATTGGAATATTCTGATTTTCCAGCCTTGATAACAATAAAATATTTCCAACAAGACCGGAAAGCCTTTGAGTATTAAACAGGATTTTTTCTACATACCCCTCCTGCTCCTGTGACAGCTCATCTCCCTGGAGCAGCATCGTATAGCCTTCAATTGCATTGATTGGAGTCTTGAACTCATGGGAAACATTGGATACAAAATCCATTTGCAGCATCTCTGTTGCACGAAGCTCTTTTGTCATGACATTAAAGCTCTGATAGGATTCTCCAATCTCGGCTATGCGGCTGTTTGTTTCCAAATGCTGTTCAAAATCTCCCTGGGAAACTGCTTTCATTGCTTTACCGAGCCTGGTAATCGGCTCCAGCAGCCTTGCATTGATAAATGATGTAATAAGTCCTGCTATCAATGTATTAAAAATCAAAAGCCAGCCAAGGCCCGGTATTTTCCCGGGTAAATCCAAAAAATGATTCAAAAATGCAAACAATAAGGCTGATATCAGCATAGAAAATGCAAGTGCCAGCCAGATTGCACCGGTCAGACATGAGCGGATACGCAATTCTTTTTTCTTTTTATACTCCATTATTTTTTCACCACCTTGTATCCCAGACCACGCATTGTTACAATTTCGAAATCCGGATTTTCCTTAAAACGCTCCCTGATTCTTCCTATATGTACCTCTATCGTATGTGGGTCTGCCTCCGTCTCATATCCCCATACCTCATCCATTAGCTGCTGCTTCGTAAATGTCCTGCCCGGTGAAGCTGCCAGCTTGTATAAAAGCAGAAATTCTTTTTTTGGCAGGACAAGCGCTTCATCACCGGTCACAACTGTCATTGCATCATAATCAAGCTCGGTTGAGCCAATCACAATTTTGTGTTCGTTCAGTATCTGTGCACGACGAAGCAGTGCCCCTACCCTTAAAACCATTTCATTGACATTTACAGGTTTTACCATATAGTCGTCACTTCCCGAAAGAAAGCCCTGACGCATATCATCGAAGCTGCTTTTTGCAGTAATCATAAGCACCGGTATCTGATATCCCGCCGAACGAAGCTCCGACACAAGTTCATATCCATCCATAACCGGCATCATTATATCGGAAATGATTAAATCAATATATTCTCTGTCCAATACCTCCAGTGCCTGTGCTCCATCCGACGCACTTTTGACCTGATATCCGCTCTTTTCAAGCACCTTTTGGAATAACAGACTTAATTCCTTATCATCTTCTACAATTAATATCTTAAACACGCTTTATGTTCTCCTTTAATCAAAACAAATCCCTTGCCCATCCAAGCAGATGCTGTACCAGAAACACCTTTCTTTTACGTTTTTCTGTTAATTCAATCGGCTTTACATGATACGGATCATAATATGTTCCGTCGTCTAATACCTGTCTGGACACGCTCTCATACTCCATCATGCCATCCTCCAGCTGTTTATTAATCTCTTTACTGCGTATTACAAGCATCAGCTCTGTATCCAGATAAGTACTTCTCATGTCCATATTGAATGAACCTATTACTGACAGATCATCGTCAATCAGAATACTTTTTCCATGATACGAATAACCGCCTTCATATTCCCAGATATCAATTCCTGTTTCTAAAATTCTGTTTCTGTTTTTGGCATAATCAGCAGCTCCAAATGGATTTCCGTTATTTGCAACAGAATTTGTCATAATAGAAAAGTCCGGAACCTTCTGTGCAATTTCCTCCCATGTATTATACATCATATCATTGCAAATAATATATGGTGTATGAATTTTTACGCGTTCCTTTGCATTTTTCATTAATTCTCCCAGCTGATACCATACCACCGGTTCCTTAGCTTGGGTGTGGATTGGGTTTGATAACAATGTAATCTTTTCTGTTTCAAAGGTTTCATCCGCATAATCTGTATCACAAATTTTTTCCTTATTAACTTCAAAATATTGCTGATACCCTTCCTGCAGCTCTAAAACTGCTTTCTTTACAGATTGTCTGTCAGCTAATTTTTTACTGTTATGAAAATACCGACAGTCCTCCTGTTCCCATATTGTTTCAAAATAATTCCAAAGCTGATTGACCGAATTATCTTTCTGTGGCTCATCGCAGACAACTAACACATCCCGGTCAAAATTTTTATGCCCCGGAAAATCACCCAAAAAATAATTATATGTGTTTCTTCCGCCAAGAATATATATTTTACCATCTGCAATCAGATATTTATCATGCATTCTTCCCATTGTCTTCCATGGCTTAAGCGGATTTGCTTTATTGTACAGCTTAATCTCAACATTCTCATGCGAAGATAATCCATAAAAATATGGATTACCCTCCATATCAATCCAGCTCTCCATTCCATCTACCAATATGCGGACATGTACGCCTCTGTCTGCCGCATCATGCAGTGCTCCTAAAATCAATTTTCCGCTTTCGTCTGATTTAAATGCAAATGTAGAAAGGATTATTTCATCCTTTGCATTTTGGATTAATCTAACTCTTTCTAAAAGAGCCTGCGAATTTTTTTCAATGATTACTGCTCTTTCCGTATTCTCTCTCCCCGCCACACTCATAATATTTTGTGTTTCCTTTATAGTAGCATCAGACACCGCCGGCTGTTTTTTATATGTGATGCAGATTCCGATTAACTCATAAAAAGCCACACATAAAAAAACTGCCAGTATAGCAAAAATAATTTTACATATTTTATGCCTTTTCATTGTACATCACCTGATTCCTTGTATTTTATACTCATACAATACAATGTCAATCTCAATTTTACCTCAACAGAATTGATTTTATGCAAAAAAACAGGAAAAAGCAGCTGCCTGCAATTTCCTGTCCATATAATTTTTAAAGCACAATTACGGCAGCGTCAAGCCCCTCTACTTTTCCGTCAAATGCGCTATCTGTCAGCAGATTATATTTCTCGGCATACTCATTAAATTCCTTTACACTGCTGCCGCAATTGAAAAGCATTGCGATTGTCTCTTCGCCGTTTTTTCTGATCATAACAATCGTATCATCATCGTCATTTGTGATTGTCTCAATCATTTCGCCCTCTACAATGCATGCATGTGTTTTTCTAACCTGCATGAGCTTCTTATACCAATTATACATCTCCTTGTCCTGATATTCTTCATCCCAGTACATGCCTCGTCTGCAGTCCGGATCGTTTGCTCCCGGCATGGCATACTCATCGCCATAGTAAACCATAGGCATTCCCGGCAGTAGCAGCTGAAAGGCTGCTGCGAGATGCTGCTTTTTCTTATTATCATGGCACAGATGTAAAAATCTTGCTGTATCGTGGCTGTCAATCAGGTTCCACATCAGCGGATAGCACTTTTTGTTTAAGCGTCCCTTCAGATATCCAAGATTTTGTACAAACTGGCTGACATTAATCTTTTCGTCTGCAAGCAGGTCTATCAGATTCAGGTAGAATGGATAATTCATGACAGTATCCCACTCATCTCCCTCGAGGAAGTCTCCTGCGTAGTGCCATATCTCACCAATTATCAGCATATCCTTCTTTACTGCCTTGATTGCCTTTCTGAAATTCTTCCAGAAGAAATGACTGATTTCGTCTCCTACATCCAGTCTCCATCCGTCAATATCACATTCCTTAATCCAGTAGCAGGCAACATCCGTGATGTATTTTTCAACCTCAGGATTTTTCAGATTAAGCTTTGGCATTCCACCGTAATAGCCGAAGCATTTGAAGTTCGGAATTTCTCCCCATTCACCCCTAGGCGGCAGCTCGTCGATAAAATACCAGTCAAGATATTTTGACTTTTCGCCCTTTTCAAGTATATCCTGAAATGCAAAAAATTCTCTTCCTGTGTGATTGTATACCGCATCCAGCACTACCTTCATGCCACGCTCGTGAGATTTTTGTACGAGCTCCTTTAAATCCTCTGTTGTTCCAAATGATGGATCAACCTGATAATAATCAATGGTATCATACTTATGGCACGAATTTGATTTAAAGATTGGTGTCAGATACACCACATCGATTCCCAAATCTTTAATATAATCCAGATGCTCTATGATTCCTCTGAGATTGCCATGCAGATCATCCATAGGCGTAATCGGAGCCTTATACCACAGCTTTTTGTCTACCGGCTGTGTTGCGGCAAAGCGCGACGGGAAAATCTGATACACTACCTTGTTTGCTGCCCACTGTGGCACCTCAAACATCTCTTCCTCCCTGAGGTTCTGCGGGCAGTCAAACATTCTGTCCCTGTTTGTGATGCACTCCTTGTCGAACTCATAATTGCCGTAATATACCTTTTCACCCTGCATGTCTGTAAATTCAAAAAAGTATCTCAGACATATCAGATGCATCTGAAGCTGTGCTTCATAATAATCGTGAAACTGCGAGGTGGCTACCTTCTTCATAGGAAGTGTCATTCGCGTATCCTTGCGCTCCATAGGTATATACTTGTCCTCATAGTGAAGGATTACCTCCTTCATATCATCCTTTTTTACCTGCACGCGTATCACAAACAAATCCTTATCTATCGCATAGCAGAATCTTTTATCCATGTCATGAAAAATTGCTGAATATTCCATAAAATGCCCCTTTACTTACGTATTTCGTTATTTTGTATTTTAACGCACTTTTTCAAACAATTCTATCATTATATCCATGACATTTTTACACTATTTCTACTTTATGCATGATTTTAGATTAATAACATTTTATTTTTTTGACTTTATTCCCTAAAACACTGCGTTCATTATCAATCTTTGAAATCTCACTTTTGTGCCGAAAATTCGAGTGCCTTTTGTTCATTTTCTGCTGTCATTGCATCCACATAATCCTGAGGATTCCAGACTTCATCTAATATATCCTCCGGGAACTTTTTACGAATATCATCAGAGTATTGGCTGCCATCTCCCGGCTCCCAATATTCAGATAGTTCATATCCATTCTCTGTCACATTGAAAGTTAGGGCAACAGGACCACAACCTCCACCGACACTTTCAATCCCTTCTTCGGACAAATTATATTCCTCATAAAGAGTGAGAACATATACGGTCAATGTCTCATTCTCCTCAGAGTTTGCAGCCCCACCGGCTTCTGTAGCCAATACAGTATGGCTTTCGCAGGCAAAAACACCTTTGTAGTATCTATCGCTGTTATGTTCCATGATTGCATTATGGATTGCTGTATCAACATTGGTTTCGTTAATCGATTCTGTTCTGGTTTCCCCGGCACAGATGCGTTGTAAATAGCTGATAAAGTCAGAGTCAGTTATTCGGTAATACACATTCTCATACAGAATTGCTGCTTGATTTCCGTTGGAATCAAAACCGCTGAATGTGATTCTGTCGTTTTCCTTGGTATCCACATGAAGGGAATAGAAAGGTGTATGACCTTGCAAAGATTGGTCTTTGTGACCAATCTTTAAGTTTTTAATACGACTGCTCAACTCGTCAATTTCCGCTGCGGATAATTGGAATGTGGTCGGTCCGATATTTGTTCTAAAGTCCATGGTGCTTGCTTTGGAAATTTGAACAGAATCAAGTTTCACTGGGAATGAACTCGGATTTGTCAGGAAACATACCCCAAGAACAATACTTGAAACCACAGCAATAGCAACAATCCAAAATGCAGGTTTCTTGTAATTCAGCACATTTTTCACCCTTTCTTTGACGCCAACCTCTCCAAAGGCAAGTGGACAAACCATAACTGTTCTTCTATTCACGCTACAAGAAAGCAGAGCTTCTGAATAAGAAATAGACTCGTTTTGATTCAGTCCACGAATAACTTTTTCATCGCAGGCAAGTTCAATATCTCGGCAAAGTAAAATATACGCAATCCATACAAGAGGATTGAACCAATGGATTGCCAACACTAAATACCCCAACGGTTTCCACCAATGGTCACAGCGTTTCAGATGAGCATTCTCATGGGCAATAATATAGGGCAACTGTGCTTCATCTGTCCCGGAGGGAATGTAGATGCTCGGTTTGAAGAAACCAAGAATAAAAGGTGTTTGTATATCGTCACAAATCCAAATGTTGTCCCGCACAGAAAGGGATGCACCGACTTTCTTTTGCAAGCGGAAATAGCTGACGGCAGCATAAACGAGCATGGCTATGATGCCTATTGCCCATCCGATTGCCAGCACAGGAATCAAAAGCTGAAGTGGATTTGCGCTTGCAATTGGCTCTGGAGCAAAGGTGTCCGTAATAATTGGATTCACTACCTTGTCGATAGAGCTTACGCCTGTGGAGATTTCTGGTGTCCAGTCCATCATGATTTCAGGACTGATGGTCTCGGCACTTGGAATCAAGCTCAATGCGCTTTCAAAACTGAATGGGCAAATCAATCGAAAAGCTACGATACCCCACAGTAGGACATTGATCCACTTAGGTGCCTTTTTCAAAACCACACGCAAAAGTACGACCGCAAGGATCAGCCAAGATGCGGCGATACTCATATTTACAATTTTCAAAAAGAATGAACTCATAGATTACTCCTTTCCGGCGGCTGCATCAATCATGCGTCGAATCTCCGCAGCTTCCTGTTGAGAAATACCCTTCCTTTGTGTAAAAGCCGCAATGAAAGCAGGAAGGGAACCTTCAAAGGTTTCGTCAACGAACTGCTCGCTCTGAACGGCATAGAAATCATTTTTAGACAGAACAGAGGAAACGATGCCACCATTATTCTGGAAGATACCACGCTCACAAAGCTTGCGTAATATCGTATAGGTGGTGGAGCGATTCCAGTTCAGTTCTTTTTCACAGAGCTTTACCAATTCTCTGGAGTGCAAAGGCTCATTCGCCCAAATAATATCGGCAAAGTGGGATTCCACTACGCCCATCTTCATCTCAGCCATAAAGATTTCTCCTTTCAGTTTATCGCTAATAAACTAATTATAGTTTACTCCCGATAAACTGAAATGTCAATAGGAAACAGCCATTACTCTCACAGGTTTCATAAAGTTTTGGGAAGAGAATCCGCTGTCGCCACGAAGATAAGTTTTAATGCTCCTTTCCAGGTATTCTTGAAAAATAGATTCCATAAATTTATCAAAAAAATCCGCTATACTTTGTTTTAAAGTATAGCGGATTTTAGTTATTTTACGATCTGAAAGCTTCTAGTAATAGGAGCTGCCTGATAATTGCCACCAATTGTAACTACTGTGACTACATATCTGCCCGGCTCTGTAGGAGCCTTTGTGCTTGAATATGGCTTCCACTTGCTTGTAAAGCCACTGTATAGATAATGCACATTGCTCTGGCTGATTGAGACATCACCATCATATGATAGCGTTGCTCCAAAATCAAAGGATGCTACATCTGAGGCTTTAAGCTTCCCATTTGTAAAGCTCTGATTCCAACTAAGCTTAGTTCCTTTTGAATGCATCTTGACAAGTAAAGCACCAACTCCAACACCTGTCTCATAATTCTTGTTATCGGTAACCGCTGTCACCGTATAAAGACCGGCACGGTTTGGAGTACCAAATGACACTCTCACTGTGTCTGCAACAGAAGGAAGCTTATTTATTATCTCAAGAATCTGTCCAACTGTACCCATATCTATATGAAGCTTCTTCAACGTGTCAAGCAGCTCCTGTGTGCTGAAAAGTTTTCTAAGCTCTCCGACTGTCATACCGTCCTGCATCATCTGTGTAAAGGACTTTCCATATAGCTTTGAAACAACCGGATCTATAAGCTTAAGTACTGTGCTGTTTGTATACTTCTCAGGCATCTGAAGATAAATGCCTGCATTTACATTGCTTGTAAGACCGGCATAGATTGTATATACATCAAACCTGTCTGAAGGATTTGTTGTAACAAAATCCTGTGGTAGTGCATCTCCGGCATAAATGTTTGTTGACTTTACTTTAACATTTACCTTTGCCTTATTAACGGTCACACTAGTCTCTGCTGATGCTGATGGACGATACTCGGCATTGCCTTTATATGTTATACGGATTTGCTGCTCTCCTGCACCCATCTGCAGATAAGTAAGTAAATTAACCTTTCCGCCTTCTATCGGAGCCCACTGCCTGGTGACTCCCTCAACTCCGGCTACATCATCAACACCATAGTATTCCATTGTAAAATCATCAACACTTAACGTATCCTTTGCAGGCAATGTACTGTTGTCCCAATCAATTACCTGATCAAATATTGACTGTTTCATAACGGCAGTGTCCATATTGTATGAAAAAGATACTCCCTCCCTGCATACAACGGCCGCTGCTATACGGTTATCGGCTGTAGTCACATTTACCTGTGTCTGTGTACCTTTATAGTTCTTATTTCCATCCCACTTTATGCGGATAGTCCACTCTCCCGGACCAAATTTTTTAAATGCTGCAGTCCAGTTTGTAGAATTAAGTGGCTGCCAGTTTGGTATTATATCTGTTCCGGCATTGTACTCCATTGCCACATCATCATATGTAAGCCCTGCCGGATTTGTCTTTGCTATCACAGCATCATAAATTGCTCTTGCTGTAGCATCAAAATCATATGACTGATCCGCGTTAAAAGCCATGCTCACTTCATACGGAGCATCCTTTAAAACAAATGATGATTCATACTTGTAAGCTCTGTGGAGTGTAACAACCTCATCGCTTCCCTTAAGTCTGAATTTGAAATCTCCTTCACCGTTTTCTAAAAATGCTGGATGATTATATTCTGTTGTTACAGTATTCCAAAGTATTTTTTTCGTTGTTGTGCTCGTAAAGCCCTCTAAGCTTCCGAATGCTGTATTTTTCTGTAATTTAGTCTTATCCTTGCCCTCGCACTCGTACTCCCAATCAAGGTTTTTTACATCAACTTCGTCTGCGTTTACAACAAGCGCTTTTGCTATTGCCGCTTTAGCAGTCTCAATATCTGCACCCTGCGGAATAACTGCTGTTCCATTCTGAAGCTGTACTGTCACCTTCTGTGACTCATCTGTCAATAATGCACTGCCGCTGTCAACAGACTCATAAGCCACATCTGCTGCAAATATGACCTGCGTTGCAAGTGGTTCTATCGCTTTTATTTACTTATATTACTGCACACTCAGATAGCTTGTCACACAATAAAGTGTCTGTCCATTATATTCCACGCGTGACCAGCCAAACTCCTCATTGATTCCGGTTCTGGTGACGGTTTCCCCATTTTTTATCGTTGCAACAACTGTAGCATCCGGATTTGTGACACTTGGAAGTGCACGCAGATTAACCTCTATTTTTGCAGTGACAGTATCATTACACTCCTTGAACTTTGTCTTCAGTCCGTCTCCGCTGCCACTTCCGTCCTGCCCGGGAACTACATAGTTCATATCTGTTGTGAGGTAGTTTGAAATGGCATAATATGTCTGTCCATTATATTCGACACGTGACCATCCACTGTCACTGACGCCTGTTCTTGTTGCTGTATCACCGTTATTCAGCGTTACCTTAATTGTGCTGTCATTGCCCTGACTTGGAATATCCCTCAGATTGACGCTCTCCTTGGCAGTTACGGTCTCATTTACATCCGAAAACTTCATATTTGCTTCCGGATCAGCTGTTGCATCGTCAGCCGCATCCCCATTTTTTGCAGACTCTGTTTCATCAAAACCAAAGTATGCCACATTCAAATCTACCGGCTTATCAATCCCTGACACCTTTCCCTTATTGGTATACTGCCACATGGCATGTGTGCCCTCATAAGATGACTGTGGTGTTTCCGGGTAAGCTGTGTCCGGATATTGTGACACCCAGATTTTGTACCTGCTCTCAAGTGTTTTAGTATCCCACTGGCTGTTTGCCGACAACTCATTCATTGCAGCGTAAAACATAGGTGTATATCCTTTATTATATATTTCCTGCAAAAATGCCTCAGCTACTTTGGTGCGTGCCTCTGATGACATGCCATACTGTCTGCTGGCTGAGTCTGTGAAGCCCTCGCAGTCAAATGCCACCGGATATGTAATCTGATATTTTGAGATGTAGTCTGCTACCCAGTCTGCCTCCTCAATGGCTTCTGTTTCATTTACTGCTGATGAAAAGAAATATACCCCGACCTTTATGCCATTTTTCTGCGCCTCCTGCATGTTGTATCTTGCATTTGTATCAACACACATCTCGCCTGTTTTCTGGGTTCTGTAGCCCACACGTATCATTGCAAAATCAATTCCGCCTGCGGCAACCTTGTCCCACTTTATAGTGCCCTGATATTTAGATACATCAATTCCGAAGGTCAGGTTACTGTTTTCCGCAACAGAGCTTGCAGACAGTATCTGTGTCTCATCCGCAGAAGCCCCATCATCAGATGTCACACTCATTGAGCCGGCATTGTCTCCCGTATGCTGCGGGTCTTCCTTGTCTGAACTATCCTCTGTGGCTGTTTCCGTCATCTGTGACGAGCCCTTAGCCTCGTTTTTTGCTGACTTAATCACAAAAAATGTGGCAACTGCAGCCAGTGCAGCTACTATCGCAACAATTATAAATATTTCTATTATCTTTCTTTTATCGTTCATAGCTTTTCCTCTTCATTATTTATATATGTCACCATGTACAGGCAATCTGCTTTTATGCAACAAAATATATCATATAATCCTGTAATTTTCAAATATTTGTCTTTTTTCAGAAAATATTAAAAATCCGCTATACTCACCTATCGTATAGCGGATTAATATAACACTATTTAATTTTCAGTCTTTTCACCGTTTTTGTCCGTATCCGCATTTACAACGAGATTTACTCCATCAAGTCCGGTTACATTTACGTTGCGATTTACCTTTGCGTCATATGAATCAGCGTTGATAATCTCAGATAAATCAATACCTGTTGCCTCTTTCATACTCTCAAATACCTTTGCCATTACAACCGGTACATTTCCGGCAACCTTGCCTACACCATTTTCGCCATCACCGCCACCGATAATAGTAATCTTGTCGATTTGTCCAAGTGGCTCTGCAACCTTGGCTGCGATATCAGGCAGCACCTTAATCATCATCTCTGCAACGGCTGCCTTATTGTACTTGGCATATGCCTCTGCCTTTTTCTCCATAGCCTCAGCCTCTGCAATACCCTTTGCCTGGATAGCTGATGCTTCTGCCTCTCCGACTGCACGGATACCGGCAGCTTCCTGCTCCTTGGCATATCTCATGGCTTCTGCCTCTGCTTTCTGTGCCTCCGCCTGACGCTGTGCCTCGAACTGTCTTGCCTCAGCTTCCTTCTGACGCTGGTAGAGCTGTGCCTCTGCTTGCTGCTGTGCCGCGTATTTATTGGCTTCAGCCTTTTTCTTGACCTCTGCCTCAAGAGACTGCTCTGTTACTGCAACCTCTTTCTGCTTTAACTCAATCTCTCGCTCCTGCTTTGCAATATCAGCGTTTGCTGTGGCAACCTCAATGGTCTTACGCTGCTCCTCCTTCTGAATATCGTAAGCCGCATCCGCCATAGCCTTCTTTGTATCAGCCTCCATCTGAAGTTCTGATTTCTTGATAGCGAGCTCATTCTGTTTCTTGGCAATCTCTGTCTGTGCTGCAACCGCTGCATCATTTGACTCTTTGTCAGCCGAAGCCTGAGCTACCTTGATGTCTCTCTCACTCTCTGCCCTTGCGATGGCGGCGGCCTTTTTAATCTTTACGATATTGTCGATACCAAGATTCTCTATTACCTCGTTGCCATCCACAAAATTCTGCACATTAAAGCTGATGATATCAAGTCCCATTGCCGCAAGATCAGGCTCTGCATTCTCTTTTACCAGATTGGCAAACTTCTGACGGTCTGAGACCATCTCTTCAAGCTTCATTTTTCCAACAATCTCACGTACATTACCCTCGAGAACCTCTCTGGCAACACCAGCAATATACTCTGTGTTTTTGTTAAGGAAATTCTCAGCCGCAAGGCGTAGCTTTTCAGGATTATTACTGATCTTTACGTTTACCGTAGCATCGACGTTGATATTGATATAATCTGCTGTCGGTACTGCATTGCTCGTCTTTACATCGATAGGTATCAGTCTGAGATTCAGCTTATCAAGACGCTCAAAAAACGGAATACGTATGCTCGCCTTTCCGATAACTACCTTTGACTTTTTCTTCACACCTGAAATGATATACGCCATATCAGGCGGTGCCTTCACGTATCCGATTGCCATAAACAACAGGATAACAAGAACAACAACTGTAACAATAATTCCAATGATACTAATGTCCTGCATAACTTTCTCCTCTCTTTAGTATGCTTTTTATTAATAATTTAACAATATCATTTTATTATAAATATATTGTTTTGTCACTCTAAATATTAAAAAAATAATATACCACTGTGCATTTGTTCTGATTATGGTATAAGCGATGCAAACATAAAATTTAGAAATTACAGATATCTTCTTAATCAGCAGGCATTACTTATTCATCAATTTTATTTTGTAATCATCATCCCTTGTATTTCTCCTGTATTTTTATCAAAACTTATATTTTTCGCTTTCCCATAATCTTCCATTTCCAGCTTCTATAGAAAACGCATATATTATTGCGCTCCCATTAAATGGTCCTGTAAATATACAAAAATTTCTTTCATCTATTACGTATGTATACCAATTTCCATTTTGTTCAAAATATCCACACTGATTTGGCTTTTCGATAAATTCTCCAAAATGGAAATCTCTATACTTTTCCTTCATGTTCTGCAGCCTCAATAATTTCATTATCAAATTGCATTTGATATTACCAAATATCAATTCTAGATACTTCAAACTGCATACACATCCGCTTTGACATATCTTTTTGAATCTTGTCTTCATCAATTATCACCTATTCAATTTCTATTGGCTTTCTACATTCTCCTACTATACAATCAAGCATTTCATCAACTGAACCACCCAAAAATAATAATAGCCCATCTGTAAAACAATAAAACGATTCTGTTAATGTCATTAGTACTAATAAATTCTTTCTACAAGCTTCTCCAATTGGATATACTGTTTCATTTATATCATATTCAGCTAAACACTCTTTAAAATATGAACCATCAAGATTACATCCAATTGCTTTGATTGCATTAAACGAAACATCAAAATAGCACTTATCTCTAGGATTTATATTTAACATGCCATATTCTTTTAAGAATTTATCTACAACTTCTGGATATTCTAATCCAATTTCATCATATTTCTTTCGGATCAAATCAGTATTAATTTTTCGTTGTTCTTTCCAACCTGAATCAATCTATTTTTTGTAATATTATTCATACACATTAATTTTCCTATTTATTTAATTTAATATTGTCAACAGGAATTAATATCCCTTTACAACCACGATACTTCCCAGTGGTAAAAATTCAGTTTTCTCATTAATCACTCTTCACCTCACATTTTATTCCCGATTTAATATCGTTTTCTTTGTTATTTCTTTCTACATTACATTATACACTATGGTGGTCACACAGCAGTCACACCGGAAAAATTTCTCTACTTTTTTCATTTTTTGCGAAAAAAATCCCTCAGAGCTGTTTGTGCCCTGAGGATTGGTTTTTGCTTTTGCTTCAAAGCTTTCGCAATATTCTGTTGCTAGGAGTGCGTTACATCAGCATATTCATTTTGCAATATTTGTTCGTATACCCAGCTCGGCAAAATTTCGCTAGTGTCTATTAATTAACATCATGGATTCTTAATTGCTTCGCAACAGCTATGATGGATAATTAATAGACATGCAGAGGCTATAGGTTGTTGGGAGTCCG
This sequence comes from Agathobacter rectalis ATCC 33656, assembly GCF_000020605.1. Taxonomy (NCBI): domain Bacteria; kingdom Bacillati; phylum Bacillota; class Clostridia; order Lachnospirales; family Lachnospiraceae; genus Agathobacter; species Agathobacter rectalis. The sequence goes on from NC_012781.1 coordinate 3,140,761, forward strand.
AAAGTATAACCCTAATAAATCCTATAACTCATCCTATATGGCCGCATGCCTATGTATCATATCTGCCTCTACGCTTTTTCTCAAGTATTATAGAAGATATTTCTAATGTACGATTTTAACATCAATTAATTCCCCATTTTCTGTATCAACATTAAACTTTCTTCCCCAAAAATCAGTTGCATATAATTTCCCATCTATAACTTGAATTGCAATATATGGAATTTGCTCTTTACTAACAATATTAGATGGTAATTTATTACTTATTTGCCAACACATTATACCTTGTTCATCATAACACAAAATATTATTTAATTCGTCAACTCCTAATTCCACACGTGGAATCTTTAGTAAAACAATATATTTTCCATTTATTTTTTCAATTTTCTTAATTGGATATTTAACAATAATTTTTGTATGACCAATAGTTAAAGTATTACCTTCCACAATTATTCCATTCATTCTTTTACCTCCAGTCTTCAATTTTTCCAAGTTCAGTAAAATCACCAATCCATTGCTGTTGCAAATCTATTTGTATTCCGCCACCATCATATCCAAAATTAGGTCCAACTTCACCTAAACGTATTGTATCTCCTGCCTTTAATTCTACTTCACCAATAAATATAGGTTCATACTCTAATGCAAATTCAGCTTGAATTTCTTTGGGTGTAAGTCCTTTGATATCCTCAGCTCTCATAACCCATCCACCCTCTAAATTAGAATTTACACCATCGTACACTCGAACAAATTTTGTATCTTCCGTCAGTGTTATATTTTGTACAACCGTTTTTTCTTTATAAGGTGATTTATAACCTCTTGCTTCCCACAAATCATTGACACTTTCTGCCGATTGATATTGATTTATCTTAACTTTATCTTTTAAACTACCTAATTGGTCATCTAAATATTCATATCCGTTTTTACTTGTTTTACCACTCTGGTATCGGAAACGGTTCTCTACTCTTTCCTCACAGCTTATGGTATTACCAAACACATTATATTTATAATGGTAATAAGTCCTGGCATTCTCACTGTCGGAGCTGATCAGTCACAGTCCATGAATGTAGCGAATGACGTTGCCACTGTAGTCCTTCTCTGCTACGACTTCCCTGTTTTCATTATAGAGGAACTGCTAACCTGCCATTTTACTATTTTAATGGGACATGAACATTTCTAATAACCTTGAGTTCATTTTCCCCTACATTTGACGTCCCAAAAAATTCAAAATAAACATAGGCTGTATTGGGAATAAATTCCATATCTGCCAAAGTAATCTGATTCAACCTCTCTGAACTGTCTTGTTCCATCGAAGCTTCTCCATTCAGTCAGATTATTTGCACAATTTGTATTTGTTTTCGAATTTAGCAATAAATCATCTGACATTCTTCCCATGGATTAATATGCTCGTGAAGAATTATCCGCATTCTGAATAAGAATTTAAAATTATAACCAACCGCGTGTTTGCAGATATTTATCTGGAATTCTTAATTCAAGTTCCTCAACAATTCGTCGTATATAAGCTTCCATATCTGTATTTGAATAGCAATTGTGTGTATTCATTACGCTTATTAATCTTCCATTTCCAACTTCTATAGAAAACCCTATAATATCAAGTTCATAAGTGAAAACAACGTAAAAATAATCATAAGCAAAAAAACCTATTTTAAACGACCAATGCCCTGCTTCTTCCACCACATCATAATATTCTATACCTCTAATTTTATTACCAAATATTTTTTTTATTTTTTTACCCGTATCGATTCTAATATCATTAAAATTATTTTGTTGCATACCAAAAATCTCCTTTTTTTTCTAATGCAAAATACCCATGTTTTTCTTGCAAATAATCCCATTCCCATTTCAATGCGCATTCACCATATGCCTCTGGATTATGTGAAAATCGTATCTCTTTACCTGCGTTTATGGCATCATCTAATGCAGGTTTGTTAAAATAGTCAAACATATTTTGACCTGCTACGTCTAAACCATATGTATCCGTAATTTTATCCCACTCCGTTCCCAGACTAAAATATGTTGTATCTCCTGCCTTAACAGTATATGCACCTGGACCTGGAATTGAAAAATCTTTAGTACCATCTGCCCTTATAGTTGGTTCATACTTTCCTAAGGTCATCGTATCCGAATCTATATTATGCACACTATCAACTCGATATTTTTTATACTCTGCTAGTGGTATTTTCCCATCAACTTTCCCATCTATTATATTTAAACCATTAATAGTTTTACTACCACTCTGGTCTCATCCCCAGCTCCTCTTATGTTCACCCCACTTTCTGATATCACATCTTCCGCTAAATTTCCAGCTCCCTCGGTTACTCCATCAATCCCTTTTGGGGCTTTCGCCAGCTTGTTCGCCTCTGCTTCAATTCCATTCAGCCCTTTTGCTGTCATTCCACTCGCAACCATACCGGCAACCATTCCTGCTGTATCATTTCCTGTCACATCTGTGGTTATCTTCTGCGCACCGGCTCCGGCTCCCATTGAGATGCCTTCTTTGGCAACTATAGAATCACAAATAGAAGAATTGCAGGAAAAACTAAAAAATATGTAATTGGATCCTATATTGACCGCTGTGCTTTTATTCCTTCCGATCAGCCACTCATAAAGACTGAATCGAACAGCTTGCTGTGCCCTTTATAAAAAGACTTCAACGCAAGCTGTTCTCCAGATTCTACTCCATCCTTGTCAGATGGAATATGACTTTTTATTATGCATGATATCGTATGTCTTTCGCCATCCGGTACAAATTCGACTTTTATACAAAATCTTCCATCTACATCGAGACAAAGCCTATCCATCACGCCCATGTTCTGTGCTGTATATTTAATTGTTTTTCCATCTATGCATATTTCTATATCTCCCAGTGGCGTGGTCATTCAATTCTCCCATATCTAACATTTAAGAGAAATGTCCAGAATTATTACATCTTTGAAATTTCTATTGTTGGTTCCCATTCGGTTACAATATCAATATTGTAATTCTGAGTAATCACTACATAATGTTTTAAATTTAAAGCCTCTCCATAACCATCAGAAATTTGATTTATTTGTTCTGAAAATTCACCATCTTGTACTTCATAAATTATATTCCGAAAATCATTATCCTTATATTTCCGTATTTCATTTTCAGAATAAAGGTTACTTTGCACAATTCCTTCATCTAGCATACGTACTGCTTGAACCATACCGAAATTAATCATTACGCATGTTTGACTACTTGACAGTTTTATAGTTAGCCCTTGTTTCTCACCATTTATTAGTTGCACTTGGTAAACTGCTTTTGGAATTATACCACCAAATACTTCTTTCCATTTTTCCATATCTTTTATCTCTCCTAATATCGAATTTTGTACACTTTCCTATTGGACACCCTTATTTCAAGAGTCGCTCCTCCTGTTGTACTACCTGGACGAGCAACAACTGTTGTTCCATCACTCAACTTACCGACTTTTCCTGATCCATATTTTGTTTGAATTTCTTTAACGTCGATAGGATTGAGGGCATCAAAATCCCTAATTGTCTGTTCAAAATCACCTGTTGATTCAAAGTTCCTAGCAACGCCTTTTCCGTTAGTAGTTTCTGGCAAGCCGTCAATTATATCATCAATTGTCTTACTACCACTCTGGTATGCTAAACACATAGGAATCAAAGCAGTCTTTTTCTATCTATTGCTTTTATTTCATTCCTATACCACAATTATCCTGTAATAGATAGAGGTGTGCGTCACCACTCTTGAAGCACTTGTGACTTCGTTCATTGAGACTGCTCCCTCTGCTTTGCAGGATTTTGCGTATTAGCTGGATGTTGACAGCATTTGTGCTGTACTTCGTATATCTAACCAGATTGTAACCCGCATTGAAGTGAGGATTCTATCTACTTACAATTCACATTAGAAAGGATTTCAATTATGTACATCGTAGGCATTGATATTGGCAAAAATCATCATGAAGCATCCATTGTTTCACCTGAAGGGAAACAAATCGGACATTCGCTTCGTTTTGCAACTACACACAAAGGTGCTGATTCCCTTATGAGTTTTATCTTCAATAATATCGGCAATTCCTCTTGTATCTTCGGCATGGAAGCCACTGGGCATTACTGGTATCCGATTTATTCATTCCTCAAAGCCAGAGGATATACCATTTATGTAATCAATCCCATCCAGTCTGATTCCCTCAGAAAGATGTATATCCGGCAGACAAAAAACGATTCCATCGATTCTTTTCTGATTGCAGAAGTGATACGATTCGGTCAGTTTACCACCACTTCTATGGCAGACGAAAACATTCTTGCTATGCGGCAGTTATGCCGTTACCGTGATTCTGTGATTTCTTCCAGAACCGAAATAAAACTCCGCATCAGCACGATTATGGAGCAGATCTTCCCAGAGTATGAAAAACAGTTTTCTTCTCTTTGGCTGAGCACATCCATGGGCATTCTTGAAAAATACCTCACCCCTGAGAACATTGAGAATGCACCAATAGATGAGCTCTTTGAAATTATAAAAGATAAGAGCCACAATAAGCTTACCATGAAAAAAGCGATTTCTATCCGTGAAGCTGCAGCTGATACCTTTGGTATTAAGATAGCACAGGATGCTTTCTCTTTCCAGTTAAAACAGCTCATTGATCGGATGAATTTTCTTGATAAGCAGATTGAAGCTCTTGACTGCCAGATTCTTGAGTACTATGAGAAGTTTGATTGTTATCTTCATACCATTCCCGGGATAGGCATGATTGCTGCTGCAACCATTCTTGCTGAAATCGGTGATATAAACAGATTTAAGAGTTCATCTGCCTTAGTTGCCTTTGCAGGTATTGATCCAACTGTACGACAATCCGGTGAATTTAGCAACACTCATAATCACATGTCCAAACGGGGTTCACCTTACCTGAGACATGCAATCTTCCTTGCTGCAACCACCTGTTCTTTTCACAACAGTCCTTTAAATGCCTATTATAAAAAGAAACGGGAGCAGGGAAAGCACCACTTAACTGCCACCGGTGCAGTGGCAAGAAAGCTTACCACCGTAATCTATGCCGTATTACGGGATGGTAAGCCTTATGAGCCTAAAAGTTTTTGTTAATGTCTGGTAGTAAGACTAGGATTTATGCCTGCCTGTGGGGAGGCTTAGTTGTGATGCTCATTTATTGAAACACTCCATTTTTCTCTTAGTATATCTTCTATATTTGGATATTCTATTTCTCCATGTTTATTTCTTGTTCCATTGATACCTTTTAATGCATCCTCTGGATTATTCCACTCTGCTTCGCATTCATCACAACATATAAATATTTTTTTAGTTAATTTATCTTTTACAATTTCAAGTAAGCCTTGCTTGCATATCTTACAGTAACCAATATTATACATTTTAGGTTCCTCCTATCACTTATGATAATCTCCAAAAGACGGAAATGCGGTTATTAAATCAGTACTTTCATCCAGCGTTACTATTGTTATATAATCCATTTGAGCACCAGTATTAATATATCCACTTTCATAGCCTGCATTTTTGTACGGAATGTTATAAATTGTTCCTCCCATTCCATCCGATATCGGTTCAACCAAATGACGTTGTTCCCATGCATCATTTACCATATCTATCGGATTCCCGTTAAATACACTATGTGTTTCTCGACTATTATTTTGAACCGTATGTCGCTTAATATGCTCAACCCTGGTTTCACCTTTCTTACTAACAATTGCGTCCCAGTTTAATTTTTCGCTTGACTTCCCATAGCTGGTCTCAACAACCTTCCCAGCATCTTCCGCTGCACTCTCGGCTCCCTTGGCTGCTCCCTCGAGCCCTTTTCCGGCTTTCCCCACATCTTCCGCTAAATTTCCAGCTCCCTCGGTTACTCCATCAATCCCTTTTGGGGCTTTCGCCAGCTTGTTCGCCTCTGCTTCAATTCCATTCAGCCCTTTTGCTGTCATTCCACTCGCAACCATACCGGCAACCATTCCTGCTGTATCATTTCCTGTCACATCTGTGGTTATCTTCTGCGCACCGGCTCCGGCTCCCATTGAGATGCCTTCTTTGGCGACTATTGTTGCTGTGCTTTTGAATGTCAGATTTCCCGCTGTAGATGCCTGCCCGATTGGAATCATTGCGGATACCGCAAATGCAAAGGTATTTTCTGTCAGATAATATGCGTCCTCGTTTCCCTGAAACAGGTCATCCTTTATGCCGTTTACTGCCGTGCTGTCAATGTCACCTGTGCTTCCATAATAAATATCCTGAGTGCCCTCTATGGCATCTGCAGCTCCGAATACTGCTGTTCCGCTCCCTACTGCTACTGCAACGTCAGCTACTACTGGTGTTGCGGCACCTCCTGTCAGCACTATGCATGCTGCCCCGTCGCAATTAGTACTGCTCCTCCAACTGTCCTCCAGATTCCCTGTGTCTTTACTTACAATCGAAATGTCTCTCTGACTTTTTATCTATTTCACCAAAAGAATGAAAACTGTTATTTATATAAATTTCTAGTTCCTGTTCTGTAAATTTATATTCTTTGAACAGTTTTGAAATATGTAATACCTTGGAACACGCATATATTATTGCGCTCCCATTAAATGGTCCTGTAAATGTACAAAAATTTCTTTCATCTATTACGTATGTATACCAATTTCCATTTCTTTCAAAATATCCACACTGATTTGGCTTTTCGATAAACTCACCAAAATGAAAATCTCTATACTTTTCCAGATTCTGCTCTGTTTTTTCAAATAACACATTTTTTATTTTTTCTGCTTTTTCATTTAACATATTATTCACCACTTTCTTATTTCTACACTTACTTAATCACAACAGTATCCATATCAAAAATTATTCCAGCTTCTTTTAAAGTTCCCCAACTATAAATTGTATTCATCTGCCCTGCTCCACCTTTCATATGAACATCTCCAACATCCCATGCGGCAGCCTTTCCATAATATCCATATTTAGATATTACATTATTTCCCGCAATTTCAACACCATCTGAAATATTGTTTTCTCCTATAATTTCCGGTCTTTCTTTCCAATTCAAATAATCCTTGAGCAAGTCTTCTGCAACATCTTCGTCAATTCCTAACTCTATTAACTTTTGTATCTTGCAGGTCATGCTATCCTCTACAGTAACTATATCTACAGTATCCTTATATAAATCAACATCAAATGTTCCTGTATTAACCTTGGCAGAACTTTTTGGAATTGATCTTTCAGAATTATTAGCATATGTCCCATCTGCATTTTTTCCATATCCCATAGTAAAACCTCCATCACCGCCATCACGGCTTACAGGTATTTTACCGCTCAATTCACCAATACTTGCAATTGTATCTGGTTCATACCCTCCATAATATGGCCAATCAAGATTAAACGTTTTTTCTCCAATGGAATTAGTTGTTAACTTAATGAAATACTTCGCATTATGTGATGTAATTAAATCATATCCTTCAACTGCCCATGATTCTGGACTATTTTTTACAATATTATATATTTCTTCACTATTTAAACTATTGAAAGTCAATACTTTACTATCATCGCTTAATTTTTTATATTCATTATACGCGGACTCTGCATACCATTTATTACCCGAAACATTAAACTTAGTATCAATTCCATTCAGCCCCTTTGCTGTCACTCCACTCGCAACCATACCGGCAACCATTCCTGCTGTATCATTTCCTGTCACATCTGTGGTTATCTTCTGCGCACCGGCTCCGGCTCCCATTGAGATGCCTTCTTTGGCGACTATTGTTGCTGTGCTTTTGAATGTCAGATTTCCCGCTGTGGATGCCTGTCCGATTGGAATCATTGCGGATGCCGCAAATGCAAAGGCATTTTCTGTCAGATAATATGCATCCTCGTTTCCCTGAAACAGGTCATCCTTTATGCCGTTTACTGCCGTGCTGTCAATGTCACCTGTGCTTCCATAATAAATATCCTGAGTGCCCTCTATGGCATCTGCAGCTCCGAATACTGCTGTTCCGCTTCCTACTGCTACTGCAACGTCAGCTACTATTGGTATTGCAGCACCTCCTGTCAGCACTATGCATGCTACACCCGTCGCAATTAGTACTGCTCCTCCAACCATCCTCCAGATTCCCTGTGTCTTTCTCTTTTCGGCTTCATCCTTTATCTTCTGTTCTGTCTCATAGATTTCATCGTATGCTTCTTTATTCTTCTCATGCAGGTCTCCAAATATTTTAATGCCCATGTTCAAGGTACCTGCATCTTTACCTGTGATAAAACTGCCTGTTTCATAGCTCTCAATCGCACACTGGCTAAGGCCTATTTTTGAAAGACATGACTGCAGATTTTCCAGAAGCAGCTCTACTGAATTTTCAAGCCGTACCACATTTTCCCTCTCGTAGCTGTTTACATTTGAGACAAGCTTTATAAGGTCGCTGTCCATCTGCTCATGGATATCAAATACTCCGTTACTGTCCGGCATGCCCACATCAGATATGTCCGATACTTCTGAAAGTGCACTTCTTATTTCGCCCGTATACTCATCAGTATCCTCATAGTTTGATGCCAGTTTTTTCCTGAATTCCTGTATTGCTTCTTCATCCAGTTTGAAGTTCGTCGAGCTATCAATGGCACGGTATCCATCCTTGTATGCTGCCATATTGTCAAGCAGTGTCTGTGCAGTTACTTTAATGCCTGACAGGATTGTTATATGTGCTTCACCAAGATAACTCTTTACTGCGTCTCCGGTTTTTCCTGTAAATACTGCATTTTCCGTAAACATATTGATTCTTTCTATGCAGTTATCAATATTTTCAATTAGATTTTCAATTTTTCGCTTATATTCCCAGAACAACCGTATAATTTATCTGAAACCCTTCCATCTTCATCTCCTAGTTTTAGGGTATCACAGCTGTATCTGATAGTCCAATACCATTTTTAATATAATCTTCCTGTTTTCTGTCATTTTCATTTATTGCATTTATTATCAAGTCTATTTTTGCCAGATTAGTTCACCATGCTTCTTTTGAGTTTTCTTACATCTGCGCGCTCTATTTCTGTTTTCTCCATGGCATTAAAGATGTTGTCACACATCATTATCTCATCATCATCTACATACCCTTCAAACACAACCCTGCTGATATCTGTATGCTGAAAATACATAAGCCTGTCACCATTCATATCTTTTCACGTATAATCCAATTATCTTAGATGGTAATTGGATTTTTCCTTTCTCCCAGTTAACACTGGGTATTTATTTCCATCTCTGATATATTTTGAAAAGGCACTGTGGATCTGTATCTATAACTTTTACAGCTTTGACTGGTATGAGGTGACTCAGACCACAGCTTTTCGTCTATTACTGTTAATCAGTTTGTTAACGCATCGACGTTTTTATTTACGTGATTACACAGCCGAATTCTCTGTGGAAGACAGCAGTGCTCAAAATATTTATCAGGAGGTATAAACCTATGTCAATGTACTTTATTGGAATTGATATTTCCAAGTACAAACATGATTGCTGCATCATTTCTGCAGCTAATCAAAAAGTAGTTTCTAAAGTCATAATCAAAAACAATAAAGCCGGCTTTAATGAACTGCTTACAATCATTCATTCTCTTGCAAATCCTGCGGACATAAGAATAGGGTTTGAATCAACTGCCCATTATGCTCTCAATCTTGAACTCTTCCTTGAAAATTCTCTCCTAACCTTCATGGAAGTAAATCCTGTTCTCATCAGTGAATACAAGAAATCCAAAACACTTAGGCGTACAAAAACCGACTCTGTTGACTGTGAATCAATAGCTCGTTGGTTAATGACTGTTGAATACAAACCCCATTCAAAAGGATTTTACCATGCTTACTCTTTAAAGTCATTAACTCGTTTACGCGATAAACTTATCCGACAGCGTTCTTTCTATCTTGTTAAAATAACAAATGTGTTAGATCATACATTCCCTGAGTTTAAACCATTCTTTAATGAACGCTTATCCAAAACCGCTCTCTATCTGCTTGAGAACTATGGTTCTGCTGAAAAGATGGCTCGTATGAACTCAGCCTCTTATGAAAAGCTACGTTCCGTATCCCGAGGGAAGTTTTCACCACAGCAATTCCTACGACTAAAAGAACTTGCTGTCAATACTGTTGGTGTAAATAACTCTATTTTTGATGTAGAGCTGAACAGTCTTTTATCTTTATACAAATCCCTTGTAAAAGAGATTGATACCATTAAAAAAGAAATCAACCAACTAATTGAAGAAGTACATCCTCACTATATGTCAGTTCCTGGGATCGGACCATTATCAGCAGCTGTAATCTATTCTGAATACGGCGATATATCTAACTTCACTAATCCAGGACAAATGCTTGCATTTGCTGGAATAGAACCGGGAATCAACGAATCTGGTACTGAATCTCACGGAGGCAAGATGGTTAAACGTGGATCATCCCAGCTCCGCTACACACTTATCAATTGTTGTCTACCATTAATCCGCTTTGACATGACATTTGCAACTTACTATGCCAAGAAACGCGGAGAAGGCAAACCGCATCGAGTAGCCATTACTCATGTAGCTAAAAAGCTTATTAGAGTCATCTACGCATTGGAGAGCCAAGATATCGACTTTAATGCTCAGGAACTTCGTTAATCTCTAGTGGATTAATACTAATTTCTCCCATCTGAAATACGATGTATTCAGATGGCTTATTAAAGTTACCCCTTTTTACAATTCAAAAAAATTTCAAAATTCTCTTGACTGTTTATAGTTTGTCACCTCATACTTCAATAAACTTTTCATACATACAAAAAGGCTGCAGCAACTGGTATTAACCAGTTGTTGCAGCCGAACTGTCATTACTACATGTAACTGTTTTAGACTCTGGCTTTGCGACCTTACGTTTCCATAAGTGTGCCCTTATGGTTAATAATTTTATTGAATTTGCACATTTTTGTCAATATATTTTCTTTATTCATACAGATGTAATATAGCAATAAAATTGTTAGTAGCCTGTCTGTGAACGTCATAATTCATCTTGAAGTGAAACTTAATTGCAAACAAATCTTGAAAAACACTTGTCTTCCTATGTTTTCAAGATACATTCTGGTAGTTCTGTGCTATAAAAATGAGTAAAACGATATCCTTCTCATACCACCACAATATGAAGAAATTTAATATAAAACCTCGTACTGAAATAATAAATGCAAGGTCGGATGCTTCTTACATAAAATCAGATACTATAAGGTTTTCTATCACCTATAAAAACATCAGTTCTGTGGAGCAGCTATAATTCTCCATTAGCAGAAATGCCGATACTGTATGGCTCTCCACCATAATCTGAAAACTTTGTCCGACACTTTTGTCTGAGTACAACGATTTCATTATACTGAAATGCATCTCTTAAAATTACCAGTATACTGAAGAAAATCTGTAAATAGATTTCCGCTTTTTAGACCAATTTTTGTATCTGAAATACCGCTTATAAGACTGATTTTGATAAAAAAGCACTTACCGTTTATAACAATACTTCCACCAGCATCGGGTATAAAAGTTACTACTTCACTCATACTTTTTCATCCTCTCCAACAAACTTGCTCTATACGGCATTTGCTCCGCAATTTCCAATGGTGTTTTTCCCCATGCATTCTTGTGATTAACCAAAATACTGTTCTGTGCAAACCAAATTTGATATAATGGTTCAAGTTCCTCATCTGTATATTTTAAGTTAATCAAATACTGTAAGGGTACTCTTTCCTTCTCATCTAATTGATTAATGTTTACTCCCTTATCAATTAATTTTTTGCACAACTCTGCTGTCTGTTTTATATTGTGCTTTGTTCTTGACAGTAGAATATGCAACAGATTTTCGCCACACTCATTTATCACATTAACTTCAGCACCTTTATTGAGTAAAAAATCTGTTATTAAATAACGACTTTCTGTATCATTATTGGATAATGAATAAAATAATAATGATTTACCTTTATATACTTTTTTCTCGTCACCTTCATTATAGCAGGAAATAAACTCATCATACTTTTTCATTTTTGCTACTAAACTTATATCCATTGCTTTCTCCTTTATTCATACTTATGACTACGATTATTACTTGGCAATTCTAGTCTATAGTTGGCAGGGTCATTATACCAATCCACAAATTCTTTTGTTGTCAATTCACCATTCATATATGCTTCATGCATTTCTGAATATTTTGCTTCTGGAATGTGTCCCATATCCCATACCCCATACCCCTTTTCTAGATTCTCCTGGTGTCCAATTAATAACCTCACCTGTATTTGGATCTCTAACCAATCCATCAGGACCTTTAGCATTCTCCCATACTTCTTCAACAACACCTTTTCTAAATGAAGGTCTACTGTTAGTATATGGTTTTGTATCAGCCTTACTACCACTCTGGTATCGGAAACGGTTCGCTACTCTTTCCTCACAGCTTATGGTATTACCAAACGCATCATACTCATAATGATTGAGTACTCTGTCCGAGACTTTGTCCTGTGCGGCTGCTCCGTTCTCCTTATCCTCGCCTCTGATGATACGGCTCACGCTGCCCTGCTCATCGCATACATAATGGTAATACGTCTTGGCATTCTCGCTGTCGGAGCTGATCAGTCCCAGTCCACGGATATAGCGGATGATGTTGCCGCTGTAGTCCTTCTCTGCTACGACTTCCCTGTTTTCATTATAGAGGAACTGCACTAACCTGCCATTCTACTATTTTAATGGAACATGAACATTTCTAATAACCTTGAGTTCATTTCCCCCTACATTTGACGTCCCCGAAAATTCAAAATAAACATAGGCTGTATTGGGAATCAATTCCATATCTGCCAAAGTAATCTGATTCAATTTCTCTGAATGTCTTGTTCCATCGAAATTTCTCCATTCAGTCAGATTATTTGCACCATTTGTATTTGTTTTCGGATTTAGCAATAAATCATCTGATATTCTTCCCATGGATTAATATGCTCGTAAAGAATTATCCGCATTCTGAATAAGAATTTGAAATTGTCACAAGAAAACACATTGTCTTCACAACACTAAATGCTATGAAAACAATATGTTCTAAGTCTTTGAAGAAGTAATATTCCGTTTTTATTTCGGATGTCCTTAAGTGCACCCAGATGCAAATTTCGCCCTAAGTTCTTTAAACTAATCTCCATGGATTTTATCAGCTTCGGTAAGAGCCATTCCGATAAATTTAAAGGCCCAAAATTTTTGTGGTGGTTGTCCTTATGTGCAGACATAATTAAAATGATTGACACTCATTACAATAATAATTGTCTGCATCTGTTACTAACTGCCAAAAAGTATCATCGGCACAAAGCTCATCATAATCTGAAACACCCCTAATAAGTCCCATCACAGCACCATTTGAATTTCTTATTGTTCTATTTTGAATAGCAATAATTAATTCATTTACATATTCCTTATACTGTTTCAAATATTCCATTGTAGCATTACTTTCTAAGCACATAGTATCAATATATGCATTTATAGCAGTCAACTTTCCTTCTAATATATCATATTTATTCATATTTCCTTCTTTCTATGGTAACGGTCTTGTATCTAAAACCCAGCCATCATCAAATTTCTCAAATAATATCTGTAGTCCCCCACCAGGTCTTGATTCTATTGCTCCAACTTGTTCCTTTGCAGTTCCAATTGCATATTTAATTTTTGTTCCTGCTGGTATTTTAGCAATAGACACATTATCTCTTGCTCCCCAGTTACTCAATAACGCCATTTGATTCATGTAGTCATCTACTGTACTAATTCTATTTGCTGCATCAAAAGTAGTCCAGTATTTCAAACTTCTTCCACTACCAACTTCAGCATTAGAATGAAATTGAACTAAATACAAATCTTCTTTAATAACGTTTTTTATCTCATATCCAGCATTAAAGTTAGCTAATTCACCATCAAATTGTTTAGAATAATCCCATACTTTACCTGATGAACTACCACTCTCAACAACCTTCCCAACATCTTCCGCTGCACTCTCGGCTCCCTTGGCTGCTCCCTCGAGCCCTTTTCCAGCTTCCTCGGTTACTCCATCAATCCCTTTTGGGGCTTTCGCCAGCTTGTTCGCCTCTGCTTCAATTCCATTCAGCCCCTTTGCTGTCACTCCACTCGCAACCATACCGGCAACCATTCCTGCTGTATCATTTCCTGTCACATCTGTGGTTATCTTCTGCGCACCGGCTCCGGCTCCCATTGAGATGCCTTCTTTGGCGACTATTGTTGCTGTGCTTTTGAATGTCAGATTTCCCGCTGTGGATGCCTGTCCGATTGGAATCATTGCGGATGCCGCAAATGCAAAGGCATTTTCTGTCAGATAATATGCGTCCTCGTTTCCCTGAAACAGGTCATCCTTTATGCCGTTTACTGCCGTGCTGTCAATGTCACCTGTGCTTCCATAATAAATATCCTGAGTGCCCTCTATGGCATCTGCAGCTCCGAATACTGCTGTTCCGCTTCCTACTGCTACTGCAACGTCAGCTACTATTGGTATTGCAGCACCTCCTGTCAGCACTATGCATGCTACACCCGTCGCAATTAGTACTGCTCCTCCAACCGTCCTCCAGATTCCCTGTGTCTTTCTCTTTTCGGCTTCATCCTTTATCTTCTGTTCTGTCTCATAGATTTCATCGTATGCTTCTTTATTCTTCTCATGCAGGTCTCCAAATATTTTAATGCCCGTGTTCAGGGTACCTGCATCTTTACCTGTGATAAAACTGCCTGTTTCATAGCTCTCAATCGCACCCTGGCTAAGGCCTATTTTTGAAAGACATGACTGCAGATTTTCCAGAAGCAGCTCTACTGAATTTTCAAGCCGTACCACATTTTCTCTCTCGTAGCTGTTTACATTTGAGACAAGCTTTATAAGGTCGCTGTCCATCTGCTCATGGATATCAAATACTCCGTTACTGTCCGGCATGCCCACATCAGATATGTCCGATACTTCTGAAAGTGCACTTCTTATTTTGCCCGTATACTCATCAGTATCCTCATAGTTTGATGCCAGTTTTTTCCTGAATTCCTGTATTGCTTCTTCATCCAGTTTGAAGTTCGTCGAGCTATCAATGGCACGGTATCCATCCTTGTATGCTGCCATATTGTCAAGCAGTGTCTGTGCAGTTACTTTAATGCCTGACAGGATTGTTATATGTGCTTCACCAAGATAACTCTTTACTGCGTCTCCGGTTTTTCCTGTAAATACTGCATTTTCCGTAAACATACTGATTCTTTCTATGCAGTTATCAATATTTTCAATTAGATTTTCAATTTTTCGCTTATATTCCCAGAACAGATCGCTGAGATCCGTATAATTTATCTGAAACCCTTCCATTTTCATCTCCTAGTTTTATGGTATCACAGCTGTATCTGATAGTCCAATACCATTTTTAATATAATCTCCCTGTTTTCTGTCATTTTCATTTATTGCATTTATTATCAGGTCTATTTTTGCCAGATCATTATTTAAAGTATCTCTGTAATCTTTCACAAAGGCTTTCAGCTGCCTGTATTCTTCCTGAAATTTGTCCATTGCTTCAGATCTGCTTTTGATTTCTGTCTCTGCCGCTGTGAGACTTACGGAATCAGAAGCTGTTTTTATACCGGCAGTCATAAAAGATACCTGCATATTATCAAGGCTGATTTCCATCTTTGTATTTCTCCTCTCACTTTTATTAATTGAAAAAATTCTGTATTTTCGTGCACAGATCATCCCATGCGTTAACAAGTCCTGAAAGCACACCATATTTTTCATTCACTTTTTCTTTTAGTGTATTTATTTCCCAGTTGATGGCATCCTCCGCTGCATCTATATTTGACACATATCCGTCATAAGCTGTATATAAATTTCCGCTCTCACATGAATCATAACATTCCTGTGCATTGCTGCCTGTCCACATGCACTGATAAAGGTCTGAATTTATCATATTCCTCTGGTTATGCTTGATATCATCAATAGCCTCCTTGGCATCATCCAGCTTCCTGTATGCCGCCTTCAGCCTCTCTATTTTCTCATCAAGCACATCTATCTCTGACTGGCACTGTTCCTGCTGTTTTTTATTGTCAGCTTTCTTTTTCTTCAGTTTATTGTATTCTTTTCTGTCATTCTTTTTTGCCATATCAGTTCACCATGCTTCTTTTGAGTTTTCTTACATCTGCGCGCTCTATTTCTGTTTTCTCCATGGCATTAAAGATGTTGTCACACATCATTATCTCATCATCATCTACATACCCTTCAAACACAACCCTGCTGATATCTGTATGCTGAAAATACATAAGCCTGTCACCATTCATTCCCTCAGGATATGGGCAGGCAGCATAATCAAAGAACTGTTTACAGCCATTTATATTTACCTGCAGTGCTCTTGCAACAATCACAAATTTTTTTATGCCACCGCTTACTACTACAATGCTCCCAAGTGGCAGAAAATCAAATTTTTCATTCATATCTTTTCACCTCATACTTCAATAAACTTTTCATACATACAAAAAGGCTGCAGCAACCGGTATTCACCGGTTGTTGCAGCCGAACTGTCATTACTACATGTAACTGTTTTAGACTCTGGCTTTGCGACCCTATGTTTCCATAAGTGTGCCTTTATGGTTAATAATTTTATTGAATTTGCACATTTTTGTCAATATATTTTTCTGGATAAAATGTTAAATTGTCAACTGCAGCACCATTTTTGCCGCAAGTGCCAGCATCCATGCCTTGGCATTCGCAAAGCCTTCTGAAGTATTGCTAAACTCGAATGCCCCATTACTTAATTCTCTTCATCTGACATCGATTGCCCTAATATAATGAGTTTCACTGCCTATATCGCATCCTGCTATAAGCATGTCATCCGTAATGAAGGAGAGTTTATCATTCTTAGCAAACTTACCATTTGTTTCCAAGTCTCGCCAGGTATAGGATCTCAGTTCTTTTTTAATCACCTCTATTTTCCTGATCAATTCTTCTTTTGACAGAAGCTTTATTGCCTGATTTTCTACATTTACTTGCTTTTTTGTTCTTCTTGCTTTAAGCCAACTTATCTCTCGTAGCCTAGCCTTATATGTGATTTCTGTTCGTCGTACCAGAGATTTGCTTACAGCTTCCTTCAGATTCTACCTCACGGTAGACACCCTTGCTGTTCGGCTATACACTTCCCACTATCTAGGAGTGTTCGGGATTTGCACCCGTTAGAGCGCGCCCATGGCGCGCAAACTTAAAAATCCGCTATACTCACCTATCGTATAGCGGATTAATAAAACATTATTCAATTTTCATCTTATTTTTTATTGCTCTAAGCTATTGTGCCATTTGCAATGTCGTTCTTTGCAAATAAATATGTAATAACCGGCATAAGAATGGCTGAAATAATTGCTTTGACAATATTACCAACACCAAGCTGTGCTGTAACGGCATATGTAACCATACTTACAATGAATCCCAGGGCTGCAAATGCAAAAATAAGCACCAAACCAATCTTTTTGTGTGCGAAAAGCAAAATACCGATAGAAACAGTTATGACAATCTGTAGTATAACGCCAATGAAACTCAGTACGACATATATCGAACCTAATCCTAAAGCAGCTCCTACGACTGAAGCACCCAGTGCAACGACAATACCGCCAATTGCTGCAAGAACATTCACCACGAAAATAATCCATAACCATACGGTTAAACCTGTTGAAAGCTTATTGTTTTCCATAATTATCCTCCTTTAGTAATCCCAATTTTATTTCAACATGTTCATTATAATGTACTTGAAAAATATTTCAATAGTCAAAAGGTCTCATTTTGAAACTTTTTACATCCGGGCTAATCAAAAATATCATTGATTTAAATGACAGATGCATTTACAATATAGCTATTATGAAAAAATTATTTGTAAAATATGTCTCACAAAACATACTCGGCATGGTGGGTATGTCATTATATATACTTGCCGACACCTTCTTTATATCAAAGGCGGTCGGCTCAAACGGTATCACCGCGCTCAATCTGGTGCTGCCTGTATACAATTTGATTTTTGCCATAGGCGCAATGATCGGAGTCGGCTCCGCTATCAGATATGTCGTAGAGAAAAATAAGGGCGACACATCCAGCGAGAGCTACTTTTTTCATGCCCTGCTGTGGTGTATTATAATAAGCGTTATATTCATATTGATTGGTATTTTCATCCCGGACAGGCTCGTAGGGCTGCTCGGCGGAGATTCGGCAATTATAAATACCGGTAAAAACTATACACGTATTTTCATGCTTTTTACACCGTTTTTCATGTGCAACTATGTGTGCAACGCTTTCGTAAGAAATGATGGCGCACCATCCATTGCCATGTGTGCCACACTTTTCAGCAGCCTTTTTAATATTGTTTTTGATTACATACTCATGTTCCCGCTTGGACTTGGTATGGAGGGAGCCGCTTTAGCTACCGCTATTTCACCGATTATAGGCATCATGATATGCTGTATTCATTTCTGCTCAGACAAATGCTCCGTAAAGCTTAAGCCGACGGTTCCATCTGTCAAGAGACTCTTTTACTCCTGCCAGGTTGGTGTTTCTTCCTTTGTTGCTGAAATATCATCAGGTGTCATAACTATTGTCTTCAATATGATTATCCTGAGGCTTGCAGGAAATATCGGCGTGGCAGCATACGGTGTGGTTGCCAATACGTCACTGGTCGCTGTAGCTTTGTTCAACGGAATAGCACAGGGTTCACAGCCTCTTATCAGCGACTATTACGGCAAAGGACTTAGAAAAAATGTAGGTTCGATACTCAGGATGGCTGTCGTTTCATCTCTCTTAATTGCTGCACTGCTCATTTTGTTCATATGCACCTTTGCACCTTTTGTGACATCTGTTTTCAACAGCGAGCACGATGCCAGGCTTGCTTCGTATGCCGAGAGCGGACTGCGCCTTTACTTTACAGGCTTTATTTTTGCCGGAATCAATATAGTAGGTTCTGCTATCCTAAGTGCCGTTGAGTCCGTAAAATATGCGTTCGCGGCATCTATCATGCGTGGTTTTATCGCTATAAGCATTTTCGCATTCGCACTTTCAGCCGCTTTCGGCATGACAGGTGTGTGGCTTGCTTTTCCGGCAGCTGAATTTGTGACTATGTTTATTATTGTTAAGGGATTAAGAAAAAACTATTCTAATTATAATAGATAAATTTTTTTCAAAAGCATTCGTTATGTTGGAAATCAAACATACAAGTTGTTTTTATAACGCTATTATTCTATCAGAAACATAAAAAACTACTGATGGAGGAAAAAAATATGTTTTGTTTTCAATGTGAACAAACGGCCGGATGCACCGGCTGTACCGGAAATACAGGTGTCTGCGGAAAAAAGGCAGATACTGCACAGCTACAGGATGAATTGACAGGCGCACTGATTGGTCTGGCGAGAGCTGTCGATGACACATCAGCTGTTTCAAAAAAGACCTGGCAGACCATTATCGAGGGCTTATTTACCACAATTACAAATGTAAGCTTTGATAATGCAGCAATTGAAGATATGATACAAAAGGTCAGAGCAGAAAAAGACTCTCTGGTTGGCGACTGTAATAAATGTCAGTCTCCTTGTGGACGAACTGACGAATATGATATGCAACAGCTATGGAATGCTGATGAAGATATCCGTTCCCTGAAGTCACTTATTCTCTTTGGTATTCGCGGAATGGCTGCATATGCCTATCATGCATATGTCCTGAATTTTGAAGATCCCGAGGTAAATCAGTTTTTCTGTGAAGCCTTGTTCAGGATTGGTTACGCAGAAAGTATGGATGAGCTGCTTCAAACAGTTCTCAAGGTAGGTGAAATCAATCTAAAGTGCATGGCACTTCTAGACAAGGCAAATACACAAACCTATGGAACACCGGAGCCAACAGATGTTACGCTTACGGTGGAAAAGGGACCTTTTATCGTAGTAACCGGACACGATTTAAAGGACCTGCAGCTTTTGCTTGAACAGACAAATGGAAAGGGAATCAATATCTACACTCATGGTGAAATGCTCCCTGCCCATGCATATCCACTCTTAAAGAAATTCCCTCACTTGAAAGGAAATTTCGGAACAGCATGGCAGAATCAGCAAAAAGAATTTGATCATATTCCTGCTCCTATTCTCTACACCACAAATTGTCTGATGCCTCCAAAAAGCAGCTACATCGACAGAGTGTTCACAACAGAAGTGGTTGCCTTCCCGGGTACTGTTCATATCGATGAACAGAAGGATTTCACTCCTGTTATTGAAAAAGCACTTGAGCTCGGTGGTTACAAGGAGGATCAGACCTTCACAGGCATAAATGGCGGCACACAGGTAACAACCGGTTTTGGTCATTCAGCAATCCTGTCCCATGCGGATACGGTAATAGAGGCCGTAAAATCAGGAGCTATCCGTCATTTCTTCCTGGTTGCCGGCTGTGATGGTGCCAAACCGGGCAGAAATTACTATACAGAATTTGTAAAACAGACGCCTTCTGACAGTATCGTCCTGACTCTGGCATGTGGAAAATTTCGTTTCAACGATCTAAATCTCGGAGAAATTGGTGGTCTTCCGCGACTGATGGATATGGGACAGTGTAATGACGCTTATGGCGCGATACAGGTTGCAATAGCACTTGCGGATGCATTTGGATGTTCAGTAAACGAGCTTCCGCTTTCCTTTGTACTCTCCTGGTATGAACAGAAAGCAGTCTGCATCCTCTTAACACTGTTACATCTTGGTATAAAAAATATCCGTCTCGGTCCTTCTCTACCGGCGTTCCTTTCTCCTAACATTCTGAACTTTCTGGTAGAAAACTATGGGATTGCACCTATTACCACACCGGAGGAAGACATCAAAGTGCTGTTGAAACAATAATATGTATTTTTTCCGATGTTCTAATACACTAATATGGAACTATAAAAAACACAGGATATAGCGCCTTTGCTGTATCCTGTGTTTTAAATTAACTTTAAATTAATTTGCAATCATTAGGGTAATCTAAGCTAATTCTCCCCATACATCTCCGGACGCCTGTCCCTGAACAGCCCCCAGCTCTTTCTCTCACTCTCCAGCTCATCCAAATCAAAACTGTGGAGTATGAAGCCCTCCGATACTCTGTCCATCTGCTCAACAACCTCTCCGGTTGCGTCTGTGATAAACGAAGAACCATAAAATGTCAGTGCAGAGCTCTGGTTTCCGTTTTCTGCACACGGTACAACCTCCTCTGTGCCTATCCTGTTTGCCGCCACTACCGGCATCAGATTGCAGGCTGCATGTCCGGTCATACACCTTCTCCAGTGTGGCATGCTGTCACATTCCAGTATCGGCTCGCTGCCTATGGCTGTAGGGTAAAAAAGTATCTCCGCGCCCTTTAAAGCCATGCCTCTTGCCGTTTCCGGGAACCACTGATCCCAGCATATGCCGACTCCAATTGTTGCATATCTTGTCTTAAAAGCTTTAAAGCCTGTATTTCCCGGTGTGAAGTAAAACTTCTCCTGATAATAATGATCGTCCGGGATATGTGTCTTTCGGTATATTCCAAGCACCTCTCCATCGGCATCTATCACCGCCACTGAGTTGAAAAGCTGTCTGCCCTCTCCCGCCTCATAAAAGCTCACAGGAATCACTACGCCAAGCTCCTTTGCAAGTGCCTTCATGCTCTGCACCGCATCATTTTCAGAAAGCGGCTTTGCATAGTCATAATAATCGTAGCGCCTCTCCTGACAGAAATACTGTCTCTCAAATAGCTCCGAAGGAAGTATTATCTGTGCTCCTGCCTCTGCCGCAGCCCTTATAAGCTTTGCTGCTTTTTCAATATTTTCTTTTACGTCACGGCTGCAGCTCATCTGGATTGCAGCAATTGTAACCTCTCTCATACTATTCACCTTTCTCATCCTGAATTAAATTACTGCGGTATCTGCTGTGTGATACAGTGTATATTTCCCCCGCCGACAATTATGTCGCGCGCATATATCGGATACACTTTTCTTCCCTCAAAAAGGCTTCCGATTGCCTTAAGCGCAGGCTCATCCATCACATCACCAAACTGTGGAATGAGCACACCGCCGTTTGTGATGTAAAAATTCACATAGCTTGCCGCTAAGCGTTCTCCTGCCTCGCGCTCATCCTCACCCTCCTCAAAGGTGAAGCCCGAAAGCTCATATTCTGTGATACACACCGGATTCTTTGGAATGTAAACCTTGTGAACCTCAATTTTTCTACCCCTTGCATCAGTTTCATTTTCCAATATTTCAAGGTCCGCTGAGGACATCTGATACTGTGGGTCATCCATGTCATCAGTCCACGCAAGCACCACATGCCCCGGGCTTGTAAATGCACATACGTTGTCGACATGCTCGTTGGTTTCATCATTGTATATTCCATAAGGAATCCAGATAATTTTTTCGGCACCGAGATAATCCTTTAATTTCTGTTCTATTTCAGACTTCGATAATTCCGGATTTCTGCCCTTGCTTAGCAGACAGCTTTCCGTCACTATCACAGTTTTCTCTCCGTCTGTGTGGATGGCTCCACCCTCTAAGACAAACGGATGCGCATCATACATGTCGTATCCGGCTTTGTTGCAAAATAAAGCCGCTACTCTGTCATCCTTTGTCCAGTCTGCATACAGTCCGTCCACCTTGCCGCCCCAGGCATTAAAGCACCAGTCGATTCCCCTGACAGCGCCATCCTCATTTTTCACGAAGGTCGGCCCCACATCTCTGGCCCAGGCATCATCTGACTCCATTTGTATATATTTCACCGGGAAATTTTCCTGATAATTTTTCTGCTTTCTTACAGCTTCCACAACAGACCTTGCATTGTCTATCACATCTGCCTCAGCGAGCACATATGCCTGCTCAGACTCTGCTATTGCACATATCACCTCCGCAAAAGCCTCTCTTGCCCGCCTGGCACCGTAAATCCATGAGCCCGGGCGCTTTGGCCAGATAATGATGGTACCCTTGTGGGGAGCATACTCTGCCGGCATATAAAAGCCGTCTGCTCTAGGACAGCCTGCATTTAAAATCTTCATATTCGAATCTCCTGATAACCTTACAATCGTTATTTTCATCCATTACTGCAATGTCCGGAAGCGGCATGCCGTTAAAGGTATTATTTTTGACCATCGAGTAGATTGCCATATCGCAAAAGCACAGCCTGTCGCCGGTTTTTATCTCTCTGTCAAATGAATAATCCCCTATCACATCACCTGCCAGACAGGTACATGAGGACAATCTGTAGGTATACTTCTTCTCACCCGGCTCGCCACTGTCCATAAGCGGCGGACGGTACGGCATCTCAAGCACATCCGGCATATGGCAGGCTGCGGAGGTATCCAGAATGAGTATCTTTATGCCATTGTTTTCAACTATATCAAGCACCGTTGTCTCCAGATATCCTGCATCAAGCGCAACCGCCTCTCCCGGCTCCAGATAGATTTCCAGGTCGTATTTGTCACGCATATGCATAATGCATTTTTCAAGCCTCTCAATGTCATAATCTGCCCTTGTGATGTGGTGTCCGCCTCCCATATTGAGCCACTTAAGTCCATACAGTAAATCTCCGAATTTCTCCTCTACCGCTGCAAGAGTCGTTTCAAGCGCATCCGAATCCTGTTCACAGAGCGTGTGAAAATGAAAGCCCTCTATACGTGATAAATCAAGCCCGTTTTTAATAGCCTTATCGAGTGCCTCTCTCGTTATCCCAAGCCTTGAGCCCGGCGCACATGGGTCATATATCTCATGCCCCTCCTGTGTGGAGCACTCAGGGTTTATTCTGAGCCCGACACTTATTTTTTTATCAGCCTTTTCTATTTTATCCCTGTGAAGCAGATACTGCGATACGGAATTAAATACAATATGGTCACATATTTCTACCAGCTCATCCATCTCCTGCGGCAAAAAAGCGGGACAGAATACATGGTTTTCCTTTCCCATTTCTTCATGTGCAAGGCGGGCCTCAAAAAGCCCGCTTGCAGTTGTCCCGCTTAGATATCTGCCGATAAGAGGATATTCATAAAATGCGCTGAATGCCTTCTGTGCCAGAAGAATCCTTGCACCTGTCCTTTGCATGACACCGTTTAATATCAAAAGATTTTCAGTTAATTTTCCCTCGTCTATCACATAACAGGGAGTTCTTAATTCATTTATCTTCATACCGGCCTCCGGACTAATCCATATGTACTGACTCATCCTCAGTCTTGTAGCAATCCACAGGAACCGGATTCTCCACTACCTGCCAAGGCAGTCCGAACTTATTAAGAGCCTCCATGTATGGATCCGGATCCATCTCCTCGAGATTGAACACTCCCGGCTTCTTCCAGAGTCCCTTTACCACCATCATGGCACCAATCATTGCCGGCACACCTGTGGTATAAGAAATCGCCTGCGACTCAACCTCCTTGTAGCACTCCTGATGGTCACATACATTATAGATGTAGATTGATTTTTCTTTGCCATCCTTGACACCTGTAAAAATACATCCGATATTTGTCTTTCCGACTGTACGAGGTCCCAGGGATGCAGGGTCAGGAAGCAGCTCCTTAAGCACCTGTATTGGCACTATTTCCTTTCCGTCCACCATAATCGGGTCTGTCCTTAGCATGCCTACATCCTCAAGACACTTCATATGTGTGAGATAGCTCTGTCCAAAGGTCATGAAGAATCTGATTCTCTTTATTCCCGGAATATTTTTGGCGAGCGACTCAATCTCCTCGTGGTGAAGCAGATACATATCCTTTTCTCCGACCTGGTCAAAATTGTACTGCGCCCTCCACTCCATAGGCTTTGTCTCTACCCAGTGGCCGTCTGTCCAGTATGAGCCGTTCGCAGAAACCTCACGCAGATTTATCTCCGGATTAAAGTTTGTCGCAAACGGATATCCATGGTCCCCGCCATTGCAGTCGAGAATGTCTATAGTATGTATTTCATCAAAATAATGCTTCAGCGCATATGCAGAATAAACAGAGGTCACACCCGGGTCAAATCCGCTTCCAAGAATAGCTGTAAGCCCTGCCTCCTTAAATTTCTCCTGATATGCCCACTGCCATGAATAATCAAAATATGCCGTAAATCCAAGCTCCTTGCAGCGCTTTTCGTAGATTGCTCTCCACTTTGGATCCTCAGTATCCTCACACTCATAGTTGGCAGTATCGATGTAGTCAACACCACACACAAGACATGCATCCATGATTGTAAGATCCTGATACGGAAGCGCAACATTTAAAACCGCATCCGGCTTGTATGCATTAATCAGCTCTTTTAATTCCTCCACATTGTCGGCATCAACCTTTGCAGTCTCAATTTTTGTGCTTGTCTTTCCCTCAAGCTTTGCCTTTAAGTCATCACATTTTGACTTGGTTCTGCTTGCAATCATAATCTCGGTAAATACCTCGCTGTTCTGGCAGCATTTTCTGATTGCCACCTGCGCAACTCCACCACATCCGATAATAAGTAATCTGCTCATTTTTGTCCCTCCTGATTCGCTTTGGTTATGATATAGTTTTTCTAATTTGTTTTACTTTGTTTCCTCTTCCTCGAGTAAATCCTCCACATATTTCGGAAGCATGAAGGCTCCCCTGTGTAAATGTGTTGTATAATACCAGGTTTTAAGCCCCAGTTCATCCCATCTTTTTGCATCCAGATCATAAAGCGGATGATATTTCTTCGATGCAAACCCAAACAGCCAGTAGCCTGACGGACAGGTTGGAATATGTGCCTGATATACCCTGCTTATAGGAAATGATTTATACACCTTTCTGTGCATTTTCCGGCACTCAAGCTCATCCTCATCATAAAAAGGACTGCCGTGCTGGTAAACCATGATTCCATCATCCTTTAGTGCCTTATAACAGCTTCCATAAAACTCTTTTGTGAAAAGTCCCTCCGTATGTCCGAGCGGGTCTGTGGAATCGTTGATTATCAGATCATATTCATCATGCTTTCTGCGTAAGAATCGCAGACCATCATCATAAAACATGGAAATTCTTTCATCCTCAAGTCCACATGCTACCTCGGGGAAAAACCGCCTGCATACATCGACAAACATCTTGTCTGTCTCAACCACATCAATATGCTCGACAGACGGATATTTGATGAGCTCCTTTGCCACGCCGCCGTCGCCGCCACCTATTATAAGTATCCTTTTTGCGTTCGGGTGGACCGCCATCGGCACATGTGTGACCATCTCATCATATATAAACTCATCTGTGTCCGAAAAAACAATCTCGCCATCCAGCGCGACCATTTTGCCAAACTCATATGATTTAAACACATCTATTTTCTGATAATCACTCTGCCCTGAAAAAAGCTGCTCCTGTATCCTTACATCCAGCTTGACATTGACAGTATGATATTGTGAAAACCACATTTGCATAGCTTTTCCTCCTGTTTACTGCTCCAATACCTTAAGATATTCTACCGCAGGATCCTCTGTTCCCTGCATTGAACAGCCCTTTTCCTTTGCGTAGACAATGTATTGCGCAATCTCTTTTGTGATAAGCTCTCCCGGTGCAAGAATCGGGATTCCCGGTGGATAACACATGACAAACTCACCACTTACAGCACCTACCGCGTCCATAATGCGCACTGATTTCTTCTGCGAATAAAACGCCTCCTGCGGCGATACCGCCACCTTTGGATTTATGTACTCTCCCGACAAAAGTCCGGTCTTGTCCTTGCTGTAAAGGCGCTTGATATCCTCCAGCGCACCTACAAGCCTCTCTATATCCTGTATTCTGTCGCCAATTGATATATACGCAAGTATATTACAGATATCTCCAAACTCTATCTGGATATCATACTCATCACGCAGCAGATCATATACCTCTATTCCGGCAAGCCCTATATCGAGCGTATAGATGGACAGCTTTGTCACATCATAATCATATATGCTCGTGCCATTTACAAGGTCACGCCCATACGCATAATAGCCGCCTATGGAATTAATCTCCTGCCTTGCATACTCCGACATCTGTGCCACCTTGGCAAAGGATTCCTCGCCTCTGAGTGCCAGATTTCTTCTTGATATATCAAGGCTTGACAATAGCAGATACGATGCGCTCGTGGTCTGTGTGAGGTTGATAATCTGCCTCACATAATCAGCATTCACATCCCTTCCGGTGAGCAGAATCGAGCTCTGTGTCAGGCTTCCTCCCGATTTGTGCATCGATACCGCAGACATGTCTGCCCCGGCTGCCATTCCTGATATCGGAAGCCCCTTTCCAAAATAAAGATGTGTACCATGTGCCTCATCCGTGAGCACCTTGATTCCCTTCGAATGAGCCAGCGCAACTATCGACTTAAGGTCAGAACAGATTCCATAATATGTCGGATTGTTTACAAGCACAGCCTTTGCATCCGGATTCTCCTCGATAGCCCTCGCCACCTGGTCAATCTCCATTCCAAGCGAAATACCAAGCTTCGCATTCGTCTGCGGATTGACATAAACAGGTATCGCTCCGCAGAGCACGAGTGCATTAAGAGCACTTTTATGAACATTTCTCGGAAGTATAATCTTGTCTCCTGCCTTGCAGGTGGACAAAATCATGGCCTGCACCGCAGAGGTGGTGCCTCCTACCATAAGAAAAGCATTTGCCGCTCCAAATGCATCCGCCGCAAGCTCCTCCGCCTCTCTGATTACCGAAACCGGATGGCACAAATTGTCAAGCGGCTTCATTGAATTGACATCAAGCCCTACACACTTTTCTCCGAGCAGATGCACCAGCTCAGGATTTCCCCTGCCTCTCTTGTGTCCCGGCACATCAAACGGCACCACTCTCTTCTTCTTAAACTCCTCAAGAGCCTCATAAATCGGCGCTCTTTCCTGTCTTTTGATATCCATTTACTTCTCCTGTATTTAAAAAGGATGATGCGTGCAAGCATCATCCTTTAGATTCGTCTTAACAACAGTAAAATCGTAACATATACTATGGAGTTATGCAAGAAATTACGTTTTATTTTTATATGAACACTTTTTAGTCTTTCAGTCTACTTAGCAGCATCTGATAGTGCCGTTGTCCAATATGCCGTCCTGCACGTTGCAAACCATCAACGCATTCTCTGACCTCATCCGATGTCAGTTCGTGTTCCTCATATGCCGCCATGAGAATACCTATCGTCCCCATAATTTTAAGTCCCATCTGAGTTGATACATTTCTGCCTTTTGCCTCATCCATTAATAACAAATCTGCTTTCAATTCATCTGTTAAAACTATTGCCTCACTCTCCCCCTGATCAAGACCGGTTGCTCGTTTTAATACACTGGCTGATTCCGGATTTGTTACAGGCTTAACTACAATAAATTTCGTCTGTGTAATCTGATTCGCTTCAAGCTGAAAACGTTTATCGGCTGTCAGCTCATCAAATACCGCCGTTGGAATCATAACCGCTCCAAACAGCTTTTCCATTAAATCTATACGATTAATTTTAAGAAGTGATATCAGTGGTGTTGTATCGGATACAACAATCATACTGCCTCCCCCTTCTTCTTGAGTTCTCTGAAAGTATTCATTTCATTATCCAGATCATCCATTATCATATCAAAATATGAATATCCCAACTTATCATACAAATCAATCAACTCTGATTTTCGGATTCCCAAAATTTCAGCCGCACGACCATGAGATATTGTCTGATCCAATATATATGGATACAGCAACAGTGCATTTCGCGTAAGCTCTGCTTCCGGATTAATCGTTACCAAATATTTTGACATTCCTACCGGCACTTTAATGGTTACAGATTCTGTTGTTACCATAATATCACGTCCTTTCTATTAGCAATCCATGTTCGTCTTCTTTTCTATATTATATCTATTATTTTAATTTTCTACAACTGATTTTTGATCTCTTATATAAACACTTTTAACCTTCCAACTATAAAGAGGAAGCCGGTACATGTGGAGTGTACCGGCTAAAAATATGAAAAAGATTAATATGAGTATTTCTTTTGTTTATGATGTCAGTATACAGGACAATTGTGAAAATGCTGTGTTTACTTTCTTACCCTTTTATAAACAAAATATTGCATTTTTTTATTTTTACCAAGAACACCTGCAGATACCAGCCTATAAGCAGGACGCAGGCATATCGTATTGTAAAGACTGCTGCCGGCAAAACAGTGCAGGATGAGAGGGATGAGATTTATCTGAAGCTTGAATTATAGTAACTTCTATTCCGCCGGCCAGGATTTTCTGAGAGCCACATAGGAAATCAGGAAATTGGCAAGCCAGCCGGCCGGTACAGCAAGCCAGACAAATGCAATACCGAAACGCGGCGCACAGATTAAGGCAACCGACAGGCGGATTGCCAGGTTTACCATATTGGCAGCGAGAAACGGACGCATGATGCCAAGTCCACGAAGCACACCATCGGTGGCCATCTTGATACCCATAAAAATGAAAAAGAAGCCAAGCCATCTCATATAATCTCCGGATACCTGATATGCCAGGGCCGTTCCGTCTTTGCCCAGGAATAATGAGGAAATCTGAGTATGCAGTGTTTCAATGACTATAAAGGCAAGCACTGCAAAGCACAGGTCTAACACCAGCGCAGCGTGATAGCCTTTTTTGATACGTTCTGTCTTCTTTGCTCCGAGATTTTGGGAAACAAACGGAGAAACTGCATTTCCAATGGATACAAATATCAGTGAAAATACATTCTCTACCCTCATCGTTGCCGAATATCCTGCAAGCGCCTGTGTACCGAACGGATTCACAACTGCCTGTACTATCATCATGCCAATTGACACCGTAGACTGCTGGAGAACCGAAGGCACAGCAATCCGAAGCATTGAATGAAGCTCATGCCTGTCAAACCATTCAAAGCGACTTTTATACCGGCGCATCCTGCTAAAGAAAATCAAAAGTGAAAACACTGCAGAGATTCCCTGAGCAATTAGAGTTGCAAGGGCAGCACCGAACACACCCAGGTCAAGGCCTGCCACCATCCAAAGGTCCATAAATATATTTAACACAGAGGAAAATATCAAAAGCCCCAACGGAATCCTTGACTCGCCAATCGATGTAAACATCGTTGAAAGTATGTTGTACATAAACAAAAAGGGAAATCCCACAAAATAAACCCTAAGATACAGCACTGCCTCATCCAGTATATCTGCAGGTGTCTGTAGCAAGCTCATCATTGAATGTGAAAAGAAAAAGCCAAAAACACCCAGAAGTACGCTTAAAACCAGAAAACTAATCAGTGATGTTGATACTATTGTTTTCATTTTGCCGTAATCCCTGGCGCCGAAATAGCGGCTCACAAGTACACCCGCTCCTACACCGGCTCCCAGTGCTATACAAATGAACACATTCGTAAGCGCAGCACAGGCTCCAACTGCCGCAAGTGCAGAGGAGCCTACAAACTGACCAACAATGATTGAATCAGCCATATTATATACTTGTTGAAAAAAGCTGCCCAAAATCATAGGCATTGCAAAAACTGTCAATGCCTTTAAGGGGGCATCTGTAATTAAGTATTCATCTTTTGACATTATTTTTCCCTCATTCCGCTATAATTAAGCTATAGTATATCCGATTGAAAGACAAATTACAATATAGCATTCTTTATCGACATTTTTCCATTTCTTATGCTTTCCCTCTAATGCAAACATCATACTGCTCCTTTGTATTTTAATTTAAAAAGCCGCCCAGGCCATAGGCCTGTGCGACTTCTCATAAGATGATTTAAATTAATTTTATCCTTCAATAGCAATATGCTTTGTGGTCTCAACTTTCTTTTGCTCCTTCTTCGGAACTGAAAGTTTAAGAATACCGTCCTGATACTTTGCCTTGATATCTTCCTGTTTCAGCTCATTGCCTACATAGAAAGACCTGCTCATAGCACCGGAATAGCGCTCCTTGCGGATGTACTTGCCATCCTTTTCATCCTTCTCTTCCTTGTCAAGTCCTTTGGCTGCGCTGATAGTTAAGTAACCATTCTCCAGCTTAGCCTCAATCTCATCCTTCTTGAATCCCGGAAGATCTATATCTACTTCGTAGCTATTGTCTGTTTCCTTGACATCAGTCTTCATAACGTTCTTTGCGTGTTTACCATAAAGCACCTTGTCAACATCAGGAAATGAAAAATCCATCCAATCATCGTTAAATAAGTTTTCTCCAAAATACTAGGCATCAACATAAGTCATCTCTCCTTCTTAATCTATAAAATCTGTGTCAACCTGTTTCTTTGGAACCGGGATGTTTCAAGAACTCAAAGCCTTTGCTTTTTGTTCCTTTCCTTTGTTCTTGACTATGTTATACGCCTATTATTAGCACTCGTCAATAGCGAGTGCTAATAATTTATAAAATGTTTATATTTTCCGAGCAGCTTCAACGCACTTACCATATGGAACTCCATTATTTTGCAATAAATAACACTCCGAGTGTGCCAGGTCCACAATGTGATGAAATCACACCACCTGCTCTTGTCTCTATTATTTCCTTAAAAATGCCAAGAGAGGCTATGTAATCCCTTACCTCTTCAACTGTCTTAGCATCACATTCCGAATGTGTAATAAATACCCGATCCGGTATTGCGTTTTTCAGGTCCTCTTCCAGATCTTTTGCATAATTCTTTATGACTTTACCGATCTTACCTCTATATTTCCTGCTTGCATCCATTTTACCATCCTTTACAACGATCATGGGATGAAGCGCCAATGCTCCTCCGATAAGCGCAGAAACCGCATTGCATCTACCACCTCTGTAAAGGTACACAAGTGTATCTACAACAAAGCTCGCTCTTACCTTCGGGATCAATTCATCAATTCCGGTTTTTATCTCCTCACGGGATTTCCCCTCTGCTGCCATAACTGCCGCCTCAACAACAAGCAGGCCTATTCCTGTGGACAGATTTCTTGAATCTATTATCGTAACCTTATCCTCTGCATCAAGTTCTTCTGCCGCCATTCTGATCACGTTGATTGATGTCGACATCTCACTTGATATGGAAAAGCATATGATCTCCCTGCCTTCATCAATATATGGTCGCATTACATTCATTGCTGTTTCTATAGATGGAGCTGAAGTCTTTGGTGTAGTCTTATTTTTATCAGCCCACTCATACAATGCGTGAATGTCTATCTGCGGTCCGTCCTCCAGTTCTTCATCTCCTTTTACAATATGAAGCGGAATAATATCTATATCGTATCTTTCTAAAACTTCCTGTGACAGATCACATGTACTGTCAGATATAATTTTTACCATTTTAACACCTCCAGGCTTTCAAAATCATTTTGTCCTTCCTTTCTGTTCCATTATACTATCTTATTTTATTATTTCAATTGCGGAATAAATATATTATTTTCATGCCCATATTCAATAGTTACATATTCTTTTTATTACAGTATCAAAAAAAGATATTTTCACCAAGGGAGAAAGCAACGTTCATTTTACTGTTGACTGGCTCCGCTGGCTTTGTGATATTGCCTTGTAGTAAACACAAATAGAAATGATTGCTGTAATCGCTTCCGTGATCCAAAACGCATTCCAGACGCCAACCGCTCCGAAAATGCTGCTGAGTAAAAACGCAGTTGGGATGATAACCACAACATACCGGCAAAGTGAAATCAGTAACGAAGGAATGCCTTTTCCAAGTCCCTCCAGTGCGCCGGAAGATGT
Organism: Agathobacter rectalis ATCC 33656; assembly: GCF_000020605.1. Taxonomy (NCBI): domain Bacteria; kingdom Bacillati; phylum Bacillota; class Clostridia; order Lachnospirales; family Lachnospiraceae; genus Agathobacter; species Agathobacter rectalis. The sequence goes on from NC_012781.1 coordinate 3,173,367, forward strand.
AACGGAAACCGCCGAGACAATAAAACCGGCGCCGATGATACGCAGGGCTGTTTTCCCGGTCTGGATTGTCGCTTCTGTGTGGGTAAACAGCCCCATAAGCTGGCCGGGGATTAGCAGACATATCACTGTTCCAAGCACCATAATGATACCGCTCATGCACAAGACGATTTTATAAATCTGGCTGACTCTTTTATTCTCCCCCGCACCGTAGTTATAGCCGATCAAGGGGCGCATCCCCTGAACAATGCCATTAGCCGGAAGATAGATGAATGTCTGCAATTTGTAATATATTCCCAAAACCAGAATATACACTTCGGAATATGCCGCCAAAATTGCATTGAGCGCCGAAATCAAAAGAGATGGGAGCGCAATATTCAAGGTTGCGGGAATGCCGATGGAGTACAGCTTTATTACCATCTTTTTGCTGAGCAAAATGTACTGCCTGCGGATATGCACGCGAATTGGCCGCACAAAATAAACGACCAGATAAATCGCAAGCGTCAAGGTCTGCCCGATGCCGGTTGCCAGCGCGGCGCAACCGCCATTTTGTTATTTGTCTGCATGCTTTCCCTCTTCTCCACAAATTGTCCGAACATTATAGTCCTCCATTCTGCTAATACTTCCGAGTTACAAGCAACAAAAAAGCCACACAACTATCACAAGATAGCTGTGTGGCAAAAAGATGACCGAATCCGGAAAAGTCCACTAAAATTTTGCGTTTATCATTATAACGAACTTGAAGGAGACTGTCAAGCAGCAATCATTACGGAACTATGCAGAAGAGAGAAACTATATCTCTCTACATGCTTATTAATACACATAAAGGTACATCGAAGCAAAAGTCCCAGATAAGTACCTACATAACGGCCACTTCCTTTTACATTATCAAGAATAACATAATCTTTTCCAATTTCAGTTATTGCCTGCCTTCTCAACTGAGCATGAAAATAAGAAGTGTCTTCTGGAAGCGAATCATACAGGCAGTAATCAATCTGATAAAAAAGCCGGTATTGGATTTTTATGCTGATTCTCAATAGTAATGCGAGCATGTTTATGAAAGGGCATTGCAAAATAAGAATTAAGTCATCGTGATGGAACAACAGTTGTTATTTAACACACAACCTTGCACACTTTCTTAAAGCATGCAATCCCATACTTGATAAAGTTATCCATACCATCCTGCTTTAGCTTTGCCACATAATCTTTTTCCTCAATCTGCTTTAATGCCTTATCACAGGCAGCATCCAAATCACCGTCTTCAGCGTACTTGAGTTCTATTACAATTCCTGTTCTGTTTGTCGGTACTTCCACAAGTATGTCACTATAGCCGATTCCCGACTCAGCATTCGATTTGATAAGCCAGTTTGACTTGTAACCCAGGAGTCCCAGCAAAATTCCATGGTAGAAATTTTCTTTCTTCTCTTTTGCAACTGCTGTATCACGTATGCTTATTGTGTTCCACAGATACTCACCATATATCTGTTCAATCTTTTGTGCATCTTCATTCACAAACGCACTGCAAAGCTCTTCGAGTGTTTTTCCATCACTTTTAGAAACATCCGAAAACCATTCTTTTATTTTTTTGACAAAAAGATTTCTAATCTCTCTGTTAGGAATTACAAGACAATATTTTCCGCTTTCAGTGCGGCCGTTGTGCGTCAGATAACCTGTCGTAAAAAGCACGCTCCACAGATTTTCTATGCTCTTATATATCTCATCGTAGGTCAGCTCAGGAGCTACATCCTTTTCAATACTCTCCCCTGCTATCAGCCTCTCTATTTCCGTTTTTGTAGAAACATCAGCCATGTCGATAAATCTGCGGACAATCGCATTTCCGCTTGAATTTGACCAGAAATCCTGCGGTTCTGCAGTCTTGTCATATTTTAACTGATCAACATAGTTTATGACATCCCATGGACAATAAATATCAGCCTTACCAAAATGATACCCATCATACCATTCCTTTGTCTCTTCGAAATGTGATGCCAAATCGTAATCATCCAGTATTTTCTTCACCTCATTATCTGTAAATCCAAACTGTTCATCAAATCTTGCATCCAGAATAGACATCACTTTAAAGTTATTGAGCCCTGTAAAGATGCTTTCCTTCGTGATCCGTAAACATCCTGTCAAAACTGCAAACTGCAGGCTCTCGTTTGTCTTTAGTGCCATTCCAAAAAGCCCTCTGATGAGTGAAACCATCTCTTTATAGTAACCATTCTGGAATGCCTTATCCAGAGGAACATCATATTCATCAATTAATATTACAGTCTTTTGTCCGAAATGCTTATATAATAATTGAGATAAAATCTGCAGACTCGATACAAGCACTTTTTCATCCATTGCATTCGTTCCATCCTTCAATGCAATAATCGCCTTGTAACGCTTTTTTTCATTTTCTGACAGATATTCACTATCTTCCAAAAAGCCGAATCTTTCTGCCTCCATTCCTATAAGCTCAGTAATACGATATATGGCATCCTCGTATTTCAATCCCTCCACACTCTTTAATGACAGGAATATAACCGGATATTTACCCATATGTTCTTCGCAAAGTGCCTTATTTTGCGCAATATATAAGCCATCAAACAATGACTCATCCGCACCGGTTTCAAAAAAAGCTTTAAGCATACTCATGTTAAGAGTTTTTCCGAAACGGCGCGGCCTCGTAAAAAGAGTGACCTCTCCACCGGTTTCAACCAATTGCTCTATGAGTTTTGTCTTGTCAATATAATAAAAGTTGTTCCTTCTGATTTTTTCAAAACTATCAATTCCTACCGGCAGTTTTAAAGTACTCACCATATGAACCTCCACAAAACGTATCAATCCGCTATACTTAGTTATAGTATAGCGGATTGAGGGGCAAAATACAAATATTATTACCGTTCTATTATTCCCATTTTTCTATACACAAGAAGAGCTCTTTCGAGCGCTTTTCGATTTTCATTGTAAAATGAATTTCTAAATTCCGCATGCCCTAATGAAGACAATGATTTGAATTTGCGTTTAAGGAATTATTATTAGAAAAATCAGTTGATAAAAAACCGATTGATGAACTTCCGCTTTCTCTCAAGGAAAAGGTAGTCTTAAAGAAATTAATAAAAGCTGTAGAAGGAACCGATCATCTTTTATCTGAATAACCATTTTATTTTTTCTATTCTTCTTAATGACAGCTATCTGCTATTTTCTTCCTGGCAATCTCGTAAATCCGTTGAACCGTTGTTCTTGCGACTTGCATAGATGCTGCATCCCAAAGCTTCCATATATTCAAATCATTCCTGTGACCGTATTGTAATAATTTTAATTTAAAAAGCCGCCCAGGCCATAGGCCTGTGCGACTTCTCATAACATGATTTAAATTAAGTTTATCCTTCAATAGCAATATGCTTTGTGGTCTCAACTTTCTTTTGCTCCTTCTTCGGAACTGAAAGTTTAAGAATACCGTCCTGATACTTTGCCTTGATATCTTCCTGTTTCAGCTCATCGCCTACATAGAAAGACCTGCTCATAGCACCGGAATAGCGCTCCTTGCGGATGTACTTGCCATCCTTTTCATCCTTCTCTTCCTTGTCAAGTCCTTTGGCTGCGCTGATAGTTAAGTAACCATTCTCCAGCTTAGCCTCAATCTCATCCTTCTTGAATCCCGGAAGATCTATATCTACTTCGTAGCTATTGTCTGTTTCCTTGACATCAGTCTTCATAACGTTCTTTGCGTGTTTACCATAAAGCACCTTGTCAACATCAGGAAATGAAAAATCCATCCAATCATCGTTAAATAAGTTTTCTCCAAAAATACTAGGCATCAACATAAGTCATCTCTCCTTCTTAATCTATAAAATCTGTGTCAACCTGTTTCTTTGGAACCGGGATGTTTCAAGAACTCAAAGCCTTTGCTTTTTGTTCCTTTCCTTTGTTCTTGACTATGTTATACACCTATTATTAGCACTCGTCAATAGCGAGTGCTAATAATTTATAAAATGTTTATATTTTCCGAGCAGCTTCAAAGTACTTACCATATGAAACTCCATTATTTTGCAATAAATAACACTCCGAGTGTGCCAGGCCCACAATGTGATGAAATCACACCACCTGCTCTTGTCTCTATAATTTCCTTAAAAATGCCAAGAGAGGCTATGTAATCTCTTACCTCTATATTTCCTGCTTGCATCCATTTTACCATCCTTTACAACGATCATGGGATGAAGCGCCAATGCTCCTCCGATAAGCGCAGAAACCGCATTGCATCTGCCACCTCTGTAAAGGTACACAAGTGTATCTACAACAAAGCTTGCTCTTACCTTCGGGATCAGTTCATCAATTCCGGCTTTTATCTCCTCACGGGATTTCCCATCTGCTGCCATAACTGCCGCCTCAACAACAAGCAGGCCTATTCCTGTGGACAGATTTCTTGAATCTATCACCGTAACTTTATCTTCCGCATCAAGTTCTTCTGCCGCCATTCTGATCACATTGATTGATGTCGACATCTCACTTGATATGGAAAAGCATATGATCTCCCTGCCTTCATCAATATATGGTCGCATTACATTCATTGCTGTTTCTATAGATGGAGCTGAAGTCTTTGGTGTAGTCTTATTTTTATCAGCCCACTCATACAATGCATGAATGTCTATCTGCGGTCCATCCTCCAGTTCTTCATCTCATTTTACAATATGAAGCGGAATAATATCTATATCGTATCTTTCTAAAACTTCCTGTGACAGATCACATGTACTGTCTGATATAATTTTTATCATCTTTAATACCTCGTTTTCTGTTGAATCCTTCATCTAAGAGAACTGCGCCAATCTGTATTATTTCACTGGCGTATTTATATATTTTTCTTAATGACAGCTATGGCTTCCGCATCCATGCTCACCCACGGTCAAAACAATAGGTGTGCTTTTCTCTTTTTTCCATTCTATCACAATCTCACCATTAATCATCAATTTTTTGATATTTTTCTTTCCACCACTGTAAAGCAGCCTCTGAACATTTCGTTATACAGAGGGATACAAATAAGAGCAAGATCCACCATCTACACCCACAACTTCAACATATTCAATATGGTGTTTTTTCACAGTTCTATACCTCCATAAAATTTACTTTATCCTGACTATCAGACCACTGTTCTTTTGTAAGATAAGTAAAATGCTCCGTTCTAACATCTCCCATAAGTGCACAGGGTTTATTTTCTTCCGTATGATGATATTTGAATCCACATTTTTCCTGACAGCGTTTTGATTTTTCATTTCCGTCATAATATCCACACCATATAGCACTACAACCCAAATCTAAAAAAGCATGCTTCTGTAAAGCTCGAACCGCTTCGGGAATCAAGCCCTGCCCCCAGTATGGAACACCTATCCAATATCCAATTTCTATTTCATCATCAGCTGCTTTTGTGTGCGACTGAGCTGGCGGAGTCAATCCGATACTTCCAATTGCAACATTATCTTCTCTTAAACACACTGCATATGTTTCATCTGCTGCCAAAACACTTTTGATGATTTCTCTGCTATTCTCTACACTTGTATGTACTGGCCATCCTGCTATAGGCCCAACCTCTGGATTTTTTGCATATTTATATAAACTCTCTGCATCATCCTCTTTCCAGGGACGAAGTATTAATCTCTCAGTTTCTAATGTCATAACCTACTCCTTTACCAACTGCTTTCTAATATAATTTGTGATCGAATCAAATACGACCGGGGACATTTTAACAATCCGGCTCCACATTCGAATTCCTTGATAAACTTTTTTTCATGTAAAGCACCTCCTCGTTAAACTTGAAGTTGTTGATTTCTTTATTATCTAATCTGTTAGTAATCTATCCAACAGCATCTGCCTATTATTTATAAACATTTCTGTTACCTGGTAACTCTCTGTATCCTCATATTCGCACAGATGTATGCATCCATTATCAAAACAATAGATATCTGCATCTGGTATTCCTAACAAAATCGGCGAATGCGTAACTATAATAAACTGTGCTCCCTCTTTTGCACATCTGTATATTTGCATTAACAATGTAAGCTGTCTCTGTGGTGATAATGCAGCTTCCGGCTCGTCAAAAAGATACAAGCCATTTGGATTCATATTATTCTGCGCTAATGCGAGAAAACTCTCTCCATGTGATTTTTCATGATATTTAGCGGAAGGATGTGTAATATCTGCATATTCTTCTTCCTGTGTTGCAACATTATAAAAGCTTTCTGCCCTAAGAAAATATCCCCACTTTTCCTTCCGATAGCCTTTGGCAATTCTTATCGCATCACACAACTCTGAATGTGTATCATGCGTAGAAAAAACATAATTCTTTGTTCCTCCCTCAGGATTAAAACCATGTGCTACGGCAAGTGCTTCCAACAAAGTTGATTTACCACTGCCATTTTCTCCAACAAAAAATGTGATTGGTTTATTGAAATCAAGTTTTTCAATTCCCTTAAAAGCCTCGATTCCCTTTAAATAACTATCGTTATCAATTCTATTCCAATCGAATATTACTCTTTGTATGAATTGATTATTCATTTAATTCGGCCTCAATTTCTTCAATAGTAGGCATACTACCTCTGAACTCTTCTGGTATAAGTTTTGATAACTCATAACTAGAAATACCAAGTGGCTGGCTAGTAGATTCTAATGCATATTGGGCTTCTACTTTATCCATATCTTTACAAATCAGAAGTCCCAAAGTAGGATTATCAGCTTCTGTTTTCATCTGATGATTAACAGCCACAACATAAGTTCCCAATTGACCTGCATAAGAAGAATCAAATTTTCCTGTCTTTATTTCTACAACAACATAACAATGCCTTTGAGTATTGTAAAATAACATGTCTATAAATTTTTCAGTATCTCCTACCTCAATTCTCACTTCCCTGCCCATATAAGCAAAGCCAGTACCTAACTCCATAAGAAAATTATTAACTTTCTCTATAAGTGCATCCTTTAGTTCCTTTTCATCATACCTTTCACGCAAAGTCAAAAAATCAAAATTATATGGATCCTTCGTAATTGCTTGTGCTAAATCGCTCTGTTCTATCGGAAGTGTGTTAGTAAAGTTAGTTATTGCTTTGCCTTGACGTTCATATAAATCCGTTCCTAAGAAGTTTAGTAAAACATCTCTTGACCAATTGTTTTCAATAGTCTTTCTGATATAAAACAATGCCTTTGCAGAATTCCCTTTGCATTTATCAAGTATTATTTTGTTATGTCCCCATGGAATTCTAAAAATGATTTGTAAATTATCCCCAACTTGGGGACGATTTGCATCTGTAATCAATTCGTCCTCAACCTGAGGACAAATCACTGCGTCAGGATACATCTCATAAAAATATCTCATATATTTCAAATTAGTTGGAGAAAATGATTTCACATCTGGCAAAATGGATTTCAAATCGTCACTCACCGTTTTATAGAATCCCGTTCCATACCCGAACTGTTCGCTCATAGATGAAATGCCCTTACCAAGTTTCCAATAAAATCTCAGCATCTCATCATTTATCTTCATAGAAGCCCTGATTTGGCTTTTTCTAAAATCAGTGGATATTCCGGCAATCCACTCTTTATATTCATTATCAGCCTTAATCAATTCGCTCATATACAATCCTTTCTAATGTGTCAGTTAGACAAATTCCGATTCTAATGTCTCTATTATACCATAATGATACTATTATAAAAAAGGAAAAAGAGTTCATTCGAGCTCTTTTGAGTCAGTTCTGCAAACTGGAATTGAACAAAATCGCTGCGCGATGGCCTGCCAAGGCTGTGACGCAGTTTTTCTTTTCCTAAATAAAAAGCAGTGGAAACCAAGTCCTAATAGTAGTATTGTTAAGTCACCACAACCAACAATCAAACAGGATCGACATTACCACTGCCTATGAAAAGATTAACACCTAACCGTTCTTTTAGCAAGCGGTTTTATTATTCCAATGCACCTCCATGTAAGCAGTGATACCCGAAATTACTGACTTTACATGGAGGAATTATTATGTACGAAAAATATTTACTACAGCTTGAGGAAGCTGGAAAAATCCGTAACCTTAAAGAGCGTTCCATTAACTGCTACAAAAACTATGTTTCTTATTTCCTTAATTACATGGAAAAGCACCCGGAAGAGCTTACCTGTCAGGATGTCAGGGACTTTCTTCTTGCCAAGAAGGACAATGGTCTGAAAGCGACCACCCTCAACCTTTATAATTCAGCCATCCGTTTTTTCTATCGGAATGTACTTCACGTTCTGTGGGATGATATCACTGTTCCACGCATGATAATAGAGCACAAACTCCCAACCGTACTTTCTACTGATGAAATTGACCGGCTTCTTGATGCTACGGATGACCTGAAATATAAAGCCATGTTCGCCACAATGTATTCTTCCGGAATGCGTGTCTCGGAAGTGATTCATCTTCATTATGATGATATTTCCCGCACAAACATGCAGATTCATGTCCGGGATACCAAGAACCGGATGGACCGTTATACCATTCTGTCTGAAAGAAACCTTGCACTTCTTACGGAATACTGGTTCCGGAAAGGCAGACCAAAGGGCATTCTGTTTCCGAATCAGTTTACAGGGCAGTATCTTACCGTAAGTACACTGGAACAGGTTATCCGACGTTCTGCATCGGCTGCCGGGTTATCCGGTGTTACTCCTCACTGCCTCCGTCACAGTTTTGCCACCCACCTTATGGAGCAGGGAGTGGAACAGCGGAATATTCAGGCATTGCTTGGACACCGCGATCCGAAATCCACAGAAGTTTATCTTCATGTCAGCAACAAATCCATTATGGGCATCCGCAGTCCTTTTGACAGAAAGGATGGTACAGCCAATGGATAAGCCCACAGTACAGGATATTTTTCATCGTTTTTATCCGGCATACCTTGATCAATATTCACCTTCCCCTGTACAGGCAAAGGTTGCACATAACATCATGAACTGCAAGACCGGTGCCTATGGTGCAAATGTATGTGTATGTGAGGATTGTGGCTTCGTACAGATTCATTACAATTCCTGCCGTAACCGTTGCTGCCCAATGTGTCAGGCTGTTCCGAAAGAAATGTGGATGGATGCACGCAGAGAGGATGTCCTTGATGCTCCTTATTTCCATCTGGTTTTTACGGTTCCTGATATTTTAAACCCTGTCATTTACAGCAACCAGAGACTTCTTTATGATGCCTTATACCATGCAGCTTCTTCCACAATCAGCGAACTGACTGCCGACCCAAAACATCTCGGCGCAAAGGTGGGATACATCTGCATTTTACATACATGGGGTTCTGAAATGAACTTTCATCCCCACATTCATACCATCCTGCTGGGGGGAGGACTGGCTTCCAACAACCAGTGGAAGGACAATGGTGAAAATTTCTTTCTTCCCATCCGGGTCATCTCCAAAATGTTCCGCGGAAAATATCTGGAGGAACTAAAGAGGCTGTGGGAAGAGGATAAGCTGGTATTTCAGGGTACTGCAGAAAAATTCCGCAACCATTATACGTTCAAGGAGCTTTTAGATTCCTGTTATGGTATGGACTGGATTCCTCATTGTAAAAAGACATTCAATGGTGCTCAAACAGTAATTAAATACCTTGGTAAGTATACTCATCGCATTGCCGTCAGCAATCACCGCATCGTCCGTATGGATGATGATACCGTTACATTCTTGGTAAAGGATTACCGTAATGAGGGACAGTGGAAGGAACTGACTATTTCGGGTGTAGAGTTTGTCCGGCGGTTTCTCATGCATGTACCACCACGGCATTTTGTCCGCATCAGGCACTACGGACTGCTATGTTCCCGTACTAAAAGCCAGAAGCTCACCCTTTGCAGAAATTTACTTGGATGTAAGAAGTATCTTTCAAAGCTTCGTGACATGGAAATGCCTGAAATATTGGAACATCTTTATGGCATCAAAGTTTGTGTGTGTAAGGCATGTGGTGGGCATCTCGGAAAGCCACAGATGAGAATGCCACTGCGCTGCTAAAGAGCAACATCTAATACTTTCAAAAGCCTCAGTTTCTGAGGTTTTATCGTCATGCCCATTTGCCTGTTTTTTATAAAATGTTGTAGCTTTCATACCGAGAATCATATATAATCATGGACAGGAACAAAGAATTGAAAGTCCATAGGTTGCGGCTACCCGGACGCTCACTTTGTTCAATTAGGTCAAATCGAAAATGGTGTAAACGAAGGGGCAGTTCTCTGCAATGTCAAAACTGCTTTTTCGTTTACCCCATCATCGATTGTAACCTAAAGAATTTATCTATTAACTCTCTTAACTTTCCCCTATTTTCAAGGCTTCCCGCCATTGAAAATTCTATATATGTATCCTTTTCCCTTGTTTTTGCCCTTATGGGATAATTACAAGGGAAAATTCATTATTCAGTTGTTTAATCGTTGCCTGCCACTTTATCAAGAAGTCTTGCGGAAGTCCGCTTTGCTTCCCTTGTAGCATGGGCATAGACATTCATGGTGGTACTCACGTCTGAGTGTCCTAACAGTTCCTGCACATCCTTAGGCTGAGCCCCGTTGGATAAGAGGTTTGTCGTGTAGGTATGCCTCAGTGTGTGGAAATGGAAACCTTCAAGCTCCGGTACTTTTCTTCCTGCTGTCCGGCAGGCTGTTTCTATGGTTGCCGGAAGTTCCAGACAACCATCCTCCCTTAAGCATACAAAGAAGATTTCGGTGTAATCTTCCGGCACATTCTCTGTCATTCCCAAATGATAATACTCGTAATGCACCCGATTCTTTTCCATTACTTCTCTGTAAAAATTCCGCTGGTAGAGTTCCCCATACTGAAAACGGTTTTTGTGCTGTTCCTTTTTTGCATTCCTCAAAATATCTGCGAGGGTATCGCCAAAGTCAACAACCCTGATCTTTTTCCACTTTGTCGGACCGATTTCGTGCTTATGGGTAGCACCATTGTAGCGGATGCTCCTGCGTACAGTGAGATACTGTTCTTCAAGGTTGATATCCTGCCATGTCAGACCTGCTACCTCTCCAAGTCTGAGACCTGTAAAGTATGCTATCTGAACCGGAAGAATCGCATCCCCACTTCGTTTTCCAAGCTGTTCAATCAGTTTCCGGTACATTTCAAAGGAAAGCGGTTTAACCTTGTCTCTGTCTGTGGCTGTTTCATCCGCAAACAAATCTGTTTCTTCCTTTTTATGCCTCATCACCACATACTGCATTGGATTGAAGGTAATAAACTGTTTCGGAAATACCGCAAACCGGAATGACTGTTGCAATACTGCTGAAAATGACCTTACATAATCAATGGAATATCCTTTTGATATAAAATCTCCCACAGTGCCTCCAAATGAGAGCAAATCCATAAACTCCTGCAGGTGTACCGAAGTCACCGTTTTCAGTTTCCTTTTGCTGATAGGGTGTTGTTTGATTCTCCCAATTGTCTGAAGATAATTGCCAACCGTTCCATTACTCAATGTGCCTGTCTTTAATTCTTCCTCAGCCCACAGGTCAAGCAACTCTCCGAGTGTGATGTTTTCAGCCTTTGCAACAAACCGCTTGGCTTCATAATCCTCCATTGCCTGCCTCAACAGCTTTTCCGTCTCGCTTTTGTTTTCCGTACCTGCAAATTCCTTCTGCACCAGATTACCGCTTGCATCTTCCACATAGAAGCGGTAGTACCATTTCTTGCCTTTCTTTCTTACAGAACCTTTTGCCATAATCGTTACTCCTTTCGATATCGACAATCGGAACTGATGAAATGCTTTCTGCGTGTAAGTATATCATAACTCCGGTTGTCTAATCTATACCGGTTCGGAGTCTTTCTCTGAAAGAAGATTTGCAAGCCTTACGGCTGCCGTTTCGGGATTCTTGGAATAGAGCCTTACAATGTCGCCCATGTCGTTCAGTGCGTTTACCGTATGGGTGATTTCCCTAAGGAACATAATCTCATTATATTCCTGATTGGATTCAAACCCCATTACTTTTGCAATTGTGGCATCTTCCGTATTCCCTTTAAAATTCTTACAGGCATATTGAAAGGAATCAACGAATAATTCGTATTCCTTCAACATCAGCAGCAGTAAATCTTTGGAAAAATCCGCTTCGTCTGCCTTCATATCATAAGGCAGTTTGGAGAGAATGGAAGTCATGGTATCACGAATCTGTAATTCCCTTTTATCCGTAACATCACTTGTCATTTCTTCCGTCTCGCCCTTCAGCCACTCCACTGATACATGAAGTGCTTCCGACAGACCATCCAGAACAAGCTTCTTGGTGTTGTCAATCGTTCCTGCCTCATACCGCTGTATGGTGGAAGCGGTAACTCCCATCTTTTCTGCTATATAAGGCTGGTTGACACCTAATTCCAGTCTGCGTTGTTTTGCCCTGCTACCGATTAACTTGCGTAATTCTTTATCTTTCATTCTGATACGCCTCCTTTTTCGGTATGGCTAAAGTATAACACAGTAAAAGTAGCATTGCAATATGCAAGTTAATAATTACTTTTAAAATTTCGTAACGCTTGACAAGAAGATATAAAAGTTATATAGTAGGCATAGTTACAAAATTGCATTATGCAATTCAAGAGGAGGTGTTTTAATGACAGAAGTGAAGATTGCACTGTCCATTGAGGAAGCTGCCGACTATACGGGTATCGGCAGAAATACCCTGCGGAAACTGGTAGAATGGAAAAAGCTTCCGGTATTGAAGGTAGGACGGAAAGTCCTTATCAAAACGGATATGCTTGAAAAGTTCATGACCGCCAATGAAGGCAGGGACTTAAGGGACAAAGGAAATGTCAGAGCTGTCACAAGAAATGTGACAAATTAAATAGGGACAGTCCTAAGACCATCCCTAAGGTATGTATCTGACCGAAGCCATGATATACCTACACGCAAATAGATTATACCATGTGCTTCCTCTAAGATACAACCGGAAATTTAAGAAGTGGGGAAGAAACTTTTTTATACAAGCCCTCGGCGTTTGAGAGCGAAATACACCCCTCGCACAAATCTTACGATTTGTACTCTGTGTATTTCGCCCTGCTGGGAGCTTTTCGCCGACAGGCGGATATGTTCGTAGACAGGCTACCTATGTAGCCTACTCACTTTCACATTAGAAAGTTTCCCATCCTCATTTCTTGCAGCTTTGTACTTGGCAGATACGGAAAGGAGGAAGCACATGCCAAGAAATTCATTTATTCAGATGACGAAGCTCCACAATGTCCGGGGAAGAATTTATTATATTTCAAGCCCAAAGAAGCAGGAAAATCTGTATGCGGTATATGAAACCACAGACCGTAATTTTTGGACTGACCTTGCAAAATATAATCAGGCAGAATTTTAAAAAAACGGTACGGAGGGGAAATGTATTGAGGCAAGGGAATTGATCATAGCCCTGCCGGAATCTTTTACGGAGTATCCTCCAGACAGACTGTTGCAGATATTTACAGACCATTTCAGACAGACTTACGGAACGGACTGTATCGCAGCCCTGCATCACAATAAGCGGAAAACCAACTATCACATCCATCTCATTTTTTCGGAGCGTACACTCTTGGAACAGCCCATAGAAAAGGTTGCCACCCGCAATATGTTCTATGACGAAAAGGGAAATCATGTACGCACCAAGAAAGAGATACTTGATGAAGAAGGAAATATCCGTAAAAGGTGTAAGGTGATTCACAAAGGTGAGGTATACGAAAGACAGATTTTCTCCATTAAGGATAAACACTTCAAGGCTGAAAATTTCCTTGATACCGTCAAGCAGGATTATACCAATCTTATCAATCAGTATGTGTGGGATAAAAGCCAGCGGTTAGAAGTTTTTGAGCGTGGCGGTATGTATCTTGCCACCAAAAAGATTGGTAAGAACAATCCGAAAGCCACCGAGATTGAGGCAGACAACAGTAAACGCACCTTGTGGAATCAGACTGTTGACAGAGCGATTGTAACGGGTGTTTCCAAGTCAGAAATCATGCAGATAAAAAAGGAACGGATAACGGACAAGATTGTGGAATCCGTATGGCTTTACGGAAACAGACCGAATCTGTTATCTTCCATTATCGGTACTGCCATTGCAGTATTAGAACTGTTAATCTCCAAAGTATTTCTCAAAACTCTGGAGCTTGCAGATAAAGTAATTTCCAAAGAGCTTGAAGCAAGACCGGAGAACACAGATTTCAAAGAGCAGAAAGCTGTACCAGAAGAAAGCAGAAAGCAGACAGATACACCAAAGCCTGCCATACCGCCAAGACCACAGCCATCACCGGAAGCAGTTTCTTACAAGCACTTATGCGAAATTTATCAAAAGCTGCAAGAACAGAATAAAGCAATTTTTGCACTCGAGAAACAGCGAAGTGACCTTGAAATTGAACTGTCCGACAGCAAAGGTATCTTCAAAGCAAAAAGGCGTTCCGAACTTTCAACAGAGATAGCCGGATTGGAGGAACGTATTTCCCGAATGAAAGCCCGATTATCCCATATCGTAAAGGAATACGGGTATCAGAATGCGGAAGCCTTCTACAAAGCATTTCATAAGTCAGAGACAGCTTATGGGGATTATCAGGACAGCCTTAAGAATTGGAAACAACGGTATGGAGAAAAGCCACAGTCTCTACACGATAGGCTTATATCTAAGAAACAGGACATAAAGGAGCGAGAGTTAACAAGACCATATTCTCCACCAAACCATGGAAGGAGTAGATAACAAACGAAGGGAGGCAATTGCCTCCCTTCGTTTGTTATCTCTCCGTAAAAGACTGGAATTTCACCCTCTCGCATAAAGATACAAATTATTTTTTTATTTCCTTATCATATATCTTTTTTGAGTATACCACAGTTACAATTGTTGCTAATAATAAATAAATCAACATAAAGATTGTGCCAGTCATCCCACTTGTAAATACGGTTGTAATGATAGTCAATAACCCCGTAATAATAATACATATTGCACCAAAGCGGTTACTCTTTCTCCATGTATTATCATTGTGCATACTCCAAACGGTTCGAACTCCCACTACTGCATTTCGTTTTGCCTTTGTCATAAAATTTCCTAATACAATAAATATAATACCACACAAAATACATGAAACTTTTGCAATGTCAATAACCGCATGTTCACCACCTGCATTTGCCTGTATCCAAGAAGAATAAAGAATAAAATAATGCATAATCCCGAACATGATTGCTTGCGAAATTCCTACAACACATAATACCTTTGCAGAAGATTTTGCTTCCATCTGTTCCTTTTCTGTATTTGCATTTTTTGATTTTTTCTCAAACACATAGATTAGCAAGTGCCAAAACAGTGTAATAAACAAAATAATTACCGGAAAAATAAAGCTTTCTGTTTTACTTCCCCATCTGTCAGTGTTTCCCTCCAAGTCATGATGCATAGGTATAATATCAGGCATAAACTGTAGTACAACACTTGTAACTACAACTGGTATCATTGCTACTATCCACATTATTTTTTTCATACTTTTTTTCCTCCAAACTGGTTAACCCATATAATTAATTCATCGAAAACCGTAGTGTTGATTTCATAATAAACAAAGTTTTTCTCTTTATATTCAGATATCAAGTCTGCGTTTTTAAGTAATTTTAAATGATAAGAAAGAGCAGCCGGTGTAATCTGTAATTTTTCAGCAATCTCTCCGGCATTTAATCGTTCATTTCTCAACATAATAAGAATGTCTCTTCGCTGGCTATCTGCCAATACTTTAAAAATGTTAGTTTCTCCCATATCTTTTACCTATTTAAAACTTTCTTTAAATAGATTTTAGCATGCTATTTGTTTTTGTGCAAGAACTATTTAAAAATAATTTTAAATAGAGGGGATACACTGAAAAATCAATGTGTCCTCTCTATTTACCTTAAGGCAAAATTCAAACATCTAGAAACTTAAGATTCCTGCCTCTTATTATGGAATAACCGTACGTTCTATATATTTTTCTGGAATTTTTAGTACTAGACCTCTATCATGATATTATATTAGCAAAATCACCACGTATCTAAACGATCCTCTGCATCAACCCATACTTGCATTTCTCCATCCAAGTATAATCTTGCATATTCTAATGGATTATCAATAGCCAAAGCATTCAACGAACACTGGGAGCCGGGAGTAGTTCTCAATCCTTCCTCTGCCTTATTGCAATCAATTCTAAGCACTACATTTTCAAACGTGGTTACATCTATGCTATTACATTGCGGATTATATCTTGCATAAATCAATCTCATATCTTATCTGTCCTTTCCTTAATTTTCTAAAAGTTTTGAAAGCATTTCAATCCGTTCTTCCTGCCATTTTCATTTCATGTTATAATTTGTTACTGGATTTTCTTTCCCTTAATTTTGCCCTTGTGAGCATTCGTAACATGAGGGAAAAGGATATAACACAAGGGAAAGCGTAAGGGCAAACTCACTCGCTACAAATTTAGCATTTTCAAGGGGTTGCGGACTTCACGAGGATAAGATATAACAGTTAATAAATGTTATGAATTAAGTCAAATCAAAACTGGAATTTGTCTCTTTCTTACCCATTAGCAATCTGAACCAATTTATCAATTATAACTTGTGGTATCTCGCTATTTTCATAACCTTGTTTAATAGATTCGATTGCATTATCTATATCGTTATTCTTTGCATATAAAAACGCTCTGATATGACACATATACGGAACATATATATGTGGTAAAGTTACTATCCTCTGATTAAGAACAGTAATGGCATCATCAACTGTTTGTACATTATTTATCCACTCTCTTATCAGTGGAATATTTTTATCTATCACATTTTTTATATATTCCAATGCAAATTCTATATCGGACGTGTAGGTAGGTATTTGATATTGAAAACTTGTACATTTCCTTGGATTATAAAATTCTTCCTTTGTATATCCACAGTCTTGTTCTCTTTCATCCTCTATGTGATTATACCAAGCATCAGCAATGTGTATTTTTACAGAACTTTCTGTCCGATGCCATGTCAACTTATTTTTACTATTGATATCAGGGATAAAATCATAATTATATCCCCAGCGCAAGTATATGTGATTTCCTCTTGGATAACATAATTCGACCACAAAACGCCGATTAGCACTCCATTCAGAGTGCCATTTTTTTATCTTTTCATTATATTTCAACCCGAATTCTTCTGACAACCTTCGAGATATGTATTCGTCATAAAGTTCTCTTTTAATATATTCATCACCATGTAAAAACTTATCTTTATACTCTTCTTGTGATAATATTTCATTTGATTCCCTTTTTTTTGAACAGAAACCCTTACTCAATACATCAAATAGACTCATAAGTAACCTCCATTATTGCAAATCATCTCTTGCTTAAATCTCGATTGAACAAAATCGCTGCGCGATGGCCTGCCAAGGCTGTGGCGCAGTTTTATTTTTATTAAAAAGCAGTGGAATTACTTTTCATAATCCGTTATTGTTAAGTTACCACACGAAACAACTGAACTAAGAAAGCTCCACTGCCTATGATAAGAATAACATTTTCCAGTCTCTTCCGCAATCGGAATTATGACGCTAATGCACCTCCGAATAGGTAGATGTAATTATTAACACTACTTATTCTGGAGGTTTTATTATGTATAAAGATATTTTTGAATCTATCCGCAATGAAGCGGAAAAACGTAACCTGCGTGAAAGAACTATTCAACTGTATTGCTCTGATGTCAGTTACTTCCTTCGTTGGATTGGAAAAAACGTTTCTGATCTTACGCTTGAAGATGCGGAAAGTTTTCTTACAGCCAAACGTCTGGAAGGAAGGTCTCCTGAAACTCACAATCACTATCGGTCTGCAATAAAGTTCTTATATAAAAAGGTGCTGAAGACTGTCTGGGATGATGACACTGTTCCAGCTATGAAAAGAGAGCGCAATCTTCCTGCTGTTCTGTCCCGCGATGAAATAAATGCAATCATTGATGCCACTCCGAATCTGAAACATAAAGCGATTATTGCAACTATGTATTCTTCTGGATTACGTGTATCGGAGGTCGTTCATCTCCATTATGATGACATTTCCCGTACCAACATGACAATTCATGTTCGTGAAACCAAAGGCAGAATTGACAGGTATACGATTCTGTCTCAAAAAAATTTAGACCTTCTCACTGAGTATTGGTACAAATGTGGTCGCCCTAAAGATATCCTTTTTCCAAGTTCCTGGACCGGTGGATATCTTGATATAACCGGTGTTAACCAGTTCTTTAAGAAAAGTGCTAAACTCGCCGGCATTACCCGTCATGTTTCCTCTCATGCGTGCCGTCATAGTTTTGCCAGCCACTTATTCGAAAGTGGCACAGATATAAAATATATCCAGTCACTTCTGGGACATGTTGATCCTCGCTCTACAGATGTTTACCTTCATGTGAGCAACAAGACACTTCTTGGGATCCGCAGCCCGTTCGACAACCCGGAAGGTGGTGAATCATGAGTAAGGATTGTACGATTCAGGATGTTTTTCATCGTTTTTATCCATCTTTTGAATCCACACATAGTATTTCTCCCGCTCAGCGAAAGGCCGCTTATCACATCATGAATTGCAAAACCGGTGCCTTTGGTGTGAATGTAAGCGTATGCGAGGACTGCGGCTGCATGTCAGTCCACTATAACTCCTGCCGTGACAGATGCTGTCCTATGTGTCAGGAGTTTCCAAAGGAAAAGTGGGTAGATGCACGGCGTGAGGATATCTTAGATGCTCCTTATTTCCATGTGGTTTTTACAGTTCCGGAAGAACTCAATCCCATTATCTACAGCAACCAGAAATTCTTATATACTGCTCTTTATCATGCGGCTTCAGATACTCTCAGTGAACTTGCTGCTGATAATAAATATCTTGGGACTGATATCGGCTATATCTGTATCCTCCATACATGGGGAAGTACCATGAATTTTCATCCTCATATCCATGCGATTGTTCTTGGTGGAGGGCTGGATGTGAAAAATCATTGGAAAGACAATGGGAAAGATTTTTTCCTTCCGATTAAGGTAATCTCAAAAACGTTTCGTGGAAAATACATGGCTGAACTTAAGCAGCTCTGGGAAAATGACAGGCTTGAATTTCATGGATCGGCTGCACCTTACAAAAACTACTATACTTTTAAGGAATTGTTAAATACCTGCTATGCAAAGGAATGGATTCCTTATTGCAAGAAACCATTTGACGGTGCCGAATCTGTCATCAGATACCTTGGAAAATACACCCACCGGATTGCTATCAGCAACTACCGTATCAAAGACATGACAGAATCTACAGTTACATTTTCTGCTAAAGATTACAAAAACCAAGGGCTTTGGAAAGAGATTACCATATCCGGCGAGGAATTTATCCGTCGATTTTTAATGCATGTTCCTCCAAAACGTTTTGTACGTATCAGGCACTATGGTCTTCTTTCATCCAGAAATAAGAAGAAAAAGATTACCCTATGCAGAAACATCCTTGGCTGCAAAAAATATATTTCCAAGCTGAAAGATATGGATGCACCTGCCATTATCCGTCTTCTTTATAATAAAGATATATGCAAGTGCTCTTCCTGTGGTGGTAAGATTATTCCTCTGCCTACAGAACAACATTTTATAAAACCAAAACCACATATGCTCTGTTAACGTATCATAACTGTATATTTTTTTAGCTTCCTTAGGGAGGCTTATTTCTGGTGTCATAATACAGGACTGAATTATAAATTCTATGTGTTTCTATGTGTACACGCTATGCTATTATAAATAGAGTGTCAGAATTAAAAGTCCATATAAAGTTGACGCGCTTTGTTCAACCAGAAAAAATCGAAATTGATGCAAACGAAAGGGCAGTTAATGAAAAGTCTCAATACTGCTTTTTCGTTTGCACCACCTTCGATTCTTTCCTTAACGATTTACCTATCTGTACTCAACGATTTCTTCGAATGGTTTCCTCGGTCTTTTGTCCGGAGCTTCGTCGGCAAAGCCAACCGCAACAATTCCTGTCAACCAGTTTATCTTTTTCTTTCGCTCTCATCTGGCTTATATTTTCTTATACTTCTTCTATTCTCAATTTCTCGTATCATAGATTTCTCTCTCCCTTAGAGCCTTGCCCTCAAGGCTCATTTTATCCTATGATTTCCAACCTATCCATCCCAACATGACATTTCAGGGAAAGCACCTCAACACCTGCGTCCTTTGCCTCTTCCAGTGCAATGCCAAATTCGGGATGCATTGCCGTATTCGGCCTGACTTCACTGATTTCCTCCATTTGAATCACAAATGCAATCAAGCATTTATATCCTTGTCCGCACGCAGCTGCAAGTTCCCGTAAATGCTTAACTCCTCTTTCCGTCGGGGCATCCGGAAAATATCCAACTCCGTCTATCTCAAGGGTGCAGCCTTTGACTTCCATTAGATATTTTTGCTTTCCTTTTTCCATATAGAAATCCATCCGGCTGTTTCCAAAGGCATACTCTGGTTTAATACAATCATATCATAACGTGTCTTTCGATTTGGATTCTTTTCTATGCAATCTTCCAAAATCACTTCCGCCCCTGGCAGCAGTAATTCACGACAACGGCCCGTATTCTTTACATGAACCAATTCTACCTCTTCCGCTCCGTCAATCTTTACCCGCGCAATAAAACGATTTGGACGTTCTATGAAAATTGCTTCCACTACCTTATCATATTTCATGTGCTGTTTCCTATTCTCTTATCATTCGATAGAATGTTCCAGTACCAATTCCTGTTGTCAACTCATAAGCTTGTCCATCGATCCTAAATCCTGCTTTTTGATAGCATTTTATCGCTCTGATATTCCATGTACGAACTTCCAGATACAACGGCTTGTTAGGATATAACTTTTTTGAAATCTCATAAGTAATCGAGAGCATTCGTTGACCATAATGTTTATTACACAAATCAGGATTTACGCCTATTCCGATAAATATCTCTTCTTTTTCCTCCAATATATTGACAAATCCTACCAATATGCTTTCATCCCAAAAACCATAATAATTTTTTTCCCTTTGGGGATTCATGAATCCTATCTGTCGAACTTGCATTTCTTCATAAGAAGGAAGATTATACAAATCGTATTCTCCGCCATATTTCCATGCACATATTTGTCGTTTTTCATCTTCGGATAGATTTCTATATACTAATTCATTCATAACATTTGCCTCGTCGAACTTAAAGTTATCAGTCTGTTTCATCCTTTTTATAACTTTTATTGGATCTTCATTAGGATGTGTGGTATAGAAAAACGCTTTGGAATCTCAACTCACAGCAGCAATGTTGAATCAGTCCTGCTCCAGCTTTACCTGCTCACCTGTGTCTGCCTCAAATTCCTCTAGCTGCTTAAGCCAATATTCCTTATCTTTATTTGTTATCATTCTTATGACTTTACATGGATTTCCTGCCGCTATCACACTATCCGGAATATCCTTTGTGACAACCGACCCTGAGCCTATGACAACATTTGAACCTATGGTCACCCCCGGATTGATGACCGTATTGCCACCGATCCATACATTATCGCCTATTGTAACCGGCTTGCCAAGCTCCACACCGGTATTTCTGATCATCGCATCTATCGGATGACATGCACAGTATATATTGACCCTTGGTCCCAGAAATGCATGATCTCCAATGATGACATCACACTGATCCAGAACTATCAGCCCTGTATTTGCATAGAAATAATCTCCCACGTGTATATTGGTTCCATAGTCACAATAAAAAGGTGGCTCTATATAACACTCCTTTCCCATGTGTGCAAATAATTTTCCAAGATATTCTCCGGTTCTTGTCATAGTCTCAGACCTCGAAGCACTGTTGAACTTATCTACCAGATCCTTCGCCTTACCCTCCGGATCCCAATCCACACATCTGTATAATTTACTTGCTTTCATTCTTCCAAGCATTTTCTCTACTCTATCCATAACATTTTCTCCTCGCATTTATAATATTTACTCATCATGTTTATAACTGACTAAAGGATACCATTGTTTATGTCTGTAATCAACTACTAGCAACAGAAAAATGGACTGTGAAAATAGGCCCATTTTTATCTATCTTTTATTAATACACATAAAGGTACATTCCAAACCAATGCAGCGCAGCCCCCAGCATCACAAAGATATGCCAGATAAAGTGCATCCCCTTGGTGTCCTTCACAAATGGAATCATGCCGAGCGTATAGACAATACCACCGCCCACGATCCACCCCAAAAGCGGCTTGTCATTTCTGAACCAGTCTGGAATGAACATGATGGCGCTCCATCCGATGACGAAGTACAGCGTATAGTGTATCGGTCGGAACCTGCCTGGTCCGAACACACATATGATGGTGATCCCCGCTATGATGAGCGCCCACTGCACACAGAACAACACTATTCCAAGCACATTTTCCCAGTACACAAGGTACATCGGAGCAAATGTTCCGCCTATCAGCAGATATATCGAGGAATAGTCAAATCTTCTCCAGATACGCTTGACTGCTAGCCCGGATTTGTATGAGTGATACAGGCAGCTCATAAGAAACATCAATATCAGTGATATTCCATAAAAACACGATGCCATCACTTTGAGCCCTGTGTCTGACTTCAGGAGAAGAAGGACAAAGCCGGCTATGGCAAGTCCTGCTCCTATTCCATGGGTGACTGCATTTCCCACTTCCTCAAGCACGGTGAGTTTTGGTGGCTCATTCAGTTCCCTGTAGTGCTGCCTTTTTGCTCTTTTTGCCTCTTTCTTCTCTTCTTTTCTTTTCTCTTTGTCCAGCTCAGCTTTCTGCTGAGTGCTCATATCTGATTCCGAGTTCTTTATTTCTGCCATATTTAATCCTGAAACTCCTTTCTATCTATAATTTATTCTGCTATCTATAATCTACACTGTCTTACAACCGCAGTTTCCTGCACCGTACAGAGTACAGCCCTGGGTTCATCATCGCAGATCGCTAAAGTGCCTCAAACACCTGCACGCTACGTATCCCACTACCAGTACTATAATATACACAAAATTTGATAAAAGAGCAACAAGTACTCCCATGCTCTGCTTCAGATTCGAGATTCTTATCCGAAAATGATTATTGACAGAACCAAACATCCCCAATATAGCTATGAAGGAATCGAAATTCCTTCCAGCTGCATAAAAGAAAAACGAGACGACCAAAATATTGACTCTTCTTATTCTGGATGTTTCTGTGATATACTTATATGGGGTCGTATCAGACCGGAAAGGAAATATTATGTTACAAAAATTATATGTTTTTTTCAGGAAAGAAACTGTTTTGTCAATTGCAGTGATCCTGGCGCTTCTTTCTATGTTCTGGGTCAGACCGGATAAGGCTTATTTTACTTATATCGATTTCAGGACTCTCGGGCTCCTCTTCTGTTTGATGGCAATTGTAGCTGGTTTGAAGGCTGTTGGTGTTTTTGATATACTTGCCCAAAAATTGCTGATGGGAACATCAGGAACTGTGGGTGTGATCAGGCTGTTGGTACTCTTATGTTTCTTCCTGTCAATGGTGATCACCAATGATGTGGCATTGATTACTTTTGTTCCTTTTGCACTGATCATTGTGCATAAACTGCCAAAGGAACTGGGTAATTACTGGCTTCTTAAAATAGTAGCCATGCAGACAATCGCTGCTAATCTCGGAAGCATGCTCACACCAATCGGAAATCCGCAGAACCTTTATCTATATGCCAGAGCAGGGATGTCCGCGGCAGAATTAATAACCCTGATGCTTCCCTATTCCGCCACAGCACTTATCCTTCTTCTGATATGGATACAGGTAGCCGCTGCCAAAGCACCTCACGTATGCGGTTCCGAAAAAGATAAAACTCTTTTGGGATTCTCTGACAGAAAAGAACTTAACATGGAATACCTGGCCGCTTACCTGATCTTATTTACAATCTGCCTGCTCACTGTTGCACGTATCATTCCATACCAGATTCCTCTTGTATTGGTTCTTATATATATGCTGCTAAGAAACAGGGAAAATATAAGCAGGGTGGATTACTCCCTGCTTGCCACCTTTATCGCATTATTTATTTTTATCGGCAACCTTGGAAGGATTCCGCAATTCAGCAGTTTTCTTGAAACAATCATGGCAGGAAGGGAAACACTTACTGCTGTTCTTGCCAGTCAGATTATGAGCAATGTTCCCGCTGCGCTTCTTTTATCCGGCTTTACAGATAATTACCGGGCTTTAATTGTCGGAACCAATATTGGAGGTCTCGGCA
Organism: Agathobacter rectalis ATCC 33656; assembly: GCF_000020605.1. NCBI lineage: Bacteria > Bacillati > Bacillota > Clostridia > Lachnospirales > Lachnospiraceae > Agathobacter > Agathobacter rectalis. The sequence goes on from NC_012781.1 coordinate 3,197,573, forward strand.
CTCTGATTGCATCCATGGCAAGCCTTATAAGTTTCAAATATATTGCAAAAGAAAACAGGAATCTGAGAGGGAAGTATTTGGGTATATTCACAGCCTCCAATATTATATTCATGATATTCATGTTAATATTGTATTTTTTTCTTAGATAAAAGAATAGATAAAATGTTAAAAAAGCATCTGATGCCTAACATTTGAGATATAAATCCTAACAAAAAGGTATAACAGATGCTTTTTTTGTGCGCTATACTTGTATCAACAAACATAAGGAACAAGTGCACAGATTCAATTGTAAAAGAGGTAGTATATGAGACAGATTATTTTTCACAAGGAAACAAAAACTTTCCATATATTTTAGGTGTATATGCTCTGTATGAACGTTTGACAAATGAGTTTCCAGAAGTATTATTTGAATCCTGCGCCAGCGGTGGCGGAAGATTTGACCCGGGAATGCTGTATTATGCACCACAGGGATGGACAAGTGATGATTCGGATGCAATTGAGCGTCTGAAGATTCAGTATGGAACTTCTATGTGTTATCCGCTCAGCAGTATGGGAAGCCATGTGTCTGTTGTCCCTAATCACCAGGTATTTCGCAATACCCCATTACATACAAGAGCGAATGTAGCATACTTTGGAACTTTTGGATACGAACTGGATCTCAACAAATTGACAGAAGAAGAGATCAAAGAAGTAAAAGAACAGATCACATTTATGAAAGAATACCGGGAAGTGTTACAGTTTGGAACATTTTATCGTCTGAAAAGTCCATTCGAAGGAAATGAGACGGTATGGATGGTGACAAATGAAGACCGCACGCTTGCAATCGTAGGCTACTATCGTGTTTTAAATGGAGTAAATCAGCCGTATAGCCGTGTCAGATTACAGGGATTGAACCCTGATATGATTTATGAAAATGTATGGAACCATACAGAAAATTACGGAGATGAATTAATGAATTATGGATTGATCACATCCGATGCGACAGCTGGTGAAGTGCCAGGGAATGTGACTCCTTGTACCGATTTTGAATCTAGAATATATATGCTGAAAGGCAAAAAAGTTCAGGAGGTAAGATAGAAAATGACGAAGACAAAAAGTGGACTTCCAGAATAGGCAATATTCCATCGCAAAACAGGCTGCAGAACCGCCTGCTCTTGATATGCGTTTTAGTAACTGTTATATATAAACAAAGGGCGAAAAGCTGATTTTTCAAGCCTTTCGCCCATCTTTATCATAGAAGAATCTAATTTACAGACTTTTCTTCATAGTCTCCTTTCTACAAAAAAGCTGTGAAAAAATAAAAACTTCTTACTATCTCACAGCTTTCTTTTACTACTTATTATTTTTTCATAAAATGGTACAGTCTGCTGACCGCATCTCCCCAGAAGTCTTTAAACAGATATCCGCCTTTCATCAGAATTTCTCCTGAATAGCTCTCTTCTGTTCCTTCTAATTGATAGATTGCTTTTGGATCTAATCCCTGCAGCTTTAACTTTCTACTCTTATTATTCGTCATACCGCGTACCTGGACATAAGTTACAAGTGCTTCAGATTTATCCTTCGCGACTTCCATGTAGCAATCATAATGACCATTTTCAGAGAAGGAAGCGATTCTGTAATAATCCCCCTCTCTTACAAGGTCATTGTACTTATGATACATTTCTGTCTGTTCTTTGATCATTTTACGCTCCTCTTCCGGAAGCTTTGTAATATCCAGTTCATAACCGAATGTTCCTGCAAGTGCAACATGTCCTCTTGTTTCGAATGGTGTTATTCGTCCTACGGAATGATTCGGACACACACTAACATGCGCTCCCATTGTAGACAGCGGATAGATAAGTGCAGTTCCCTCTTGAATCTCCAGACGCTCTACTGCATCCGTATCATCTGAGCACCAGATCTGTGGACTATAATATAACATTCCCGGGTCAAATCTTGCACCGCCTCCGGAGCAGTTTTCCAGTAACAAATCAGGGAATTCCGTAATCAAACGTTCCTGCATTTTATATAGACCAAGCACATAACGATGGAATAATTCCTGCTGCGAATCTTTGTCAAGATAACTGCTGCCAAGATCACTTAACTCCCGGTTCATATCCCATTTCACATAGTCAATCGACACACTTCTTAAAATCTTTGCCACAGATTCATATGCATAATCTATAACCTCCGGATTAGAAAGATCAAGTACATATTGCTGACGGATCTGTGTTGCTTTACGTCCCTCAATATGAATTGCCCACTCCGGATGTACTTTATAAAGTTCAGAATCCGGTGAAATCATCTCCGGCTCAAACCAGATGCCAAATTTCAGTCCTATTTTCTTCACTTCTTCTACAAGATGCTTAAGTCCGCCATTAATCTTATCTTCATTTACAAACCAGTCTCCAAGTGAACAGTTATCCGAATTTCTCTTACCAAACCAGCCATCATCCATAACAAGCATCTCAATGCCGTCTTTTTTCGCTTCTCTTGCAATATCCAGAAGTTTCTCTGTATTAAAATCAAAGTACGTTGCTTCCCAGTTATTGATCAAAATCGGACGCTTCTGATCTTTGTATTTACTTCTGATCATATGCTGACGATAGAAATCATGAAGAGATCTTGTCATCTTCCCAAGTCCTTCTTCCGAAAATGTCAGCACAACCTCCGGAGCCTGAAATGATTCACCACCTCGTAAATTCCAGCAGAATTCTTCCTGATGGATTCCCATTACCATACGGACAGTATCAAACTGTGTCAGTTCTGCCTGTCCGATGAAGTTACCAGAGTATACGAAATGCATTCCATACACTCTTCCCTGCTGCTGGTTTGTTCCCGGCGTCACAAGTGCTATAAATGGATGTTCCTGATGTCCGGGTTTTCCTTTTGCAGATGATACAAGCTGCTTTCCATAACAAATTACCCGACGCTGGATATGACGCTCTCTGCCCCAGGAGCCATGAAGTGTGAGCAGTTCAAAATTCTCATTATCCATATCCAGACATGCACTGTAAACTTTCTCAAGTCTTACCTGCTGTTTTCCTGTATTTACTATTTTCACGCTTCTTGTTATTACATCTTCCTTTTCAAATGCTGAATAGGAAAGTATTAATTTCAGATTTAAGACCGGATCAACACAGGTAATCTCAAGTGTAGTGACGTCCTCTGCTCCTCCAAAAGATGCCGGAAGCCCATCCAATGATGGTTTCCCCGTCTTAATTTCATAAGAATCGTAGAAGAACTCACTTCCCATACATCCTGCTTCATTTCTGACATTAATGCAGCTTTCTCTATAATCTCCCACTCCTCCGGACGGATATTCTGTCGGAAAGAAATCTAAAAATGAAGATTTTTCACGTTCATTTACAGATGGTGTAAACGGAGGTTCTTCTGTTCTTAACAAATAGTACGCATCTGCATCCTCTAAATATTCTCCATAATATACATGCCCAACATATCCTTCCGGTGAAATACCGATCAAGTATGATGTATTTTCTGTATCCAGCTTAAAGATTCTTCTTGTTTCATTATATATAACAGACATTTTATGCCCTCCCTTTTGTCATAGCTTTCTCAAGCTCTTTCAGTTTCTCTGCCGCATCTTTTCTTATATCAGCTTTGTAATCACGCACTGTAAATGATATTTTATCTTTTGATTTTAATAAGTGCTGTTGGTGATTTTGGCTTACCATCCCTATATATCTCCCCTGATTTCATAAGAGGATTTATAACCTCATTTAGGAATTGGCTTCTGCTTCGGTAGTTAAGAGACATCTGCAGTTCCTTAATTGGCTTTGGTCCTTCCATCTTAAGAATAGCCAGAACTTTTTCTCCATCAGTAAGTCCTTCCAAATCAAGTTCTATAACTTCATCCCTATATAATCTGTCGAATAATTTCAAATTCAAGAATCCCGGATATATAGATACTACCGGTTGAATTTCATCAGGACAGGCTTTGTAGGATTCAATCATGGTTTGAAAACCGGTTCCACCTCTCTCCATCAGATTTGCCACATCCAGGCAAGCTGCTATGATAGCATTTCTTCTGATAGAGGGTATTGAACCAGCTGGATATGCATTGTAATCTTTAGGCAGTAACCATGACCCCGGTGAAACTATTTCTATTCTGTCTGAGTATATGTCAACATCAATCTGTGTTCCCGAAATAGAATAATCCCTATGGGCAATAGCATTTACCAACGCCTCTCTTACAGCTTCCTTAGGATATGATCTGATTTCATTCCGTCCGCCATTTTCTGTTTTTACCCAGCCTGTTTTTGTATTTCGTTCAATAAAGTTTAATGCATTTGTAAAAACATTTGCAATAGACCCCCTGAATCTGTTGCTATCTAAAACGATACCTGTCTTGTTTTTACCTTTCCACAAACGGCAGCATATCATTGTATCATCTTCACTATAGTTGTCTGAAAACATTATAAATCCTGATTTTGCATACCCATCTTTTGAAACTATTTCTTCGTTCTGCAATTCTTTTATTGTTGGAGCGGATTTATCTTGTCTGTATTCCTTACAAAGATTAAGGTATTCTGACCACTGATTATCAGTATATGCCACTTCGCTTGTCTCATTATCTACACCATATTTTCTCTTTGAAAGTGAGATAATTTCTTCCGGTGTTGCAGGAGTCGCATTTCCATCTCCCTTTATAAAAACTGTTTCATTGTAATCTCCCTCTCTATATCTTATTACAGAGTCTGCTGGAGCAACTTTAACGGCTAGTACAAAATGTTCTGCATTAGAATCCACGCTCCGCATCATATATGAAATCTTAATATGTGGGAAAATATGTCTGTCATTAATCCTTGAAATTAGCAGTTTTGTTTTATCAACTTCTTCAAGGTCAATTCCAAAGGCTTCACCGTCGTTTGATACCCCTACAAATACGGTTCCGCCCTTATCATTTGCATATCCAATAAGAGTTTTTGCCCATTTAATCGGACTATCCGGATTTAACACCGCTTTATATTCATAACTTGTATCTTCTGTAATAACATCTGGATATAGCTCTCTGATTTTCATGAATCTCCTCCATTAACAATGTTCTTAACATAACTATATCAAACATTACTAAACATTACAATAACATTACTAACACATTATATACGGAAATACACAGGCATTTCCATCTAATTAAAGTAAAATGAGGATTCGAAACATTATATGACATTACTCAGACATTACAACAACATTACTTATATCCATTTGCTACTTTGACCGCCTCTTTTTGTCCCAAATATTGTATATTATTCGTGGTATTTTTCAATAGACACTAAAAGATTCTACTATTCATGCTTACTGAACAAGTGTTGCTCACTTTTTAAAATATACTGATAAGCCAATAGATACTATATTTTTTTGCAGTTTTTTCCAAAAAGTGGTAAAAATTATTCCTCTTCAACAAGTTTCACAAAATCATCTGGCAGAATTATCTTTGTTCCACCTGCCTGATAATCTTTTATATTTCTTGTGACAATATAATCCATATCTTTTCTGGATGCCACCTTTTCAACAACTGCATCCTCATAGTCACTGATTGCAGATGCAAGTGCATCCATGCAGTCATCCGCAGTAACCTCTAATATTCCAGTCAATGAATAAAGCTTTCCCATTATCATCTTTGCTGTTTCTGTGTTATGCAAATGTTTCCTTATAAGATAATAGATGTCTGTTGCTGAACTTGCAGTAATGTACATTTCGATTGTATGATTTGCTGCCATAAGAAATATTTCTTCTGCACTTTTATTCCATGGCTCTCTTGAAGTCAGGGCATCTATTATCACATTTGTATCTGCAAGAATCCTCATCTATTTTGCACCAAGCCTTTCTTCTTTTGCTTCATTCAGGTCTGCATCCTTTGGTAAGATTCCAAACAGGGATTTTGCTACTTCTACTCTGTCCTGATGTGGATTTGTCAGTTTTGCCACTATTTTCCCATTCTTTGTGATAAAAATATCTTCTTTTGCAGATAATAATAAATATTTTCCAAGATTATTTTTCAATTCAGTTGCTGTAATTGACATATCACCACTTCCTTTCTTCGTACTATTATTATACTTATTTTGTACGATTTTATCAATGTATTTAGCCAGAAAATATTATTCTTCGTCTACACTTACATTTTTTCGATTCATCCACAAATAGAAAATCACATTAAGCACAATTCCCTGAATCATAACCCAGACCGTCTTATCATGACCGTTACAGCATCTTCACCTTTTACAAGATTTTGTGTGATTATTTGTTTTTGTTTTTCTAAAAAAAATGCCATTTCACCACTTTTATGTGATGAAATGACATTTTTCAGTTCATTTATGCAGTTCGTCACAGTATTAGAGCTTTCTTTTATTGTTTATTTTCCCTTATTAATGGGTAGCCAGTGTTGCCAGCTTCTGCATAATTGCACTTACATCCTGCATTACATTCAAATTTTCTTCCTCTGCCTGCATCGTCTCGCCTGCGTGCGCCGATACCTGCTGGGAAATTGCTGAGATTGTCTGAATGGAATCTATAATTTCCTTATTTGCATTCTGCAACTCGGAAATGCTTCTTGAAAGAGTATCTGCATTTTTCTGAATTGCCCGCGTATTGTCCTCGATACTTTCAAAGCTTTCTTCTGCATTCGATGCACCAGTCTTCTCTTCGTTAATTCCATCTATCATATTGGAGACAACACCGACCACCTCCATGATTGCATTGGACACGTTGCTGATCAACTCTGTAATATGTACGGTTGCTTCTTTGGTTCTCGTTGCCATACCGGAAATTTCTGTTGCAACGACAGAAAATCCTCTTCCTGCCTCTCCGGCACGGGCTGCTTCAATGCTCGCATTTAATGCAAGAAGACTTGTTTGGTTCGTAATTCCTCCAATCAGTTCTACAATGGAATTCATTTCATCCATATACTGGTTCAGATTTTCCAGTTTTTCTGTAACCTCGGTTCCATTATCAACAGAAGCTTCAACTTCCGATGCCAGGTGCTCGATATCCTGTTTGCCTTCCGCTAACGCTTTCAGAGTAAGCGTCATGCTGTTTCCGATTTCTTCCACAGCGGTTGCAACTTCATCCACCTTGTCCTGAATTGCATGTGTCTGTTCCAACTGATTCTGCACATGTTCTGCGGTATCAGTAGCACCTGCAGATACTTCCTGCATTGCCTCAGTCGTTGTCTTAGATGCCGCTGTCAGCTTTTCGAAACGTACATTGATATCTGCAATATTGCCGGAAATCTGCTGATCAAGTTCCTCATTTCTTTCCAGAAGATTTTCAGCCTCTGCTTTTGCCTGCGCCACTTCTGTAAATCTCTTTCTTGTGTTTTCGCGAATCACTTTTGTAGTCAAAACAGAATTCGCTCCAACCATAATCATAACAACAATCTGTACAACTGCTGCTTCGATTCCATGATACCCAAAACCGCCTTTTGTCGCACCGATCACAACAACAATGATACTCTCTAATATGGTACCTGTATTAATCAGAAGAAGATAACGTGTGTCACTGTAAATGGTGACAACAAAAATCATCGGAATTACAAATACATAAATCAGATTTGTCGGTGAGGTAAAAAGACATATTGTGTAAAACAATGCAAATCCATAGGAAACCAGATGTTTGATCATCGCATGTTCCGTATTAGATTTCCAACAAATCACCTCGCCAATCAAAGGTATAACACCAACGACCGTAGCGATTGTCATATATACCGGAGACAGTTGTCCTCTTACGCTTTCCCATATCATAAAAAATACCATAACCGTTACCGTACTGATATGTGACAGCATCGCAATGCGATTCGACCGCGTCAATTCCGAAATTTCTTTTGTTTCCACCATCATAATACCTCCTCTAGAAAAGTTTTCCTACTTATCCTTATATTATTTCTTACGCATCCTGATATTCTATCTTTAATGGTGTATGTGTCTCAAATACCTTTGCAAAATCAATTTCCGGATTAAACATTGTATAAAATGAAGAATGTGCATCACATGTAATATTCTGCTGCGGTACAGAATTTAATGTACCATCCTTATTATATTTATAAAATGTAGCCTCCGTCACTCCATGTATCTCAACCTTGTATAATGGTGTTCTAAAAAGTAACTGTCTTACATCCTTATAATAAAATTTATAATACTCTTTTCTAACATTATTTTTGCTGTAATAAGTAATTACCCTGCAATGCACCATATAATCATCATAAAACCATAATTCACTTGGATATGGTTTCATCACAACACCTCCAACTGAAATCCGGTAAATAACTCCAGCCACAACACAGATCCAGACTGAAAATGGTATTTCTTTCGTTACACTTTTGCCAAAAACAAAATATAAAAATATATAAATCAAAGCATAAGCGATAAGTAAAATTGTTACTATATTTTTTAATATTGATTCATGCTTTGACACATAAGTGCCTTCTTTAAACTGCAACACGTAATTCGGCTGTTCCATAGGTTCTGCCATATTGTATAAGCCTCCCTCTTCATTCACTTTTGTCCTTCATAACATAATAATCTCCATTATTTTTCAATATCATTCCACGCTGACGAAGCCTTATCGCAAACTGTATCAAACAGTCCGGGGCTTAGCTTAATCGTTAAATAAAAGCAATTATTTTATATAATTTTAGATTACTTTAGTAAATGGCGCAATAGGTCAAAATTACCATTAATCAGATAATTTCTGTAATAAATATGTATTTTGTTTACAACAAGAAAAAGAGCCGCCCAGGCCATAGGCCTGTGCGGCTTCTCATAAGATGATTTAAATTAAGTTTATCCTTCAATAGCAATATGCTTTGTGGTCTCAACTTTCTTTTGCTCCTTCTTCGGAACTGAAAGTTTAAGAATACCATCCTCATACTTTGCCTTTATATCTTCCTGTTTCAGCTCATCACCTACATAGAAAGACCTGCTCATAGCACCGGAATAGCGCTCCTTGCGGATGTACTTGCCATCCTTTTCATCCTTCTCTTCCTTGTCAAGTCCTTTGGCTGCGCTGATAGTTAAGTAACCATTCTCCAGCTTAGCTTCTATTTCGTCTTTCTTGAATCCCGGAAGATCTATATCTACTTCGTAACTATTGTCAGTTTCCTTGACATCAGTCTTCATAACGTTCTTTGCATGTTTACCATAAAGCACCTTGTCAACATCAGGAAATGAAAAATCCATCCAATCATCGTTAAATAAGTTTTCTCCAAAAATACTAGGCATCAACATAAGTCATCTCTCCTTCTTAATCTATAAAATCTGTGTCAACCTGTTTCTTTGGAACCGGGATGTTTCAAGAACTCAAAGCCTTTGCTTTTTGTTCCTTTCCTTTGTTCTTGACTATGTTATATACCTAAAATTAGCACTCGTCAATAGAGAGTGCTAATAATTTATAAATTGTTTATAATTTACTTTTGGCACACCGGAATTATTATTTACCATTTTAACATCTCCTGGCTTTCAAAAATCATTTTGTCCTTGCTTCTGTCTTACCATCATTCTTAGCTTTTATTGCTTTCCAGACTTTACTTCAATCGGAAACATCTTATATTTTAATCTGCTATTATTTGAAAAGCATTTTATATTATATACTGTGTTATTAATTTTCTGGAATTTGCGACGATTATATAGTACTGATTCTAAACGGATTTTGAATTTATTTGGATAGTGATTAAATGAAAATAATTAATAATCTTAGAAAAGCATGTATTACCAGTAAGACCTGGTCGAAAAGACCCTCGCAAAGTCAAACCCCAGGCATCTGTAAGCTTTCTATATAGAGTGGCTTAATCATAGATAATTATAAGTTTTTTTTGACAGATAAACAATCTGTCTTTTTGTTGTGCTGCAAAATAGACAAAAGAAAAAACACATCATATTTATCAAACAATTGCAAATATGATGTGTTTTATAATTATGTCAAAATTCTTAACTTAATGACATTGCTCTTTCGAGCTCTTTTTGCTTTGTACAACATTAAATTGTAGATGATTACTGTAAGAGTGAAAGTACACCCTGGTTAGACTGATTAGCCTGTGCAAGCATAGACTGTCCAGCCTGTGCAAGAATGTTATTCTTGCTGTAGTTAACCATCTCTTTAGCCATGTCTGTATCACGGATACGAGACTCAGCTGATGTGGTGTTCTCGCTTACATTATCAAGGTTGTTGATAGTATGCTCAAGTCTGTTCTGAACTGCACCGAGTGATGAACGCTGTGAAGATACTTTTGAGATTGCTTCTGAAATACGATCAATTGCAGCTGTTGCATCATCCTCTGTATCCACTTTGATATTTTTAATACCTATACCCTTTGAATCCATTGATGCAATTTCCACCTTAATTTTGTTATCAGATGATGAATCTGCACCAACATGAAGATTGAAAGATAAGTTTCCATTAACGTCAAACTGCTGAATAAATCCCTTAGTGGCATCTTTCGCATTTGCAGCAGTTATAGTTATATTATTTTTAGCTGCAGCTGCAGCTGCACCACCATCAGTTGTATAATAATTGGTTGCTGTAGTACCATCTGCATTTTTGCTGTTCATTATATTGTCTGCTGAAACCTGCTTACCATTTGCATCATATAATTTAGTTACATAAGCATAATCTTTTCCATTAACAGCTATTTTAGATGCGTCCTGTTTATCACCAGCATTTGCAGATGCTTCCGTATATATTTTGGTACCAGCAGCTAATGCGGCCTTAAGCTTATCTACTGAATCAATATCTTTGGTATTTGAACCTTCGCTTGCTAGATTAGCGGGTAAGGTATAACCAGATTTCATAAAGTTAGCTTTGGCTGCAGTCTTACTGTCTCCTTTAAGAAGGTATGTCTCGTTGAACTTTGTTGTCTCTGATACACGGTCAATCTCTGTTGAGAGCTGATTAACCTCATCCTGAATTGCCTTTCTGTCTGTTGCAGAGTTTGTACCATTTGCTGACTGAACAGCAAGCTCGTTCATACGCTGAAGCATTGAGTGAACCTCTGTGAGAGCACCCTCGGCTGTCTGTACTGCTGAAACACCATCCTGAGCATTTGTTGAAGCTCTGTCAAGTCCCTTGATCTGCTTTCTCATCTTCTCAGAAATTGTAAGTCCTGCTGCATCATCTGCTGCACGGTTGATTCTGTAGCCAGAAGAGAGCTTCTCTGTAGATTTAGCCTGCTGACCTGTTGTTACGTTGAGCATTCTGTTGGCATTTGCTGCCTGCATATTGTGTTGTACTACCATAATATAATCCTCCTTGTCCCATATTCATGGGTTATTATGTTTGACCTCTGGAAATCCTTTTCCCGAGGATTTTGCAGCTGCTTTGTGTTTATTTTTATTTAAGCAGTTGCGGTTTTCTATAACAAGCGGCTTCCCGGGTGTGGCAGATGCCACGGCCGCCTATTAACATGATTAGTTGCTTTGCGTCTTTTTCTGACGTTCTTTCTCATTCCAGATGATTTGCTTGATTTGTTTCTTTGCTTCACTGGAAAATTCAGGTTCGGGATAATATGTATCTTTTCGCTTCGCCGGGTCCGGTTCGTTGTTGGATCTTGCGATATTCAGTTCTTTTGGGGCATCTATCAGTAATCGACAGTGCTTTCCGGTTCCCCCTGCGAACACGATTCGGATATCGTCTCCGATGTTTACATATTGCCCTTCCTTTAATGATAATTTGAGCATTTTCTACCTCCATGCACTAGGGAATAGCTTTGTCCATGCTTTTCCGAAAAATGTAACATTTTGTAGTAAAATGTTGCATTTTTCGTGGATTGATAATGGGTCAAAAAGGAAGTGGATTAAAAAACATCAAATGTTTACGCCAATTTAGTCATATTTCATCAAGAATTACTTTATCTTTGGCACAGATATGATTAAATCCGGTAAGACTAACAAAAAAAACATAGAAAAATGAAAAGAAAATTATTGAAAAAATTATTTTTTAGGGGTTAAGTTCTGAAAATGGCGTCCGATATAGTAGGTGTAATCGAGTAGGAGGCGGTGACTAACCGCCGTCCTCTCACACCACCGTGCGTACCGTTCGGTACACGGCGGTTTCAATAGTTGACGTGCACAGACTGATAGGCTGTGGCTAAATCATAAAAGCCACTGTTTATCAGTCTTTCTTTTGTCATTGCCATGTTTACTGCAACTGTATGCGTTGCGAACCAATGTCCCCGTCGGGTATTACCCGCTTGCATTGCCAAGTCTTTGGGTACTCCCATCTTGATAAGGTTACGTACCTTCGTCCTTGGTTTCTTCCACTGTTTCCATATACACATACGTATTCTGTGATAGAGCCATCCGTTGATTTCATCTATGTTGTTCTTCATGCTTGCAATTCCGTAGTAGTTAAGCCATCCCCTCGCATACACCTTGATTTTCTCAAGGTTTGGCTTGATTGACTGACATCGCTTACGGGAAGATAACTCCTTCAGTCTGGACTTGAACTTCTTCCATGACTTCGGATGAACTCGGACATAAATGCCCTCTCCGTTCCTTCCCAATGCAAAGCCAAGGAATTTAAAATTTCGGATTGCAAACACGCTGACAGTACGGCTCTTTTCCCGGTTGACTGTAAGTTTCAGCCTCTCCTCAAGATATTTTGTACTGCTTTCCAAGAGTCTCTCTGATGCCCGCTTGCTCTTTGCAAGAAGCACGATGTCATCTGCATATCTTATGCATGGAACACCTCTTTTCAGGTATTCCTGGTCGAACTCATTGAGGTAGATGTTTGCCAGCAATGGTGATAGATTTCCACCTTGTGGTGAGCCTTCCTCTGTGTCAATGACCACTCCGTTTTCCATTACACCGCTTTTCAGATAGCGCTTTATCAACTGTACTACACGTTCATCTTTTACATTCTTCCGGAGAAGATTGATGAGAATTTCGTGATTAAGAGTATCGAAGTACTTTGACAAGTCAAGGACTACAGCGAATGTATAGCCTTGTTCTGCATACTCCTTAACCTTAAGTATTGCATCTTTTGCACTTCTGTTCGGACGATAGCCATAGCTACCATCTGCAAACAGCGGTTCATAGATCGGCACTAACTGTTGGGTTATTGCCTGTTGAAGTGTACGGTCTATCACTGTTGGTATGCCAAGCTTTCGCACACCACCATCTGGTTTGGGAATTTCAACTCGTCTTACTGGAGACGGAGTATACTTTCCACGATAAATGCGGTCAGTTATCTCTTGTTGATGTTCCTTTAGATATGGAAGAGCCTCTTCAATGGTCATGCCATCAATTCCCGGCGCTCCCTTGTTTGCCTTAACTCTCTTATACGCTCTGTTAAAGTTGTCTTTATACAGTATCGTTTCCAAAAGTCTCGGCTGTGCACTGTCTCTTTCTTTCCATATCCGATTGAATGACCTAGACGCTTTCACATACCCTTCATGTTCCGCATTATCTCTTTGCGAACAGCCATTGTTTTCAATGTTTTCTGCCATAGATGGTCATTCCTCCTTTCTCGGTCATACTCAAGACTCCTACTGATTCGGTCCTTCACCTCTCGGCTACTATGACCTCTGCTGACTTCTGTGCGTTCAGCATTGCTTTATGCAATGGTTACCTCTTTCAAGGCATACCGCACAGACCTCCCTAGGTACCACACGTTTCTTCCTCTCCATCCATCTGCCTCATTTATCATGCATGATTCCGTGTAGTTATCGGGCTTCAACATGGCTTGCTGCCTTACCCACATGCATGACCTCATATGAGATTTCTGTTCGTCAGACCAGAGATTTGCCCGTGAGTTAGTATATTCCTCACATCCAGCTTCCTTCAGATTCCATCTCACGATGGACACCCTTGCTTTCGGCTATATCCTTCCCACTACCGGGCGGATTCGGGACTTTAACCCGTTAGAAACGTGCGCCGCTAGGCGCACAAGCAAAAAATGCAACATTTTACTACAAAATGTTGCATTTTTTCTATTTTGAACTTACCATTATTGTGTTGTGGATTTTGGATATTCTGAGGGTGAAAGTCTGTCATATTGTACGTGCCGGATAACATTTTCTACTATAAAGGAGTATTCAATGGGAACTACACAGCCAATCCGAAACAAGGACGAACTCACGGCTTTCAGGATGTACTATAAGGACCTCCTTCCAAACAGCCGCAATTACTGTTTAATTGTGATGGGATTAAACACAGCACTAAGAATTAGTGACCTGCTTAGATTAAAGTGGGACAACGTTTACAATTTCAAACATCATGAATTTCGCACTCATTTTCTTATCAACGAGCAAAAGACCGGCAAGAATAACTATATCACTCTAAACTACAATGCCACCGATGCTCTCCGGGCATATTTCAATGAACGGCATCCGACTGAACATGAGTTTATTTTTACAAAAGCCACCTGCAGGAGGCAGCCAATAAACAGAGTTCAGGCATACCGAATTGTAAGGACTGCTGCCGAGGAGACAGTTCAGGATGAACATATCAGCTGTCACTCTCTGAGAAAGACATTTGGATATCACGCCTGGAAGAATGGCACACCACCTGCTCTGCTGATGGACGTCTACAATCACTCGTCCTATAAAGTCACACAGCATTATCTGGGTATTGAGCAGGATGAACGTGATGAGATTTATATGAATCTTGAGCTATAGTTTTATGCGTATTGAAATCTAATATAGCTAAAAGCCAGCCGTTTGCAACCGGCTGGCTTTTTTGGGGATATACAAATCATCGAAATCCTCTGTTAAACCAAATGCATTCTGTTCTGAATCGAATTTCAACTCAATCTGTGACATATCTTTCATCTGCCTGGTACTGTTGTATTTTAAAATTAAATTTCATCTTCAGCACCACCTTCTTCCTGTAACCATTCTTTCAATTTATCCTGTAATAGTTTCTTATCCGGCAGATACAGTTTATACTGTGATGCATAAATATTAGAATCCTCCGGCAATGTCAGTTCAACCATCGCATCATTTTTTTCATTGCACAACAATACACCAATGGTAGGATTTTCTTCCTCTGTTTTTTCGTATCTATCATAGTAATTGACATACATCTGCATTTGCCCCAGATCCTGGTGCTTTAATTTGCCAATTTTTAAATCAAATAATACAAAGCATTTCAACAGTCTGTTATAAAAAACAAGATCCACTCTGAAATGATCTTCTTCGAATGAAAATCTTTTCTGTCTTGCCACAAAAGTAAATCCTTTTCCCAATTCCAAAAGAAACTGCTGCAAATTATCTAACAGCCTGTTTTCTAAATCAGTTTCTGAATAATTATATTTATCTTCAAGACCTACAAATTCCAAAACATATGGATCCTTCAGCACATCCTTTGAGGTTGTAATCACATTTCCTTCCTGTGATAAGCGTTGCACTTTGTCCTTATCCATGCTTAACGCAAGTCTCTCATAAAGAGAAGAATTATACTGACGTGACAAATCTCTGACTCCCCACTTCTCTCTGGCAGCTTCTATCTCATAAAATGAGCGTTCATCCTCATTTTCTATTCTCATCAATTGTAGATAATGAGACCATGTTACCACAAACGGATGCTCCTCTTCAAAAATCGTAAACACCGTTTCCGATTTCTTGATTGCAAATTCCGTAAACAGTGTTTCCGAAATTCGATCCTTATATGTTAAATAAAACTTTCTTGCCTTTTCCAGCGTAGATTCTGAAAAGCCTTTTCCAAATTCTTCTGTTAATTTTTTAGAAAGATTTATTATGATTTTTTTACCGTATTCAGCCCTGTGTTTTCCCTGCTGCTGTACTTCTACAATCCACCTGCCAAGAGAATAATAGGTCATTATCTGGACATTATTTACCTGCTTTGCAGTAATGTTTCGTGCATATTTAATTAATTCAATTGAATTCTGACATAACTTATCCATATTGATATCATATACAGATTCATTGATTTCATTCTTCACACATTCAATCCTCCTATTTCAAAGTTTTCCTATTTCAGAAACACTGGCTGTTCTGTTAGTCCGTTGTAAAACTCCACTGCCGCAGCAAGGTCTTTCTCATCCGGATGCCCCTTTGATACCCCTCCAATCAGCTTGAACGGACCAAACGTATCAAATCCCTTGCATGAAAACCTTCCAACAATGTTGTCATGTTTGTATGCTATCACCTGCTCAATTGACTTAAAGACAGGTCTGCCGCCATATGTGCAGATAAGAAATACATTTTTATTGTCTGTGAGATTGACTGATGCAAACTTAAGCACCGACTGATGAAACTTTCCACCATATACTCCTGATGCAAAACCGATTAAATCATATTCCGACAGGTCTTTCTCTACCGTCTGTGTCGCATCTATCAGCTCGACATCTTTTGTCTTTGCTATCTCGTCAATTATCTTTTTTGTGTTTCCATGATGCACTGATGCATATACTATTGCTGTCTTCATCTTTAATGCTCCAATCCTTTATTAGTCTTCCTTTGATTTTGCCATCAGCATCTGCTCCAGCTTTTTCTTTCCGGTCTCATAGTCTGTAAACACAATTCCCTCCATACCAAGCTTTCTGCCACCTTCGATATTCTCCGGTCTGTCATCTATGAACACACATTCTTTCGGATTCAGATTGTATTTATCAAACAGGCACTGATAAATACCGGCATCAGGCTTTATCATCCCAACCATAGCTGAAATGACTTTGCCGTCAACAAGTGACACAAAACTAAGTTCACTGTGCGTATGAAGCTCGAAGTAGTCCTTTGGATAATTCGATAACAAATACACTTTATAGCCTCTGCTCTTTAACTCCTTAATCCAGTCTGCTGCATAGTCGAATGCCTTTACGACAAAAGCCTTTCCCTCTTTGAAAAATCTCCTGATATCCGCCTCATACTGTGGGGCCACCTTAACCATCTCATCAATTATCTCGTTCTCAGGAATTACACCACGGTCCAGCTCAACCCAGACAGGGTTTTCATATGTTGCATGGGCTAAAGCTGCTATTTTATTTTCTTCAATGCCAATCTCACGCATTGCCTCGTCCGGCTGAAACCTGACAAGCACGTTTCCTATGTCAAATACTATGTTTTTAATCATTTATTTTTTCTCCTACAACCCTGCATCTCTTCCTGCAAAAAGCAATGCCATATGCTAAAATATCGCACCTGCCCTCATCGCGCAGAGCCTCATCATATCTCTTCTCCCTAATCTGCGTCATAGCCGCCTCACACGCTGCATCAAGGTTTTTCATCTCTTTTGCATATTTCACTTCAATAACGATGCCTGCATCCGGATCCTCCGGCTTGATTAAAATATCACTGAAACCGTCTCCCGACTCACGATTTGACTTAATAAGCCAGCCCGGATTGCTTCCGCGAAGCAGGCCGAGGAGCAGACCATGATAGAAGTTCTCTTTCATATCATCAGAAGCCTTGGTATCAAGTATACTTATCATGCGGCTCATCACGATGTTAAGCTGTCTTGCAATCTGCTTCTCATCTTTATCGAGGATAGCTCTGGATAAAAGCTTCATGGTATCATCATCTTTTGCAACAACAGCCTTGAACCACTCCTGAATCTGGAGAACAAACACTTCACGCACCTCTTTATTTGGAATCACCAGCTTGTAGGCATAGCTCTCACTGTCAGGCAGCCTGACCTCACCAGCTGTAGTCAGGTATCCTGTTGTAAAAAGTACGCTCCACAGATTGTCTATAGTATTGTCAATCTCATCATAAGTCAGATCCAGTCGAAGCTGTTTCTCCACAAATCCACCTGCCACGAGCTTTTCTATCTCATCTCTCGTGGTCTGGTCTGCCTTGTCTACAAAGCGCTTCACCATGTCATTGCCACTGCTGTTAATCCAGAATGCACTCGGCCTGGCTGATGTGTCAAAAACCAGCTTCTTGGCAAAATTGATTACATCCCACGGACAATAAATGTCGGTATTACCGAAATGATAGCCATCGTACCACTCCTTTACATCAGGGTAACGCTCAGCCCTATCATAATCCGTAAGCAGCTTCCTGACCTCATCATCAGTAAAACCAAACTGTTCATCATGGGCGATATCTACAATGGAATTGATTTCAAAATTGTTGAGACCTGTAAAAATACTCTCCTTGGATACACGAAGACAGCCTGTGAGTACGGCAAACTGCAGAAACTCATTAGTCTTGAGTGCCTTTCCAAAGAGTCCTCTGATAAGTGAAACCATCTCTTTATAGTAACCATTCTGGAATGCCTTATCCAGAGGGACGTCGTACTCGTCTATGAGGATAACAGCCTTCTGACCATAGTGTATAAACAATAACTGCGACAGACTCTGCAGACTTGATACAAGAAGCTGCTCATCCATCGTATATTTACCATCACACAGCGAAATGATAGCCCTATACCTGTCCTTATCGTTTTCTGAAAGAGCCTCACTATGCTCCAGAAACTTAAATTTTTCTGCTTCCCTCCCAATGAGCTCAGTAATCATATATCTTGCATCATCAAATGAACGTCCTTCAGCACTCTTGAGTGACAGAAAAATAACCGGGTACTTTCCCATATATTTGTCACAAAGCTCTTTGTTGCCTGAAATATATAAGCCATCAAACAATGACTCATCCGTGCCAACCTCAAAAAAACTTTTTAGCATGCTCATATTGAGAGTCTTTCCAAAACGCCTCGGGCGTGTAAAAAGGGTGACCTCTCCACCGGTTTCAACCAATTGCTCTATGAGCTTTGTCTTGTCAATATAATAAAAGTTGTTCCTTCTGATTTTTTCAAAACTATCAATTCCTACCGGCAGTTTTAAAGTACTCACCATATGAACCTCCACAAAACGTATCAATCCGCTATACTTAGTTATAGTATAGCGGATTGAGGGGCAAAATACAATTATTATTACCGTTCTGTGTTCCTTAGTTCTTCCTTTGATTTTGCCATCAGTATCATTTTCTCAAACGACTGTGCAAACCTCTCATCATCTTCCTCTGTGCGCTTTTTCGGTCCTTTGATATGATTCTTATGTGAGCTTCGTCTACTAATATTTGCATTTTTTCCAGCCTCTTCAAATAAACGAGATTATTTATCCAGATACCTGAACACCTAATCACTCTCTATTCACAAATTTATCCCATGGTGTGCGCACCTCAATAAGGTTTCCGGACTGATCATAAAATCTTACAAGCTTCTGTCCTCCGTCGAGTTCTGTCAGTGCTGTAGCATATCTGACCTCATACCTCCCTGACTCCAGCTTTTTAACTACACCTTCGATATCATTATCTTCAAAATACAGTTCCGTCATATTGTTATATGGAATAGTCTGTATCTGCATGCTTTCCTTCCATATTCCGGCATCCTGCAATACCAGGCCCTCCGACATTATTACATTACCTTCCTGTCTCGAAATCACATTAAGGCCAAACAGTTCGTTATAGAAGTGGATTGACTCTTCGATATTGTCCACTACTATTAATATGTTCTTTAGCTTCATATGACCACCCCATTACAATGGTCCACCTCATGCTGAATTATCTGTGCTGTCCAGCCTGTGTATTTACCATGTTTCTTTTTGAAATTCTGGTCGAGATAATCCACTTCGATCTCTTTATATCTTGTGCATGGTCTCACACCATCCAGTGAAAGACAGCCTTCCTCCGTCTGAAAAGCTCCTGATTTTCCGGTAATCACCGGATTAATCATGGCAAACTGGAATGGTCCGGCCGCAACCACTATGATATTCTTTTTCACACCAATCATGTTGGCTGCCATTCCAACACAATGGTCAAGATTTGCTTTCAATGTGTCAAGTAAATCCGTAACCACCTGTTTATCATCTTCTGTAGCATCCTCTGATTTCTGTGCAAGAAACAGTGGATCACGCATTATCTTCTTTACCATTATTTACTTCCTGTTATACCTTTCTTCTTAATTTTTTGTCCAAATAATAACTGCATCTTCCCTGTTTTCCATCATGTGGAAATCCTTCATCTCCACCGTATCCATCGTATGGCATATAAATATACCTCCGTTTAATATTCCTTCTCTATCTCTCCATCTATTCCATACATTTTCTTGAATGCATTAAGGTCTGCCTGGTTCTTAATCAGCATAACTTCTTCTATCTTACCTGTATGAATGTTCTTAAAGCCTGCAACCTGCTCACCATTACATATGCTCGCTTTGATTACCGGTTTCTTATTTTCTTTATCATATGCCTTTGTAACTGTCTTTTTCTTAAATAGTCCCACTCTGACCACCTTCTTTTGACTTTGCCATCATTATCATCCCAACTGTAGCCCTCGCCACAGCCGCATCTTCTCTGTTTTCCATCATGTAGAAAGCTTTCATCTCCACCGTATCCATCCTATGGCATATCAGTACACCTCCAACTATTTTACCAGTCCTCATCATCGTCATCAATAGCATCATCTACACCGGCAGCATAATCATCATCGCTGTCGTATCTGTCATCATCATAGTCTCCATCCATATAGACATCATCATAACCATCCTTACCTAACATAATTGCTTCCTCCTTAAATTATTTACATAAATACTGTACCTATATCGACTGTGCTAATCCCTGATTCATTAAATTTATCAATAACTATACCTATTAAATTTTCTAAATACTTAGGAATCTCAAATTTTACAATGCGAGAAATTGCCATATAATGTAAATAATTCATCCGTATTGAAAAAATAAGATATTCAATTCTTTTATATTCAGCAGTTTCTGTAATATCTAATAAAAATTCATCTATTGTCTGAAGATTGAACAATCTCTCCAATCACATCACACCCCTATTTCTCACATTTTCAAAACTCTCAATCCTGTTGAGAGTTTTTCACCTCTTCCTCTGCAATATCATATAACTCAGCTAGTTTTCTCTGCAGAATACTCTTATCAATCAACTTAGTTTTATATTCAGCAATCATTGTCTGCGATAAACTTCTACTCAAAGAATATTCAACGACATCCGTATCAGCATTTTTACAAAGAATCATTCCTACACTCGGATTTTCATGAGGCTTCTTAATATCTCTATCCAATGCCTCTAAATAAAAGTCCATTTTTCCCATATATTCAGGTTTGAAATCATCAATTTTTAGATCGATAGCAACTAAACACTGTAACTCTCTGTGATAAAAAAGAAGATCTACATAGTAATCATTATTTCCCACTTGGACATGATATTCTTCATCAATGAAAATAAAATCTCTTCCAAATTCAAGAAGAAATTTTTTCATATTTTTCAAAATTGCTTTCTTTAAGTCATATTCTTTATATGGTTCTGGCAAATCAAGAAACTTCTGCTTCATACACCGATTCTGTATGAGAATCAAATAGCATCCATTCTTATAGTCTGAACCAAGCTTTGCAAATATCTTATTGAAAGAAACACCAACACTGACTGTAATTCCAAGCTCTGACTTCATTCTCCTGCTGATTTCCTGTGCAATGAGCAATCCATCTCCTTTAAGGGAACTGCTCCCTGTCACATCAAGCCAGCACTCATCAATCCCATATGGCTCCTGTCTATCCGTATATTCTGCATATATCTCATGAGCCATCCTTGAAAATCGAAGATATAAGTCCATTCTTGGTGATACAAATGTTATGTCCGGACAGACCTCCTTTGCCTGCCAGAGTGCCATTCCTGTTTTCACACCGTACTTCTTGGCAATATAGTCAGCTGTTAAGACAATCCCATGTCTTGCCTCCGGGTCACCGCCTACCGCCAGTGGCTTTCCTGCAAGCTCCGGATGATGCAGATGCTCAATCGAGGCATAACAACAGTTGATATCTGAATGAAGTATTACCCTGTCTCCCATCTTCATCACCTCCTGCATTTAATCTGTCATTACCATAACCTTTAGTACAAGTATATGAGTAATGTTTCTTACAGGGCATAGTATAACCCCAAGAATAATCGACTGTCAACGGACACATGTGTCTTTTTTCTCATTATATTGGATTTTTAACTTGAATAATTGGCACTATTGCTATATACTATGGAGTGAAAAGAGACATTTGAAATCAACAAAATGAAAGAAAAGAGGCGTATGTATGTACTCAATCGGAGAAATCATTTCAACGTATAGAAAAAAGAAAGGCTTGCTCCAGCAGGATCTCGCTGATGAACTGGCAAAGGAAGGCATCACTATTTCCTATAAAGCCATATCCAACTGGGAGAGAAATCTTGCTGAACCAAGCGTTACCATATTTTACAAAGTATGTAGAATCCTTGGTATTACTAACATGTATGAAGCATATTTTGGAGTAAATCCTGCCGATCCTTTTTCATCACTTACTGATGAAGGCAGGGAAAAAGCTATGGATTATATCAATCTGCTTCACGCATCCGGAATGTATGAAAAACAGACTGCTAAGATAATTCCATTCCGAAGCATTGATATTTTTGAAAATGCTGTATCAGCCGGAACTGGTAACTTCCTTGTAGACGGACCGAAAGAGACTGTACACATAGATGAATCTATCCTGCCGGAAGACACTACTTTCGGTGTCCGCATTAGTGGTGACAGTATGGAACCTGAATTCCATGATGGTCAGATTGCATGGGTATTACAACAGGAATCTGTTGCTAATGGAGAAATCGGCATATTCGCTCTTAACGGAGAAGCCTATATTAAGAAATTACAAAACGATAAAGACGGAATTTTCCTTATCTCACTCAATGAAAAGTATACACCTATCAAGGTTGGAGAAAATGACCGCTTAGACATATTTGGAAAAGTTCTTGGAAAATCTGATGCTTCTGCTATTACAGGACATTGCCGATAAAATTGCAAGTCCTTTTTATCGGACACATTATTTTGCATAATGACAATAAGAAAATATCTATAGAACTGAAAGAAGGGATTTTTATGGCGGTTACCAATAATATCAGAGAAATCCGAGAGCAGCGTGGCATTTACCAGGATGACCTTGCCGCTGCTATCGGATACAGCACCAAAACTGTCGGCAGGATAGAACGTGGGGACAGTACTCCATCTGCCGAATTTATGCTGCGAATATCAATGTACTTTAATATGCTGGTGGAAGATGTCTTCCATGTAGAAGATTGAGTCGGAGGGAGCAATTCGGTAACAAAGCGATTTTATAACAGGCTTATTTCGTGCACCTTTTTTACTTGGGTGACTGCTTTTGTTCCCAGCACTAGCACCGAAAATGTCATATAAGTATACTCCAATCATGAAACCAACTTACCTTTGGCAGGTTTGACTTATTAAAGAGTGAACTTCATGGATTCAGGTTTAATATAAAAAATCCCCGAAAGATAATTTTCTTCATTTGATTTTTTTATTTGAGTCTTACATTTTAGATACAAATTCATATCTTTTAATTCATATTGATAAATTATTTTATCTGATAAAATATAGATAACATTCTCATTAATCGTCATTTGCTCTACATCATGTCCAAGTTCTATATTATTTAACTCTTTGGTTTCTAAGTTATATATAGATATACTTCCACCTTCTCTTTTTACCAAGTCAAAGTGAGAAACGATAAGTATGTTATCCCATACGG
Source organism: Agathobacter rectalis ATCC 33656 (assembly GCF_000020605.1). NCBI lineage: Bacteria > Bacillati > Bacillota > Clostridia > Lachnospirales > Lachnospiraceae > Agathobacter > Agathobacter rectalis. The sequence goes on from NC_012781.1 coordinate 3,221,048, forward strand.
CCAAATCTAGTGGATAATATTGATCAAATGAAATTGTTTCTATCGTCTTGTCATTTATCGAATATATGCAAACGGTATTACATGGATGATCACCAGAATCTACTGAGTTTGAAAACAATATGTTGTTGTCGAAAAGAATTGCTTTATAATGAGTACCTCCATAATTTGTAATATCAATTTTCTCATCAAAACTCAGTTCTTCAGCATCATAAATGTAAATGTAAGAATTCATCTCTTTTCCGTATTTTGTAGTAGCAAATGCAAATAACATATCTTTACTACACAATAGCTTGCTTACATAAACACCTTCAATTTTCTCACTTACGACTTGATTATTTTCTTTACTACATTTATTAATGTACGAATCACCGTTTAACGTATTGCAAGTATAAATATTTTTATCATTAACACAAATACTATTCATTGCCAACTGATTGATTTCATAGATTTTTTGATTCCCACTTTTCAACTCAATTTTCAGAACCTTTTTTTCATCCTTAACATTAGTTTTTCCTTGAGGAATCAAATATAGTTCATCTTCATAAATTACTGGATTATAAAAAATACTTCCTAATGAAGCGTATTCCAATGGAAGCGTAGCTGTTTTTTCTAAATTTTGATTATAAAAGTAAATTCTACTTTTTTTACTATTACCACTTGTTTCAATAACTCCAACAGATGAAGTTGTTAGATCTATATTCGCACTCTCTCTATGCGTACATCCAGTAAATCCTAGAAACACTATTGCACAAATTGTAAAAAATTTTTTTTTCATACACATACCTCATCTAAAATATCAGCCTGGAAAATTTGAGAAACATTAATTTATACACAAATTTTCCAGGCCGAGATGTATTACTTAACGAGACTACTTCTTTAATTTTTTTAAATAAATCTTCTGGCATTTGTACAAAACTTTCCCCTATATATGATGATAATGTTTCAGTATCAACCCAAACCTCTGTATCTGTACCAATAAACTTAACACACATATCACAATCTTCCTTTGTAATATGAGTATTTGATGGCTCCCAGTTTTGACGGCACAAACGAATTATTTGTTCAATTTCATCTGGATTGGATACAATATATTCATTATCATTAAATATAATCTCTATTCTTGTTGCTTTATCAAACATACCATATCCTTCTCCACCTTTTACCTTTATTTTGCTACTATTTTCATTCATATTCACTATTAAAAAAAGTATAATTATCGTGGATATAAACACTAACATTGTAATATACGACTTGCGTTTTACAACAGATTTATTACCCAATATCAACACCCCCATCTGTACAACTCGAATTAATATTTATTCCAACATTTCCCCATCCATCATTTACTGTATAGGTTCCAGAATTATGAGATGTAAAATTATAACCCGTTACAACAACCCAATGTTCTCCATATCGTGGATGAGATGTCAATCCTAATATGCATGGATAATTTTTACCAATAATTGTTCTAATTCTATCTCCCCAACTATATGTATTTGCAGTTACTGTAGTTGGTTTATAGTATTGCTTAATATACAACGATAATCCTCTTTTTAACTCAATGTAATTAGTACTTGTTCCCATTCTTGCAAATATTATTAAGAAACTTATAAATTTATGCTTTTTAAACATAATGATTCCTCCTTCACCACAAAAGTCAATTTTTTCTGATGTAGCACACTTACAATAAGATAATTATATTATCTTTGTCATAAACCATCGGAAACACCTCATTTCCTTATTTCCTTGCGTTTTTTTAATGTTTATTCATAGAATATAGTCAATCCAACAAATTAGTTTAAAGTGGTTATTATCTTTCTATTTCAAATTTTTCTTATTATACTTATAATAATACAGTATATTTAATGATTTACAAACACAAATTAAGTTTAGTATAAAGTTTTTATATATATTTCAACTGTCAAATATACTTTTAATAATAATTAACTCACTTTATATACACCACTTACAACTTTTTCTGTTCCTACGGCAGAAACATTATTTTTACTAGTACTTTAAATACTCGCATTGGAGTCAGCTCATTCAATCAGATTCCTGTACCAGCATTTTCTTGCCGTGATAACAGAAAAATCCCTGAATACTTTTTATCATGCCTGCTCTTATGCCAAAGCTGATTATTCAAGATTTATGAATGTAACTGCCAAAATGGCACTGCACCTTATTCCGGAACAGCTTAAATCACAGCCGGTGTTTCTTTGCATTGATGATACAATAATCTCCAAATTTGGTACAAAATTTGAAAATGTATCAAAGCTGTTTGATCATGCAACGCATAATGGCTGTAATTATCTTAATGGACACTGTTTTGTAAGTCTGATGTTATGTGTGCCCGTGTGGAATCGTGATAAAATATCATATCTTGCGGTGCCGTTAGGATACCGCATGTGGCAGAAAAAAGAATCAAAGCTTGAGCTTGCTGCATCCATGGTACGTCATGTCATGCCTGAATTTTCATCACAAAAAAATGTTATCATACTTTGTGACAGCTGATATACAAAGCAGAATCTTGTATCCATTGTCAAAGAGTATCCAAACCTTGATCTCATTGAAAATGCCAGAGCAGATTCTATCATTTATGATCATTTATGATCCTTATAGTACTTTATACTGTCCAATAATCATCCCTTGTATATCGAATTAATGTTTAGTATTGCAACATATCCGCATTAAAAAAGGACGCAGGATCTCTCCCATGTCCTCGCATTTATCTGGCTTTATCGTCTCTTACCTTCGGTGCTTCCTTATGTGCCGCTTCCTGCTTCACCTCATCCACACCTCTAGCCTCAAATGCATCTGCATTATACTGATACTCCTGTGGCTCAGCGACCATTGGTGCATATACAACCTCTGCTTCTACTCGCTCAGCTTCTGCCCTCTCCGGCTCTGTCTGTTTCTGCGCTTTCGCATTCTCCATATGCTTTTCCTTATCAAGCTGCACATCCATCGCCAGATTATCCAGCTTATCTATGGATGCGTCCAAATGAATCTCCATTAATACAAGCATCTTTTTCACTGCTTTCATAGGGGCAAGCACCGCCTTTGTAATGGGATGTTTCTGCTCTTTCTGTGAATAATCCACCTCTGGCTTGTCAGCAAAAGTACGAAATGCATTGGTTACTGTCTGACCGGCTTCACGAAATCCTTTTGCAAGAAGTTCTGTCTTTGCTATATCCTTATCCGTTGTCTTGATTGCACCTCTTACATTCTCTCTGATATCAAGAAGTCTTTTCTTAATTCCTAAGAACTCAGACAACCTGTATAATGCAGATCTTCCCTTTTCTTTTGCCTTATCGACTATGCTCTTAACACCTGTGACAAATACCTGAGAGATTGTTTTCATCATTGACCAGCCATGATCAATACCGATTACTTCTAACTTGTTATTCATTTTCTTCTTCCTCCATAATCTGCATATTCTTTTCATACATCTACCCATACCTTTCGGTCTGTTCGCCTTTTCTCTCTTCTTTGCTGCTGAAATGTTTATAAGCAAGTTCATCATATATGCGATCACCCTCTGCTTTAGCTTTCATAAGGCATGCCAAACAGATTGTTACAATAATTACTGCTACTACTATAAATACTTTCATATCCAGCCACCTCTCTTTTTGTGAGATGACTTACATTCGGACCAAATCAGCTTCCTTTCTGCCATTTCCTGCTCCTTTCCAATAAAAAAGGCAGGACAAACAGCCGGATACACTTTTCAGTGCAAAGCTAATTTAGTCCTACCTAAAATTATTACTATTCAATTTTCACCTCTCTTGGGTACACAAATTACATTCAGAATTTATATTCTGAAGCAACTATGTATTCTCATAAATTTCGGATTTTAAATAACAGCGCTGCCTTATCTACCGATTAAATGGTATAAAAAATAGGGACTAAATCAGCGTGAACCCCTTGTTTTCAAGGTTTTCTTCTAACTTGTCCCTATTATATCGCATTCATCATGCTGAATTATCTGTGCTGTCCAGCCTGTGTATTTGCCATGTTTCTTTTTGAAATTCTGGTCTAGATAATCCACTTCAATCTCTTTATATCTTGTGCATGGTCTCACACCCTCCAGCGAAAGACAGCCTTCCTCCGTCTGAAAAGCTCCTGATTTTCCGGTAATCACCGGATTAATCATGGCAAACTGGAATGGTCCGGCCGCAACCACTATGATATTCTTTTTCACACCAATCATGTTAGCTGCCATTCCAACACAATGGTCAAGATTTGCTTTCAATGTGTCAAGTAAATCCGTAACCACCTGTTTATCATCTTCTGTAGCATCCTCTGATTTCTGTGCAAGAAACAGTGGATCACGCATTATCTTCTTTACCATTATTTACTCCCTTCTGTCCAGGTATATTTCCACCATATATGTCTCAATAAGTACATTAATTAATAAAATTTCATTTTTCATATTTAGCCTTTCATCTATCTGTATCCTGATACTTATGATACCATATAAACAGCTTTCTTTGGCAGATATTTTTTTAGATTGCCATGAAAAATTTGAAAATGACAAACCTGCTTTTCTTTCCAATAAGCTTTCCTAAAATAGGAAATTTTTACTATCCTAATACTGTTTAATAGCATCTTAATATACATTACACAAAAAAAGATACAGGCGAACCTATATCTTTTTCGTGTAATAATATGATTAAAGGGGCAAAAGGTATCATCGATGCATGCTTGCAGGCAAGTGAACCTGATACGAATTCCTCTTGTAAATATATTTCTTATTCTTCAATTACAAAGTTGCTTACATTCTTGCGGAGTTCTCCTGCCGAAGCCTCTGCTGTCTTAACACCTTTCATGACTTCTGCCGATTCGCCTGCAATAGAAACGGTTTTTTGCGCAATATTTGTTGTACCTGCAGCACTGTCATTTGATGCGGAGGTAATTCCTTCAATCGCCTCTGTAATATTGGAAATTGATGCTACCAATTCTTCTGAGGTTGCACTAAAATCCGATACCAGATCATTAATTTTAGATGCATCCATATTATAATCATCTGCCATTTTCTCAAAATCGCCAAAACTCTTCACAATATCTGTATCTACAAAATCCAACAGATGATTAGAGTCATTTGCAAGATTTGCTACTGCATTATCCACATTTTCCGTCACGGCCTGAATATTTGCCACGGCATCTTTAGACTGCTCTGCCAATACCCGGATTTCCTCTGCAACAACTGCAAATCCCTTTCCGGCCTCGCCAGCACGTGCTGCCTCAATGGATGCATTCAGTGCAAGCAGATTAGTCTGTCCGGTAATCGCAAGGATAGAATCAGCAAGCACGCCGATCTGTTCCACAACCTTTGCCTCTTCAAGTGCCTGCTCCAGCCTTCCCCTGATTTCTCCGAGCATCGTCTGAACTTTCTGTCGATTCTCCACCGTTGCTTCCTTCGTCTGTGCTGCCCTCTTATGAATTTCTTCTGCTTCCGTAGCCCCATCCTGTGCACGTATCGCAATCTCTTTCGCTGCACCATCAATCTGCTGAGTCATACTGTTGATCTGTTCTGTCGATGCGGCAGTTTCTTCAGTACTTGCAGCAAGCTGCTCGGTTGTCGCAGACACATCCTCAATTTCCCCATTCAGATTTGATATACTGCTATCCATCGCTTCCACAACTGTATCAATATTTGCTGCCTCTATCTTTACCTGGGAAAGCAATCCGCATATTGATTCCCTCATTGTCTCAAGTGTTCCTGCCAGCTGTCCGAAATCATCTTTCCGTTTCATCATATTGTCCTGCATTCTATGCGCAAAATTACCACCTGCAATCACTTCAATCTCTGCTACAACTTTCTTTAGTGACTTTGTAATATCCTGTGCGATCATGAAAACAAGCACTGCAACAACCACAAGCATTGCAACACATGCCCCAATCAGTGTGATTGCCTTTTTCATTGCATAGCTGGAAAATACCTTGTCCTGCTTTTCAATGGCAGTATCAATATAATCGGTATAATTTCCTGTACCGACCACCCAGTCAAATGGTTCAAAATACTCACTGTAGGAACGCTTCGGTGAAGGTTTAGTCTCTCCTTCTTTAGGAAATACATAATCTGTGTATCCTCCACCATCTTCCACTGCTACACGTATGATTTCTTTCACCATCTTGTATCCGTTTGCATCCTCTGTCTCCATACGGTTCGTTCCCTCGGTATCGCTGCCAAGCAGAACTACATTTGTTCCATCTGACTGATCAATCCAAAAGTAACCTGTCTCTCCGTAACGCATCTGCCGAACCTCATCCGCTGCAATTTTCTTGGCTTCATCCAGCGTATAAGTTCCCGCTTTATATGCGTCATTAATCTCCGACAACAGGGAAATAACCACGCCCACCTGCTCTTTAATTGAATCATCATAACTCTGACGGGATGATGCATCCATTGTCTCCAATGCTTTATCTTTCACATCTTCCAAATCCTTGAAGGAAACAACACTCCCAAGAGCCACAAGTAAAATAACCAGAACCAGTATCAGATTTAGCTTGGTTCTTACCTTCATATTCTTCATATTTTTATTCTCCCTTCCTTGGAACTGATCACTTTTGTATATTTTACCCAAAAATACAAAGCATGTTATAAAATCAGTATACACTTTTACTATATTTTCGTCAATAGCGATCCACCTTTTATACGTTTTATCTCTCTCAAATCCATAAACTTTGCTGAGAGAATATGACTTTGCAAATAAAATATAAAAATAAGCGATATTAATCTTCCTACGAAAAAAATCACTCTGATTTTTCCATCTCCCTTGCATGCTGCCTTGAGCAATATTTGCAGTAATATTTGTAAATCAGCTCATATCTGCTAACATTGCCTATAAAACAAACTCTTAAATATTAAAATTCTTCATTCTGGTATTCGCAAGTCCTCTTGCCAAAATCGTCTGCATCTTTTCCGCAAGAAGAGTTTCAAGATTATACGACAAAACTTCACTATTCCCGCCAGACATGTTTTTTACTTTGTCTTTAAGTTGTTTCGCTGTATGAATCATACCATTATCTCCACATACATCATCACTTCATCCCTTACTCCAAGTTTAACCGCATACTCAATCAATCTTGATAGATTCTTTTCCTTCGAGGACATATATTCCTTGATTGCTGTCTGATATAACTGAATTTCATATTTCTTTCGATCTTTAATCAAATCGCAAATACATCTTTCCTTGTCATATACTTTAACCAAATTACCGCTGCTTGACGGGATTTCACAGGTCCCCATATCAAGAATCTCTGGGTTTGCATAACGAACTTCTTTGTTTTTCTTTTTGATATGTGTAGCATTATACCCAGTAGGAACAGTGAAACAAATATGACTGTATTCTCTGTCGATAAGACCATGCAAATAAAGGGCGGTCTCGCCCGAATAAATAATATTCTTATTTCGTTGCTGGAGTACAAACAACTCATCTGGCCACACATCATCTAAAATATAAATGCCATGTGCTACTTTTTCCATGTCATGCTCTCTGACGTATTTTGAGACAGATGGCTTAGATACACCTGATTCAACGGCCTTCGATGTAATCAAATATCCATTGTCTTTTTCAATTAGCGATTCCAAAATATCTGATGTTGACATAGTTGGCCTCCTTATCATAGTTATTTACTTTTATGCTTAAATTTTATCATATTTAAGTGTAAAGGTAAATATAATCCTTATATGCTTGCAGAAGTAAAAGATAACATAACTTCAAATACCTCGTTTAATATTCCTTCTCTATCTCTCCATCTATTCCATACATTTTCTTGAATGCATCAAGGTCTGCCTGGTTCTTAATCAGCATAACTTCTTCTATCTTACCTGTATGAATGTTCTTAAAGCCGGCAACCTGCTCACCATTACATATGCTCGCTTTGATTACCGGTTTCTTATTTTCTTTATCATATGCCTTTGTAACTGTCTTTTTCTTAAATAGTCCCACTCTGACCACCTTCTTTTGAATTTGCCATCATTATCATCCCAACTGTAGCCCTCGCCACAGCCACATCTTCCCTGTTTTCCATCATGTGGAAAGCTTTCATCTCCACCGTATCCATCCTGCTAATCCACCTATTATAGCAAATACTCCAATAGCTACCAGAAACAAAATTACGTTTTCTACGATAGAATTTCTGTTATTTCTCATAATCACACACTCCCTTATTAGTTGCAAATGATATCAGCTCTTTGATTGTCTTTAGTATATGACTTTACGAGTCCCAAAGTCTGCCCTCGCAATTCGAATCTTTGTTCCAAAATACTCAATCAAAACTTTAATCAAAAATCAAAATCATCACTTTCATCTTCCATGTATGATTTTTCCGCAGCTTCGTACACCGATTCAGTATGAGTATCAAACAGCACCCATTCCACCAAATCGAAGCTGTTCAGATTATCCTGCAAGAACCTGTTTACTGTATGTACTGCAATATTTGCTGCCAACTCAACCGGAAAACCATAAGCTCCCGTTGATATGGAAGGAAATGCAATAGACCTTATTCCATTATCCATTGCCAGCTTCATGGAATTAAAATAGCAGTTAGCAAGAAGCTCCTCTTCTCTATTCCTTCCTCCATTCCATATCGGTCCTACAGTATGAATAACATAATCACATGGTAAATTATAGGCTTTTGTTATCTTTGCTTCTCCTGTTTCACATCCGTGAAGTGTCCTGCACTCTGCCAGAAGTTCCGGTCCTGCGGCTCTGTGAATAGCACCATCTACACCGCCTCCACCAAGAAGCGAGTTGTTTGCTGCATTTACAATTGCCTGCACATCTCTAATTTTTGTAATATCGCCTTTTACTGTCCTTATCATATCCTAATCACTCTCTATTCCCAATTTATCCCATGGTGTACGAATCTCTATTAGATTGCCGGACGGATCATAAAATCTTACAAGCTTCTGTCCTCCGTCAAGTTCTGTCAGTGCTGTAGCATATCTGACCTCATACTTCTCTAACTCCAGCTTTTTAACTACACCTTCGATATCATTATCTTCATTACACCGCTCAAACTCAATATACTTAGCAGCTGTCTCATCAACTATATTCTATGCCTTATTATTTATATGGTCATTTTTTCATGAATAATGTAAACAATAAAATATTTATCTACTCCATATCCATTCTGCGTCTTAAAACTCTATATGCTTTGATTGCGTGAAATATAATTACAATATCTACAACAGTATATACAAAACACCATCCAAAACTCATTACTGCAAATATACTAAATATCAGATCAACAATTCCAAATACAGTTATAAACAGCAACCGTTCCAGACTTATTTTGTTTATAAGAACAATAACTGCCAATGAAATTACTACATGAACAAGTCCTGAAACTACTCCCATTGCTTTATCTATCGTGCCATCAAGTTTCCCAAATAAAATAACAGATATTAATATAGCAATAATCATTAGACCAATACTTATATTGCGAATATCTTTACCATATGAGAGAATAATCTCCTCTCTTTTTTTCCTCTGATATAGAATTTCATTCTTTCTTGCTTCTTTTTCTTCTTCACGGATTCTTTTTTGTTGTTCCTCCTGCTGAGCTTTTAATCTTCCTTGTTCCTGTTGATATCCAAATTCAAAGCCACCAGTAATTTTTTGTTCAACAACTTCTCTATCTATCAACATTTTATTTCCACAGTAATTACATATTATTGCTTCGAGCTCAGGATTAACTTCCATTTGAGCTCCACATTTTGGACATGTCAAAGTAATTAATTTCATTATTTCCTCTTTTTCTCTCTGTAATGTCAATTATTATATCACAAATTTAAAGTTATCTCTCTGTTATAGAGTGTTCCAATTAGTTGGGAAAAATGGTACTCTTTTATATACTTCTTCAATTTGTACATTCGAATCAGCCATTTAATTTTCCCTCTATACAAAACAATAAGCACAGTTCGAACTCTAACGTTCCTATTTTTTTCTTACTCTTCTATTAAATTTACACGTAGGATAATTCTCGCATCCCATAAATTTACCAAAAGGACCTTGTATTAATCGCAAACGTCCACCACATTCAGGACATATATTAGGATCATATCTTTGCTTTTGTCTTGCTTTTTCCTCTGAGACATTTACTTCTGTATTTATATTCGGATTTCTTGAGCATTCATAGCACTTCCCTTTATTTAATTTTCCGAAACCACCATATGAAGCAAATGCACTTGCCGGAGCAAATTTTCCACAGAACTCGCACAGTACCCATCTGCGTCCTCCTTCATCAGTTAAAACCCTATCTTCCGGACAATCACCACTATTTATGACTTTTAGGAATTCCTGTCTCTTCTGTCTTTTTTCAACCTCAACTCTTTCTTGTTCCATTCGGGCTTGTTCTTTTTTCTCAGCAGCAATTTTTTCCTGCTCTATTCTTTCTTTTTCTCTACGCTCAAGTTCTGCCTTTCTATCTTTTTCAGCTTTTATTCTAGCCTGTTTTCTTCGTTCCTCGTCAGCTCTCCAGGCTTCTTCAGCATGTATCTTATCCAACTCACGCTGATAAATAATTGCCTGCTTATGCTTATTAAACTCCAGTTGTTTTTCCTTTAACATATCAGACAGCGAATGATTATGATACATTATCTGTGATGAATCTGATATGTCAAATTTACTTAATTTATCTCTTGCTATATTGACTTTTTCCCATACTCCATCAGCATTTTTTTCATAATATACAACTGTCAACTCAGCCTTTGAATAATCAGCTCCATCTACATTTAAAAGCAGGCAATAGCCCTGTCTCTTCTGAATTTTCATTAACCCTTCCGGGTACTGTCCATTTGTTTCGGATTTATCCCCTGACGCAACATAAATAATTGAATTACCATTGCTATGCTGTTCAAGAATAGTAAATTTATCATCAGATAAATTACGGTATTCATTGCAAAAAGATAAAGCTACCTTCTTTTTCGCTGACATAAATGTAAATTCATATTTTCTTTCAGACTCAGATACAGTTCTTATAGGAACCCTGCTTTCAATATCATCTGTATGCAGTTTATCCTCCAGCCAACATTTTAGAGCAATCTTTGAATCAATTGAATTAATTCCTTCAACGGGCATCTGACATATACCATCAAAACCCTCTTTTATTCTAAAATGCTGTTCTCTTAAATTTCGTTCACCTGCCACCAGTACAAGATTTGCTCCACAGCCACAAGGACAGAACAACTCATTATTACGGCTTTTTGCTCGAAGCTGTTCAAGTTTGTCCGGAATATTAATTTGTTTACCATCTATGACGGTATAAATTGATTCAATTCCTATAAATTTTCCATCACATAATGCCACTGTTCTTTGAGCCATATGATTTCATCCCCCTAACTGCTTCATAAGTTTACATTATACTTCTCCATCTTCCTGTGACTGCCTATATCTCCTCTGATAATAGTCCATAGCCCTATAATCAATCACATCCTTCATCTGACAAACCATTACCGGATTATCAATTAGCGGTCTCAGCTCTTCTCTAAGCCCGATTGCCACACCATCTTTTTTCACAAAAAATCCCTTTCCCGACTCCAAAAGGAAATGCACCGGCATAGATAGAATCTTCTTTAAATGTTCCTTATCCGATATGGAATTGTATTTTTGAATAGTCATATTTTTATCGAGATCTTTCCAGTTGGTTCCGGTTGAAAAGAACTCCTTCCAGCTTGAAAGCAGCTGCTCTTCCGACACCTCCATCAGGATATTTCCATGATTATAAAAAGCCATAAGCACCGGCATTTTATACACCTTTGACATGCTTGTATTTTCAAGCAGACTGATAAATTCTCTTCCTATTCCTTTGTAAAAAAACTCTTCATCCTGATTAAGCTCATCCAGTTCTTTAAGAAATTCGAGATATTTCTTAAATGGATTATCCTTTGAATGAGCAATGGCTATTTCATAAATTCCATCATCCATATATGTGAACAAATCCATTCTGTCCGGGCGCCTTCCGAGAAGCTCCTTAACCCTGAAATATTCATTAATTATCTGGTCTTTAAGCTTTAAATGTTTTCTGTCCATTTCCGCAAAAAGATCAATCAGCTTCATATCAAAATCTACCAGACAATCATCCGGAAAAGCTGATGTATCTGACGGATTATACACACCTGCATGCTGATTACTCCTGTCTGACAGAAGAAAACGCACTCTGCCCGCCTTCTCATAATTGCCGATAAAATCAAGCACAGTCAGAAACTCTTTTCCTCTGCATTTACGGAGTCCTCTTCCAAGCTGCTGGAGAAAAACTATCGGAGATTCCGTAGGCCTGAGGAACATTACCATATCAACTGATGTGATATCCACACCTTCATTAAACATATCCACTGAAAAAATCACTCTGATTTTGCCCTGCTTAAGCTGCCTAATAGCTACATTTCTATCCTCTGTGTATTCGCCGCTTGCATCGCTGAACACTGCTACAGATGGTATTCCCCTTTTTGAAAATTCTTTTGCCATCTCCCTTGCATGCTCCCTTGAACAGCAGAAACCAAGCGCCTGCCTTGAGCCGTATTTACAATAATATTTGTAAATCAGCTCATATCTGCGAACGTTGCCTATATAGGTTTCATTTAATTCCTTTTCATCATATCTGCCTCTTACTATATGCAGCTTTGAATAATCTGTTTCATCAAAGATTCCATAATAATGAAACGGCACAAGCATTCCTTTGTTGATTGCTTCCTTTAGCGAAATCTCATATGGCACATTGTAATCGCAGATTTCATAGATATTTTTTCCGTCCATTCTCTCCGGAGTCGCGGTGAGTCCCAGTAGAAATTTTGGCTTAAAATAATCAACAATTCTCTGATACTGTTCATTAACAGCATGGTGGAATTCATCAATCACAACATATGTAAAATAATCCGGTGCAAAGTAATTTTCATTCAGATATTCCACTCTGCCAAGAGTCGCTACTGACGCAAAAATCACCGACTTTTCAGTGCATTTACTATCTCCGTTAAAGAATCCGTAATCATCTGAATCACGTACATTTTTAAATGATTCTGCAGCCTGCTTTAATATTTCCTCGCGGTGTGCAACAAACAAAACTCTCTCATAATTTTTTGAATCAAACGCCGCAAGATATGTTTTTCCGACACCGGTTGCAGCCTGAACCAATGCTCTCCTTGCGCCCTCCGCTCTCGTATTTTCAAGCGCACACAAAGCCTCTATCTGCGCGCCTCTCGGCTCAAATAGTGGTATCTGATTTGATGTCTCTTTATCGTCCTTCAAATCGTATCTGTCCAAGTCCTTTGATACTGCCGGACGGTGCCAGTTCTTTGAATATTTTTTCAGTTCTTCATCGTCTATTACTATGGAATGATTTTCGAATAAGTCTACAAAAGTATTGTAAAACTTCTCATAATTAATCGGATCTGTTTTATTGCTGAATCTGTAATTCCACTCGATACCGGATGTCAGTGCACTTCTTGAAATATTAGAGGAACCAATGTATAGCTCACTGTAATCCTTGTAATGAAACATATATGATTTTGGATGAAATGAACGGTTTTTCTCATTATAAAAGCGCAAATCGATCTGGTCACCAAGCTTATGCTTTATGAGATACAGTGCTGATGGCTGCGTAATGCCAAGATAGTTTCCTGTCAGAATCCTGATTTTTGCACCACGTTTTAGTGCATTATCAAGCTCACCGAGCAGCATTTTCACGCCTGATTCCATCAGGAACGAAACAATAATATCCACACTGTCAGCCTTTTTTATACTGTCTGCTAGCTGAAAGTACAGATACATTCTCTTATCCGCGCCTCCGGTCATTGCATCTGTCGAATATTTTATTTCATATACATCATCTAATTCTTCTGCAGTATTACGTTCAGCCATTTTTCTTCTCCCCGCCCCGGTCTTACATCGCCTGTAATCCACTCTTCCTTTAGTTGCAGATTATCTATTTCACCAACAAACTCTTCAAATGTCTTTTCCGTGAAATCTGTGAAATAGCGGCCATTTCTTTCTCCTTCAAAGTCACCATACTTAAAGGATGTGTAGATTATGCCGTCTTCCTTTAATGCTTTAAGCATTTTCATAAACACGGCTTTAAGTTCATTCTTAGGAAGATGAAGTATTGACGAGCAGGCCCATATGCCATCATATTTTTTGTTCTCGTCAAGTTCTTCAAATAGCAGCCTTCTGACTTGTATTCCTGTGTAATTGCTTGCGATATGACACATTTCCTCTGAACCATCTGTAGCATCTACATAAAAGCCCTGGTCCAAAAAATATTTTGTATCTCTTCCTGAACCACAGCCAAAATCCAATATATATCCGTGCTCCGGCAACAGCGTGCTAAAGCGATTTTGTGTCTCATAAAAATCCACATTTATTGTTGTTTTTGCAAAATTATCTGCATTTTTGTTGTAATATTCCAAGGTTTTGTTTTTGTTCATCATGAGTTTATTATACCATTAAGCATTGAAAAAAACTATATTTTAAAACCTAACTGATCTTCATCATTTACTTTGTCTTCCTCTATCATCACCGTCTTATCCTTACCATCTCTGATTACTTTGCAAATGACTCCGCCGTCTGTCACAAACACAATCTTTCCTTTTGCCTTACCACCGATTTTGTCATACAGTCTGCCTGCACTCATTGACTCACCCTTCACGGTGTATGGACTGTTGGCTACGTAGCCTACCTTGCCAAGTCCTTTAATCTTTACCTGTATTGCTTCGTTGTCATACTCATTGTCCGGCTCCTTGACAAGCTTGACCTTCATGCCTTTTTCCATGAAGTCGCTTCCGTAATAATGGTTGCATCCTGCTATTGTAAAATACATTTCTTTCATTGTCGTGTCCTCCTGTCTTTTTTACCACTCTTCATAATCCTCATCCATTGCATCATCTACACCGGCCGCATAGTCATCATCACTGTCGTACCTGTCATAATCATAGTCACCATTCATATAGATATCATCATATCCTTCATCATATGAATCATAAGAACTCGAGCTGCTGTGATATGATGAACTACCTGTTGATCCGCCTGAATAGCTTCCGCTATTGTCATCGTCATATGCATTTGATGATGAACCTGCAGAGCCTGAGCTGCTATTATATGATTTATCCGAATAAGATGAGCTACTGCTTGATGAACTGTTTCCTGATGAGCTGCTTCCTGATGATGTATATCCGCCTGAATATGGCTTATGCAAGTAGCAATAACTGCTGTTTTGTGTCTGTTCATTATTACATCCCGGCTTTATGCATTTTGGTGTACTCTCTTCCATAGCATTACCAATAAATGCAAATATGGCTATTACAGCAATTACTACGAACACATTCATGCCAAAAGATGAGCCGCTGCTATATGAACTGTGATTAGTATTTGAATTATTATCATTAGTGCAGTCCTTGTAAATCATATACTCTAAATAATCGTCCTGCATGTCATTTTTTCCGTTGTGATTCCAGTCGTACATTGCCATAGGTATTACCTCCTGATATTATACCGGTCCGTCGATTTTACATTCATCATAATATTTGCACAGCATACATAAGCTGTTGCATTGTTTTGAATGATGCAGTGTCCTTTTTATCCAATAAATAAATTTTTCCATTTTGTCCTGTCCTCCTGTTTTCGTAAATTAAATGCTTGTTTCTTATGATGGCTATAGCTTAGCATTTTACGAGTCCCAAAGTCTGCCCTCGCGCATCGAATCTTTGTTCTTTATTGCAATAAATCGAGTAGGAGGCGGTGACTAACCGCCGTCCTCTCACAGCACCGTACGTACCGTTCGGTATACGGCGCTTTCAATAGTTGACGTGCACAGACTGATAGGCTGTGGCTAAATCGTAAAAGCCACTGTTTATCAGTCTTTCTTTATTCAGCGCCCAAATCACAGCTTTGTTATTGCTGATATACCAATACTTTCTGCGACTGTTTGCTATTGTTGCCGCATAGTGTTCTGGGATTCCCAGCTTGACTAGATTTTTATATTTCGTTCTAGGTTTCTTCCACTGTTTCCATATGCACATGCGTATTCTGTGATAGAGCCATCCGTTGATATCATCTATGTTGTTCTTCATGCTTGCAATTCCGTAGTAGTTAAGCCATCCTCTTGCATATACTTTGATTTTCTCAAGGCTTGGCTTGATTGACTGACATCGCTTACGGGAAGATAACTCCTTCAGTCTGGACTTAAACTTCTTCCATGACTTCGGATGAACTCGGACATATATGCCTTTTCCGTTCCTTCCCAATGCAAAGCCAAGGAATTTAAAATTTCGGATTGCAAACACGCTGACTGTACGGCTCTTTTCTCGGTTGACTGTAAGTTTCAGCCTCTCCTCAAGATATTTTGTACTGCTTTCCAAGAGTCTCTCTGATGCTCGCTTGCTCTTTGCAAGAAGCACGATGTCATCTGCATATCTTATGCATGGAACACCTCTTTTCAGGTATTCCTGGTCGAACTCATTGAGGTAGATGTTTGCCAGCAATGGTGATAGATTTCCACCTTGTGGTGAGCCTTCCTCTGTGTCAATGACCACTCCGTTTTCCATTACACCGCTTTTCAGATAGCGCTTTATCAACTGTACTACACGTTCATCTTTTACATTCTTTCGTAGAAGATTGATGAGAATTTCGTGATTAAGAGTATCGAAGTACTTTGACAAGTCAAGGACTACAGCGAATGTATAGCCTTGTTCTGCATACTCCTTAACCTTAAGTATTGCATCTTTTGCACTTCTGTTCGGACGATAGCCATAGCTACCATCTGCAAACAGCGGTTCATAGATTGGCACTAACTGTTGGGTTATTGCCTGTTGAAGTGTACGGTCTATCACTGTTGGTATGCCAAGCTTTCGCACACCACCATCTGGTTTGGGAATTTCAACTCGTCTTACTGGAGACGGAGTATACTTTCCACGATAAATGCGGTCAGTTATCTCTTGTTGATGTTCCTTTAGATATGGAAGAGCCTCTTCAATGGTCATGCCATCAATTCCCGGCGCTCCCTTGTTTGCCTTAACTCTCTTATACGCTCTGTTAAAGTTGTCTTTATACAGTATCGTTTCCAAAAGTCTCGGCTGTGCACTGTCTCTTTCTTTCCATATCCGATTGAATGACCTAGACGCTTTCACATACCCTTCATGTTCCGCATTATCTCTTTGCGAACAGCCATTGTTTTCAATGTTTTCTGCCATAGACGGTCATTCCTCCTTTCTCGGTCATACTCAAGACTCCTACTGATTCGGTCCTTCACCTCTCGGCTACTATGACCTCTGCTGACTTCTATGCGTTCAGCATTGCTTTATGCAATGGTTACCTCTTTCAAGGCATACCGCACAGACCTCCCTAGGTACCACACGTTTCTTCCTCTCCATCCATCTGCCTCATTTATCATGCATGATTCCGTGTAGTTATTGGGCTTTAACATGGGTTGCTGTCTTACCCACATGCATGACCTCATATGAGATTTCTGTTCGTCAGACCAGAGATTTGCCCGTGAGTTGGTATATTCCTCACATCCAGCTTCCTTCAGATTCCATCTCACGATGGACACCCTTGCCTTCGGCTATATCCTTCCCACTACCTGGCGGATTCGGGACTTTAACCCGTTAGAAACGTGCGCCGCTAGGCGCACAACTACAAAAAAGGACGCGGAATCTCTCCCACGTCCTCAAAACTATCTGGCTTTATCTTCTCTTACCTTCGCTGTTTCCCTCATACACGATAGTCACATCAAAATTAGCAGATTATTTACCATTATTTCAATACCCATATTCATTCTTTTAACATTTTGATATACATATGTATTACTATAACAATACTCCTGTATATACAAATCACATCTTCATTATGAAGTGTATTCTATAGCTTTTTACAATCAGATGCAGTTTGCCGATGTCACGGTTCCATACATGACAGATGGGAAATTAAACAAATAAGTTAAATCAAGGACTATAGCATATCAACTATAGTCCTCTTTTTGTTGTTCTTGCTATTTATGCCACATCTCTTTTATGTATTCTGATAACTTCTACAATAAGGACATTTCTCTGCATAACCGTCCGCCTTTTTGTAGCTTGCATCACAATTCTGGCAGACAACTGAGATCATGTGCAGCTTTGAAGGTTCTACTGGCTTATTATCCATCAATTCCTGTTCGCCCGGAAGAATTTCATAACGTACCGAGCTTGGATCATATTCATATTTTCCCTGATATTCAAAAATATCTATGGTCATGCCCAAAGGATATTGCGAAGACCCATGACAGAAACTGGTTGGAAGAATCGCTTCTCTTTCTATATGATAGTTATCAAAATAATGGACAACGGTATTGAGTGGGTAGCGGCCATTTATTAAATAGGAAGTATTTTGTACATAGCCGTAAATTTTTGCCGGATAGCAGTTTCCGCGTTTCCGGATGCTGGACTTTTTCCAAACACCGATGATAAATCCAAAGGGTAGTTTCTGCCACCTAATACATATGACTGCGGCTCATTTGTGGTGAATTGAAAAGCAGTTGTAAGAAAGGACTCAAAAAGCCTTATAACCGCTGGAAATCAATACAAAAGGAGCTGAATTTTATGAAAACATCGTTTCCTGATTTATTTTGTTTGTTTGCTGTTTTCTTCGATATTTGCCACAAGACGGTCGAAATCACTCTGATATGTTCTGTCCTGCAAAACACGGAATTTTTCAAATTCACTTTCTGCAAACGCCTTTGCGATGGCAGCGGTCACTTTGCCTTTGTCATGTAAAATATCTTCTTCGTTGAACTGGAGGAACGCATCCAAACGATTAACCCAATCCTGCATATACATGATATTTCCCCGCCGTGCCTGTCTTTCGGCATAGTCCAGATACATTGTCACGATCTCATTCAGATTTATCATTTCTTCTTCGTTCAAGTAGTTTTTGGCGATTGAAACATCCGACTTGCGAATACGCCCTTGCGGAGCATTTTTCCAAGTTGTCAAGCCCATGTTTGGTTTTGTGCTATCGGCTCGTCCATAAACAATCTCAGCCGCCGTATGATGAGTGACAGCGTAATGAAGCTTATTCTGTACTGTGGCAAAAAACTCTTTTGTAACAGGACTGTTCACATCATAGTCAGCACTGCACTGGGAGTAAATGTCCGTGATTTTTTGATAAAAACGGCGCTCGCTGGAGCGAATATCACGAATACGCTCCAACTGTTCCTCAAAATAGTCCTTACCAAAAAGGTTTTCTGGTTCTCGCAGTCGTGCATCGTCCATCACATAGCCTTTAATAATAAATTCTTTTAATACTCGATTTGCCCAAATGCGGAACATCGTAGCCTTTTTAGAATTAACACGGTATCCGACAGCAATAATGGCATCCAGATTGTAATAGCTTGTATTGTACCGCTTGCCGTCTGCCGCAGTTGTTTCCATTTTGGAAACAACTGCTTCTTCCTGCAATTCGCCGGATGTAAAAATATTTTTCAAATGTTTTGAAATAGCCGCCTTTTGCACTTCAAATAATTCTGCCATCTTTGCCTGCGTCAGCCACAAGTTTTCCTGATATAAAAGGATTTCAACCCGAACTTCACCATTATCGGTTTTATAAAACAGGATTTCCCTTGTTTCATAAGGAGTTAGCCCATATTCTTCGTTCATATCCATTCCCTTCCTTTCCTATCAGAACATACTATAATTAACGAGCCATTTGAGTTTCTTTCAAAATAATAAATATCACTTGCTTTTATTACTTTTTTTGCACCCAAGTAATTTCTATATATTATTTGAGTTGGCTCCAAATGAATATACCAGACGTCAAACATTATGCTTAAAATATACCATAATAAACAAAAAATAACTATACCAACATTTAAGTAAATCTTTGCATCCCCACTAACATTTGATGGAATAGTACTCAAAAAAGATAATAACACTGTAAAAAACACTGCAATCACGAAAAGAAAATAAGAAATCTTTTTCTTAGAGAAATAGGTTCTTCCCATCTCATCCTTTTTATATTTTACATTTCCTAACAATTTAGGAACGATAATTTTTATAAGAGTAAAAATTATTACATATGTGAATGTTCTAATTCCAATCCATATATAGTCCACAAATCAAACCTCCTATCAACATACTAAAAACAAGCATACATACTATAAAACCAAGCATGCAACTAATAATCCCTGATATCCATAGCGCAGGATATATTTTTCGACTCTTTCGTGTGATAATAGAAATCACGATTCCAATAAACGAGAATAAAGGTCCCAAAAATATAACATCAATATAGGTATACGGCGCATGATTTGCGCTGTAAAAGTAAAGCACAAATGAAAATAACGAGAGTATACCAAACACAAGTGATGTCGAAGCCAATATTTTGTTGGTAGATATTTTCTCTTTCATTGCATAAATCTCTCCTTCAACTCCCAATTTTGTAAAACACATCCGTTTCATGTAGACACTTCATCCAACAATTACCGTACATATACAATATATACTGCTGCTTTCACGATTGCCTGCACCTTTCTTTCCGTACCCTGAAATTAAAGCTTTCTTAACAGCTCGCTTGGCCTTTTTCTGTCGTCCTTGCCTTTATTGATTTCTTTATACTCGGTGTTCTCATTCCAAACTTCATCTTAATCGCCTCTGTTGTTTCAAAAAACGCTCCTGCTGCCAAGTACATGGTCAAATTCATCAAGAACATCCGTCATCAGTCCCTTATCAATCCGACTTTTACACTCTGCAATCAACACAGCAGGGATTCCATAAAATGCTTCAGAATTTCAAATTCATGGTGCAATCCATCCGTCCATACCGGACCTACTGTATGAATAATATATTTTGCCTTTAGGTTATATGCACCAGTGACAGCAATATCACCTCTTGCAATTTTGCCGATATTCGCTCTTTCTGCGAGAAGCTTTTCTTTTCCTGCTGCCTCATATATTGCTAAATCCGTGCCACTTACACATATCGGATTTGGATTAGCAGTATTTACAATCACATCTGCCTTTACTCGTGTAATATCGTTGCGGACAATCTTAAATGGCATTGCGGCACCTCCTTATCCATGCCTGTATTACTTTAACAGCTTCCTTATCTGCTTATCCGTTGCCTCGGGATACATCTCATGCATATAATCTACAATCTGCTTCCATGAGTCCTGTGGATTATCCTTGTAGCAGGAAGTCACATAATCGTATCCATAGATATGCTCAATGGATGAATATACTGCAACATCCCATCCGTATTCAATACCTCTCTTATTCACTCTCTTCTTAAAATCGCAGTTGCACAGATATGTCTGCATCATAAGATTCGTTATTGCACCATCAAATCCCTTTTCTCCATCCTTACCAAATCCAGCTTGTTTTTTCAATTCATTTGAATAAATCTCTGAATCAGCATTATCTTCCATAAAATTGACCATTATCTTTTTATGCTTATTAGGCGCTTTTCCATCATCATATAATGCATCAAAATCATATCCATCCCGGCGATAATTAGCAAATACAGGAAGCCACTTTTTTGATATAAATCCTGCCTTCTTATCAAAGAACTTTCCATAGACGATATCATGCCGCCTTGCTATAATAGCCCGCCACATCCACGGATCAATCTCCGGATTATCACTCCACCAGTACTCTGGAACAGTTCTTTCTTCAAGTGAAAACCCATCTATTTCATTCTTAAATAATGGCAAAAAGCCAAATTCATTTATATACTTGATTGCTTCATCTACAGAATGGATGCAATCCGGGTTGTCCCACTTCATGCCATGCATAATCCATTCACCTGATTCGTTTCCCATAATACACCTCTATATGAACACTATTACAGTAATACTACTCCCAACAGCAAGATTATAAGCATAATGATGTATCCAATTATTAATGTCATTATCCAGCATGTATTGACAAAACTCATATTTTATGTTCCTGCCCCTCGATTTCCTTTTGAATCCATGTCATAATTACATCTACAAGATAATCCTGCTGCACCTGACTCAATTCCTTGCCCGGCTGCATTTTATGCCACTTTCGGATGCACTCCCTGCAGCATGTAGCTGTTGCATGCTGAGCGATAAATACCGGATGACCTTTCATTGGTGTCTGCTTGCCATCATTTGCTATATATGCCGGAGCTTCTCTCTTTGCAATAAAATCCTTTGCATGTTGTCTGATTGTGTCCAACCCTTTTTCATTTATGTAATCAATATCTTTCTGCTTCAGATGGAAACTGCTTCGGAACCTGGAATTATCCAGCCGCTCAAATAACTGCCTGTACCATTCATCCTTAGTCATTAAAACTTCACC
Source organism: Agathobacter rectalis ATCC 33656 (assembly GCF_000020605.1). NCBI lineage: Bacteria > Bacillati > Bacillota > Clostridia > Lachnospirales > Lachnospiraceae > Agathobacter > Agathobacter rectalis. The sequence goes on from NC_012781.1 coordinate 3,243,341, forward strand.
ACTCGTTCCATAAAAATCACCTATTATTACTATCTATCAATAATAGGATTATACCACCATTTACCCCTATTCAACAAATACAATACCATAGATTTTCTCAGACTTAAGATATTTCCCAGACTACAGTACATGTATTCATTTTTGACCTCCTTTTCCCTGGACTAAAAAAACGCCCAGACTAGATTTTTCGTAAATCTAATCTGAGCGTTTTATATCTCTCAGGTCTGATTTCTCAGACAAGAAAACCAATTTTACAGATTTTGACACCCCTTTTCCTATATTACACAATATTTGAAAATACCGGGTGGAAATCATTACCTCTCATTTGGGTGGAAATTTTTAATTTTTAGTGGATGAAATAATCATTTTTTTAATGATTTTCGTTTTTCTTTATCTTAACGCGATAATCCTGGCTTGTCTGTGGGTAAATTATCTCTTATCGTAATATACTTCTGACCAGTTCAATATAGTTCAATTTTACAGTTTCATAAAAAATATTGTCAGAAATCAGTTTCATAGTTGAATCAACATAATCGTCAGCATAAAAATCTTCTTGTACGAGTTCTTCTGCTACAGCCAGCAGATCAACATCCTCCCTTGCGGATGGAGTTATTTTAATATCCATTTCTGCTCTATGCTTTCTAACATCTGTAAAGAGCCTCTTGAAATCATCATCTATTGTAATATAATTTTTCAGTTTAAAGATATCATATAAGTGTCTGGAATTTCTCGTTGCCCTTCCTACCATATAATAATCACATACAGCAAAAATTTTATCTATAATTGTTCTGGATAGTGTCTGTGTCTTCATTTTAAATGGTTCTAATCCATAATCTCTCAAAATCTCAGATTCTTCTGTTGCAAGACAATCAAATATTATACTCGTAATTTCCTTTTCTTCTGTTGGATAAGAATATGACATTAACGCGGTCTCCAGCTTCACATATGGCCGCAGACCCTTTTTATCTTCTGAGCAAACCGAGTCATATACGAAATCATAGTGATTATAATCCTTATCGCTTTCGATAGACTTCCAATTATCAATTTCTAAGTCTAAGTCTTCGCTGATTGGTTGTAGTAACTGATATTTTATTTTCTTCCTTCTGGCTTCTCCCAAATGCTCTTCAAATGTGATATCAATGTCCTCTGAAAAACGGTCTATTACATGATAAGCCTTGGAAAGGGATGTTCCACCCTTAAACACCACATTGGGATTTCTCTGTACCAGTTCTTTTAATATCATTGTCACATAGTAATCTTTTTCAACGATACTTTCATCTATGCCCGTTCTTTCTGATACCGTTACAATAATATCTCTCAACAATTCTTTATCATCTTTATGCAAATACATCGTCCAGCCTCAATTCGTAATAATATCTAAATATTGCAATCGGAAACTCTCTTATATAACTATCCACATCATTTTTTGTGATGCCATGTATCTGCACAAATTGAGATACTTTGTCATGAGCCACATCATAGCTTTCATCCAGATACATATCCAGATTTTTTAATAAGTCAAGTAGCTGCAGCACATAAACATTTTCTTCATTTACCGGAACCACTGGTCTTCTTACAATGAATGTTCTCTTTCCAATTGGAATTTCTCGTATTTTTGCTGCCATGTTATTGCTAACAATCTCAACTTTATTTGGAACCTGTGTTGAAATTCCCAGCTGATTGGCAAATGTATTACCAGAATAGAAACCATCTACTTTTCCACCTCTGGAAACATACTTGTACCTGGCAACCATATCTGCATTTACGCCTACATTTGTTTTTAATCGTGATTTCTTAGGCAAATAATAAATGCCGTTCTCATATTTTTGTAGTTTTCCCTCATCGCACAGCTTTTTTAGCTGCTGGTTTACTGCAGATTTTGTAATTCCCTCAATCACTATATCAGAAAAGAATATAGGCTCTGCTTCCTTATAATTATTTTTCAAGAATTCATATAACATAAACCTCATTCCTTTCCCTAAATTTTTGTAACTATAATGGTTACTTTTGTTAATAACATTCTATTCCTGTTTTTAAAATCTGTCAATGTTATTTTGATTGCTATGGTTAGTATATCCAAAGCAGAATAAAATATAAAAAAGAACTGTCACCCTTAGGATTTCTCCCAAAGCCAACAGCTCTTAAATTTTCATAAGACCTGATATCTGATTCCCTGCGCTGATGATCTGATTTGTGTTCGAAGTGATGCCTCGATAATAACTACCAACCTCATAAAATACAGGCAAAAATTGTGCTGTATTTTTCACTTATTTTACATTTGCCTACATTTCATTCATTGCGACTGCAAAAAGAGACCATAAAAAGTGACCTGAAATGATTTCATAATAACCTTCTTTCCTCGGCCTGTCGATCAATGGATTAAGAACTCCATATTTCTTAATACTGTCCTGTAGTTCAATCATCTGACTGTCACCGATCACCTTGAATGGATGATTCGTAAAAGTTCTTAACCGCTCCATTTCAATTTCAACTACTTTTTCATCCGAATCTCTGATATCCGTCTTTTGTAGCACGAAATGGTAGTTCTTCGTTTTCCATAATCAAATCACACGCTGTCCCACCGATGATGACATATTGATTTTCAAAACCTTGAAATCTTTCCTTAAATTTTGTAAATCCACTGACCATTACTCATGCAACCTTCTTTCCTGCAATTCATCTACTGCTTCTTCAATTCTTTCATCATTTGTATCTTTAAAAGATAAAACAAGTGAAATATCATCAGCACTGTTATCCTCTGAAAATTGTTTTGGGTTGTATGCCCATAATTCAAGTCTGACCTGTTTATCCGGGTCTATCAATTCATCAGTCAGCAAGGATTTATCATAATCTTTCTCACTAATTGCATAGGTAACAACTCGGCTTGGATTTAGCATTGTTTTTTCAGAAAGTGCCGTTTCCCCTGCAAAGACCATATTTTCTGTAACTTGCGTCTTATCTATATATCCTGTTTTTCGAACAGGAGTCGTCAAATATACTTTTGCTTTTTCAAATAATTCATCTCGCTTATATTTTGACTCAATAAACTTATTAACACCGTCTTTTGCTACAAGAAACAAATCTGTCGTTTCCAACTGCTTCACTGCTCTGGTCAAGGTCATTGCTGTAAACGGAAGCACTTTTCCGGCTTCTGAAGTATACAATCGTTTTTTCTTACTGTACAGATAAAATAAAAACAACTGCTGCGTGGAGTAAACAAACTTACCAGTCAGCTTTTGGGGTTCTTTTTCATCAGAAAGCATTGTCCCAATGAAAGGAAGAAAGACCTGCTTATCAGTAATAAACGGTATATTATTTTCTATAAGGCTTTTTCTTCGATAATTTGATACCGTTGTAAGTTCAAATACGACTGGCACATTATCAATCTGCTGTATTTTTACAATTTGTTTTTTCAATGCCGGAAGTGTGGCAAGTTCTTCTGTTGGAGCAAGCATTATACAGCGTCTGTTTCCAATATATGCTGTATGAAAATCATAACTCCCTGCAATATAAACAGGCAAAGAATCCTGATGATTCCATGCTTCATATTTTATAGAAATCCCGAATACGCTTGTAAGCATATTTCTCATTCTCCTTTTAACTCAATTTGTTTTATTTTAACTTAGTCAATGTTATAAGTCAAGTTTTTGAGTTATTTTGAATTTATATTTCCTTTTTCCGTGACCTGCTAAAGGCGCTTTCATCAGAAATAAAGGCTTAGTGAATGACTTATTCTACCATACTTTTTCATTTGAGCCGAAGGTAATATCATAAGGTGTAAGCGGTAAATTCTCCTCCGACCACTCCGAAACAAGCTCCGGGTGTACTTCTGCCAAACTGTTATTCATAGTCAAACCGAGGCCTACTTGTGCTTAGAGTATATGAAGTTTTAGCTTTTGTCTTGTAGTTTACGAATATCCGAAAATCAAAAAAGCCCTTTGAGAAAAGGATTTCTCCTCTCTCAAAGGGAAAGTTGGCAAACTTGAATTTCATAAATTCACATATTAAGAATTTAATTTACGTCTATTGCCCTGTAAACTACTTTAAATTCCTCACAAAGAATACTTGTTTGTCCATTGAATTCAAGCTCTGTTTCTGCAAATTCTTCTGCAAAGAAATCTTCATGAACATCTCTCCAGTATGCAAGACTTCGGTCTCCTTCCCCTTCCTTGTAAGCGTGTTCCTTTGATACTTCATCAAATGGAACCACTGTAGTCTTAGTGGTTTGAATAACACAAACTGCCTCATCCTTTGAGTTTAAAATAATACTATAATCACCCGACTGTGGTAATGGATCTTCTTCTCCTTCCATAAAATATAGATCATATGCAGATGCAGTTGCAGTCTTAATTCCCGTTAATACAAGGTCTGCCAGCTGATCAGGTGCATCTCCAAATCCCCACGCCTTATAAGGAGTATCAATATCTATATTCTCTTTCTCGCAATATGCTTTCCATAATTCTTCTGCTCTCATAATGCTCCAATCTGTAACTTCCGATTTTAATTTATCTACTCTAAAGTTAATAACTCATAAGTTACTTCTATATTGATAGAATAAAATGCATAGCTTGCAAAGTCAAGTAAACTATCTATAATTACTTTTCGTTGGCAATATCCTAGCAATATTTCTAAAACTCCAAACTATCCGCATTAAGCAGAAAATACTTCATTCCCATGATTACAAAGCCTTCCTCATTTCTCCAAGGCTTTTTTGTTCCGTTTACTACCACGATCTTTTTAAATGAATCAGGGATATTTCTAAATAAATTAAATTCCTGCTTCTGCTTTTCCTCAGAGGTCATATCATAAGCCACCTGAATATAATATCTCTGACTCCCCTGATTGACCACAAAATCAACTTCAAACTGCTTTCGAGTTGTTTTTCCTTCATCATTTTTCGCATACACCTCTACAATACCAACATCCACATTATAACCTCTTATAAGCAGCTCATTGTAAACAATATTTTCCATGATATGAGTAGGTTCCTGCTGTCTAAAATTCAATCTTGCATTTCTAAGTCCCACATATTTTCTACCTTTAATATCATATCTGGCAGCGGGAATGAATGCTCACCTTGCAAAGCCTGTAAAAATCGAAAATGTAAAGAAAATTTTGTGCGATTATTCGGTATAGCGATTAGGATTTCTCGAATCCGTAAACCCATTTTCCACGTAAGAACAGATACAGAAAAATCACGGAGCTGATACCCCAAGTCAATGGGTATGCCCAGAAAATCACTCGTATATCCGGGAGAATACGAACTGCCACAGTAATGTAGCTTACGCGAAACAGGCACCAGTCACAGAGCATAACGATCATCGGAACGGATGCGTTACCTGATCCACGAAGTATTGCTGCGATGCAATGAGAAAACGCCAGCAGACAATAAAATAACGCAATTGTTCTGGACTGCATGACTCCATAATGTACAACATCAGGATCTCTGTTAAACGCTGTGATCAGTACCGGTGCTGCCACATATATGATAATACCGATAAACTCTGCAATAGTAATCGAGCAGAAAACTCCAAATCTTGCTCCCTTTTTCGCCCGGTCATACTGTTTTGCACCCAGATTCTGACTGACAAAGGTTGTCAGAGCCATTGTAAAACAGGTCACCGGCAAAAAGGCGAATCCCTCTATCTTGGAGTAGGAACCACATCCTGCCATCGCCATTTTTCCAAATGCATTTATATTTGACTGTACAAAGACGTTCGCGATCGCGATCACTGAATTCTGAAAACCGGATGGTACACCATTCTGGACGATCTGCCTCAGCATAGAACTGTCAAAACGAATCTCTCGCAATTCCAAACGGTATTCTTCTTCCACACGCAGCAGATGAACCATACAGAGCAGTGCACTGACAAACTGTGAAATTGCGGTTGCAAGTGCTGCTGATCCGACTCCCATGCCAAGACCTGCGATAAAGAAAATATCCAGAACGACATTGACACCGGAAGAAATAATCAGATATATCAGTGGATGGCGTCCATCACCGACCGACTGCAGAACTCCAACAAAGATATTGTACATGACAACACCCATAGACCCTGCAAAATATGTACGGAAATACACAATAGATTCCGGGAGCACGTCCGCAGGAGTTCCCATCAATACCAGGATCTTTGGTGCCAGAAACATTCCCAAAATTGTCAGCGCAGCCCCGGCCACAAGTCCAAATGCAACCGTTGTATGGATTGCCTTTTGCAGACAGTCTCTTTTTTTGGCTCCGTAATATCGTGCAATAACAACACCTGCACCCATGGCAATGCCGTTAATAAAACCTACCATCAGAAAAATCAGATTTCCAGATGAACTGACTGCCGCCAGTGCATTACTTCCTAGAAAATTTCCTACGATCAGGGAATCAGCAGTATTATACAATTGCTGGAACAGATTTCCCAGAAACAATGGAATTGCAAAAAAAATGATCTTTTGGGAGATACTTCCCTCTGTCATTCTCAGACTCTTTTTCATAGTTAAAATTACTCTTCCCTTTCCTGTGTTCTTTGAATCAATAGAGATGAAGGACTGCTCTTCGTGATAGTTGCCTCTCTAGCTTATTATTTGTACCATACCATGCATATGTTGCTGATGTCAATGTAAAGACTGCTTGTAGAGCTGGAATTTGGAACGTGCTTTATAAATCTTTTCCGATCCCCTCAAGTTCGTTCACGGAATCCTTGTTTTTTTCAAGTTCATCTCTGGCTGTTGCGTAATATGATTTTTTGAAAAGCATATCCCATGAAAGATATTTTGCCATACAGTCAAACTGCTTATCAATCAGCTCATACTGGATACTGTCTACGGGAGAACCGCCTACAACAATCGTGCCAACTTTTTTATTTTTTAACTGCAATCCACGGCAGTAGCACTTATCAATGATAAGTTTCAATTGTGCTGACATTCCCCACCAATAAACTGGTGTAGCAAAAAGAATCATATCTGCGGCAGCAATTTTATCAATTGTAGGATTTGTATCATCCTTATCGACGCATCCCTTAGAGCATTGACAGACACCACATCCCTTGCATGGTGCAATATTGAGTTTGTCAGGTTCAATGATTTCAATTTCATTCTTTTCTGATGCTCCTTTTATAAATGCATTGATTGCTGTCAGCGTGTTTCCTTTTCTGGCACTTCCATTAATGATTACAATTTTCATGCGTGTATCCTCCATCTTCCGATTTGTATGTCTCTATTATACCATAATGATACTATTATAAAAAAGGAAAAAAGCAGTAATGAATTTTCTTACTGCTTAAAACAACTGTTCTCAGGGGGAATCGAACCCCCAATTAGCGCTTAGGCGCTCGAGATACCACTGTAAATACATACAATGGTTAGTCAACCTAAGTCAAGGAAATCCTTGGTTTTCTTATTAGATTAACTATATTATAACGTGCTGTAGGTCGGATATCGATGATTTTTTGACCATATTTTACTCGGATTTACTTACTGCTACTTCTAGATAAAAAGATGGAAGCAGTTGCTCCGTATTATTTTTCAAACTCTGGTTTCCAGTTTGCAAACTGTACAAGCTGTTCATCCATGCGGTGATAATATCTTTCATTCTTGTCCAGCTTTGCAATCTGTTCCATTTCTTCATCTGTTAATGTAAAATCAAAGATATTCATATTGTCCTTAATGTGTTCTGCATTTTTACTTCCAGGAATTACAACAAATCCCATCTGAGTATGCCAACGGAGAATAACCTGTGCAGGTGTTTTTCCATATTTTTTGCCAAGTCCTGCAAATACCAACTCATTCATTAATGCTGTATCTCCATGTCCCAACGGATACCAGCTCATAAGCTTAATTCCATATTTGTCTAAAGTTACACGAAGTTCTTTCTGTGTGAAATATGGATGTGCTTCCACCTGAATAAACTGAGGTACAATTTCCCACTTTGTTTCCAACTCTTCCATATATTTTCCTTCAAAATTCGAGATACCAATGGATTTTGCTTTGCCCTCTCTATACGCTTTTTCAAGCATTCTGTATCCGGCAAGCCAGTTGCCTGCAGGCTGGTGTATATAAAGTAAATCCACATAATCAACACCAAGTCTTTCTAGAGTTTCTTCTACAGCATTCTCATTTTCATATTCACTAGCCCATATTTTTGTTGATAGAAATATATTTTTTCTGTCAATTCCACTATCCTTGATTGCTCTTCCAACTGCACGCTCATTTACATAAGCATTTGCTGTATCAATTAGGGAATATCCCATTTTTAATGCCTCTAATGTACTTGTGTAGGCATCCTCTGGTGATAACATAAAAGTGCCTAGTCCAAGCATTGGACATTCCAAATTGTTATTCAACTTCATATTTTCCATCTTTTTAGTCCTCCTGAAATTTTTCTTTATCAAGCATTTTTATTACTTTTGCCGGATTTCCAACTGCTACTGCATAATCCGGTACATCCTTTTCCTCATATGGCTACACCTCGTTCTTTATTATTTATTTTCATCAAGCAAAATAACACCTTGCGCCGGATTTTTATCAATTGCACCAACTATCTCATGTGGAACATATAGCTCTTCTATATCTGTATTTCCGAGTTTACCGTATTCCATGGTGCTCTCCTTATCTTAATCCAGCGTACTCTTTCTCCGATACCGCCTCACACCACTCATTGGAACAATCCACTCCCGGCACTTCTATTGCCAGATGTGAAAACCATTCATCCGGTGCGGCTCCATGCCAGTGTTTAACACCTGTAGGAATATTGATGCAGTCACCTGGCTTCATTTCTACAGCTTCTTTACCTTCTTCCTGATAATATCCTCTTCCGGCAACACATACCAGGATCTGCCCGCCTCCACTTTTTGCATGATGGATGTGCCAGTTATTTCTGCATCCAGGTTCAAATGTCACATTGAAAATTCCAATCTGAGAAGTAGAGATCGGTGCAAGAAAACTTCTGCCGGAAAAATACTGTGCAAAGCCATCGTTTGGTGCACCGATTGGAAATGCCATCTCTTTAGCATGCGCACGCATCGCTTCCTCTTCGTATGGCAAATCTCCTTCACCTGCTTCCCACACTTCCTTTGCAAGATTGAAAACAGCCCATGCTTTTGGCCATCCTGCATAGAATGCAACATGTGTGATCACAGCAGCAATCTCTTTTTGTGTCACACCATGTTCTTTTGCATTCTGTAAATGATATATTAAAGAAGAATCCGTAATTCCGGAAGCCATCAGAGCAACCACTGTGATAATACTCCTTGTTTTTACATCGATATCCTGGTTATTCCAGTTTTCGCCGAAAAGTACATCATCGTTAAAATGTGCAAATTCCGGTGCGAATTCACCAAGTGCATTTCTTCCTGCTGTCTGTACTATTTTTTCCATATTCTGTATACCTCCATAACGCTGTTATTTATAAAGAGTTTACCCATTCACTGATTTCCTGTTTCGTTCCACAATTTAGCAGTCTGCCTTCTGTAATAACCGCATCCGGTGCAGATGACTGCAATTCTTTCACAGTGTTTCCAAATCCACTTCCTCCGGATGTTGCAAAAAGCACAATCTTTTTACCACTGAAATCGTAAGCTTCTAAAAATGTATTGATGATTGTCGGCGCAACATACCACCAGATTGGGAATCCCAGAAGGATCTCGTCATAAGAACTCATATCCATCTCTTTTTTCATAATCTCCGGTCTATATTTCTTATCACTCATTTCCACACTGCTTCTGGATTTTTTATTCATCCAGTCAAGATCAGGCTTTGTATATGGAACTTTCGGCTCAATCTCAAACAAATCCGCTTTTACTTCCTCTGCGATCATCTCTGCTACTTTTTTTGTTGTTCCGCTTGCACTGAAAAATGCCACTAATTTTTTACTCATAATAAAAATCCCCTTTCTTTGCGAATTTTTTGTATAAAAATAGATGTATAAGATTTGAATTTCTCTTATACATCTATTTTATACCTGATATTTTTATTATGTCTAATGCTTATATTGAATTCCATTCTATGCCTGAAAAGCATTTATTTCTTCTATCATTTTACTGACCGCCAGAGAATATGGAATGTTTCGTCGCCAGGCAATCACCGTACTGGTCGTGATTTCAGGAGAAATTCTTCGCTGTACAAGAATATCCTCTCGCCAATACTTTGCAGCACCTTCGATTGATATTGGATAGCCCAGTCCATTTGCCGCCATGACTCCTGCATTTGTTCCGAGATTACTTGTAAAAGCAATCTGCAGTTTCGAAAAGTCTTTTCCAAACCAATTGGCAAGTTCACTTTGAACATTTACTCTTTCCGGCAGGATCAATGGTTTTCCAATAAGATCTTCTTTTCTTATAAACTCTTTTTCTGCCAGTGGATCATCCGGCCGCATTCCAACACACCAGTGATCGCAATCTGTGATTCTGATATAATCCAGCCCTTCGGTATCCACCGGCTCCATGAATAATGCAATATCTACAAGTCCTTTGTTCATCATCTCATACACTGCATCTGCTGTTGCAGTATGCAATACAATCTGAACCAGCGGGTATTTTTCTTTATATGTTTTACATATCTTCGCCAATGTCTCCACCGCTGCAAATTCACCGCATCCAATGGTTATATTTCCCTCTACAACATCTTCTTTTCCTTTCAGTTCCTCAAGTGTTTTTTCCTCAAGATTAAGGATCTCCAGGGCACGCCTTTTTAATAAAATTCCCTCTTCAGTAAGCGAAATTTTCTTCCCGCTTCGAATAAATAATGTTACTCCAAGCTCCTCTTCAAATGCCGCCATTTGTCTGGATAGCGTTGGCTGGGTAATATGCAATTGTTCTGCTGCTTTTGTAAAGCTCTGTTCTTTTGCCACCGTCAGAAAATAGCGCAATAGTCTTAATTCCATATTTATATACACCTCTTTTATGAGAAAGAATAATATTTTCAGTAGAATAGGATTGATTATCATCCCTCCAACTTCCGATTTCTCAGTTTCAAAAACTAAAAGTTGTTGTATTCTATACTGATACATCAATAGAATTACGAACTAGTCTATTACCATTTTTTACAAGTGTTGCTTCCGCTGATTCTCTTGTGACATTATCAAGAATACTTGTATCAAATTTTTGTCCCGGTTTCCAATTTGGATTAGCTGCTTTCACTGCTGCATACATAGCGGATCTATACTGTCCTTCATATTGTTCTAAAGTCCATGTACCACTTAAACGTTTATCTTTATTCACACTTAATTGATAATCTTTGAAAATATCTGAACGCTTAGTTGTATCACCATTTGAAACACCATTTTCTTGAATAAATTCTTTCTTTACATTATCAAACATTTTTTGACGATATTCCTCAGATACATTCGTGAGTTTCTGCCACGATGTACCTTTGCCAGTAACATCCATTCCTGCCACTCCATTTGCATTCAGTAAATCCCCATCGGAATCAAATTGTTTCATCAAATTATTAACAATAGTATCCCTTCCGCCAAATATTTCATATATCATTTTTCCTTCTGGAGACATCATAGCTTCGTTCTGAATTACTCCTTCTAACCAGCCTTTTTCTTTCAAAGCTTTATATTGTTTGCTATTAGTATTGACACCACTATAGGCATTACCTAATCCACTAATATTCATCGACATACAAAAACCTTCCTTGTAAATAAACTAAAACTCCGTTTAAAACCAAATCATTATTATATATATTATATCGTCATATCTCCTACAAAAATAAATAAGGCAGTTCCACAAATCCAAAGATGATGGTCTATCAGAGAGACTGTTATATATCTTCAAGTTTAAAAAGATAATTTTCAATAATTTTTCAAAAATCAGAATCGACAATTCATGACAAATCAACCCTGAATCGGGGAACGTTTCTCATAGAAAAGAACTACAAAAAATAAGAAAATTAAAACGGAAAACCATTGTCTGTAGTATAAGTATTTGTTATTATGAAGTAAATAGAGGATATTTTACAAAATAAAGCTTAATCTAGAGAATCTGCCAGTGGCAGGCCTCTGTAGATACCAATGTATACAAAAGGAGAATGAAAAAATGAAAAAAGAAGCCATGTCCTGTATCGACTGCGCAGACATGGCTTTGAGGTGTATGGTGTCAGCTGTAAAGCCGGAACACAGAAGAAGACATCGGTCGGCATCCCGGAATGCTGCGAAGGTGTCGGTGTGAATATGTGTAATCCGATCCTGCAGGCAAAGCTTCTGAACAAGGCGAAAACGGACCTGAATGTTGTGGTCGGACTTTGTGTGGGGCATGACAGTCTGTTTTACAAATATTCCGAGGCACTGACTACGACAGCAGTGACGAAAGACCGTGTATTGGGGCATAATCCGGTGGCGGCGCTTTATACTGCGGATAGTTATTATTCGAAGTTGAAGAAGAGTAATATTTCTAATTTGGGCGTTTAAAGATACATAAAGATATCCCATTCAAGCATTTCTCTTTTTATCCAACGAAAAAAAGAACACACAACACTCTGTATGTTCTCTTTCTGTATGTGAAGTCCAATATTATACTTTGAAGTAGCTATCCAATTCTATCTCCACAACTTTTTCATCATGGTCTCTATGTTTCTCACTACCTATATTCATGTTTGACCTCCTTTTCACTGGACTAAAAAACGCCCAGACTAGATTTTTTGTGTTTGCCTTCCGCTAACACTTTCAGAGTAAGCGTCATGCTGTTTCCGATTTCTTCCACAGCGACTGCCACTTCTGTAAATCTCTTTCTTGTGTTTTCGCGAATCACTTTTGTAGTCAAAACAGAATTCGCTCCAACCATGATCATAACAACAATCTATACAACTGCTGCTTATGTTCCTTTCTTATATAAAAAAACCGACCTGCATTTTCTACTTCTATTGTAGCGAATACCTGTCGGTTTTTATATCCTTATTTTGTGGTTTTTATTGCGTTGTCTGTCTCGAAATCCATCAGACTCTTTTTGTCATAAACGACTCAAATCTCACATGCAGATCCATCTTGTCACCGATCATGCCGATCACTTTTCCCATGGTAAATGCGGCAAGGATCGTACCGATTCCAAGTCCGTCCAGATGTCCGAGGATGATGCAAGTCATCAGAGCTGTTATGGTAAGGCAGGTAACGTCATAGCCGATTTTGATCCTGGAATATTTTACCTTTGTGATATCTGCCAGTTCTCTCGGAAACAGGTCTGTCGGGATGATCGGAAGACCGCAGCGGTTGGAAAGTGCGATCCCGATGCACAGGAGCAGGTAGCTGATGATAAAATAAAGTACCCTGTAGCCAATGGCTGTCGGCAGGACACCTATCCACATTTCATGCACATCGAGCATCTCGCTGAATGCAAATCCAACGACAAAACTGAAAAGATAAGGTGCAACGAATTTCTTACGCATGATCATCAGTGATAACACCAGAAGTCCCTGGAAAATGTAGGTCCAGGTTCCAAGGGAGATCTTATTGAATACTTCCGAAAATGCATATGGTACACTGGAAATCGCCGAGATCCCGGAACCGGAATACAGCATCAACACAACTCCCAGGCTGTTGATCAATACCACCACCAGCAACGCCAGCTCGCCCCGCAGAACCGGTAATTTATTGTTCTCTTGTGTCTCAATTTCTTCTGTCACTTTATATTTCCTCCATAGGTAATTTATTGTAACTGTTCAGTACCTTCACAGTTACAATTTATGCCTTGTCTATCTTAGCACTCGGGAGTTCTTTTTTAAAGAGACAATCTACTGATTTCGCAAAAAATTTGTCGAACGTTTCTCTTTGACATATGAATAATTCAGGTTTAGTAAATGGCGCAATAGGTCAGAATTACCATTTGTTCCCGACTTTGATCTACAATATAAAAAGCTCCTGCCTTGACTTCATTCTCCTGCTGATTTCCTGTGCAATGAGCAATCCCTCTCCTATTAAGATAAAAGAGTCTGACCGTCTGGATGTATTCGGAAAAGTGGTTGGCAAAATTAATTCTAATGATGTACCAGATTACCGGTTTTAATGAATTATAATGAAAGAAGTGATTAAATGAAAATAATTAATAATCTTAAGGGAATACGGACACAGCGAAAAATCGCCCAAAAACAGCCAGTGTTTCTCTATTTAAGAAACACTGGCTGTTCTTTTGATAAGCTATGTTTCTCTGTCCAAACCTCCTGTCCTTGTCTTTAAGAACATTTTTACTATGTATTATCCTTCAACCCATAACACTGGTATAGCATTTCTGTCATTTTATTCTTATCTGTTCCCCTTATACCCAAGGACTTTAAATCCACTGACCATTACTCATGCAACCTTCTTTCCTGCAATTCATCTACTGCTTCTTCAATTCTTTCATCATTTGTATCTGTAAAAGATAAAACAAGTGAAATATCATCAGCACTGTTATCCTCTGAAAATTGTTTTGGGTTGTATGCCCATAATTCAAGTCTGACCTGTTTATCCGGGTCTATCAATTCATCAGTCAGCAAGGCTTTATCATAATCTTTCTCACTAATTGCATAGGTAACAACTCGGCTTGGATTTAGCATTGTTTTTTCAGAAAGTGCCGTTTCCCCTGCAAAGACCATATTTTCTGTAACTTGCGTCTTATCTATATATCCTGTTTTTCGAACAGGAGTCGTCAAATATACTTTTGCTTTTTCAAATAATTCATCTCGCTTATATTTTGACTCAATAAACTTATTAACACCGTCTTTTGCTACAAGAAACAAATCTGTCGTTTCCAACTGCTTCACTGCTCTGGTCAAGGTCATTGCTGTAAACGGAAGCACTTTTCCGGCTTCTGAAGTATACAATCGTTTTTTCTTACTGTACAGATAAAATAAAAACAACTGCTGCGTGGAGTAAACAAACTTACCAGTCAGCTTTTGGGGTTCTTTTTCATCAGAAAGCATTGTCCCAATGAAAGGAAGAAAGACCTGCTTATCAGTAATAAACGGTATATTATTTTCTATAAGACTTTTTCTTCGATAATTTGATACCGTTGTAAGTTCAAATACGACTGGCACATTATCAATCTGCTGTATTTTTACAATTTGTTTTTTCAATGCCGGAAGTGTGGCAAGTTCTTCTGTTGGAGCAAGCATTATACAGCGTCTGTTTCCAATATATGCTGTATGAAAATCATAACTCCCTGCAATATAAACAGGCAAAGAATCCTGATGATTCCATGCTTCATATTTTATAGAAATCCCGAATACGCTTGTAAGCATATTTCTCATTCTCCTTTTAACTCAATTTGTTTTATTTTAACTTAGTCAATGTTATAAGTTAAGTTTTTGAGTTATTTTGAATTTATATTTCCTTTTTCCGTGACCTGCTAAAGGCGCTTTCATCAGAAATAAAGGCTTAGTGAATGACTTATTCCATTTTCAAGCTAAAAGGCTTCCGTTTTTGCTATCCGGAATGAATACCTTCCACCATATTTTTTCATTTGAGCCGAAGATAATATCATATTATGAAAACGGAAAAAAAGCTCATCTACGAGGTGTGTGTCAATCAGACAAAGACACTCCTTTACATAGTTTCCACTTTCAAAAAATAAAAAAATTTGTGTTTTTGAAAGTGACATCTTGCATATACTATTAGCAAACAGTATACTAAGTACAACGAAGCAGTTTCGAGAAATGAAAAAAATCCAATTTTTGAAAGTGGGTGACTATATGAAAACAATCACGAGAACTAAATATCTCGATAGAATCATTGAACTGAATGGCACTCCTGACATCAAGATCATCACGGGTATTCGTCGTTCTGGTAAGTCCAAGCTGATGCAAGCGTATATTGAGTATCTGAAAAGCAACTTTGAAAACATCAATATTATCTTCATTGACTTCATGGATTTAGCATATGAAGAAATCATGGAATACCATGCCTTACACGCATATGTGGAAGAACATTATCAGGAAGGTAAAACGAACTACCTGTTTGTAGATGAGGTTCAAATGTGTCCTAATTTTGAGCTGGCAATTAATAGCCTGTACTCTAAGGGAATTTACGACATCTATGTAACAGGCTCCAATGCTTTCCTGTTGAGTGCAGATCTGGCAACCCTGTTTACCGGACGCTATATTGAAATTCATGTGTTTCCTTTCAGTTTCCAGGAATATTGCCAATATTATGATGATGTTAGTGATAAAGATAAACTCTTTGATGATTACACAATCAAAGGCGGTTTAGCAGGTTCTTACGCTTACAGAACTGAAAAAGACAGAACAAACTATATCAAAGAGGTCTACGAAACTATTGTTACAAGGGATTTGGTGCAGAAATATGCTCTCCCGGACACTTTGGTTTTACAACGTCTGAGCGAATTCCTTATGGATAATATCAGCAACCTGACTTCTCCGAATAAGGTCAGTCAGCTACTGACAGCAAATGAGACTCCAACCAATCATGTAACCGTTGGCAAGTACATTAAGTATTTGTGCAATGCTTTTGTATTTTATGATATTAAGAGATACGACATCCGAGGTAAGAAATACCTTGAAAGCTCTGAAAAGTTCTATTTATGTGACAGCGGTATTCGATATGCAATACTTGGAAGCAGAAATATGGATTATGGCAGAGTATATGAAAACATCGTTTGCATCGAGCTTCTTCGCCGTGGATACGATGTCTATGTCGGCAAGCTCTATCAAAAGGAAATCGACTTTGTTGCTCAGCGAGGCAGCGAGAAGTTTTATATTCAAGTCAGCGACAACATTTCCGGTCAGGAAACATTTGAGAGAGAATGCTCTCCTCTCCTTCAGATTCGAGATGCTTATCCGAAAATGATTATTGCCAGAACCAAACATCCACAATATAGCTATGAAGGAATTGAAATTCACGATATAGCCGATTGGTTACTACAAGAATAAGCAGGGCGAAATATCTCCGTCATTCTCTTTTTCTTTTTGCCAAATACTGTAAGTATAACTCCTGCAAACATAACCACTACAAATGACCATGCTGTGTTGTCGTCCCCTGTGGAAGTACTTTTATATGATGTAATAAAATGGATAGCTTGCAAAGTCAAGTAAACTATCCATTTTCTTTATCTTAACGCAATAATCTTGGCTTGTCTTTGGGTGAATTATCCCTTGCGGTTGGGGTTATTTTAATATCAATTTCTGCTCTATGCTTTCTGACATCTGCAAAGAGTCTTCTGAAATCATCATCTATCGAAATATAATTTTTTTGATATTAAATTGTTGTGAGTTTTGCAAACTTGAATTTGTCCGCTCCTTTATATAAAATAATTCCATTTTTCAGAACTACTAACTATTTTTCTTATCTAAATGACATTGATTATCTAATTAACTACATTATTTTCTGTCTAAAATATCCATAAATTCGTCACCTGTAATTGTTTCCTTCTCATACAGGTACATAGCCAGTTCGTCCAGTTTTTCCCTGTTTTCAGCAAGGATTTTTCTTGCTTTTTCATGCTCTGCTTTTACGAGCTGCACGACTTTTTCATCAATTTCCTTCTGGGTATCTGCGGAACAGGAAAGGGACGTATCGCCGCCAAGATACTGGTTGGTCACGTTTTCCATTGCCACCATGTCGAATTCATCTGTCATGCCGTAGCGGGTGATCATCGCTCTTGCAATTTTTGTTGCCTGTTCGATATCATTGGAGGCTCCGGTCGTGATCTCACCAAATACGATCTCCTCTGCCGCACGTCCGCCTGTAAATGTAGCAATCTTATTCTCAAGTTCTTTTTTCGTCATCAGATATTTATCACCCTGCTCAACCTGCATAGTGTAGCCGAGTGCACCTGAGGTACGCGGGATGATCGTAATCTTCTGGACCGGTGCTGAATGACTCTGCAATGCAGCTACCAGAGCGTGTCCTATCTCATGATATGCAACAACCTTCTTCTCCTGATCTGAAAGAACCGCATTCTTCTTCTGATATCCTGCAATAACCACTTCTATACTTTCTTCGAGATCAGATTCATTTACAACGGCCCTTCCACTACGGACAGCACGTAATGCTGCTTCATTTATAATATTGGCAAGCTCCGCACCGGATGCACCGGATGCCATACGTGCAATCGTATGCAGGTCAACATCATCAGATGCTTTTATCTTCTTTGCATGAACCTTTAAAATTGCTTCACGGCCTGCAAGATCCGGCAGTTCAACCGGCACACGCCTGTCAAAACGTCCCGGACGTGTAAGTGCCGGATCTAACGACTCCGGACGGTTCGTTGCAGCAAGAATGATGACACCATTATTTCCTTCAAATCCATCCATCTCTGTAAGAAGCTGGTTTAAGGTCTGCTCCCTCTCATCATTTCCGCCCATTTGTCCGTCACGCTTTTTACCAATGGCATCAATTTCATCAATAAACACGATACATGGTGCCTTTTCCTTTGCCTGTCTGAAAAGATCTCGAACCTTGGAAGCTCCCATACCGACAAACATCTCAACGAATTCTGAACCGGACATTGAGAAAAATGGTACATTTGATTCACCCGCCACTGCTTTTGCAAGCATTGTTTTGCCGGTTCCCGGAGGTCCTACAAGAAGGACACCTTTTGGCATAGACGCACCTACATCGGTATACTTCTTCGGATTGTGAAGATAATCAACGATCTCTGAAAGGTTTTCTTTCGCCTCATCTTCTCCTGCAACGTCTGAAAAACGGATTCCCTCACTGGATTGCACATAAATCTTCGCATTGCTTTTTCCCATTCCAAAAGCCATCGAATTTTTTCCTCCGGCATGCTCCATCAGTTTCTTCGCCATATAATTTCCCAGTGCGATAAAAAGGATCAATGGCAAAATCCCGGTCAGCAGGAAGCTGATGATCGGTGACATCTGCTTATCGATATCTTTTGCGAATACTGCTCCACATTCATATAGCCTGTCCGTCAGGTTCGGATCGTTCATCAGACCTGTTTTATAAATATTTTTTTGATCTTTATCTGTAAAGATGATCTGATTGTCCTTAACTTCTACTTCACCGATATTCTTCTTCTCGATCATGCTCATAAAAGTTCCATAATCCGTTTCCTTTACCTGATGCTTCATAAGGATTGGTGTGACAACCAGATTAAATACTATCAGCACTATTAACACAATCCCATAATAATATGCCAGTGGTTTTTTCGGTGTTTTAACTTCTTTCATGTTCTTTCCTCCTGTTGTTCTGCGTTATGCTTTCTCCGTGCATTTTCGTATTATTTATTCTGCCATCTGACTTCGCCCTTGGACAGAAGCGGATAACCTCCTGCAACAAATGCCATTCCGATCAAAGCATAATGGCTTTTTATCTTCCCGGCAAACCGGAAATCAAATTCGTAATTTCTTGGTGTTATCGTGATCTGTTCCCCATAGGAAAATTCATAATCAAGCGTTCTGCCCATATAAAAATCTTTTGTTTTGTAAGTTGCTGCTGTACACATATCGAACACCTCTTCTTTCTGCTATAATAGTCCTGCAAACAATCTCATAAACAACTGTCCGATCCGTAAATATGCACTCCGTCCTGTGCGGTACTTTTCGGTCACTTCCCTGCATTCATTCATTGTTGCTCCAAGATCATCTCTTATATCCAAAACTGTCTGACTACCATTATACTGCATTATAAGGCAGATAAGCAATCTGTCTTTTTGTCATAAAAAACCTTATCTAAATGACATTGAATGATTTATTTTCTATCTAAAATTTTATTAAACCGACTAAAGACTCCATAGTTTGTGTGTTTGACTTACTGTTTATATCTATCTTCTCCTAAATATTTTTCTAGTCATTGCAATATAAAATTGCTTATACAGTCTCTCCCTTAAGAGTCCTGGTATTCTGGATAATATACAGAGCGACCGATATGACCATCATTATAGCGCACAAACCAATCAACAGATCTGATACCATCGGTGTAATGTGGAACCATATAATATGCACCGCTGCAGTTCCATATAATAAAAAGGTTACTATCTTTCCATGCCAGTCTGCACCATGTACTTTTCCTGTCTTTCGTATCACAAGACATCCACTGACTACCATATACAGCTCCTTACCTGCCATTATTACGATTAAAAGAAGCACATGCGGAAAACGAGTAAACAGACAGATTAACATCGCTGCCTGTGTCAGCTTATCAGCCACCGGATCAAGTATTTTTCCTAAATTACTAATCCTATGGAATCTTCTTGCGATATATCCATCAGCAAGATCCGTAAGACCAGACAGCAATAAGATTTCACCAGCTAACAGAGGATTTTTCTTTACACAATAACTCCATATAATTACCGGAATCAGACAAAGCCGAAAAAAAGAAAGAAGATTAGGAACCGTAATAATTCTATTCAAATTTTCTTCCTGATTCACTTCACTCTGCATGTACGGTCACATCACTTTCCTTTTTTTTAGACATAAACCAATAAAATATAACACAAAATGCTAAAGCAAACACAACACCAAAAACATTTTGAATCACTCTAAGACTAACTGCTCCTTTTAGTCCATAACTCTCTGTAGCAATGGCTAAAGCACCAAATGTGTTAAATACTGCCTGCCAGCCATATTGTGCTGAAAATCCTACACCGATTCCACCAATAATTCCTATATATGCATAGATTGACGAAGGAAGCAGAAAATATAATACTGTAAAACATATAACACCTGCAATATTTCCGACAATCCTTTTACGGACTCTGTAGTGCATATCTTCCATAAATGGCAAAATCGCGGACATGGCCGCAATACCAGCCCACATTGCACGTGGCATATTACAAAGTTCTGCAATGCAAAGGACAATCGGTACGCATAAAATCTGACATATCTGCCATTTTGTTCTGGAAGAAGTGATATCAAATTCTTGTATCAGATCTTTCAGATTTCTTTTATAAGTTCTGTTTTTATGATTTCGATAAAATACGAAGCAGGTAAGTGCTGCACCTAAAGCCATTCCGACTAATCGCATCTGATAGCTTTTTCCCGTAACATCATAACCATATAGCAGCAGATACCCAAGAACCAATGTAGATTGATTAAACATGAATGGATTATGGCATCCGAACAGAATCAACACAGCCAGTGCCGCAATATTTAACAGCATTCCCAATACCGGTGAAAACTGATTTGCTAAATGCGGACATACAGTCATAATTACAAAGAACAAAGCCAAAAGCATCGTAGATTGTCCGGTGTGGATCCCCAGATCCGCATTCCGAAATACCATAAGGCATAATAAAACTACTACACCCACAATGCTGTTCTCATTTCCAAATAAGATACTGAAAATAGTAACAAATAAAAAACAAAATGCCATTGTAACAGCTATCTTTACCAAATATACCAGTATATGATATGATTTTTCTTTCACTGTTTCACTCTTTTTCAACAGATTTTTAGAACCTGCCTGATTTAACTGCAATTCCTGATAAAATGTCATGTAATTCCTCCTCTATCTGTTTTTCTTAAACTTATATGGCCTCATCTTTCTGTATTGGAAGCTCTACAACAAATCTGCATCCACCATATTCACGGTTTTCTGCTTTGATTGTTCCTCCGGCACTATCTACAATCCGTTTTACAAGTGCAAGACCTAGGCCATTTCCTTCTGCTTTATGAGATCCATCTACCTGATAGAACTTGTCAAATATTCTGGATTTTACATCATCCTCTATTCCTGGTCCTTCATCTTCCAGAATGAACTTAACAGAATCCTGTTCTTGTTTCAGAAACATCGTAATTGTCCCCTTTGAAGGGCTGAACTTAATCGCATTATCCAAAAGATTTATCCAGATATGCATAAAAAGTCCTTCATTCCCAGTATATTTAACTTCCTCCAATTCTACCTGAAAACCAATTTCTTTTTCTGTCCATTTTGTTTCCAGGGAAAGAAATGCCTGACGGATCTGTTCATCCAGACGATATTCTGTTTTTTTCATTGGTATATTCTGATTCTCTAACTTGGATAACAGCAAAATATTACCAACCAATCCGGAAAGTCTTTGGGTGTTAAATAAGATTTTTTCTACATATTCCTCTTGATCCGGAGACAGTTCTTCTCCCTGAAGCAGCATTGTATATCCTTCAATGGCATTAATCGGGGTCTTAAACTCATGAGAAACATTAGATACAAAATCCATCTGCAGCACCTCTGTTGCACGAAGTTCTTTTGTCATAACGTTAAAACTTTGATAAGATTCTCCAACTTCTGCTATACGGCTGTTCGTTTCCAAATGCTGTTCAAAATCTCCCCGAGAAACTTCCTTCATTGCTTTACTGAGTCTGGTAATTGGTTCCAGTAACTTTGCATTAATAAAGGAAGTGATCAGCCCTGCAATCAATGTATTGAAAATCAAAAGCCAGCCAAGCACAGGTATACTGCCCGGCAGATTAAAAAAATGATTCAAAATAGCAAATAATAAAGCAGATATAACTGTTGAAAATACAAGTGCCAGCCAGATTGCACCAGTCAGACAGGATCGGATTCGTAATCCTTTTTCTTTCTTTTGTTCCATTATTTTTTCACCACCTTGTATCCAATTCCACGCATTGTTACGATTTCAAAATCAGGGTTATCTTTAAAACGCTCTCTGATTCTTCCTATATGTACCTCTATCGTATGTGGGTCTGCCTCCGTCTCGTATCCCCATACTTCATCCATCAACTGTTGTTTTGTAAATGTTCTGCCTGGCGAAGCTGCAAGTTTATATAAAAGCAGGAATTCTTTTTTAGGCAAAACAAGACTCTCCTTATCAGTTGTAACCGTCATTGCATCATAATCAAACTCTGTTGAACCGATCACAATTTTGTGTTCATTCAGTATCTGTGCACGGCGAAGCAGTGCTCCGACTCTTAAAACCATTTCATTCACATTTACCGGTTTTACCATATAATCGTCACTTCCCGAAAGAAATCCCTGGCGCATATCATCAAAGGAACCTTTCGCAGTGATCATAAGCACTGGTATCTGATATCCTGCTGAACGAAGTTCTGACACCAGTTCATAGCCATCCATAACCGGCATCATAATATCAGAAATGATCAGATCAATATATTCCTTATCCAATACTTCTAATGCCTGTGCTCCATCCGATGCACTTTTGACTTGATATCCATTCTTCTCAAGCACTTTTTGGAATAGCTGGCTTAATTCTTTATCATCTTCTACAATCAATATTTGGAACACGTTTTCCTTCCTCCTTATTAAAACAGATACCTTGCCCATCCAAGCAGATGCTGTACCAAAAATATTTTTCTCTGACGCTTCTTTGTCAATTCAATTGGCTCTACATGATACGGATCACGATAGGTTCCATCTTCCAATACCTGTCGGGACACTCTTTCATATTCCACCATGCTCTCTTCCAACTGTTTATTAATATCTTTACTGCGAATTACAAGCATCAGTTCCGTATCCAGATATGCACTTCTCATGTCCATATTAAAGGAACCGATTACAGACAGATCATGCTTTTTCATTGTATATCACCTGATTCCTTTTCATTTCATACTTATACAATACAAAGTCAATCTCAATTTAACCTCAACAAAATTTATTTTTCATAAAAAAAATATGACAGGCTTCTTTTTAAAGAAACAGTCATATTTTTATTCTAATATATGAAGGAGCTTTTCTTACTCCGTTGTATTAATCACTATTTTATTTCTTCCATAAGCTGTCGGATTTTTCTCAATGTACACCGTGTAACTGCCAGGTCATCTTCTTGTATATTCGATATGATTTTTTCATAAGCTTCTATCATTTTTTCTTTCTGACAATTGCTTAATTCAATTGCCTTGTTCGTCAAAACAAGGTACGTTCTTTCTTTTTTTTCATCTAATTTCCAGATAATATATCCTTTATTTTCAAGACTTTTTACCATCTTAGATGTTTCTGGAATAGATAATTTCATGTATTCTGCCACTTCTGAAAGATATACTCCTTCATGACAGTCTGATTTTTCAACACATTCCTTTATACTATAAAGGAACAAATAATCTGTTCTTTCAACAAATTCAAATATGCTTTCAACATTGATGCTCTTTAAAAAAAACTCCTCTGCACTGGTTCCTGCTCTCATATTATCGTTCCTCTCTTTCTATATATTCTTTTTTGCTGACTAGACTCTTATATGCCGGGCGAATGATCTTATCTGTAGTTATCAATTCTTCCAGGCGATGTGCACTCCAACCAGCAATTCTTGCTATCGCAAATAATGGCGTGTACAATTCTCTTGGAATATTCAACATGTCATACACAAAACCACTATAGAAATCTATATTAGGACTTACTCCTTTGAATATCTGACGCTGCTTTGCAATCAACTTAGGTGCAATCTTCTCAATATTGTTATAAAGGGTCATATCTTTCTCACGTCCTTTATCCCTTGCGAGTTGTTCTACAAAGCCTTTGAACACTCTTTCTCTCGGATCTGAAATAGAATATACAGCATGTCCCATTCCATAAATAAGTCCTTTCTGATCAAACGCCTCTTTCTTCAAAATCTTACTCAGATATGATGCAATTTCCTCTTCGTCTTCATAATCCTTCACATGACTTTTAATATCATCCATCATATTCATTACCATCAGATTTGCACCGCCATGTTTTTTTCCTTTTAAGGATGACATTGCTGCTGAAATAACAGAATAAGTATCTGAACCTGAAGATGTTACTACTCGTGTAGTGAATGTAGAATTGTTACCACCACCATGTTCCATATGTAACAATAATGCTATATCCAGTACTCTTGCTTCCAGTTCTGTGAATTTTGTATCTGGTCTTAATAGGCGCAGGAAATTTTCAGCAATAGATAAATCTTTTTCAGGTCTATGAATATACATACTTTCGTTTTTTTCATAATGACAATAAGCATGGTATGCATATACTGCTAACATAGGAAATACTGCGATCAACTGCATACTCTGCCTTAGCACATTCGGAATTCCAAGACTTTCTTTCTCCTTATCGTAAGAGCCCAATGTAAGAATACTTCGAGTCATAGAACCCATAATATCTGATGTAGGTGCTTTCATAATGACATCTCTGGTAAAGTTAGTCGGTAGTTCCATACAATCAGATAGTCTTCCCTGAAATTCCATTAACTGTGTATCAGTTGGCAATTCTCCGAATAAAAGAAGATATGCTCCTTCTTCAAAGACAAACCTTTTTCCTTTACTTCCTGTTACTAAATCTTTTATATTATAACCACGATAAGATAACTCGCCATCACATGGACTCTTTACTCCATCATGATATTCAAAAGCTTTTATATCAGAAATATTTGTAAGCCCCGTCAACACACCTTGGCCTTTTTCATCTCGTAAGCCTCTTTTTACACCATACTCTGAATACAGATTCTTACTAATGCTATCATTTTGTTCACAAAAAATTGCTTGCCGTTTCATATAATTTTCCAAATTGCTCATTTGAATCGCTCCTTTCATTCTGTTACGAACTTACATACTATACTCAGATATTCTTGTTTCCAGAGCATTCAGCATTGTCTGTTCTTATTCTTATTCATTAGCAATACAATACAATGGAAAACTCAATTTAACCTCAACAAGGTTTGTTTTTTCATCCATGCAAAATCTTCTTTGTACAACAAACTGTTACCTATATTCATTTTGACCTCCTTTTCCCTGAACTAAAAAACGCCCAGACTAGATTTTTTGTAAATCTAATCTGAGCGATTTATATCTCTCAGTTCTGATTTCTCAGACAAGAAAACCAATTTTACAGATTTTGACAACCCTTTTCCTATATTACATAATACTTGAAAATACCAGGTGGAAATCATTACCTCTCATTTGGGTGGAAATTTTTAATTTTGGGTGGATGTCGATGATTTTTTGACCATATTTATTGTTTTATATGTTACTTCTCTATTAGTTCTGCAAACTTGAAGTTAGCGATTTCTTTTTCCGGTATTCTCTGTCCCACGGATTTCCTCATGATAAAAATAATCTACGATCACCGGATGCCCCTGCGGGACTCTGCCATAAGGCATTTCATTATCCACAAAGGCACAATCATACTTCTTAGCCATTTTCTCAGCTTTTACTTCAAGTGCTTCAAAGTAGCTGCGGTTATGCTTGTTATAGATCTCGTCGTAAAGTGGTACAAGATCAGGATATTGTCCGGTGATATAATCCATAATTGTCTTTTTGAAACCGCCTCGAAGATTGAGATTTTCGAGCCAGAACAGATCGCACTGATCCTTTACCCGCTCAAAGATTGCTTCAAAATCCGTGATACCGGGGAATACCGGGGATACGAAACAGACTGTACGGATACCTGATTCATATACCTGCTTCATAGCAGAGATACGGCGCTCAATGCTCGAAGCAGAGTCCATATCGTTCTTGAAATTTTCATCTAGTGTGTTGATCGACCATGAAACGGTTACACGTCCAAGCTTCTTCAACAGATCAATATCCCGTACCACAAGATCCGACTTTGTGCAGATCAGAATATCTGCGTCACTGCCGATCAGCTGCTCCAGAAGTTTTCTGGTATTCCCGAACTGCTCCTCCTGTGGATTGTAGCCATCTGTCACAGAACCGATGACCACCCGCTGTCCGGCATATTTCTTCGGATTTTTAATTTCCGGCCAATGCTTCACATCAAGGAAAGTGCCCCATTCCTCCTTGTGCCCGGTAAAGCGCTTCATAAAAGAAGCATAGCAATACTTGCAGGCATGTGTACAGCCCACATAGGGATTGACCGAGTAACCGCCTACCGGCAGACTAGACTTAGTCATGATGTTCTTTGTTTCCACCTCACGAATGAGGATTCCATTTATTACTTCTTCCATGATTTCTGTACCTCTAACACTTTATTAAATTCTTCCGGCATTTCCTGAATCATATTTTCATCCCCTATGATAGGGACAATGTCTTCCTTCATAAACACCGGAATGCCGAGCTTATGTGCCTGGTCCGCCAGAGACCATGCCCATTCCGGCTCCGTATGAATCTTCCTGCTCTGAGCTCCGGTCATGGTGCCGACAACGATCCAATTGATTCCGGAAAGGTCAACTGTGCCGGGATCGTCGAATAACGGCTCAAAGGTAACATGGTAATGTTTTGCTCTGACGTTTTTCCGAAGGGCGTCGATACGCCACAGTTCTGCTTTCCTCGTCACCGTAACGCCAAACCATGCGTTTTCCAGATCGGTATCAAAATCCAGCAAATCAGGTCGCTTGGTAAGGAACAGGAACTGATGCTGTGGATTTTCACGGATCTTTGCAAATACCACATTTCTCCATTCCGGCTTCCATCCGGAGAGATCGCTCATGCCGGTAAGAAGAAAGTTCTGCGGACGTTTCTTTTCCATCATCTTGAGCTTACCCGGAAAGAATTCAGGGGCAGCGAAGTCATCAATCATATGCCAGCGTTTCACGTTGTTGCGGGCATAGCAATATGCACACCCCACTGTGCAGCCAATGACGATATTCATGTTCTGAATCTGATCTTTGATACAAATACTCATGACTTCTGCCACTCCTCAAGATTCTTTCTGATGCGATCGAGGCATTCCTCAAACCGGGTAATTTCTTCCTCTGAAAAACCTTTATAGTAAATACTGCCCATCTCATCAGATACAGAATCGTACTCGCCCTTTAAGGCATGTGCTTTCTCAGTCAGAAACAGGAGTGTTTTCCTTTTGTCCGTTTTAGACTGAACACGGCTTATCAGCCCTTGATTTTCCATTCTTTCCAGCATCGTAGTAAGAGATGTTATCGCTAATCCGCATTTAATCGAGAGTGACCTGATTGAGATACCATCCTCCTGCCACAGCACATAAAGAATACGTCCCTGGGCTCCATTAAACGCATCAATATTCTTTTCACTGAGAATCTTCTCAAAAATCCGGTCTCCAAGCTGTTTTATTTTGGTGACAAGAAATCCTCCATTCATTTCCATACAAAAGCTCCTATATAGTAGTTTATTAAAAACATACTATATAGGAGTTTTATTGTCAAGAGTTTATATGTCTTAATAGGTAAATTTCGTTTTTTTCAATTCTCCAAACTGGGAGTTTCACCTGCTCGACAAACCGGAATCTGTTATCTATCATCCCAATTGCTGACCTTTTCTTGCAAATAGTTAGGAAGCTCTTTTATATCAATGCCTGTATCAATGATGAAAAGTCTTTGAAGATTAGCGTGCTTTCTCAAATCCGGAAGGCAATTAACGTGCTTAAGGTCTTGAAGCTTTATGATTTCCAAATTTGTCAATTCTTCAATAAATGAAATGTCGCTCAACTTGTTGATTCTCCAGAGTTCTATTTCCTTTAAGTTATTTAGAGCTGCCAACTCATGCAAGTTGTTGTTTGAGTTCCAAAGAAGTGCCAACTTTTCCAAGTTCATCTTATACAAAAATGAAAAGTCTGTAAGCTTAATTCCTCTCAAGGACAATGACTTGAGTTTAGGAAGTTGACTAATGCTCTCAATATTTTTCTTGGCTTTCTTCCCAAGCCATAGTGTTTGCAAATTTTTGTATTTCAAAAGCCAGGTGCAGTCAAATTTGATTCCTGGTCCCATCGTATCAGCCATGATGGAAAGTTCTTCAAGTTCGTCTGAAAGATTTTGAATAAATTCATAATCCCTTAAGTCAAAACACTCTATATGCAATGACTTTAGGTTTAATTCTGCCAATACAGACAGATTGATTCTTTTAGGATTGTTTTTGAATTCAATACAATCAATCTGTACTTTCTTCACATGAGGCATATCCATAAGGAAAGAGATATCAACTTCATCATTGTTCAGAAAATGAAAAAGACGGAAAGTAATATCTGGTCGCTCCGAAAGTATCTGGTCTATTTTTCGATAAGCTTCATTAGGTAGATAATCAGATATCTGAATCCATTTTAGTTTCTTATTGTTAACTATCTCATTTAGAGTTTGTTCATCAATATCTTCATAACCAAGATGCCTTAAAACCCCTTTCGACCAAGTTTTGTTCGCTATATGAATATGTCTGTCAAAGCATATATGAGCCCCCATAATCGTCTCCTTTCCTCGTATCTACAGAACGTAAAATTCAAGTTTGCCGAAATATATTTCTAACTTTCCCTATTTTACAGGCTTTCCAGCCTGTGCATTAGCGAAACGATATGTATTTTCCCTTATTTTTGCCCTTATGAGATAATCGTAAGGGAAATAAGGGAAAGTTTTATTTAGTCATTGCCTGCCACTTTATCAAGTAACCTTGCAGATTCCCGCTTGGCTTTTCTTGTAGAGTGTGCATAGACATTCATGGTGGTACTGACATCTGAGTGCCCTAACAGTTCCTGCACATCCTTTGGTGCTGCTCCATTTGCCAGAAGGTTGCTTGTGTAGGTGTGTCGCAGCTGGTGAAAATGAAATCCTTCAAATCCATCCAGTTTCTGAGCAATCTTCCTGCAAACAATTCCTAACGTGCTTGGCAGTTCCAGACTTCCATCCGGTCTTAAGCAGACAAAGGATATTTCCTTATAATCCTCTGGAACGTTCTCTGTTCCGTCTAGATGATAGAACTCATAGTAAACTCTGTTTTTGTCTTTTACTTCTCTGTAGTAGTTTTTATGGTAAAGTTCTCCGTACTGCATTCGGTTTTTAAGTTGTTCCTTTCGGGCATTGCGAAGAATCTCTGCCAGTGTATCTCCAAAATCAACAATCCTTACCTTTTTTCGTTTGGTTGGTCCGATGATATTCTTGTGCCTTGAACCATCATATCGGATACTGCGTCTGATTGTAAGGCACTGTTCTTCAAGATTCACATCCTGCCATGCCAGACCACAGGCTTCACCGATACGAAGTCCTGCATAATAAGCTATCTGGATTGGAAGTATTGCCGGTGGATTGTAATTCTGTAGAAATTCAATCAGTCTTTCATAATCCTCTCGTGGAATTGGCTGTATATCGCCATCCATGTCATCATCGGAAAACAGGTCAACCTCATCCGTCTGGTATTTCAGCTTAATATACTGCATCGGATTGAAAGTGATATATTGCTTTGGTGATACTGCAAATCGGAATGACTGCTGTAATACTGCCGAGAAAGAACGAATGTAATCTTTGCTATAACCTTTTCTTTCTGAACCATCTGGATAAGTGCCACCAAAGGAAAGCAGATCGAAGAAGGCTTGTAAATGCTCAGATGTTACATTTTTCAACTTTCTCTCTGAAATTGGATGCTTCTTGATGTTGGTAATGGCACCGAGGTAATTCTGGACTGTCCCATTACTGAGCATACCGGTCTTTAATTCTTCCTCTGCCCATATATCAAGTAATTCTCCAATTGTAATATTTTCCGACTTTGCAATGAATTTCTTGCTTTCGTAATCGTCCATTGCCTGACGGAGCAGTTTTTCCGTTTCACTTTTACTTTCTGTTCCAGCGTATTCTTTCTGAACCAGATTGCCGCTTGCATCTTCTACATAGAAGCGGTAGTACCATTTCTTTCCTTTTTTTCTTACAGATCCTTTTGCCATAATCGTGTGTCTCCTTTCGATATCAGACAATCGGAACTGATGAAATGCTTCTTGCGTGTAAGTATATCATAACTCCGGTTGTCGTTCTATACCGAATCGGAATCCTCATACAAAACTTCTGATAAAAGATTTTCAAGCCTTTGTTCTGCCATTTCCGGTTTCTTGGAATAGAGCCTTACAATATCTGCCATATCATTAAAGGCATTAACGGTATGGGTGATCTCCCGGAGAAACATAATCTCGTTATATTCATCATTCGATTCAAATCCCATTGCCTTTGCAATATCCGCTTCATTCGTGTTGCCCTTGTAATTCTTGCAGGCAAACTGGAATGATTCCAGAAACAGGTTATATTGCTTTAACATCAACAGCAGTAAATCTTTGGAAAAAGCATCTTCCTTTTTACTAAGGTCGAGAGGTAACTGTTTGAGAATATCGCCCATTGCATCACGAATCTGTAATTCTTTCTTATCCGTAATATCGGTTTCGTATTCATCGGTTTCCCCCTTGAGCCATTCAATAGATACATGAAGTGCTTCCGAAAGACCTTCCAGCACCATCTTTTTGGTATTGTCAATCGAACCATTCTCATAACGCAGGATTGTGGAAGCGGTAACTCCCATCTTCTCTGCAACATAAGGCTGTGTCAGATTTAATTCCAGACGACGCTGTTTTGCCCTGCTACCTATCAGCTTGCGTAGTTCTTTATCTTTCATGCTGATTGCCTCCTTTTTCGGTATGTATGAATTATAGCATGTACCTTACATAATTGCAATATGCAATTTAATGATTATTTTTAAAATTTCATAACGCTTGACAAAACAATATAAAACCGCTATACTAACAGCACAACAAAAATTGCATAATGCAATTTAACGGGAGGTGACAAGATGACGGAAAGAAAGATTGCATTATCCATCGAGGAAGCAGCCGACTATACAGGAATTGGAAGAAACACTTTGAGAAAGCTGGTTGAATGGAAGAAGCTTCCGGTATTAAAAGTCGGAAGAAAAGTCCTTATTAAAACTGACATTCTGGAAAAGTTCATGGAAGCCAACGAGGGGCGAGATCTGAGGGATAAAGGAAATGTAAAAGCTGTCACAAGAAATGTGGCAACTTAAAAAGGCGGCTTCCTACGAAACCGCCAAAGGTTCTATCAGACCGAAGCCATGATATACCTACACGCAAGAGGATTATACCATGTGCTTCTCCTGATATGCAACCGGGAACTGTTGTTTATCGGAAAAAGAAAGGATGAAGACGATATGGCGAAATCAACAAAGACTTATGAAGAAAGAATACGTGCATTAGAGAAAAAGGAACAGGAAAGCATTGAAGCTACAAAAAAGCTCATAGCACAGCGGAAGGAACTGGAAAAGAGAAAGAAAGCGGAAGAAAGTAAAAAACGAACCCACAGGCTCTGTCAGATTGGAGGAGCGGTGGAATCGGTTCTTGGCTGTCCGATTGAGGAGGAAGATTTACCAAAGTTGATAGGCTTCTTAAAAAGGCAGGAAACAAACGGGAAGTTTTTCTCAAAAGCGATGCAGAAAGAATTAGTTACAGACATGGAGGAAGTGTAATGGCGGAGGGAGTGGGTTTTCCATTCCCTTCATTGCCTTTGAATGAAGGGCGCACTTATGGACAACCAGAGGTCGTCCTTATAAGTTTGCCACAAGTGGCAACCGGTCTGCGCTTACGCTTGCCGGGCTCGTTCCGTCGGCGGGGCTTTCAGCCAGACCTGCTCATGCCGCAGGGGGCACTCTTGCGCAGAGGGCGTTCCGACAGCTTCACTCCTGCAAAACCAGAAGAAGATGCTGTCGGAAATCAATGCCGGATACGGCAGAAAGGGGGAATCGTATCATGGCGATATTTCACTTTACAGTAAAGATTGTCGGGCGCAGTAAAGGAAAATCTGTCATATCCGCATCGGCATATCTTAATGGAGATGTGATGAAGAATGAGGAAACAGGCAGAATCAGTTACTATACTTCCAAAAAGGAAATCGTCTACACCAGTCTGATGATGTGCGAAAATGCACCTCCTGAATGGCTGCATGTACCGGAAGAAAATATAAAAAGGTTTCAACAGTCTATCCGTTATAAAAGAGCGGATGATAAAGATGCCGCACTGGAAAAGTTTAAAATCACATTTCAGAAACAGCGGCTATGGAATGAGGTCTTGAAGATAGAAAAAAATTCAGATGCACAGCTTGGACGCTCATTTGAATTTTCCCTGCCGAAAGAATGGAGCAGACAGGAACAGATTGATTATACAACGGAATATATTCAAAAGACTTTCGTGGACGAGGGAATGTGTGCCGACTGGAGCATACACGATAAGGGCGACGGGAACCCACATGTGCATTTACTTGTAACCATGCGACCATTCAATCCAGATCACTCATGGGGCAACAAAGAAGTCAAGGACTGGGATTTTGTCAGAGATACTGACGGAAATATCGTGGTTGATGAATCCCACCCGGACTGGTGGCAGGATAAGAAAAATCCTGACCGGCATGGAATCCGTATTCCGGTACTTGATGAAAACGGAGTACAGAAAGTCGGGGCAAGAAACAGAAAACAATGGAAACGTGTTCTGACCGATGCTACCGGCTGGAGTAATCCAAAGAATTGTGAGTTATGGCGAAGCGAATGGGCTAAGACGTGTAACCGACATTTATCCATAGACAATCATATTGACCACCGCTCTTATGAAAGACAGGGTAAATTAAAAGTTCCTACTATCCATGAGGGTGCAGATGCAAGAAAGATTGAGGAAAAATATCTCACCGGACAGATAAGGAAAGGTTCATGGAAGGTTGAGGAAAACCAGATGATTAAAAAACAAAATGCACTATTGCAAAAGGTAATTGAAACCTTTGGTAAGGTATCCGGTGCATTGTCGATGTGGAGGGAGTGGTTGAATGACATTAGAAGAAAGCAAAGAAGTAATTCCCATGATGGAAGCAATGATTACACAGATAGAGGAACAGCAGAATATCATGGCAGAGATGCTTCAGGAGATACAGGAAAAGGACGAGAAGCTGATGTGTTTTCAGGAGCAGGAAGAACGATTGCAGCAATTAGAGAGCGAATTATCAGAGCTGCTACAAATCTTACCGAATACAGAAGAACTGTTGATGCTTCTGGAAGAAAAGACAGACCAGATACAGAAACTCACAGACGAAAATCAGCAATGGCAGGAATTGGCACAGAAATTAAACAGCGAGAACCGGCTATTGCAGAAACAGAACAGCGAATTGTTGAACTTGAACAGCAATTAGAGAAAGGAAGGTTGATTGATGAACGAATTAAGAAACTCAAAGAGCGACGATCAACTGGAAGAACTGCTAATGCTGACGGAGCAGATGCAGGAAGAACTCGACCAGAAAGACCAGACTATCGAGAAACTGAAAGTGCAGCTCGACGAATCGCTGACCTTGAACGAGAGGTTAAACAGCGAGAACAGAGTCGGGAACATTCAAGCCTTAAAGAACGACTTGAGGAAAACAAAAGAATTGTTGCAGAGCGAGAAAGAGAAAACGCACGCTGCCGAAATCATGACAGAGGAATGTCAAGATAAGCTAAGGCAGGCAGAACAGGAACGGGACTATGCACTCTCTCATCAGAAAAAAGTAGAGATACCGGTTGAAAAGCCGGTACTCTATCAAAAGTGTGGGAACTGTAACCTGACAGCTTATCTGAAAGCCAAGGAAAAGTATGATACGCAGAGAGAAAAACTGGCAGGCAGATATAAAACAAAAACAGCCATGTATGAAGCATTGATGTTTCTGCTGATATGGTATTCCGTATCAACTACTCTTTTTCAGATGATACGGTCAAAAATATTTATTTCTGATTGCGTGGTATTCTTTGATACAATCGCCACTTTTATACAGACCATTGCAGGGTGGATTATACTGACAGGAAAGAACATGGCACAGATTAGTAATGGAATATCCAATCCTGTCGTTGCCGGAATTGTATATTGGCTGATAAGAATACTGATCTGCGGTGGATGTTTGGTGGGTGCTGGAATACTTGTAGCATTTATAGAGATAAAGATTGCAGAGTTATATAAGAAGTGCTGTTGGGATATGATTACCATAATGGTAATACTTATAAGCATGGCAACAGCTATCTACTTTGGGAAGTGGATAAAGACAACATTGCCAATCAATCTGCTATTTCTCTTATTATTCGTGCAACTGGTATATGTTGGAATCAGGTGGTATGTAAAGGGATGGCGAGAAACAAGGGGATATCATTAAAACAAAAATACCGATATTTTATTGGTACTATATGCCTTTACTTTCGTGCTAATATATATTATCATATTAGCACGAAAGGAGAAAGCATATGACTCAGTTTGAAAAATTAGATTTGTTGTTGCGTGAATGTGGAGGGACAATTCAGACATTTCAAGTTCTAAATAATGGAATTAGTAAGTCTGTGTTTTATGCATATGTGAAGGAACGAGGATTAGAACAAGCTGCTCATGGTGTGTATGTATCGCCGGATACGTGGACAGATGCAATGTACCTTTTGCATTTACGTTGTGGTCAAGCTGTATTTTCTCATGAAACTGCATTGTTTTTTCATGATTTAACGGACAGAGAGCCTTTGAAATACA
Organism: Agathobacter rectalis ATCC 33656; assembly: GCF_000020605.1. Taxonomy (NCBI): domain Bacteria; kingdom Bacillati; phylum Bacillota; class Clostridia; order Lachnospirales; family Lachnospiraceae; genus Agathobacter; species Agathobacter rectalis. The sequence continues at coordinate 3,278,391 of NC_012781.1, forward strand.
CCATAACAGTAAGAACTGGATATAATCCAAGTCGTTTGCAGGAAGACGGTTTTCAAGTGTACACAGTAAAAAAGGATTTACATGAAATAGGAATCATAGCTATGCAGACATCATTCGGACATTCCGTTCCCGTTTATGACATGGAGAGAACAATTTGTGATCTGCTTCGTAGCAGAAAAAATGTTGAAATGCAGGTCTTTCAAGACGCATTGAAACAATATGCAAAACGTAAGGATAAAAACTTACGGATGCTTATGAAATACGCAGCTATGTTTCATGTTGAAAACATACTTAGACCCTATTTGGAGGTGTTACTTTAGATGATAACAACGGCAAGACAATTAAAGGATTTAATTCGTAATATGTCAAAGAAAAAATCCGCAGATGCACAGATTTTGATGCGGAATTATATGATGGAACGTTTTTTAGAACGAATTTCTTTATCAGAGTATAAAAACCAGTTTATATTAAAAGGTGGAATGCTTGTGGCGGCAATGGTTGGTCTGGATGCCAGAGCTACTATGGATCTGGATGCTACCATAAAAGGCACTAATGTTAGTGTGGAGGATGTAGAAATGATTATATCCCAAATTATATCAATTCCACTGGACGATGGTGTTTCATTTCGGGTCAAACGGATATCGGAAATCATGGAAGAAGCAGATTATCCGGGTGTTCGTGTAAGCATGGAAACGAAATTTGATGGTGTAATCACACCATTAAAGATTGATATTTCTACAGGGGATGTAATTACACCAAGAGAAATCAAGTACAAATTTAATCTTATGCTTGAAGACCGCACTATTGAGGTATGGGCATATAATCTGGAAACGGTATTGGCTGAAAAATTGGAAACTGTTGTTAGTCGAAACGTTACAAATACACGAATGAGAGATTTTTATGATATTTATATTTTACAAAAGTTGTATGGAGAACAACTCCAAAAACAAGTTTTATGGACTGCACTTGTGGCTACAGCCAAAAAAAGGGGAACATTAGACCTGATAGAAGCTGAGGATATAAGAGAAATATTTGATGAAATTGAATCAAGTCCGGTTATGGAGACCTTATGGAAAACATATCAAAAAAATTATTCTTATGCTGCTGATATTTCATGGCATGCAATTGTGAAGTCAATCTGTGCATTATATGGAAGTATATTGGAGAATATGTATAACACATAAAAAACTGATATGTAAATTACGTTAGCATTTTGAGTTGCCTAAATTCGAAAGTTAGGAAAATCTTAATAATTTCTCAGGCAATCCATTGTGAATTTAGATGTTGTATTTGCTATACTTAATTGGAAATATGAGCAAAGGAGTTGAAAATATGTCTGAAAAGATATTGATTATAGATGACGAGCAAGATATAGCGGATCTGTTGGAGGTCTACTTGAAAAACGAAAATTACGTCGTTTATAAATTTTACTGTGCAACGGATGCCATGTCGTGTATTGAAAGCGGCGACATTGATCTTGCCATTCTGGATATTATGCTCCCGGATATGAACGGCTTTTCACTTTGCCAGCTTATCCGAAAGAAATACACTTATCCAATCATAATGCTAACGGCTAAAATTGAGGAAACGGATAAAATAACGGGGCTGACATTGGGAGCGGACGATTATGTGACAAAACCCTTTCGCCCACTTGAAGTAGTTGCCAGAGTGAAAGCGCAGTTAAGACGTTACAAGAAATATTCACCCGGTATCATCACAGAGAAAATTCCATCGGAACTTTCCTATAACAAATTGTGCTTGAATGTGCAGACCCATGAATGTCTGTTAGACGGGGAACTTGTTTCTCTAACCCCGACAGAATTTTCTATTCTCCACGTCCTTTTGTCAAGTGCTGGAAATGTTGTAAGCATTGAGGAACTGTTTCATGCGGTTTGGAAAGATGAATACTACTCTAAAAACAGCAGCACAATTACTGTGCATATCCGGCATCTGCGCGAGAAACTGAACGATACTTCCGATACTCCGCAGTATATTAAAACGATTTGGGGTGTCGGCTACAAAATTTAAGCGAAAGGAGAACGCTATGAAGAGAAAATCAAATTGTTTGGTAACTATTTTATTCTTAATTTATCTGGCACTTCTGGTTTGGATCATACTGTTCAAACTACAGTTTTCAATCAGTGATCTGGATAAAGTAAGGAGTATAAACCTTATTCCTTTTCACTATGACAAGGAAATTGGAGCAGCATTTCACTTAACAGAGGTACTCGAAAATTTCTTGATTTTTGTTCCTATGGGCATTTATCTTCAAATGCTTCTGCCAAGAACAAAATTATATGTGAAGTTCATGCTGATTGCTGGAACAAGTTTTTTATTGGAAACTATGCAGTATATCTTAGCAGTCGGACGTTCTGATATTACTGATGTACTCACAAATACGGCAGGTGGTCTTTTGGGGCTTGCTGTATATTCGATGGCAGCCCGGTTAATCGGAAATAGAATAAAAGCAAACAGACTGTTTTCCATTCTGGCAGGCATAGTAAGTGTTGTCGTGATTGGCCTACTTGGCTGTCTTCTGTTTGCTAATCGGTAGGAGGTGTATTCTCATGTCGAAGAAAGAAATGACAACAGAAAAGCGCCTTAAAGTGCGCTTATACCTATCATTGCTGGTTTATACCGTTGTTGGATATGGTTTGACCCTTATCTTGGACTACATCTTTTCAAAATTTGACAACGGTATTTTTGCATGGCTCTACTGGCGGCTCGATCTGCTTTTTATTTTGTATCTGATGATCGGCTTTGTATGTATTTTCAATTACTATTGGAAAAAGCCGTGGGGCTATCTGGATGAAGTAATTGATGCAACCCAAACGGTCTATGAGCAGAACAATCATACCGTATCATTGTCTGACCCACTGAAAGAATTGGAGGCACAACTCAATCAAATCAAAATGTCTGTTCTGTTGAGCAAACGGGCTGCAAAGCAGGCAGAAGAAAAGAAAAATGAAATTATTATGTATCTGGCACATGATATACGCACCCCTCTCACAACGGTAATCGGCTATTTGAGCCTGCTCCATGAAGCCCCTGACATGCCTGAACAGCAAAAGGAAAAGTATGTAAAAGTTGCGTTGAATAAGGCAGAACGCCTTGAAAAGCTCATCAATGAACTTTTTGAAATTACCAAGTACAATGCACATACGGTCATTATCAAAAAAGAAAATATAGATTTACATTGTTTGATTGCGCAGGTAATAGATGAAATATACCCGACACTCTCTGCAAATGGCAACACGGCGGTATTTACTGCGGAGGACAACTTATCTGTGAACGCTGATCCCGAAAAGCTGGCGAGAGTTTTCAGTAACCTTTTACGAAATGCAGCGTCATATAGCTACCCGCAGACAGAGATTACTATATCCGCCAAACGGTTAGAGCATGATATACAGATCACTTTTGAAAATCGTGGAAAAACAATTCCACAGGAACAGCTTAACAGTATATTTGAAAAATTCAATCGCTTGGATGATGCTCGGCTTTCTAATACAGGTGGTGCGGGGCTTGGCCTTTCTATTGCGGAAGAAATTATACATTTACATGGTGGAAAGATTACTGCATCCAGTCAAAATGAAACCATAGACTTTGTGATTACATTACCCCTTTCCGCTTAGGAAAATAAGAATGTGATCTTAGGAATTACTTAGGAATTTAAGCGTGTGATTTTTGAGATTGAAAAGCCTTTGTTCGGTACAATGATATCGAACAAGGGCTTTTTATTGTTCAGCTGAAGCAAAAGAAAGGAGTGTAAGCATGGAACTGAAAATAGAGCATTTAAGCAAGCAGTTCAAAGACAAAACAGCAGTAAATGATGTCAATCTGACGTTGACTCCCGGCATTTGGGGACTTTTGGGGGCGAATGGTGCAGGGAAAACCACACTCATGCGCATGATTGCTGATATTATGACACCAACCAACGGAGCGGTTTACTATGACGGAAAAGACATTCGAGAGTTAGGTGAAGTCTACCGAAGCAAGTTTGGCTTTCTACCGCAGGATTTTGGGTATCACCAGGATTTTACGGTCAAAGATTATTTGGAGTATATGGCTGCGCTGAAAGATATTCCTACAAGGGCAACTACCAAAAAGATCAATTATTTGTTGGACATTCTTTCGCTCTCCGATGTGAAAAAGAAAAAAATCTCCAATCTGTCAGGCGGCATGAAGCGTCGTGTTGGTATTGCGCAGGCTATGTTGAACGACCCGGAGATACTTGTCATGGACGAACCGACAGCAGGACTTGATCCCGGAGAGCGCGTGCGTCTGCGGAATTTCATTTCCGAATTTTCGCATGATCGAATCGTGTTGATTTCCACCCATATCGTATCTGACATAGAATATATTTCTACGCGCAACGCAATTATGAAAGCCGGAGAAATTGTTGATGTCGGAACTACCGCAGAACTTGTCAAGCGGATTGAGGGCAAGGTTTGGAATTGCATAATTCCGACCTCAAAGCTGCCGGAATGTGAAATGCGGCTGCGCATTATCAATCAGCGAGGCGAAGATCACAATCAGGTTTCTATTCGTTATCTGTCCGAACATTCGGAAATTGATGGGTCTGTTACAACGGAGCCACGATTGGAAGATCTGTATCTGTGGTTGTTCCCGCAGACAGACTTGGAAAAGGAGGACAGATAATATGCGGCTCTTTAGACTTGAACTAAAACGTATTTTGAAGTCACGGCGTACCATGATTTTACTTGCAATCGCACTTTTGCTTTCCGTAGCCATGGCATACCTGCCTATTTCATTTGAGGGTATTAACCGTCCAAACGAAGATGGCACGGTTACAGAATTAGATGGCTTGGCAGCTATCAAGTACAAACAAGATTTATATAAAACATCCGCTGGTGAAGTGACCCCGGATAGGATCAAATCGGCTTTGGAAACTTATCAAAGCTGCGTTCGAGAATATGGGCCGGTCGAGGAAGATGGCTTTCCTCTGACGGTATATATTGAAAAAATCGTCCCGTTCCGTCACTTGCTGATGGGTCTGTCCGAAGCGTTTGCTGATCCATTAACAGGCATTGGTGCTGATTTAATGGATATTGACCCGAATGACATTGACGGAGCCTATTACGAAAAGTGCGCAGAACATTTACAGGATGTCATGCGGAATGAGCAAAGAGAAAACGAAACCGCACAGCAGAAAGCTCTTGAAAAATATTCAGAACTTGATACGCCATTTTATCTTCATTCTGGAATTTCAAAAGATGCATTTGATTATATTGAGTTTTATATTTTGTTCCTTGCTATTTTGTGTGTGGCAATCGCAGCATCTACTTTCGCCGGAGAATATCAAACGGGCGGTGACAGCATCCTGCGAACCACCAAATACGGGCATAAACAATTAGCAATTACCAAAATTCTGGCGGCATTTACACTTTTCGTTGTTACTTTCCTTGTCGGGATCACGGTACACATTCTGATTTTAGATGCAGCGTTCGGGACGGATTGCTTAAAAACATCGTTTCAGATGCGATACTCTATCATTAATCTGCCAAACATCAATCTGGGGCAGTTGCAGATAATTCTCGCAGCAGCGGGCTTACTTTCTGTATTAGCAACGGTTAGCTGTACGTTGTTCCTGTCTGCAAAATGTAAAGACACATTGACAGTTTTGCTGATCTCTATTGTAGTTCTTCTCATGCCGCTTTTTGCTTATGTAGCGATGGGAGCAACATGGCTCTCTACCATACTTCCATCTGCCGGAATTGGTATGCAGAACAATTTCCTTTCTCAGCTTGCAGATTTCAATTATCTGAATATCGGTGGAATGAGTTTCTGGACACCGCATGTTATTTTGATTTCGGCAGGAATTGAATTATTTGTGTTTACATTCTTGGCGATTCATTCCTATTGCAGACATCAGGTAGCATAAAAGAAGTTCAAAATAGAACGAATAGGTTATCTGCAGCGCGACGGCAAAAGAAAAAAAGCCGTCGCAGAGCAGACACATTTTCACGCGCCTATGAAACGGCGGCTTTGATTTTCAGAGCCGCCGTTTCTTTGCATTTGCACAAACCTATGATGAATTTTCCGGAAATATTGTGGTTAATAGCGATTTAAACTGTTGTATTTGTTTAAAAATTAAAAAATATCTAATGAGTCTTCCGCATCTATCCACATCTGCAAATTTCCATCAAGATATAATTTTGCATATTCAAGAGGTTCATCAATGGCGAGTGCGTTTAATGCACAGTCTGATCCTGGTGTGGTTTTTAAGTTCTTTTCAGCTTCCCAACAGTCAATGCGGAGCATATAGCCAACAGAGGTGTAAACATCAATACTGTTGCGCTTGGGATTGTATTCTGCAAATATTGTTCTCATCGTATCAAATCTCCTTATCGTTAAATCAATCATTTGTTGCAAAAATCAGAAGCATTTCAATCAGTTCACAATGTCACTTTTATTTTGTGTTATACTGTTTTATATAATTTTCTTGCCCTTGTTTTTGCCCTTATCAGAGTTCGTAAACACTGGTGGGACGATATAACGCAAGGGAAACAATAAGGGAAAGCTCACCTGCGATAAACTTTGTGTTTTCAAGGGATTGAGAGATATTTGATAATAAAATATAACAGTTATTAAATCCCTTGGAATATATGAAATCTCAATTCCAGTTTGTATGTCTCTATTATACCATAATGACACTATTATAAAAAAGGAAAAAAGAGCTCACGGTTTATAAATTTTATAAGCTATCCCTTCATCGACTTCGCCAGACTCGTCAGCAGAGCTGCCATCTCCGGATTTCCAAGCACTTTCATAAGCATATCCGCATCTACCCCCTCCGGAACACTTATCATATTATTGTTATTATTATTCTGTATACCTGATGCCCCATGAATATCAGGATTTAAGTTTTCCTTGTTATAAAAAGCATTTTCCATAAGCTGGGCATTCTTTTTGCGGTCCTCGTCCAGAATATGTCCATATACCTCTGTTACCATGTCTGCCTGCGCATGACCAGAATCGCCCTGGACCGCCTTTATATCACCGCCACTCAGTTTCAGCTTGTATGTCACCGATGTATGACGCAGGCTGTGAAATACCACATCCGGCAATCCTTCCTTTTTAATAATCTGCTTCATCTTGGTACAACATGGCTTGCGCCAATTGGCATACCAAAAGTCGTGGCAAGCACCAGGTTATAATCCTTATATTCATTTCCAAGGATTTCCTTTGTATGATCCTGCTCTGCTTTCAGCTCCTTCAGACATTTTCCCACATGACTTTGAATATACACTTTTCTGTTACTTGTTTCTGTTTTCTGAGTCTTCATCACGACAACTGTGGTGTTATTCCTTTTCTGCGTAGGAAAAATCGTAATAATATCTTTCCTGTCCATGAAATCCAATGCCTCAACACTTACACGCTCAATAATCTTGTTGATGACAATATAACAACTGTTTGTCTCTATTGCCTGCATTAGCATCTCTGCTGTCCATATTTCACGTTTTTTCTTATTACGTTTCGGAAGAGTTGCATCTATCGCCGGATTTTTTTCCATGATTCCCCATTTTACAGCTTGACGAAAACAGCTTCTGAGAATCTTATGTATTTCAAAGATTGTGTTTGGAGAAACATTTCCCTTGCTTTTTTTGTTGTTTGCGCCATCAACCGCTGGCATATTGCTCAAGGTTCTATAAAATTTCTCCACAAAATGATTATTCACGGAACTTACGTCTGTTTTTCCGATAACCGGTAAAATGTAATTATTAATGAGTCCCATGTTAGCGCTGTATGTTGTAACCGCCCAAAAGCAGCTTGCCATGGACACCGGATATGATCCGCGCACTATCCGCCGCGTTGAGCTGGGCGAATGCTGTCCGTCCGCAGAATTCATGTTTGAGATGTCCGACTATTTTGGAGTCCCGATTGAAGAAATATTTGCACTTGATAAATCTACAGAATCAGTACAGAGAGGAAAATAAGGATGAGCGATGCAGAGGTCAAAGATTTAAACCAGATAAGTAAGAAGGATATCTACCACACTCCATCCGGCAAATATATCCAGTTCATCCATGATCATTCGGAAAAAACATTTGATGCGTGGGAACTCCTACCGGACGGAAGTCATTGGCTGCTCGAGAGCCAGAGCACTACTATTGAGACATTTGATGAATTTAAAGAAAAAATTTTAGGTAAAAACTAACATTAATCGTTATTCTTTGCTTATTCTAAATAAACGTTTTTGCATTCCCACAATCAATATAAGATGGGGACACGGTAGACACAACGTAATCTGTTCGTACAATACACTTTAATGACCAAAATATGCCTCGTGGCGCTGCCGTACAAACAAAGAAACAGAGCAAATCGTTTTTTTCGATTTGCTCTGTTTCTTTAACTATCTCTGATTTTTTTGCATTTCTTCCATTTTCTCACAAAATTCATCCTGAGATATTTGATCCATCACATATTGTTGAAATAATATGCCGGTCTTAGAGATATCCTTCATTGGATTTGAAGAAAACGGACGTTCCTTCAATTCAACATGATTCACATAATCCTGAAAGACCTGAAATCCTGGGATATCCAATTTTTCTTCACGAATCACATCAAGTCTGGCCGGAAGACGTTTCATGCATTCTGCATAAGCAATATTTCCTTCTCTGCTTGCGGCATATTTCAGGAATTTTATTGCCGCTTTCTCATGCTCAGATGCCTTGTTTAACACATACTGCCATGTAGCGATGTTGGTAGCATTCTTTCGAAATCCCGGTAATGGTGCCACCTGGATTTTTTCCATTCTGTAAGCTCCGGCACATTCAAAAGTGTTTATGGCTCCGCTATACATAAAAATACTGCCGTATTTTCCATCCAAAAATTTCTGTTCAATTTGTTCATACCGGTCTGTGATCTGTGAAATCGGAACTTCTCCGTTTGCTGTCAGATCGTGAAGAAAGCTGAGTGCTTCTCTCGTGTTTTTATTCTCCCAGTCGTAATAGTCTCCTCCGAAGAGATTTACAAATTCCGAAAGTTCATTGTACACATAAGACTGATCCCATGCTCCTCCATATCCGTAGACATCGTTGCCCAGGTTTTCTTTCAAAAAGGCAGCAAAATCTTCCTGCGTCCGGATCTCCCGGTCTCCTGTGACTTCCCGGTTTACCCAGAATACCATAATATCCATAAGGTAGGGGACAGAATAAACTTTACCATCTTTCATCGGTACATTCTGCATATAACTTTCCGGATAACTGGATAACAGTTCTTTCGTCATCACCGTATCGTTCAATGGTTTCAGATAATCTTTGTATTTAAATTCACTGATCATCTCATCATTGACAGAGAAGATATCGATTGAAGAATCTCCGGCTTCCAGAATCGTGGAGATTTTAGCCTGCCGCACATCTGCATCTGCAGGGCAGGCTATCGTCTCTATCTCAAGATTCAGTTCTTTTTCTGCATTTTCTATAAATTTTCTGAATCCGGGAGATTCTGCATCTACGTGCATGATGGTTAATTTTTCTTTCTGCAAATCCGTATCCTCTGTATGGACTCCATCCTGTCGATCCCTGCATCCGGACATCAGCAACAAAAATCCAATAAAAGCACCTAATACATACTTCTTCAAGTTCTGCTCCTATCTAGGCCAGCGTTCTTCTTTTCCAGGAAGTTCCGGGAAGCTGTTATGTGGTTCTGCCTGATACCAGTATGCCACACTTGCCACATCATCCTGTCTCTCAAATAATCCTCTGTAGCCCACACCGATCTGCTGGATCGTCACTTTCAGATCCTCGTCAAAACAGATCGGATCCTGAATATGCCAGCGATAAAAACCTCTCATCGGCATAACATCGTCATTGTGATAGAAATTGTGAATCAACTCATCGTGAGAAGAATAATATGGATATCCCAGATAAGGTGTACAATAATTCTGTTCCACGGTCTTACCATCTACCTGCTTAGCAAAGCTCCATGAACCACCGAAATAATCTTCTGTTCCTGTTCCGCAGATGGTAGGATATTCTTCATCTCCGTCGATATAGAACTTAACCTCACCTTCACCCCACCAGTAACGCTCCAGAGTTGTCAGTGCCATATAAGTACCTACATAGTGACCTTTTCCTTTGACATTATCAAGGATTACATAATCTTTCTGCAACTGAGTGATCTTTTCTCTTCTCCACTGTGCATGGAAGTAAGCGATATCCTCCGGCAGTCCCTCATCATACAGGCAATAATCCACCTGGTAGAAGAATGCTGGAATTGAATTGACATGCTGGTTTTCCAGAGTGATTCTTGCTTTTTTTCTGAAAGGCATCTGGAAATAACAGTTCAATCCTCTGCTTGGCACTACTGCGATCGGCATAGAATTTATATTGCATTCTCTACCAAACCCACAGCAGAAAAAGTCTCCCAGCGGACTTTCTACAGACGGTTCGTCTTCATCATCCCAGTACATACGAAGAACCAGATCTCTCAGTACAAAGCAATCTGCGTCTGTGGTTTTCGCATCCACTGTGATCCAGATATGATTGATTGCGCCAGGTCCCTCGATTTCTGCCAGTGTCACTGTCTGACCACTTGCGATGTCATTAAGACACGGGCTTCCCTTTCTGGATGGTCCAAGATCACTGGCTGCCATACCTCCCTTTCCTTTTTCTCCTCTTGGATTTTCTGCATTGATTGCACGGCTTTTTCTATGTTTTGCTAATGCTAGATTACTTAAAGTTCCACCAAATTCGTTATACATTGTTACATCCTCCTTCTGGTTGGCAAATTATATCAGGTTTTGTATTACTGTTCACTTCATTCACAAGAACTCGTTTCACAGGTTAATACTCCTATGAACAATTACCAATTAAGCTTTTACTCCTCCTGCCATTATACCATCCATAATCTGTTTTTCAAAGACTGCTACGAAAATAATAATCGGTAACAGGATGATCCAACCCATGGCACTTACCAGATCCCACGGAACACCATACATGTTATCTCTCAGTGGCAGCTGTACAATTGCAACAGACAGCACCTGGATATTATTTGAGTAATACAATGGAGTAAAGAAGTTATTCAAACAGGTGATAAAGTTAATGATACAAACTGTAGCGATTGCAGGTTTCATCAGCGGTAAGACCACTTTGAATAATCTCTGGACAAAATTCGCTCCGTCGATGGTTGCTGCTTCTTCCAGGGAAATCGGAATCTCTGATGCAAAGTTCTTTAAGATCAATACAGTAAATGGAATGACTGCACTGATATAAAGAATGATCAGACCCGGATAAGTGTCATACAGTCCTACTGCTCTCATGAAATCATACAACGGTCTTGCTGTTACAACTTCCGGAATCAACATTGTTGCAATAATGAACGCGAAGGCAATGCTGATCCCCTTTGTTCTGAATCTTGAAAATCCATATGCCGCCATGGCACAAATAACAGTACTTACCACAATTGTGACACCTACGATCAGAACTGTGTTTCCGATTTTTTCCAAAAGTCCCACGTTCTCTATCAGGAATTTGTAGCTTTCCAGTGTCGGGTGATCCGGAATATAGTCGATTGGCATCTTGAACAATTCACCTGGCGGTGTGATCGATGATACGAAAATCCACAGAACCGGAAATAAGATCAAAAAGGAAACGATTGCAAATAACAGCCATTTGCCTACTGCAGTAATGGCTTTATATACTTTATATTTATTAGTATCCTGCATGTCAATACCTCCTAATCTGCCAGTTTACTCATGAATTTGATGTTGATAAAGCTAAAGACCGCCATTACAATGAACAACATAACTGCCAGTGTAGATGCATACCCCACATTTAGATTGGTAAATGCTTCTGTGGTAATTCTATATGCGATCAGGGATGTATCCTCACCAGGACCACCGGAAGTCATAGCATATACCAAGTCGAAAGTTGTCAGTCTCCAAAGTGTAAACGGAATACATAAAGTGATAATATTTTTCAGGATCAACGGTAATGTGATACGGAAAAAGCTCTGCACTCCGTTTGCCCCATCCACCTTTGCAGCTTCGTAGATATCACCGGAAATAAACTGAAGTCCTGACAATACCAGGATTGCAAAGAACGGAAGGTCTTTCCACAGGTCCATGGCGATAACCGCTGCTCTGGCGGAACCGGTGTTGATCATCCAGTCATACTGAAAATTTGGTACAAACCGTCTTATAAAATCGTTCACCAGACCGTAATCGTTGTTGAATCCCCATTTTGCTGCCATACCGATAACAACAGCCGGCATAGCCCACGGGATCAGTACGATGGTTCTTAAGAATCTTCTGCCCTTAAATTTCATATTCAGGATCAAAGCCAGGATCACACCTAAAACCACATGGAATACCATGGAAACAACCACAAATTCCACGGTAAAGGATATGGATGTCTGCACTTTGGGATCTTTAAACACATTAACGTAGTTTGCCAGTCCGACAAATTTGTTGACTCCTGATAAAACCTTTACGTCAAATAAACTATTTTTCAAAGTTACTATAATCGGATATAAAGTAGTAAAACCACGGATAATCACAACCGGAAGAATTAAAATCCATGGAATCCATTTCATCGATTTTTTACTGATTGTCACTCTTTTCTCCTCCTGTCATCTTAGGAAAACGCACCATAAATTGCTATGATGCGTTCCCTTTTACCAAGCAGATTTTTTCAATCCGCATTCATTGCCTATTGCCAACTGTTTTGTTATTCATCAGTTATTTCTATCATTGTTCAGCTATATTACTTGCTGTATTTTTCAACCAGGCCCTGAGCTTTCTCACAGAACTCATCTACAGAGATCTCATCTTTCATACATGACTGGAAAATAGTTCCCATATCTGTGATAAATTCCATTGTCTGAGGAAGCATCGGACGTCCGTTAACGTTGCACTCAGAAGCATAGCGGGAATACATTTCTTTTGCAGGATCTGTATCCGGAACAACTTTTTCTGCTATATCTGCTCTTGCAGGATATCTCTCGAATGCTTTGTAGGATGCTTCCATTCCGCCTTCTTCTGTCATGTACTTAAGGAATTTGATGGCTGCTTCTTTGTGCTTGGAAGCGGAATTCAGAACATAATTCCAGGAATCTGTAAAGATTGCTCTCTCTCCTTTACCGCTGAAGTCAGGAACCATAGCCATATGGATCTTGTCATCTCCCAGCATACCGGCTTTCTTGTAATCAGTTCCAAGTCCCCACATGAAAAAGCTTCCATATTTTCCATCATTGATCTTCGGGTTCATCTGCTCATATTTGTCTGCGATCTGATCGATCGGTGTCTGGTTATTATCCACCATATCTTTCATGAACTGAATGGCTTCTTTGTTTTCAGCCTTTGTCCAGTCAAAATAATCTCCACCGAACATATTTACAAACTGTGCAATCTCATTGTATGCATAGGTTTTTTCCCAGGATCCGCCGTATCCATATCTTCCGTCACCAGAAGCTGCTTTCATATATTTCATGAAGTCTTCTTTTGTATCGATCTCTGTAATTCCGACTTCATCCATGATTTTCTGATTTACCCAGAAAGCCAGGTATCCGGTATATCCCGGAACACCGACAATGTTACCGTCTTTATCTGTGATCATATTCTTCAGATAACCCTGTGCAAACTGACTACGGACATCTTCTGTCATAACTGTGTCGTTCAGGCCTTCCAGCCAGCCTGAGTTTTTGAATGACGCACTCATCTCATCATTGATTTCGATAATATCAATAGAAGCATCTCCTGTAGATAAGACTGTCGTAACTTTCTGCTGACGAGTATCGGAATCTGTCGGAGCTGCGATTACATTGATGTTCAGTCCTGTGGCATCCTCTACATTTTTCAGCCATTCATCAAAGTCAGGATCTGTTGTCATGACGCTGTACAAAGTCAGATCATAATCTTTGGATTTTTCTGTACTTTCTCCTTTGGAGCTGCCGCATCCTGCCAACATTCCTACTGTCATAACGCCTGCCAGTAACACGCTCACTAATTTCTTTTTCATTTAATTACCTCCTGTTTGTTTGTAGCCTTACGCCTATTTCTTTGATGAGTTAAGGATATCAAAAAGTCTGTTTTCTCAAAATACAATATTTTTCGATTCGTTTATATTATTTTTATCCTTGTTAAAAGCATTTTTTTAATCTATAATAAGAATAGAAATTGATCATATATAATAGTGTTCTGGCATGAGCATGCCGAAATACAAACGATCACATGCAAGATTTCATTGACGAAAGCGTTTTTGATAGATTTTGCCCGGATACAATACAAGGAGATTTTATGAAACATTCAAAAAAAGGGTCCAGAGGTCCACGATTATACTTTTCCCATTTTCAAAACAGGATTTTATGTGCGTTTTTGCTGTGCACATTGATTCCTATTTTCATCATAGGCGGAATTTCCTATGCTGTTTCTTATAACATTGCTAAAGATAAGATTCTGAATGCATCTATTTCCGCTGATGCACAGCTGCATACACAGTTTGATAACCGCTTGCAGCAAGTGGAAAATATAGCCGATACGCTTCAATATAATATGTACAACCTGATGCAGGCAGATGCACCCATGGACACTCTGGCTATGCTTTCCGAGATTCGGAGCAATCTGTCCATGTTTAAGACATCCTTTGATCTGGCCTATATCAATATATTTCTTCCGGACGAGCATATGGCATCCAGCGAAAGCTTATACTTTTTCCCTATGTCTAAGCTTTCTGACTTTCAGATTCCAAAAGAAGTTCTGGAAAATCCGGGAACATCCTCTGTCTGGTTTTATCAGGATCTGCTGTCTGTTCCGTTTCTTGTGAATAACAGCTACCATATTACGAATTCTGTTTCCTGTTGCAGAGTTTTAAAACATCCGGATACAGACAGCATAAAGTATGCTTATATAATTTATCTGGACGCATCTGAATTTTCCTCCATTCTACAGGAAATTTTCCAGGATAATCAGATCACCAGCTATATCCTTACAGACAACGGAAAAATCGTTGCCAGCAACAATCCTTCTTTGCTTTCTGCATCTCTTGACGAAGAAAAACTGGATTTCTTATACAACAAGGGAGATTCTCTAAAAAAGAGAGCTCACACTAATTATCACACTACTACTTTACGAAACGGCTGGCTACAGGTGACAGAGATACCGGATTCTTATATCATGCAAAACACGCATATACTGATCAAAAGTATCCTCCTGACAATCCTGATCTCTCTTCCGCTGACGATTCTGGTTGTGGTTCTGATCTCGAAGAATCTTACCAGACGAATCAAGACACTATCCAGGGCTATGGAAACACTACAATTAGATGCATCCGACACCAACATGAAGGCACTGGTACCACAGGATCGTGCACCTGAAACCTTCGATGAGATTGATAAACTGGGGATAACCTTTGAAAAAATGCAGCATTCCCTGAATGACAATCTGCAGTCTATTCTGGAACTGTCACTGACGGAAGAACGGCTAAAATACCAGCTTCTCCAATCCCAGATCAATCCACATTTTCTTTATAATATTCTGGGATCCATCCAGACCTGTCAGTCCCTTGGAAAGCTGGATATTGCCAATCAGATGCTGACGAATCTTACACGTTTTTACCGCATGACACTCAGAAAGTCGGAAGACCTGATCTCCATCCGGGACGAACTGACCATCGCACAGCTTTATCTGGAAATGGAAAAATTATGCCATAATGATAATCTTACCTGGGAGATCAATATGGAAGACGGCATTGACAACTTCCTGATCTGCAAATTCACACTGCAGCCATTTCTGGAAAACAGTATTATGCATGGTCTCTCTCAGAAAACGCCGGAGGTTCATATCTCCATTGATCTTTCCTACGGAGATGATACGGTTATTATTGTGATCACAGATAACGGAATCGGAATGGCAAAAGAACAGCTTTTAGAATTGCAGAAAACATTGGATGAAAAAATTGTTAATTATGAAAAACACTTTGGTATTGGAAATGTAAACAAACGAATCTCCAATCCTTATTTTGGAAATGGTAGGATATCTGTAGAAAGTTGTCTGTATGAAGGCACTTCCATTACCATTGAATTTGATCAGATGGAGAAATATGATGAAGAATGTAATGATTGTAGATGACAACTGCCTCACCGCAGAAGGCATCGAAAAAAATATTGACTGGAGTGCTCTGGATGCCACTGTGATCGCCGTAGAATATAACAGTCTTTCCGCTCTGGACATCCTGAAAGACACCCATGTAGATCTGATCATCTCGGATATTGAGATGCCGGATCTAGATGGGATCTCCATGAGTCAGAAAGCTCTGGAGATCCAGCCTTTCATAAAAGTTATTCTTGTAAGTGCCTATGACAAGTTCGAATATGCCAAACGGGCGATCCGCCTTTGTGTATATGACTATATCGAGAAACCCTTGGATTATCATTATCTTACGGAAAAAATCAAAAATGCTTTTACGGATATCGACCGTACACAAAAAAATACGGAGTTGGTAAAAGCAAGCCGGCCTGTTATGACAGAAAAATTCTTTCATGATCTGCTCCATTATCCCGGTGTGGATCCGGCCACTCATCTGAGCCAGTATCTGAAATATCTGGATCTGAGATCAGACTATGACTTTTTTGACGTATTGATCCTGGAAACAGAACCAGATCCTGCCAAATCCGAACTGGACTTTACCCAATACCAGATCCAGCTTCTGAATATCCTGAATCTGGTAAAAGAAGAAATGGAGATTTTTGACAATGTTTTTTATTTAAAAGAATTCAGCGGAATCGTCTGCATCATTGGCCAGAACTCAAAACATCCCCAGCATTTTCTTCAAGTCATACACCAAGTAGCCTCCACTATTGTCGAGTCCTGCAAAAACAATGTACTTTCTCTGAACATCGGAATCGGAAGTCTTGCTGACAGCATCTGGAAGCTCCCGGTGTCCTTTGCCAGTGCTTCCCACTCGCTGAAATACCTATTTTTCTTCCCACACAAAAATATTTTCGATGCGAGAGAAGCACTTGGTAAAGAATTAAATCTTTTGTCCTTTTCCGAAAATACCGACGAAGAACTGATACGTCTTATCTGTTCCAAAGACATGACTGCTATCGAAGAATGGATTACCTGCTATTTTCAGAATCTGTTAGGACAGGTTCAGGACAAAAATCTGGTTTTCATCCGAATCTACTCCCTTTTGGGACGAATTCTGAAATTCTTATACGAGATGAACCTGGATACCGGAGATTTGGAGAGGGAAATCATCCAGGTCTATACCCGGTTTGATTCCTTCCGCACCTACGAACAATTTGTAAAATGGCTGACGCAGTTATGTGCCTCCGTATGCGAAAAGATGGATTCATCCTTACAGAACTATCACAATCAGATATATACCATGGCTCTTGGATATATCCGGGAAAACTTTGAAACCAACACCCTGTGCCTGAATGATATCGCACGACATGCCAACATCAGCCCTGCATATCTGAGTTCTCTGTTCAAAAAGGTATCCGGGCAAAGCATCAGTGATACCATCACTGCGCTTCGCATCGAAAGTGCCTGTCATTATCTGGAATCCACCAGTCTTTCGTTAAAAGAGATCAGCACAAAGTGTGGTTATACGAATCAATATTATTTCAGCAACAGTTTTAAGAAGAAACTGGGGATGTCCCCTTCTGCTTATCGGGAAGCGAGAGGCACGCAGGGGCAGTGATTTCGTGCAGGCACGGACTTGGGCTCCTTGCTCGCGTAAAATACAATAGCCGGGCAGCTCCTGCTCGACTATATTTTCTTACTTTATACAATCCTACCGGAAAATCATCTGCGCAAAATCCGTAAAGCACGGTCTCCACACATTCCAGTCATGTCCGCCCGGATAGATTTTCCTGATTTCATGGACACCTTTCTCCTGGATGATTGCATCCTCTTCCAGAAATCTGGAACGGAAACAGTCATTATCTCCGATGCACCGGAAAAAGGTATGAAAATAGTTATTAAAGTACGGATCGTCCATCGCCTTCAGATGGGTCTGCTCATAAGGTTTTCTTCCGACCGCCAAACTGATATTTTTTCTCTGCCATCGGAATAATTTCCTCTACCAGCATACGTTCCAGCAAAACATGGTTTAATCGTTCTTCTGAGCCGACCTTTTCCTGTACCATGCCGTCACTCATCACAAGTGTAAAAGGTTTTATTTTTCCCATTTCGATCAGGTTATCCAGTATGATATTGGCTTTTCCGGTTGTTGTCCAGGAAATCTCACTCTCACCGAATCCATGCTGCATTTACCAGCGGAAAGCATGCGTTATTAGCAAAGTTAGAATCGACACAAGCCAAAATCAAAAATTTATTGGAAATCCACGAAAAAACAGGAGATGAACTTCTTCTTGCAGTTGACTATCCTGCAAAAAAATCAAGGATCTGACAACAGATATTGAAGAAACTCATCCTGTCGGTCGCCTTTTTGATCTTGATGTGATTGATATAAATGGTCAGAAATTATCCCGTCCTTCTTTCCGAAAATGTATTATCTGTGGGTGTCAGGCTCAGGAATGTGCTCGTACACGGAAGCATAGTGTGAACGAAATGCAATCGAAAATTGAAGAGATGCTAATGGAATTTGATTGTCAAAAAGTCTGATTTTCTTACCACATTTTACGACAACGACTTCTGGTTTATACCACAGCAGGTACGGTTTCTGGCAGATTCATTTTAGACATCTCGTTCTCCACATGAGACTTCTCTGCAATATGATTGTAGACATTCATTGTGATCTGTGCATCCGAATGGCCCATGACATACTGCATAACTTTAGGATTGACATTGTTCTCACCCAATCTGGTACATCCCGTATGACGAAGGGTATGTGGATGTGTCAAGTATAGGACAAAAAAAATTTTATTTTTTTCTGCCGAAGACTATCTGACGCTTCCATCAGGTAGTCCCAGCACCTTTATTATCTTTTGATAAGTCATTCTTGTCCTGCTCAAGTTATCTCTGTTCTGAAAAAATATCGTCAAAATTCCATTCGATTTCAATTTCATCCTGACTATGAACACGGATCACCTTGATAACCTCACGCAGCTTCTCTGTATCGAACTTCTGAATTCCCAAGAAATCTTTTAGTTTTATTTTATCAGAAAGTTCATTTTGTTCAAGAAGCTTTTTACTATTCTTCGCATCTTCTATCTTTCGTTTTATTTCATCCAGCTGTACACTTATCTTTTCAGCTCTCTGCTTATACGAATCACGATCTATACGACCATCTTTGTAATCATCATAGAGTTTCATCTTTTCCGAGGTCAACTGTCGGCTCTGTTTTTGCAATTCTGTAGTATTGATCTCTTTGTATTCACATTGTCTTTTGGAAGATACTTTCTTTCCTTTTTTCAACATTGACGCTGCATACTGACGGACAAGCCCAAGGATATTCTCCTCCATCGGTTCCCTACGAATCACCAGACTTCGGCACACAGGATCACCATTGGTTCTGGCATCTGAACATTTCAGCAGATGCTCTGTTTCTTTTAACAGAGAATGCCCACAGTTGGCACATATCAGCAAGGCCGGCTGTTTTTTACGTCTTTCCAGAGTAAAATTGGTGCGTGATTCTGCAACACTTCTCTTCTTTTTCGGATGCATTTCATTTGCTTTTTCAAACAATTCCCTGTCTATAATTGCCGTATGATGATTTTCCAGGCGAACCCATTCTGTTTCATCATTCAGAACTGCTTTATGGCCCGTATGCATACTGCAACGTGTTTTGCCCCAGATTCTGGTTCCAATATAAATCTCATCCCGGACGATTGCCGATACTGTCGTAGGGCTCCAGTGTTTCTTTTTGATCGTGTCAAACCTCTGGAACTGCACCTGATCCCCTCTTGATAATTTCTGCTCATCACAAGTAGCAATCGCCTGTCTGTTCAATTCCCTTGTAATATCTGCAAAACTTGTTCCCTCCGCTGCCATCTGAAAAATCATTTTCACGACTTTTGCAGCCTCCGGATCAACTTCCAGCCTTCCATCTTTTCCTTTTTTATAGCCATATCTGGCATTTACCGGAAGACGTGTACCATTTTTTGTTCTCGTCTGCATTGCTGATGAAATTTTCTTGGACAAATCCAGGCTATACATATTGTATACCAGATTCTGCAATGCCACATTCATTCCACCAGTCATTCCGCTGCTTGCTGCACTGTCATAGCTGTCATTAATCGAAATAAATCGAATCTGCAGAAGTGGAAAAATATATTCAATATAAAATCCAACTTCCAGATAGTCTCTTCCGAATCTGGAAAAGTCTTTTACAACTACACAGCCGATTTCTCCACTTTTCATGTCATCCTGCAGCTGTTGAAATCCCTGCCGTTTAAAATGAGTACCGCTGACACCATCATCCACATATTCCAGGATATCTGCCTCATCTACACCCAGCTGATCAATCACAAATGATTTTAACAGAATTCTCTGAGAAGTTACACTGTCGCTCTCTTTTTTAGCTCTGCCATCTACATTGTCATCTTCTGCGGATAAACGGATGTAAACAGCTGTTTTTCTATGATCTGTCATCTTGACTGCGCCTCCTTCTCTTTCTTTAATTTCTGTAAATCTGCAAACTGATCGTCATATACCAGCTTGATCTCATAATCATACTTACCATGGATAATAATTGAATCCACAAAGGCATCTGCCATTTCTTTTGTCAGCTTACGCTTTGACATATAAGTATGTATCACTTTTCCCCATCCTTCCTCGATATGATAATCCTTGGAATACCGTACCTGTGCCGCCAATACTACATCCAGGCGGTTCTTGATGTTTTCTATTTCATTGGAATAGATACGGGAAAACTGCATGTATTCTTCTTCTGTAATCAGACGTTCCGAATAATCCTCATATAAATCAGATTTACGCTTGCTGATCCTGCTCAACTCCCGCCGAAGTTTCCCCACTTCCTTATCCAGAAGCAAATACTGTGTCTGGTTTCTGGAAGCAGAATTCATTTCACGGATCAGTTTCTCTGTATCCAATACGGCTTTCATATGTGACTGGATCAGGCGAAGGACGTCTTCATCCACGTATTCTTTTTTGACTCTGTGCCCCTTACACTGATTTCCTCCGGATTTATGGTTCGCATCTGCACCACAGATATAATAAAATGTCCCTGTTTTTTCTCTGGACAACACCATGCGGTTCCCACAACCCCCACACCTGATCTTGCCGGTATAGAAATTATGATTCCGAATGGCTCCATTATTCAGCTGATGCTTCTTTTTGTATGCTTCCGTAAATTCCCGGATTTTTTCCTGTACCTGCCGGAACAGTTCTTTATCAATAATTCCTTCGTGGGTATTCTCAGCATAGAGCCACTCACTCTCCGGTAGATTTCTCTGCTTGTTTCCTTGAAAAACACTCTGCTGATATTTTCCATATACAGAATCTCCGGTACAATGGACATCCTGAAGTACACGTTTCACTTCATAATTATTCCAAGGTTTGGATTCCGGTGAAGGCTTTTCGCCTGTTTTATAATATTCCCTCTGCAAAGTCGGGGAAAGGATACCATCTGTATTCAGTCTTTTTGCAATATCGCTGTAGCTGCATCCATCCATATACATAGTAAAAATTTCTCGTAAATGTCCGGCAGCCTCCTCGTCAACTACCAGCTGGTGTCTGTCCTGTTCTGATTTCCTGTATCCATAAGGTTCCCATGCACCAGTAAATTTTCCTTCTTTCCACAGGGCTTTTTTGGCACTGCTGCTCTTTTTTGCAAGGTCTTTGGAATAAAACTCATTGATGATATTTTTTAAGGGAACTGTCAGATCCACTCCCTCACGGAAAGAATCAAAGTCATCCGTCACAGCAAGAAACCGCACATGAAAAAACGGAAATACACGCTCAATATAATTACTTGTCTCTACATAATTCCTTCCAAGTCTGGATAGATCCTTTACAATCACACAGTTAATTTTTCCATGCTTGATATCTTCCATCATCTGCGTAAAACCAGGACGGTCGAAATTTGTACCAGAATAATCAGAATCCTTATATATTTCTGCAACTGCGATGTCTTCCGTATCTGCCACAAAGTTTTTCATCAGTTCCACCTGGGTTTCTATCGTTCCTCTTTCTAAGGTTTCTTCTGTTTCCATTGAAATTCTGGCATACAATCCTGCCCGGAACGGTCTGCTCACCTCTGTCTGGACGGTTGCACTGCTGACTACTTCCGGAATGTTTTTCCTGCTCTTTCGTGCCATTTTATACAACCTCCTTTACATTGACCTGCAGATTGTTATCATCATCTATTACCATATCAACTCCCATAGCAGGTAATTGATTCAGCAATGTCTGATAACAATCATCAAAATCAAAAGTGATCTCTATATTCTTTTTATCATATACTCTGATTTGCCTGATCAGTTCTACCACCACAGTGCGGGACAGTTCTTCAATATCCTGATATTTCACAAAATAATCCAGCCAGGTATTGGCTTTGTCTGCTTTTTCCAGCTCGTTATCCATTTCTTTCTGGATCGCACGGATACTCTCTTCCGCATTTCTAAGCCGCTTTCCATATGCTGCATGAAGCTCTACATAGTCTTCTTTTGATACAATGCCCTCTTTCATATCCGAATAGAGCATCATCCGTAACTCCTTACAGCGTTCTTTCTCCTGCTTTTTCTTCTCCAGCCTGTCCTGCCGCTTTTTCATATTGATCCCCTGAAATGGCACAGTACCGATAAATTCCAGGACTCTTTTCAGGTGCAGGATATTCTGGATATGCTGTTTCAACATCACTAATACGGCATCTTCCAGATCCTTTTCCGGTATTCTATGACTGGAACAGCGTTTTGTTTCTTTATTTGTGGAACATAGATAATAAGCATATTTTTTTCCTGCCACAGTAGAAACCTTTCTTGTCATAGGTGCTCCACAATCCGCACATACAGCAATTCCGGATAACAGATATACCTGCTTTTGGTCAGGTGAAGTACGTGTATCCATGCCAAGAAGCCTCTGAACAATTTCAAAATCACGGTCACTCACCAGAGGTTCATGATTTTTCTCAATCCGGATCCAGTCATCTTCCGGTTTCACATAAGTCTGCTTCACTTTATGGTTTGGAGTTGTCCTTTTTCCCTGTACAAGGTTTCCGATATAAACCTCGTTTTCCAGTATCCTGCGGACCGTAACGGAACTCCAAAGTGCCTGTTCTTTCTGCCGGAAACCTGTTTCATAACGACTGCCGCTGCTTATTTTATACTCAAATGGGGAAAGAATACCCAGTTCATTTAAACGATTAGCGATCGCATCCTGACTCATTCCCTGCAGCTTCATCTTAAAAATATCCTGTACTACACCGCCCGCCGATGGATCAATCTCTAATTTATGCTTATCTGTCTTTGTCTTCCTGTATCCAAATGCTACAAACGGAGTCACGCACTCGCCTTTTTTCCTCTTAATCTCAAGATTACTCCTGATCTTAATAGAAATATCACGACAATAAGCATCGTTGATTAAATTTTTAAATGGGATAATGATTTCGTCTGCCTGATTCTTTCCCTTAAGACTGTCATAATTATCATTGATGGCAATAAAACGCACACCAAGAGCCGGGAATAATCTCTCGATATACTTCCCGGAATCAATATATTCCCTTCCAAATCGTGATAAATCTTTTACCACTACGCAGTCTACAATCCCATGCCGGATATCTTCCAGCATTGCCTGGAATGCAGGGCGCTCAAAATTAGAGCCTGAGTAGCCATCATCAACTCGGACTGAAACAACTTCAATATCTTTTTTGTCTTTCAGGAAATCCAGAATCAAAGCTTTCTGGTTAGAAATGCTGTTACTTTCCAGTTTTGCTGAACTGGAAATATCGCCATCTTCTTTAGATAATCTGACATAGATGGCGGCATGATAGATTTTGTTGATATTCTGATACATATCTTACCTCCTTTTATTACGTCAGAAAATCCATGTAATAAAAGGGGGCTGCATAATTTGTCCTTACCGACATTCTAACACAGTCCCCTCAATTTTACCAGTACTTTTTCAGACACTCAGAAGCATATTCTCAAATGCCTGCTCCATAGATATACCGTTATTTGCAAATCTGACTTTTACTTTCATATTACCGATCCGGACCAGATAAGGATTTCCTACTTTATTCAGAAAAATATCTCTCCGTTCCTGAAGCGATTTATTTCTGTCTGTTTTTATCATCCGTAGATCAGTCATTTCATTGATATCCACATCACTGAAATCCTGATCCAGATAATTTCTATATTCCTCTGCTGTCATGCCCTTCTCCTTCCATTCCCATCTGAATCCGTACTGCTTTCAGTACCCGATCCAGGCTCCACTTATTTACTCTTCCGCATTTCTCAATAATACATTTTGTAGAAATACTCATAACCTGTTCAGCCAATGCCAGGCTTCCTTTTCGGATCCCTGTCATATCGTACTTACTGATAAATACATGTGTTGGCAAATACCGCTTCTTATATATTCTTGACGTCAGCGGAACTACTGTAATGACTGAACTGTATGTATTAGCTTTGTTGTTACTTACTACGATCACCGGTCTTACTCCACCCTGAACCGAAGTTGTCGGAAACATACCGAGATCCGCCCATAAGATATCTCCTCTTCGAATCGTCACTTGTCATCTCTCCAATCTTTTTTTATTTGTAAAGCATCCCTAGCGCTATATTGGCTCCACAGGAATACGGCAGAGTTCCTTTCCAAGATGGAAAGCTCTGCCGCATAACCTCTATAACCAATTTGATTATTAAACAGTGCTCGCTCGATTCTATTTATCCTCGATACCCCGAATCGTTACTCCTGCATCTGCAGGAAGGGAATAATAACCTGTCCGAATGCTATACTCCGGACCACAACCCAAAAACTCTCGTTTCCAGGCTCTGGCAGTTCATAGGTTTACCAATTACAGACTTCTCAGGGTCTGCAAGTGTATCGCATCTCACACATGTCATCGCATCACCAGCCTGCCGACTGGCTTTGGTCAGTGCTTTTTCGCAGCATTATTAGCTCTAAAAATGTTTTTACGTCTTATAATCCTATAGCGGCATCTTCCTCGTGCTCACTGTATGAAATGTCACGTCAGTTATTATTGGATATTCAGTTATCACGGTGCGTTTTAGGGAGTCCTTAAAGCTCCTCTAATTACTAAAGTCAAATGACTTCGGAAGATGCAAAAGATTTTGAAAAATTTTTTAAAAAAATTTATTCATATACATTTCACGCATCTTATTAAGAATGGATTTCAGCTTGTATGACAGCATCTGTCTGGAAATTCCCATAATCTCTGCCATCTGTGTCTGTGTCTTGTTTTCAAAGAAAATACCGTAAATAATCATGCGTTCCTCGGAGTTCAGCTGATTGATCACTTTGTGGATATCCTGCTGTTCCATTTTTGTCAGCACACTATGCTCCACATCACAATTCAGATCCGGAAAATCCTCTATCATAAAGCCTTCTCCATCAATGGACTGACCACTGTAAGGTACTTCCCTCAACATCTTGTCCACGACCTCTCCCAATTCGTTTTTGATTTCTACCTTTTTTGCCTTGCTGCTTCTATAAAAATTGTTCATCGCATACGCAACCTCTTTTGTAATCTCAATCATCTCTCCATCAATATTTGCGTAATACTTTCCTTCATAAAAATATGGGTGTTCAATATACATGTCCGTTCCTCCTGAATTTGAAATCTCGTTGCTTGTTTCAAATCCAGAAGGCGGACCTCTGTTTAGAATCATGCCTGCTCCGCCTTTATCCTGCCGGGACATACCCGCAGTTATTGGCTGAGAAATTCAGGCACGAAAAAAAGCCCCAGTAGTTTTTTTCTTAACTACTGAGGCCTTCGTCTCTTTCTTATATTCAGTTATCTATGCCTTCTTTCATCAGCATAATCATTGTATCAGGATAAAGTTCACAAAGTATCCGCAATACATTCCTATAAGTTCACATCATTATTGAAATCGTACATATTTCAGTATAAAAAGTTCACCGTGTTATTCTTCTACTTCTTTTCCATCTATATATAGTTGAAATTTATCAGGATTATTGACAACATCATAGTCCTTTCCATATTCTACAGGTCTGTATTCGGCTGTCATTACCGATTCCCCATCTTCAATATCCTCTTTCCATAAATAGATGTTCATATCAAGACTCGTCGCATATCCCCTGTCTGTGGAGAATTTTGTCGAATGAAAAGAATTCTCCTTGTACATCTGCAAAAGTTCTCTTGCAAACGCTTCTCTATCCTCAATATTTTCCCGGTTAGCTACTACGGTTAGATTTTCATCCTGATTTATGGAAAATGTTCCTACTACATCAGGTTCACCTTCCTTATGACCAGATTCAGGTTTCCCATAAATACTTCCTGTAGCAATTATCAAGATGACTGCTCCTGAGATTACTGCAATTATCTTTCTTTTCATATTTTCATTAATTTCCTTTTAATTGTTTTACTGCGTAATTGATTACTTCTTCCGGTGTGGGTCTGTCTCCTTTAAGTGTCATTTTCTTCCATTCTTCCTGCACATCCGGATCAGGATTATCAAATCCTGCATCTATGGCTATCTGCATTTCTCTGCGTACCTCTTCTGGTGTTGTGTTGTACTTTTTTGCAATTTTCTCATAAATAGTTTTCTCTCTCATTCATTTTCCTCCAATATATAAGTAGAATTACACATTGTTCTATAGAACTAATTTAGCATATTTCTATTATCATGAAAAGACACTTTACAATTTAAAGCGGAATAAAAAGTCAAAAAAAAGAAGAGCTACTTGCTCTTCCCATTTTGTCATATTACTCTTCCAATAATGTATGAATTACTTTGATAATTTTTTTCTGCTCTTTGATCGGAAGTTTTTCTATTTTCTCTGTCAGCTCATTGGTAACACCTGTAACTGAATGTGCCACAACATCAATCAAAAGAGTATCTGCAGAAACATCTAATGCATTTGCAATTGCAACAAAGGTATCCAATTTTGTAACTTTCAAGCCTCTCTCTATTACACTCACATGCGTCGGACTTAAATTTACTAATGCAGCCAGTTCCTCTTGCGTGAGATTTTTTGCTTCTCGTGCTGATTTGATTCGCTGTCCTACTGCCTTCAAATCCATCGTAACACCTCCTCCAGAACGAATAATCGTTCTGGATTTAGTATACTTGTGGATATCTTAAATATACAGAATCGCAAAGCCAAGTTCTAATTCTACAGAACTATATTTCAAGATTTTCTTTGCATATTCGTAAAATAGAGTTATGATTGAAGCAGCTAAATCAAAGGAGGTATCAAATCATGAAATCACATAAATACTGGTCCCTAGGCGCACTTTTCTGTATGTTGGGATGCATTTATTCTGGAATCAGAAAATCTATGACTGCACATAAATACTTTGCCTATTCTTCATTGCTTTGTATGGGCATGTCCATTTATTCCGGTCACAAACTGGTTTCTCCAAAGAAGAAAAAAATCACTGAATCAAACAATAGTGAAAATAATTGAACAAAAAATTGACCTCTATTCATCAAAGACAAAGTTGCTGGAGAGTTTTTTCCCTCCAACAACTTTCTTCATCTTTAAGCCATTGAAACACAATACTGTCCAATCAACTTCATCCAACTATTATATTTATTCTTTTCACACACCTTTCGGCAAATTTCATTTTCCATCAGTACACAGAACATCTTATCATAATCAAATGCCCAAACAGCACCATTCACATGGTTTTCCACTGCTTTCTGATCTATGCTTTTCAAGCGTGTGACCATTTTCTCAATTTCTCCATTTCCCAAGTTACCGATATTTTTGCAGATAAACCGAAAGAAATTCAACGTTGCATATTCGTCATGCCAATGGAACTCTTCTGGATTGTTTTTTATTTTACTGGCTCGCTGCTGTTCTTTGATTATCTGAGCAGCTACACCTTTCATCGAATCTTCGTATCTCATATTACTCACCTACTCTTCCTCTACGCCCAGTGACGGTTTAAATCTTTTATCCTTTGCCTGCGGTACCACGATCTCATAAAAATAAAATCCTAAATATCCAAGGGCCTGCTTCTTCATCTTATAAAAAGAAGTCCTGCCTATTCCCAGTTCCTGCTGCACTTCCACATCTGTCTTATTGTAATGACTGCAAAAGCAGGAATGAAGAATTTCACTGAGTGTCACACCATTGGGAGCATAAAATTTCACCAGTGTCATTCCCCGATAGATCATGTCCGACAGTCCATAAATAATCATCAGGTTATTCATCTCCCGGTGCATCTTTGGCACGTTCAGCTGATGATTATAAATGCTCAGGTAGCTTAACGCATATGCCATATCTTCATTGATCTTCTCCTGGCACTCCATATCCAGTTCTTCCAATACGACCTGATTTTCCAAAATCAGCTTCTGGTAACTTGTCATCAGTTCTTTAATATCAGTATAATGTCTTTCGATTGTAACTTCCAGATAATCCTGTGCATGGCTTGCCATCTGGAAGGTAATCTCTTTCATTGATTTAATTGCATAATCTCTGTCTGTCATCAGTTTCAAAATCTCCTTATCATCATCACACTAACTGGCGGTCTTTCAGACCAGTTCGCTTTCCCCATGATTTTGATGGGAAGCAATTACTTACTACAATTTGCAGAAGCGGATATCCAAAAGGCATTGTGGGAGTTGCCTTTGCTGACCGGAATCCATCTTCTTATGTAAAACCTGCAGGAATATAAAGGGAAAGTGACTATCCCTGCCGGTTAATAATCCAAATAATATCGTCTATACCTATCTCTCCTTATGCTGTTTTTCTCTCCATAAACCATTTATCCACTTCGTAAAACAAATGGCTTTCCTGTCCCTGTATCATACAGGTGTACATCATTCCTACACCGCCTGCCTTTCTGCTGGCGCATCGCTCGATTTTCAAAATTCTGTCAATGCTATACTTTCTTCCATCCTCCCATGTAAAAAATATGGGAACCAGCTGTCCGTCTTTCCGAAACTCTGCCACTACATCTACATATACTTTGTTCATGCCGACACCTCACTATAAAATCTCGATTGCTCTTGGCGATGCCGGAATCCTTCGGATATATCCGTTTTGCTCCAACTGCTTGATTCTGGAAAAAGCAGATGATGTTGATTTCACCCCGATCAACTCTCCAAATTCCCGAACTGTCGGCGGATATCCATGCTCCTTCGTATAATTCAAAATACACTGATAACTTTCTTCCTGTTTTCTGGTTAATGCTTTTTTCAAATCTATCCCTCCAATTACCCATGAAAATAACTGTGTGGATGGACCGTGTGCGTACCAGCGTCTAAGTGGGATAAGACTTTATCCTGGTACATTGCCGCTCGCTGTATACTGAAATATCCAAACCGTCGTCTTATCTCATCTACAGTACGATCCAGCTTCTCTAACTTTTCTTTTTTCTCCTGATTTCCAAATAAATCCAACTGCACGGGAATATCATCTAACACAAGATCCGCAGCTCGGATTCCCAGGCTTCTAATGGGATGTTCCCATTTGTAATTATCTTTAAATAGCTGAAATGCTGCAGTTACAATCTCATTTGTAATATTCGTTGGCTGTCGTAAATGTATCTGTCTGGAAAAACTATACAATCCATTATCTCGAACTGTAATTTCTACTGTTTTGCATTTAAATCCATGTTTCCGCAATCGTGCAGCTACACTTTCTGCCAATGCTATTTGAATGATCCAAACATCCAGATCATTTTCCAGATCTCTCGGTGTTGTGGTGCTATTACCTATCGACTTTACTGGAGCTTCATACCCTTCCTTGCAAACCGGATCTTCATCCCAGCCATTTGCGAAAGCCCATAATACATTTCCTATTTTTCCAAAATGGCTCTCTAACAACTTTTCGTCTGATTCCGCAAGTTGCCCGATTGTCCGGATTCCAAGTTTTTGCAATTTCTTATTTGTCTGTCTTCCGACATAAAGCAAATCTGACGCAGGAAGCTGCCATATCCTGTCTTTATAATTTTCTCGATTAAACTCTGTGATTGCATCCGGCTTTTTGTAATCTGAACCAAGTTTCGCATAAATCTTATTCCAGGAAATTCCAATACTCACTGTTACTCCAAGTTCGTATTTAATCCGATGGCTGATTTCTCTCGCAATCGTCATTCCGCTTCCTTTCAGATTTCCACTATCTGATACATCCAGCCAGGCTTCATCAATTCCATATGGCTCAATTTTATCTGTATACTCTGAATAGATTTCCCTTGCCATTTGAGAAAATCGCAAATATAAATCCATCCGTGGTGGTACAAAAATAATTTCCGGGCAAACCTGTTTCGCCTGCCATAATGCCATTCCGGTTTTTACTCCTTTTTTCTTGGCAATATAATTTGCTGTCAGCACAATTCCATGCCGGGCTTCCGGATCACCACCGACTGCCAGAGGCATTCCAGCAAATTCCGGATGATGTAGCATTTCTACACTGGCATAAAAACAGTTCATATCACTATGCAGGATCACACGCTCACTCAAACTTTTCACCTCCCAGCTGCTTCCTTCAACATAATGTCTTATCAATTTCTGTATGTTTAGTATATATCGACATTTCGGAGATAGTCAAGTAACATCTTGGTTGTATTTTCTCCATTTTGGAGATTATTGTTGATTTTATTTCTAACATACGGTATAATGCATATAGAAAATTCAAATAGAAATGAGGCGAACAAATGCGTGATTTCGGGGAAATATTAGCAGAAAATAGAAAAAAGAAAGGATACTCTCAATCAGATCTGGTAAACCTGCTTTCTCAGGAAGGTATTCAGGTCACTACAAAAGCACTCTCCAAATGGGAGAACAATGCACGAGAACCCGCTTTACATGTTTTCCTGACACTTTGCCAGTTACTTGATATCGAAGATATATATGAATCCTTCTTTGGAGAAAATCCATATAACATTATGAGTGGATTGAATGAAGAAGGCAGAAATAAATTGATTGAATTTGCTGATATTTTGAAAGCTTCTAAAAAGTTTTCTCCACTGTCTGCAAAGATTATCCCATTCCATCATCCTGTAGAAATTACCTGGGAACCAGTTTCTGCTGGTACTGGAAATTACCTGGAAGATTCTGTAAAAGAAACCTATGACGTAGGACATCTTGCTCCTGAGCAGACTGACTTTGGTGTGCGGATCTCTGGTGATAGTATGGAGCCACTTTATCATACAGACGATGTTGCATGGATTCAGAAAAAAGATTCTCTTGCTAATGGTGAAATTGGAATCTTCTATCTCAACGGCAATACTTACATCAAGGAATTACACGATGAGCCAGATGGTGTTTATCTGATCTCTTTAAATCAAAAATATCGTCCTATCCAAGTTTTGGAATCTGACTCTTTTAAGATTTTTGGAAAAGTAATCGGGAAATGCAAAGGTGCAGAAATTCCAGGATTTCATTAGATTTCAACAGCAGGTTCATGATCCTACTGATAACAATAAGCAAAGGAAGTGATTGAATGGCAATCAATAATACATTAAAAGATATTCGTGAAGAACGGAATCTCATTCAAGCAGATTTGGCTGAAGCCATAGGTTCCTGCAGCCAGACGATAGGCCGCATCGAACGTGGAGAACGAAATCCCTCTCTTGAGATTGCAATCCGGCTGGCACATTACCTGAAAGTGCCTGTAGAAGATATTTTTCAAGTTGAAGACTGAAGCACAACAGCCAGAAAACCGAGGAGTAAAATCCCCGGTTTTCCTTTTGCTCAAAAATCACTGTAATCCACTTACATTTTCTTCTTTTCTGCCTGCTCCGTCAATCAGGTCATAGCTCATATCCAAAAAGTCCAGTGTCTTAGCCTCACTGACAGAACCATCCAGTAAAATCGTGATCCAGTGCTGCTTATTCATATGGTATCCAGGTAAAAATCCATAAGTCTGAATAATCATATTCGTCATGTCCGGATCACACTTTACGTCCATGATATCAACCGGATCTTTTCCTTCTAATCCCAGTTTCGATTTTTCAACCGTCATGACCACAGCATACCATTTTCCATTCTTATGTCGTAGCACAGCATTATCTGGTGATTGTGCCCATAAATACTCCGGCACCGTACCATACTGTTTCTTCACATATTCAAAAATTTCTTCTTTCTTCACAGTTTATTCAACTCCTGATTCTTCTGATATCCTGCCCATAATCATACCATATTTTCAGTTCCCGTACTACCTGCCAAATTCTTTTGCATTTTCCCGGTTCTCCTGACTTTAACTAATAGAGGGGTAAAACAGCAGCAAGGACAGGAAGTGAGGATACACTTCCGGAAAATCCCAATTTAGGGTACCCTGCCCTGAATTGAAAAACGCTGAAAGCAACGATACTACTGCCCTCTCAGAAAGGAGAAACTGCTAATGGCTGAAAGAAAAAGAAACAAAGAAATTCATTTTTATGTCACAGAAGAAGAACGAAAGCTAATCCGCAGGAAGATGATAGAATCAAAAACCAAGAACATGGGAGCTTATCTGCGTAAGATGGCAATCGACGGCTACATCGTCAACACAGATACAACTCCTCTGAAGAAACAGTATGAGGAAATGCACAAGATTGGCATAAATATCAACCAGATTGCAAAAAAGGTAAATACCACCGGAGATCTATATCCGGAAGAAATGCAAGAATTGAAAGAGATGGTGAAAGAACTATGGCATATATTAAGATCTTCCCCATTAAAGTAACAGACAAGAAAGCTCTGGACTATATCACGAATCCAGACAAGACTGATGAAAAACTGCTGGTTTCCAGTTTTGGCTGTTCCCCGGAAACTGCTGATCTCGAATTTTCCATGACTAGAGAAATGGCAAAAAAGAATGGAATGGACAAAGGTAATAACCTGGCATTTCATCTGATCCAGTCATTTAAACCTGGAGAAGTTGATGCCGAAACTGCCCATCGCTTAGGACAGCAATTTGCAGCCGAAGTACTGAAAGGAAAATATGAATACGTGATCAGTACCCATGTTGATAAAAAGCACATTCATAACCATATCATCTTCAACGCTGCAAGCTTTGTTGATCATCACAAGTATGTTTCCAATAAGCGGAGCTACCATAAACTCTGCAGAATCAGTAATCGTATCTGCCTGGAAAATGGACTTGCCACCAGTATGCCAACCGGAGAAAAAGGAAAAAGCTATAAAGAGAACATGGAATATCATCGTGGCACCAGTTGGAAAGCCAAGCTACGTGTTGCAGTTGATAAAGCAATCTGGACTTCCATCAACTATGAGGAATTTCTACAAAAAATGCAGTTAGCTGGATATGAAGTCCGGCAGGGAAAGCATCTTTCTTTCCGTGCACCGGAACAAAAAAATTTCACTTATATGAAATCTCTGGGAAGTTATTATACGGAAGAAAACGTCCGCATCCACTTAGCTAAAAATCGTAGCAAAGTGAAAACTCCAAAACATCTGTCCAGAGAAGCTCGCCTGTATATCAATATCTCCACGTATGTAACGACTGGCAATCGAGAAGGATTTGAACATTGGGCAAAACTCAATAATCTAAAAGAGGCAGCCCGCACCTTCAACTATCTTTCAGAAAATAACCTACTGAATTATGAGGATTTCAGGCAGCATGTTTCTGATGTTGATGCTTCTGTTAAAGCGGCTGATCAGAGAATAGCACACATCACCAGTGAGCTAAGCACGCAGAAAGTCATTCAGAAACACTGTGATTCTTACCGGCTCTGCCGTAAAGTGATAGAAGATTGCAAATCTGCAAAAAATCCAAAAGAATACCGTTCCAAGCATCTGGCAGAATACCAACTCCACGATTCACTAAAAAAAGAGCTTCAGGATCTCGGTGTTACCAAAATCCCTAGCTCTGAAAAAATCCAGAAGCGGATTGAAAATCTTGAATCTGAACAAGCTGCTACCGTCCGGGAAAAACAGAAATTACAGAAAAAGCAGAAAACACTGGATATCATTCAGCAAAATTTCTCTGTGCTGCTCGATGCTCCTGAAATCAATTCAGACTTACTTCCGGCAAAACGGGAACCTGTTTCTGTCACAAGAGATAAATAAGATTGCACTGACAACTCAATTATTCTCTTCCAAATCTTCCCAAGGTTTCAGACCCATTTCCTCCCAGGTGACACCATACGGTGCACCTCCGGAGGTATAACCGGCAATAACGAAAAATCTGTCATCTTGCAAGATTTCTTCTTTAGCCAGATTATCTCTTGTTTCTTGTTTCCGTCTTGCTCGCCTCTGCTGCTTCTTTTGTTTCGCAACAGCTGCTTTTTCTTCCGGCGTTTTCTTATGTTTTTTTGCCATAAGTGTTTCTATTATAATTCCATTCTGAATGTCTCTCAGGATACGTTCTTCATAACTCTTTTCACGCTTTTCAACAATTTTATAAAATTCTTCATATTCCGTTTTAGGAGCAAGCGATTGAACTGCCGTAAACAAACTTTTGCATATATCATTCATTTCAGTAGCATCCGGCATTCGCTGATTCTCAAGATAAAACTTCAAGTGCATTTTGTATGTTTTATCTGCTATTGCACTCTTCTGTTTTTGTTTTAAGTCTTTATAGCTTCTGTCGTTCCTCTGCATCTACAATTCCTCATCTGCCTTCTTTCTCCCGTGCCATCAAAAGCATTTTTTCAAAAGACTGAGCGAATCTTTCATCATCTTCCTCCGTCCGCTTCTTCGGTCCCTTGACATGACATTTACGGGAACTTCTTCTGGCTTTTTTACTCAGGTGACGTTCCATTAGCATCTGATCAATATTATCATCCGTGTACCATTTACCTGATTGATGAATAGCATAAGCACCTTTTCCCAATGCCATTGCAGCCACACCATAGTCCTGTGATACGACAATATCTCCTTTATGGCAGATACTAATCAGTTTATAATCTACTGCATCTGCTCCTGCACCGACAACAACAACTTTACTATAAGTCGATGACAGAACATGGTTTGTATCACACAACAACATTACCGGAACACTATTATCTTTTGCAATCTTTTCAATGATCGCAACCACTGGGCAGGCATCTGCATCAACAAATATTTGCATCTTTCTATTTCTCCTCTGAACCATTATAAGAATAAGCTCTGCTGTTCGTATTCTGCCTCTCGTTTTAGCTGAACCGGTACCTGATGCAGAATTTGCTCCATTTTCCTGTCATCGAACCAATCTTTCAGCTGTCCTTTTTCCAATATCAGCGGCATACGATCATGTACTTTTATCATAGATTCATTGGCTGCTGTAGTCATAATCACAAATCGTCGTTCATTCTCAAACCAATCACAGAAGCCAGCCATATACAATACTGGTGCATCATATCTGGAAAATGTATTTTTCTCTTTTAACCGATTCCATTCATAGAACCCACTTGCCGGTATCAAAATGCGGTGATAGAGGATTCCATTTCGAAAAGAAGGTTTATCCATAACAGATTCTGCTCTTGCATTTATAACCAGATTCTTTCCTTGTGACAATGGATATCCCCACTTGCAAACATCCAGTTTCAATCCATGTTCTGATTTTTCAATGATCGGTGCTACATTGGTTGGAAAGATATCTCCTGCAAAATGTTCCTGCCGGATCCGTTGGTCTATATCATGCACTACTTTTTCGATTTCATCTGCCATATCAGAATCAATATAATATCTACCACACATAATACTTCCTTCACTTATAGATTCTATTTCATCAAATATACATCATTTATTTCTAGGCACTTTAAACTCAGTTAATTTATAATTTTGAATCCACCCCATACATTCTTCACCATCTTCATTCTCCCAAATTATCTGTCGCCACTTTTTATATTTATCTATAATTCTAACAACTTTCCCTTCCTCAAGCTTTTCAATTACAATCGAATGGCAGTCATGCTTCAGTCGTACAATAGATTCTCTATTAACGATTCTATATTTAGTCGTATTTAGCTCCTTCGCATCATATCCCATTCCAACGATGTAATAATTATTGACTTGTTGTGTATAATTGTAATTATTTATCGTTGTTGCTGAAGAATTCGTAACTCCCAAAACAACTGATATAATCGTAATAATAAAGTTCAGCCATTCTCGTATTTCTTTAACATCTATCGTTCGTTTTTCTTCTATTGGCAAATTCTGCTTCTCTTTATTTATCGAAAGATTCGTTGCTCTTTCATATTCCGATGCAATAGTTTCTGACACCGTATCAATATCCCATTCTTCGGATTCTGAGAAAACTTGATCGGTAACTCTTCCCAATAAATTTATATGAGGCTTCTGGCATAATGGTGGAAGCCTAACACCATAAATTAACAACACCATATTGAAAAAACACTTGTGTCCTTTAATGTATTAACTGCGAAGAAAAACACAAAAGGAGTATTCACAAGTGGCTTCAGTTAATACATTATGCAAAAGTGTCCTTAATGTCAAGAACACAGTTATAAAAAATTGTAATCTTTACTCTGATAAGAATGGAGTTAAACATATTCGTATCCAAGCAAGACCTAATAAATGGCACGAGAACGACTGCCCATTCTGCCATAAATCATGCCCTGTTTATGATAAACATTCCAGTAGTATAATGCCGAGATATTACGAAGATAACTCGTAGAAAATGCAAAGTCCAGTCGCAAGTTTAGACACGATATTGCTCTTAACAGTCGTATAAAATCAACATTTGCAGGGATTTATCAAATTCCGACATACCGTCTTAGAAAATGAATAATCCCTCGCAATTCATTATGAACTACGAGGGACTGCTTACTGACTGTTAAAGCGGTAGCCGATCTCACGAACACTATCTATGGAAAAGTGAGAGTTTGTATCACAAAGTTTTTTACGAAGATTCCGAATGTGAAAGCCTACGGTATCCTTTTCATTGCCTGCTGATATTTCGCCCCACACCTTATCATAAATCTGCTCGTATGTAAGAACACGACCTTTATTGGCTGCGAGCAAGCAGAGTATATCGTACTCTTTGACGGTCAGTTCAATTTCCTGACCGTTATTGATAACTCTGCGCCGGCTCAAATTGATTTCTAAGCCGGAAAGGGATAATGTCGGCTCATATGAAATCTCTAATTTTTCAAAATCAGGGTGCTGTTTTACAAAAGCCAGCATATCGTCAAAGGCTGTTGAGTCTTGTGCTTTGAACTCCATTATTACGATTCGTCCGATATTATCACCCCCCTTGGTTAGTTTTTTTGTCTTGGACAACATAAGATTTATTGCGTGAGATAATACGATTCATCAATCGTTTTCAGAATAAAATTCACATCGTCATAACGAGAGGAATCGGACTGAGAGCCTAAACTGCATATCAAAAACTCTTTTCCGTGCTGCTGATAAAGCACAATCAAGTTATAGTCGTCAGACAGAGAGCCAGTCTTAATTCCGCATACATTTTCGTTGTAATATTCGGATGTCGGATCAAGGAAGGCGTTTGTATTCTGCCATATTTGTGTACTGCCATCAGGCAGTGTTGCCGTATAAGTGTTTTGAGATACAATTTCTCTAAACCACGAGTATTCCAACAACCGATATACTACTTCTTTCAAATCTAAAGTGGTGGTAAGTGCCTCCATATCAAAACCACTCGGATCATATAAAACTGTGTCTAAGTACCCCTGCTGTTGCAAATGCAGGTTTAAGTTCTCCATGAAAATCCTCACACGCTCTTGACAGCTTTCTGCTTGCGGCGAAAGTAATCCTCCACAATAATCAGCAACCACATAAGCTGCGTCATTCCCTGACGGTACTAACATTGCCGCAAATAGATTGTGTAAAAAGTATTCTTTTTCCTTGATTTGAGCAACAGACGAGCCAGGTTTCGTGAGTGAAATAGCACCATAGTCTGCAACAACGATACTATCAAGGTCTGCTAAAGTTGACGCATACTCAATAACAAACAGCTTGGCTAAACTTGCAGGAATTTGTGGCTCGTTCTCGTTTTTTGAAACAAATATTTCATCATCAGAACAATCCACCAAAATCAGCGATTTTGCATTATAAGAGTCAGGAAAATCTTCTTTGTAGAGAAAACCATTTATTTTATTCTTTACCTCTCTGAAATTTTCCGGCTGCATTGCCCACGGCACAAACATTATACCTATGCCGATACAAACTACAAGCAAAAACAAAAATACTCCAAATCGTTTTTTCTTACGGCGTTTTCTCTGCATATATGTGCTCACCTCCCAACACCAAAACTCCTATGTGCCATTTTTAATCGGCATAATTTGCCTGAATACACTCTGTAAATCCAGACGGATCTCCCAACTTAGCTTTATCAATATTATCACGAAGATATTTGCGTGTGGCGTCATCACAGCGATCTGTTCCCATATAAGGCATATCAAAGGCTTTTTCGAGTTCAGCTAAGGCTTTTGCCGCCCTTTCCGAATCCGTATTGTAAGTATCAAGCCATTCCTGCATCCAAGAATATTCCCAAAGGTTAGATGCTCTTGTATCGCCATATCCTATCTGAAAAGACGCTCCCGTATCTTCGCCTTCCAAAGCATCAGGCGGCGTAAAGCCCTCCGGCCAATTCAAACTCTCAATGGTCGTTAGGTATTCTTCTTCAATGGTAGCAAAGTCCGTGAAACCTCTTGTGTTTGTGTCGGAGTCCGAAGAAGTGGAGCAGCCTGCCAGCATAATCACCAGCAAAGAAATCATAACACACAATAACAGTCTGTACGGTC
The DNA here is from genome assembly GCF_000020605.1 of Agathobacter rectalis ATCC 33656. Taxonomy (NCBI): domain Bacteria; kingdom Bacillati; phylum Bacillota; class Clostridia; order Lachnospirales; family Lachnospiraceae; genus Agathobacter; species Agathobacter rectalis. The sequence goes on from NC_012781.1 coordinate 3,317,090, forward strand.
TTTCGGATTTTGAGATTGTTCGTTTCATTTTGTTTCCTCCTTGAATTGAGTTTTATTATCTAAGAGCCAATGCAGGCTCTAATTTTGCTGCTTTCAATGCTGGTAATAATCCGCCCAATAATGCTGTAAGCACAGACACAGCAACTGCAACAACAGCAACGCTGATTGGATAACTCGGTGTTCCCACCGGGGAATCCACAGGGAGCAACGCTCCAATACAATGCACCAAAATCAGCGAAATCAAAATAGCTGCAAGGCAAACGAATATTGATAAAATCAACTGTGAGCCTAAAACCAATGCCACAATATTTGTTCGTGAAGCACCTATCGCTCTGCGGATCAGCAACTCATGTGTGCGCTGTTCCAATGAAGATAGTCCGATATTGATCTGCCCTAATACGGAAACAAACAGCAACAAAAGCGAAGTAACCAAAAGCCCTAATTGCAGTATGGACAATACCGAATCATAGGTATCTCCAATATCACTCCGCCCAGCACTTTCCCAGTAACCGCCAATGGTATCAGTCAAAATGTCGCCAAGGGCAGAATGTATCTGTTCGATTGTCAGTCCTGTTGTGGGATGCCAATACACATTTGCATTTTGTACTTGCCACATTGCTGGTGCGAAATTGAGGATCGCCGCAGAATCCGCATAGATAGTCGGAAAATCCCTGCCATCGTTTACTACTCCGACAATATTGAATGGGGTTAACGAAAGTGTGCTTTTTACATTTCCTGCAGCATAGGGCGAATCATTAAAATAGTTTTTAGCTTCTTTGTTTATGACCACTTCAAGCGAGCCGCCCTCACTCGAAGGCTCTAACCATCTACCGGATGTCATTGGAAGATTATAGACTTGACTATATGCCTCCGTGGTGCAAACTAAATCAAAAGCCATCAGGTTTTGGTAAACATCATTCGGCGGTATTGGCGTTAAATCTTTCATTGGTGCAAATCGAATATCTTCTCCCATAGAAAAAGTAACAGCGGCTACATCATCAATGGCTTCAAATCTCTGGAATAATTGTTCCATTTTATTTCTATCGTGAAAATCGGATTCCGTTATCACGAATGAGTAAGTAGGTGACCAGCCATATACCTGTGCGTTTACGGAAATCAAATACTCCCGTCCAAGCGTACCAACTAATACCGATCCAAGCATTGCGATAATGCCTACAAGCATTGAAACACTTGTCAGAATACTTCTAAGTGGAGACAGACGAAGGTCTTTAAGTATCATTTTTAGCACAAGTTATCCTCCCTCCATCCATTTCAAAAATCGTATCACAGGTATCTGCAATATCAGGATCGTGCGTAACCAACAGCAGCATAATTCCATTTTCTTTTACGACGCTGTGCAACAGTTCCATAATCTGCGTTCCCGTCTTTTTATCCAACGCTCCCGTAGGCTCATCACATAAAATGGCTTCCGGAGATACTGCAAGCGCCCTTGCGATTGCAACTCTTTGTTGTTCACCGCCGGACAAATTGATTGGGTAATCATTTTCCTTGCTTTCTAAGCCGACACTTTTTAGCAAGCCTGTAATTATCTCGTGACGCTGTTTGGCGGTAAACGACTTTTTGGCATAGAGTAGGGGTAATTCGATATTTTCCCATACCCGCAAGTGCTTAATCAGAGAGTAGTTCTGAAATACAAATCCGATATTATTGGCTCGCAGTATAGACAGATCACGGTCTTTCAAAGCAGAAATAGATATACCATCATAAAGGTACTCGCCCTCATATTCCCGATTTAACAAGCCAATAATGGATATAAGGCTTGTTTTGCCTGAGCCGGACTTTCCGACAATGGCATAACTGCGCCCTCGTTGCAATTCCATATTAGCGTTGGTTACTGTTGTCAGCATATCGCCATTATTCAATTTGACGCTTGCTTTCAAATCCTTTATTTTGATTAAAGTCTTTTCGGAAATTCCTTTCATTTTATCAAATCCCCCTCGGATCAAGGTTTGGCGGAGTAGCAGAAACTACATCGCCCTCCTCTAAGCCGTACAGTATTTCTATATTGGCTCCGTCTGTCACACCCAATGTCACTTTTGTTTCCACTCTTTCTCCATTCGGAGTAATTACAGTAACCAATCCCGTCCCTTGTCTACCCGCTATTACCGACAGCGGCAATATAAGGACATCATTTCTCGTTGTCGCCGTTATGACTACCGTTGCACTTTGCCCCGATTTCACATCGACTGTTTGACTGATCAAGCATTGCAGAATGCCCTCTTGCGGCACGATTCCCGTAAACGCATTTTCATCTGCGGCAGGCGACACCACGGCAATCATATCGGTTGGTCCTACACCATCATATACTTGAAATTTTGCTTTCAACTCTGCATACTCCGGTAAGGTACTCAAAAAATTATCTGCCTCTACATTGAGGGCAAATCCTGTATAATGCACTATCGCTACGGGATAATTACTCGGTACGCTTTCATTGGATGGGGCAATAGAGGTAATTGTACCATCCACCGGAGATTTCAATTCTTTGCCGTTCACAGTTCCAATAATTTGCCCGGCAGTGATTTTTTCTTCTAATTCTACCGCTGTATTAAATATGCCATTTTCGGGTGAGGAAATAATAAACGGTACTGCCGGAACAATAGTCGTTTGCGTTGAAACGGTTGGAGTAATTGTCCCTCGTACAACTGATACCGTTTTTTCTGCGGATGTTGCGCTATCTGTAAGATTGTTTTCGTCTGTCTGCCCAATTGCAGAGCAGGCAGATAGCGTAAATACAAGAAACAAAATAGAACATAGCAGCATTTGTTTTCTTAGCAACTTCATCATTCCTCCTTATGCTGTATCACAAAAAATACGAGCCTCTATCTTGATACTTTTATTGTACCAAAACAGAAGCCCGTATTTTCTTGATTGCTCGTAAGGTATTCCTCTTTTTTTCTATGCAAATTCTTACAATTTTCCTACGCCAACGGCAAAGTAATTGAAAACTTGTTTTGATCCTCTTGGCTCTCTGCAACGATTGTACCATTGTGTAGTTCAACAATCTGCTTTGCAATCGCCAAACCTAATCCAGCTCCTCCACTGCTTGTACTTCTCGCTGCGTCAAGCCGATAAAACTGCTCGAAAATCCTGTTTAACTTTTCTTCCGGCAGAGTATCGCCGTGGTTACAAAAAATAATGCTGACCGTATCTTCCTGACATTGTGCGCTGATCGTGATATCCGTATTTTCAAAACTGTAGATAACCGCATTTCTCAAAAGGTTATCAAAAACACGCTGAATTTTGTCTGCGTCACATCGAAGCATTATATCATCATCAACACAAAGATTACATTGCAAATTCTTTGATTTGAGCATAGGCTTAAATTCATATACAAGTTGCTCCAGCAGGCGAGTTAAATTGATTTTCGTGTATTGTAATGTAATATCGTATATATTGAATCGTGTTATCTCGAAAAACTCGTTAATCAGATCCTCTAACCGTTCTGCCTTACCAAGAGTGATTGAAAGGTACTTTTCTCGAAGTTCCTTTGAGATTTGCGACTCATCACGCAGTAAAGTAAGATACCCGATTACAGAAGAAAGCGGTGTTTTCAAATCGTGTGCAAGATACATAATCAGGTCATTTTTTCGCTGCTCATTTTCTTTTGCAAGCCTTGCATTACTTTCAGCCTCTTGTTTTAACTGATTGATGTTAGCGGCGATTTCACTCAACTCCGGGGACATTTCAATGTAACTGACATTCTGATCGAACATTTTTCCTGTCGCAGCCTGTACCTCGTACACATAGGCGACTACTTTTTTCAAAAGTAGGTATGTCATGTATATAATACAGCCACCCCACACGATTACAGCCACTATATAAAGATATACTGTTCTGTAATACAAGTAATAATACAAAACATACTTGCGGAGAATTTCCTCTGCCATAATTCCTAAAAGAAAAGTACCGCCAAAAATAAGCACAGAGCAAATCGCACATTGAATTACATACCCTTTGAACAAGGTAGAGAGCAGATAGTTTTTTTCTTTTTTATTCAATTTCATACCCTACCCCCCAAACAGTTTTAATGAACTTCGGATTTTTTGAAGGTTCATTCAATTTTTCCCGAAGCCGCCCAATGTGCGCCATTACCGTATTGTTACTGTTGCGAAGATACTTTTCTTTCCACACGGCTTCAAATAATTCCTCCGAGGCGACAACTTTACCCTGATGTTCGCACAGATACCACAGAATAGAAAACTCCAACGGAGTCAAGGCTATTTCTTTGCCATACAAGTAGCACTTGTGGCTGACTCTGTTTATCAGTAGACCTCTGATGTCATACTCGTCTTTTTCTTCGGATTGGCTCAAATTAGGACTGTTATAGCTCTGATAACGCCTTAATTGCGTCTTTACTCTTGCCACAACCTCTAAAGGATTAAACGGTTTCGTTATATAATCATCCGCACCAATCGTAAGCCCCATAATCTTGTCGCTATCCTCAATTTTGGCGGTAAGCATAATAATAGGGAAGTAAAACTTTTCCCGAATTTTTTGGCAAAGTCGAAAACCATCAATATCCGGCAGCATAATATCAAGTATCGCTAAATCAATCTGCGACTGTTTGATACATTTCATCGCCTCTAACCCATTATAACATTTATATACTGAATAACCATCGTTACTCAAATACACTTCAAGCAGATCAACGATTTCTTTTTCGTCATCCACAATTAAAATCTTCTTGTTCATTGATCCTACACCTCATTTTCGGGTACGGCTTCCATTATGTCGCCAAAATCACACTCTAAGTATTCGCATATATTCAACAGCACGGGAAGGGTAACATTTTCATTTTTTCCGAGTTTCGCAAATGTACTTTTGCTTGCCCCGACCGCTTCTCGTAATTGACTCTTTTTCATTCCCTTGTCAATCAGAAGTTTCCAAAGTTTGTTGTACCGTACTTTCATTTCCGCACCTCCACCCAAATATAGTTTGTATTATAGCACTTTGAGAGTGAAATCGCAATTATTAAGTCTGTATTTTGAGACTTTTAGTTCTCAAACCGGCACAATATCTTTCTGATATGTAATCCAACCGCCTGCAAAATGCAGGCGGCTTGTGTATTTTAATAGGCAGGTGCGCCGTAGCCAAGAATCTCGTAATAACCGATAGAATACTCATTGACTCGGCAACTGTCGCCGGAGTTGCCCTCGACCGTATAAACCTTGCCGTTTTCGACCTTTTGAACAATACCCGTATGGTCGGATAATCCATCCTGACCACTTTCGTCTGCCCAATCGAAGAAAATAATCATTCCGGGGGCAGGCTCGGCGCTGCCATCCAGCCATTGTCCACGATCCTTAAACCATTGTACTCCGTTGACACAGCCTGCATATTTTGGGATAACTCCAGCGTCGATATAGCCGCACTCGTTGGCACACCAAGATACAAAGCAAGCACACCATTCTACACGGGAGTTAAAACCGTACCACGACCAATACGGCTGACCGCCCACATTGCCAACCAGAGAGAGTGCAACGGTCACGATCTGTCCGTCGCCGCCTGTAATGCCGTAAAGCACCTGTGACCAAAGGTAATTGTTTTCATCTGCAAGCAGTTCAGCGAGGTAGCCTTTCTGTTCTTCGTTAAAACCATATTGCGCCGCCATTTCCTCGGCAGTCTTGTGGCTGACGGTAATATACAGATAGGTTTGTGTGACCGTGCTTTCAGTTTCCACGATATTACCGTGTCCGTCATCGGTTTCGGTAATAACTGTTTCGGTCTTGCTCTCTGTTCGGGAAGATATTTGATTCATCTCCCAAAAGATGTCTTTTAAGAGTTGCTTTTTGCCATCGTCCATTGTGGCAACCTCTTGGGGGTTATCTTGATCCGTATTCGTTTTTACAGAGTAAACGGCAAGCACCTCTTTCCAAACGGCTCTGCTGCCACTCATTTCAAGAACATCATAGGATACCGAGTTCTTTTCCTCTTGCAGCTTGGTATCGTATTCGGTATTGATTTCCTGCACAACGGTCTGCATACTCATTCCAGTGCCGGAATCTTCGTCTGAGAAGAAAATGCCAAATACTGAGCCGAGGATCATACCAATCAGGCAAATCACGATAATAACCAAAACCGCCACCCAGCCGCCTGCGGCGATAGCGGCAATCAAGGCTTTCGTTCCGGCAATAATCGCTTTAATGGCAAGTGCGGTCGCTTTGGCAATCGCCTTTACCGTAACCACGGCGGCTTTTGCCGCAGCCCTTGCCGCTTGTGCTGCTCTCTGTGCAGTTTTAACCGTAATGATTGAATCCACCTAAAAATCCTGGATTGCTATGCCCCCGCTTATGCCCCTTGTCATCATAATGGTTTAAACCGCCAAAGAATCCTGGTCGACTCTCACCTACTTTATGCCCGTTATTGTCATAATGATTCATACCACCAAAAAAGGAAGGCGAACTATGTCCGATTTTCTTTCCATTTGCATCATAGTCGTTCATACCACCAAAGAATCCTGGTCTGCTCTCGCCTACTTTTTTCCGTTTGCATCATAATGGTTTATGGATCCAAAGAATCCTGGTCTGCTATATCCTTTTTTACTCATAATGTCACCCTCCTGACTCTATTAGCCTCTTGTTTGATCTCAGAATAACACACTTTTCTCATTTGGAAGTCGCATAACAGGCGACATTCTTTTATCGCATTTACATTCATTATACCATTTATAATTCTTCCGACAATACGCAATAAAGCCGGAAGCCACGTTATCATCCATGACCTCCGACTCGTTCTGCTTATTCTACACTGTCCTTACACCCAAATCAACTCCTCTCTCCGTTTTATCTTTTCCCTGCTTTTCTTGAATAATCCTCTTATTGATCTCAAGCCGTTCATGAATGGATAATTTCTTATCTTTTCCATCTACCGCCTGCTTCTGCTGTGCCGGTTTTCTATCTGTTTTTCCTACATCCTTAACAACTTCATTCGCTTCGGTACTTGTTACCCTCTCATCTGCTCTTCCTTCATATCTTTCTGCTATCTGCTGTTCTCGTCTCTCCTTCACACCTTTTTCCTCCAGATTGCAAAAACTCTGCAGATACGGAAGCACATGATTCTGCATGTCTGTCAGATCTTCCATATACTTTTGGAACTCTTCACTTCCTTTGCCTTTCTGGTAATTGATCCAATACTCATCTGTAAGCTTCATTTCATTATCATACTTCAACTGACTCACAATACCGCCATGTCCATTTCCAATATCCATTGACTTCTTAAAATGATGCAGCATCTGTTCACCTTTTTCCGCATAATATACAGTCACATATATCTTTGCAATTTTTGTAGGTTCCTCTGTCTTCGGATCACGTTTTGCATACCATTCTTTATCCATTTCTGCTGTTTTTGCATCCAGCTCAGACAGCTTCTGACATCTTGGATTCATGAGATCACTTTCTTCACAATAGTTTACATACACCATTGGTTCCATATCCTTTGGAAGTTCAGGTTCATAGGCTTTCAGTCTTTCAATCAATACTCCTGCACGAACAGACAGATCGCATTCTTCGTCTACAATATCCTTCAGATATGAAATATAGGAATGAATATTTCCACTTCTCAAATCCAGCATTACTTCCTGCACCGTATTTTCTCCCCTCTCCACATTATCTCGATACTCATACGGATCAAAAGCTTCTGCAATCTCATCCAGTGCCTCTGCCAGCTGTTCTGTGGTCATTTTCTCAGGATACATTGCTTCTCGAACATCCCTCATCGGTACATACTTGTAGTCCGGCAATGCTTCATGAATTTTCTCGATCCCTTCCCGTACCAGTGCAAGTTCTCCATAAAATCGAACATCATCCATCAGATTTCCGAATACGGTATTCCCTTTAACGATCGCAAATTCGGCTTCATCATAGTAACTGTCTTCCGGATCACGATAAATAATTCCCATTGAGCATCCCAGATACGCAGTTTTAGGATTCTCCCTATATTTTTCATAGACCGCAGCAATCTGATTAACATCGGTACTTTTTTCATAAGCTCCCATATCATGGAACTCATCACATTCTGTGGCGAAATATTCCAGATAAGGCTCTTTCTTCGGTGGCATATTATTAAGGACGTTATCAATCATGTTATAATTCGCCTCTTCCAGTTCCTCCACCTTTGCCAAAGGCTTATATTCGCCCTGGCTTTTCTGAATCTCTGCCATTACAACTTCATCCATTTCTTCTACTTTTTCCATCAACTGATCATAATCTCCACGGATGCGTTCTCCAGTCCAGCCTTCGTCTTCCAGAAGTTCCTCTGCCGCTTCTTCAATAGAAATTTGATCATTTTCATAGACGCCACCATCCATCAGACGAAAATCTTCATCGTAAAACGAATAATCATATCCTTCTTCTGTTCTCTGAATAGCAAAGTAACGTTCTCCTACCTCATATGCCAGTTCACTAAGAACCTGTTCTTCCAGATTCAGGAAAGAATCCAGCTGTTCAAAACTGATACTGTCTACAAAATGAGCGGTTACTTTTTCCCCGTCATTCAGAACTATGATATCACTGACAGACAGGGAATGCCCACGGAAATCTTCCGGTCTATCAATGTTGAACCTTTCAAAAATATCATCCAGTGACATATTTCCCGATAATTCCCCAACATAGACCAGCTTATAATCTTCTTTTTTTATCTGCATACCATGACTTTCAATAAAGCGCATATTCATAAATGCATAGTTTTCGCCCGGTGAATCGTCCTTGATCTGATAAATACCAAAGGTTCGCCTTGTTCCTAACAACAGGTTTGCCTCTTTCAAAGACTGAATCTGCGGATATTTCTGCATTTCCCATTCCAGGTTACGGAAACGCTCCAGTTCTGTCATAGACATCTGATAATGCTCCGGTCCTCGTTCAATTTCCATGCGTTCCGTGACATACATTGGTGATGAAAAATTAGTGATCAGATAGATATCTGCTCCGGCATCGTATAATTTCAGTGCTTCTTCCTGCTCAATGACACTCATAGGCTCCTGAAATGCTCCAAAATCTTCATCGGCATAATCCAGGTCATTCTCCTCTATCCGTTCCCACATCTGCGATTCCATGCCAAACAGACCTTCATGCGCCTGTATCATTTCTTTACTTGCATACTCTCCCTTGCTGCCATCGCTGCCCAGGCAATAAATCTTAGAACCCATTCTGTGATAATCCAAAGCTGCTTCTTTTCTAAGCGGCACCATGTCTTCTGCTGTATATCCATAATCACGTAATTCCAGCTTACCTATGGTTGGATCTGGTAGATCCTGAATATCCATTCTTGCATCATCCAGTAGATCCTCTACCCCTTCTTCATCTGCCTGGATCACTGCATCTGCTAGATTTCTTACCAGAGTCCTAACTTTCTCTTCCTCACCGATCAGATTCGCATATTCAAAAAGCTGTTCTTTTACATTTGTTGGAAATTCTATGCCTCTACGCTCTGCCTGACTGATCTGTCCCTGCGTGTATTCCTGCATTTTCTGTGTTTCTCTACCCGTTATCCTGTTTCTTGCCATATAAATTCCTCCTGTGTTCTAAAAAATGGCATAACCGACAGAACCTTCTTCTACCAAATTATGCCATCTTTCCTCTTTATTCCAGACCGAAGTCCCGTTTTCTGGTTTCCTTGCCAGTTTCACTTTCCCGCTGACTCTTTTCCTTATAAATCTGCAGTTTCTCATGGATAGAACCTCGTGCCGGTCTTTCTTCTTTCTCTTTTGATTCCGACTGCTCTGTTTCTGTATCTTCCCGTTCATCCATATTGAGAAGTGCATTTAACTCTGACAGTCGCTCCAGTTTTTGGTTCAGTTCCTCTTCTTTTGGAAATGGCTTCCCGACTTCCTCTTTGGCGTTTGTCATCTGCTCCTGTACCGTTTCCAGCCGTTGTTCTGCTTCTGCCAGTTTCTCCGGATAACTTTCTAAAAGATTATTGATACGAGTGATATTTCCTAGAGCATCGGCTCCCAATCGAACTTTAGCTACCGATTCATGCTTTACAGACAGGATAAACTCTTTGCTCCAACTGTCGAATTGGATTCTCATGTTAAATCCCTGATAGCTTCCAATATCCATAGCTGCATCCACAGACTTAATTTCTTTGCAGACCGCCAGAAGAGCCGCTCCTGCCTCTTTCTTTTCTGTGAACACTTTGCCACTGATTTCCATAGAAAACTGCTCTGGATCTGTGATTTTGTACTCAGAAAAATGAGCGATGTCTGCCTTGTAGCTGTCAATGATCTCTGTCAGTTTTGCAATCTGTTGTGGAAAATTCCTTGCAATATCATCTTCCAGTCGATACTGGTTATTCATGTGGTTGGCTTTTAAAAGTTTTAATTTTGCCACATCAACATCCAATGCCATCTTCTCTTTTACTGCCGGATTTCCGGTTGCAAGAGCTTTGACCTCTGCATAGGAAAGTGCCGCTTCGTCTACATCTTCACAGCTTCGCACAGGTGCTTTGCTGGTCATAATCTGAGAAATGAATTTCTGCTTGTTCTCAATCAACTGCCACATGTAGCTGTCAAATGTGGATTCAGTTACATACCGGAAGATATGAACCTTTTTATTATGGTTTCCCTGACGGATAATACGTCCTTCCCTCTGTTCCAAGTCAGATGGTTTCCAGCCAATATCCAGATGATGCAACGCAATCAGACGATCCTGCACATTGGTTCCTGCACCCATCTTTGCTGTAGAACCAATCAAAAAACGAACCTGTCCGGATTTCACTTTTCCAAACAGCTCCGTCTTCTTTGCTTCTGTATTTGCATCATGAATAAAAGCAATCTCTTTTTCCGGCACTCCTTTTTCCATCAGTTTCCGTTTCAGGTCGTCGTAGACATTAAAACTGCCATCGCCTTTCGGTGTACTCAAATCACAGAAAATCAATTGTGCTGATTTCTGTGCTGCTGTGTCTTTCCAGATTTCATAGCTTTTCTCTGCACAGACTGATATCTTGCTTTCCGGATTGTCTGGCAATAATTCGTTCACTAAACGCTGATCCAATGCTAACTTTCTTCCATCATTGGTGATTTTCAGCATATTATCAACCGCGGCATCTACTCCGCCATTTCTGACAACTTCCGCACGTTCTCCAAGGCTTTCTACGATTTCTTTCTGCTGTTCCGTTGGTTTCAGCACCACTGTTTCATATTCTGCTTCCGGCACAGGAAGCTTTAACTGATCGGAAGTCTTGATATCTGCAATCTCCTTGAACATATTCATCAGTTCCGGGATATTATAAAACCGTGCAAATCTGGACTTTGCACGATATCCTGTTCCTTCGGGAGCAAGTTCGATGCTCGTGACAACTTCTCCAAAAGTGGAAGCCCAGGAATCAAACAGTCCAAGTCCCATATTTTGTAATTTACTGTTCTGCAGATATCGCTGCATAACATATAATTCCGTCATACTATTGCTGATTGGTGTGCCCGTGGCAAAAGTAATGCCTTTTCCTCCAGTAATCTCATCCAGATACTGACATTTATTGAACATATCTGCCGACTTCTGTGCTTCGTTCTGTGCAATCCCGGCTACATTCCTCATTTTTGTATAGAGAAACGCATTTTTATAGCTGTGTGCTTCATCTACATACAAGTGATCTACTCCCAGTTCTTCAAACGTAACTACCTGATCTTTTTTTTCTTTCTGATTCAGCTTTTCCAGCCTTGTCTGCAGTGTCTTTCTGGTTTTTTCAATCTGTTTGACGGTATAACGTCCGCCATCCTGTTCATACCTTGCACTCTGAATCGCCATTTCCAGATCATCAATCTGCTTCCGCAGCATAGCTTCCTGCCTCTCATCAGAGATTGGTATACGCTCAAACTGGGAATGACCAATAATAATAGCATCGTAATTTCCCATAGCGATTCTGGCACAGAACTTTTTCCGGTTCGCCGGTTCAAAATCTTTCTTGGTTGCTACCAGGATATTGGCTCCCGGATATAACTGCAGGAATTCTGCTCCCCACTGCTCTGTCAGATGATTCGGCACGACAAATAAATTCTTCTGTGATAATCCCAGACGTTTGCTCTCCATTGCAGCCGCTACCATCTCGTAAGTCTTCCCAGCTCCTACTACATGAGCCAGAAGCACATTCTCTCCGTAAAGCTGATGTGCAACAGCATTTTTCTGATGCGGGCGAAGCTCTATTTCCGGATTCATTCCTGGGAAAGTCAAATGACTGCCATCATATTCACGGGGACGGATACTGTTAAATCGTTCATTGTAAACTTTTACCAGTCTTTCACGCCTCTGCTGATCTTTAAAAATCCAATCCTTAAATGCTGCTTTCATGGCATCCTGCTTCTGTGATGCCAGCATGGTTTCTTTCTTATTGAGGACACGGATTTCATCACCATTCTCATTGACACTCTTATCATAAATGCGGACATCTTTCAGGTTCAGGGTATCTTCCAGAATCTTATAGGCATTTGCTCTCTCAGTTCCATACGTTGCATAGGCAAACGCATTCCTTGGACTATCTGCATTTTTTCCAGTAATACGCCATTCACCATTGACCTCAGAGTATTTTACCTGTATTTCCTTCTGTGCAAGATACCACGGGGTATGAAGCAGTTCCACCATAAAAGCCTGATAATCCGAAGGCTCAATCCATGTAGCTCCAACACGCACCTCAATCTCAGACGCTTCCAGATTTCTCGGCTGAACTGCCTCTAATGCACGGACATTCGGTGTAAATTCCGGACGATTCTCTGCAAAGGTTCTCGCAGTATTTAATTTATCCCTGACATTTCCGGACAGATATTCATCTCCGCTTTCCCACTGGTCTGTCAGTGGATTCTTAAAGATAACTCCAACCAGTTCTTCTGTGATTTTCTCTTCGGTCTTTCCAGTCAGCTTTGCCATATAAGGAAGGTCTACCTTTGCCCTTTCGTTAAGAGACAATGCAAGTGCTTCTGTGGCTGTCTCAACGCTTGTCACAGCGACCGCCTTTTTAATGGTTCGCTTAGTAAACATGTCCGCTTTTCGTTTCAGCGTTCCATCTTCATTCAAGTCTTCCAGTGAACACAGCAGACAATAAGAAGAGTCATCAGAAAATGCACGTTTGTTAGCATTACTTCCAATGACTCCATACTTTGCTGTGTAGGTATCATATACCTGATTCAGTTTCTCCTGCTGTTTCTGGATTTCTTCGTCTGCTACAAATTCCTCCATCTGCATGGCGATCAATTCACGAACAGTATCACGGATTGCAACCATGCCTTTCACACGTTCTGCAGTGGCGGCAGGCATTTTCACCTGATTCATCAAAGAGTTGACACGGTAATATACCTGATCATCTACCACCGTATAGCTGTAATTTCTGACATTCGGATCTGCCGGAATACTCTCTGGCATCTCATCCAGTTCTGTTTCCACATCTACTGCCGATACCATGCTTCCATGAATGTTCTTGACCGCTTCTGCAAGCTGGAGTTCAAGGTCAGCACCTTCTATCGGCATACAGGTTGTTTCCATACCATATGGACCCGATACTTCTTTCATCTCACCCAGAATCATTTCAGGATGGTCTGCAAAATACTGGTTGACTGTAATTCCATTGGTATCACTTCCAAGATTCACCCACTCCGGCATCTCTTTTGTCATGCTGTCACGCTTCTGGAAAAACAAAATATCAGCACTGACTTCTGTTCCTGCATTTGCCTTAAAAGCTGTGTTGGGCAGTCGGATTGCTCCCAACAGATCTGCCCTCTCTGCCAGATATTTTCGAACTTCTGGTGATGCCTTGTCCATAGTTCCCTTTGTTGTGATCAGAGCAGCCACACCACCTGGACGTAACTGATCTATCGTTTTGGCAAGAAAGTAATCATGAATCATGAAATTGAAGCGATCATACTGACGGTCATTGACCTTGTATGCACCAAATGGCACATTTCCGATTGTCACGTCAAAGAAATCATTGGGATAATCTGTCTTCTCAAAACCTTTGATCTGAATATTGGCATCAGGATAGAGCAGCTTTGCAATTCTGCCGCTGATGCTGTCCAATTCCACACCATAAAGTTTGGACTGGTTTAGATTCTCCGGAAGCATTCCAAAAAAGTTCCCGACTCCCATAGATGGCTCCAGGATATTTCCCTTTGTAAATCCCAGATTCTCCAACACCTGATACATACTGTCAATCACAATCGGCTGTGTATAATGAGCATTTAAGGTGGAAGCTCTGGCTGCCGCATATTCCTCTGGTGTAAGAACCGTCTTTAATTCCAGATATTCTGTCTCCCATGCAGCTTTTGTTTCATCAAATGCATCTGCAAGACCTCCCCAGCCAACGTATCGGGATAAGATTTCCTGTTCCTCTGGTGTCGCATTACGGTTCTCATCCTCACATTTCTTTAACAGCTGGATAGCCATGATATTGGCACGGAACTTTTCTTTTGCTGTCCCCTGCCCAAGCTCATCATCTGTGATGCGGAAGTTCGTTGCTGGAATCGGTTCTGATATTCCGTTAATCTCTTCCAAAGATTCTTTTTCTTCCGATACCTCAACTTCTCCAGATAATTCTTTTTCTTTTTTATCATAATCTGTCCACACACGATTAGAAATAGCAGTGAAATACGAGGACTCTTCCTCCATTATTTCTTCCCTGATTTCCCGTAATTTATCTAGGGTATCCGCATTTACTGTTTTGTTGTGATAATGATAATAAAGTACTTCTTGTCCAAGTTTTACATCCAGACGTTCCAATTCTTGTGTTGACATTCGATTCCAAATATCATCTTTTTCCGTATGAATCGTGAAACCTTCTCCATCATCATGATATTCTAATGTGTATTGAAGTTGATTCTCTTCTCCCTTAACTTTGCAATCAAAATCATGAATTGTTGTTCTGGTACCAGACATATATTCTGAATCAACTAATTGCAAATCAGTTATATCTTCAGCGGTTAAAGTATCCTGCTCCTGTTGTTCTCCTAACATCTGCTGTGCTTCTTCCAAGTCTGCCAGTTTTTGTGCTTCCTGTCGCTCTTCGTACTTTTCCATTTCCTCCGATGACAAATAATCATCTGTGCGGATTAACTGGCGGACACGTTCTGCAACCTTATTCCACTTTAATAGAACTTCTACTTCTGGATTGCCAATTTTTCCTTTTGCAAGTTTTAATCCTTTTGCATCATGTGATGCGTCGGAAGCACCTGCTCCTGGTATTCCGGGTGAAGAACCACCTGTTCCATATTCATTTTTCAGGAACTCAGCTGCATCTTTCATATCATAATGTTCCATGAAATATTCGTAAATCCGGTTACGTCCTCCGGCAGTAATGCCACCTCTTCTTAACACTGCATCAATTTCATCCTGTGTGATAAAGGAAAGCCCTAGACGTTCTACTTTAAATTGTTGATCCACCCAGGAGAAATCTCTCTGAAGGTCACGAAAACGCTGAGAATATACTGGATTGTGCTGAATTTCCCAACGATGATAATTACTCGGATTTTCATTCATATCCGCTTGTAACCATTCAAACTGCTGATAGATTTCTTTTTTTCCTTCTGGATCTGTCCAAGCGTTCCGAATGGTATCCTGCCAATCCGTATAAGACCGGTATTCTTCCGTATTTCTATTTGTATCTCGGAAATGAAGTGCCAGAAGATCTGTCATTTCTTTCTGTTCCTGCTCGATAGCATTATTGGAGATAAGATTATCAACGTAATTTCCCTCCTCATACATATCCCGGATCCTGTCAGCAGCTTCTTCCCACGTAACGATACGGTCAAAGTTTCTTCTTGCAGAGTCACCTCGCCGGATACGGATACCATCGTTGTCGTACCAGATACTGATTTTCTGATTATCTATGGTAAATCCTTTTCCTCCGGTGCCATATTCATCTTTCAGGAAGCTTTGCATTTCTTCATTGTCCAGACCTTCGATCAATCTTGCAGTAATATGAAACAGTGTATTTTTCTGCCCACTACCTGTGCGAAGGATATGATCGACTACTTCATCGGAAATAAGAAAAGCGGCCGGCTGTTCTAATGCAGCTGCCGCTTTCCTTATTTCTCCAAACTGTTCCTCTTCTGTTGGGAACAGGCTTAACTGTAAATAATCTCCTGGATCACCAGTTCCTCTGCCTGTGCTTTGATCTGGTTCATGTGTCTGGTCCATGCCATTGTGTCTGCCATCTTGTCTGGTGCCGGATCTTTCTCTAGAAGTTCGTTCATCAGGTTGTCTACTCTCTGTCTTGCCTGACTGTCGATCTCCATCAGATGACTGTCCAGACGGTTCTGCAGTGTCAGAATGTTGAACCTGGCTACCTTGTAATTTCTCAGATACTCTTTCCTCATCATTCCGTACTTCCCGATTGTTCCTCTTGTCTCTTCCAGGCTGATATCTGGAATCTGATACTCTCCGTTCTGGCTGTAAGTGATCTCTCTCATGCTCTGTTTCCTCCTTATTTTTTTCTCTATCTTCTGTGTTCTTTGTTTCACTTTCACGAATTAACGTGTTAAATTTATTATAAGCTACTTTCTTTTCTTTTGCAACCGTTTTCAGATCTTTTTCCAGATCATCCAATACATATCGTCCAATCTGCATCAATACCGGTCTGCTGATCTCATTCACAGAACTTCCAAGATGTCCCATAACCTTTAACTGGTTAAAATCCGTAATATGCCGAAAATCCTCTGCATCCAGATATTCCTGTACATCCAGTCCACATCGGTTCAGTAATACATACCAGACACTGTTTGTCATCAATTCCCGGAACTCCACTTTCTGATTCTGCTCGTCCAAATCTTCCAGAAAAGTACCTGATACATCCATTTGCAATTCATCGAAAGCATCCGGTAGCCAGGCCTGCACACTTTCTTCTGCCGCCTGGTGAAGAACCTCTGGCAAGCCTCCCTCTGTTGTTTCCAGTGCAAGCTGTTCCTGCAGATAATCTGCCACCAGTTGTTCTCCTTCCGGATTAAGGTTCCATAACTGTGGATCTCTGCCAAGATTTTTTACCTTATAAGTATCCTGCACATCAAAAACATATCGTAACTTCGTTTTTGGTCCGGATGTGTTATCTATCAGGGCAATTCCTTTGGAACCCTTTTTAATCCATCGGTACATCTTCTGGTTCCAGATTTCCATGGAAGCCACCGCTGTTGCTCCCGGACGCTGTGCATAGATCAAGAGCTGTTCCGGAAAAGTGTACCGGTACAGCCTGGATGCAGTATTTAGAAAACGTATCCACTCCTGCGGATTAGCGGAAACGTCCTTTGCCACTTCCTCCGTCAGCTGCTCCATTGCATATAATTTATTTGCCATCTGTTACTCCCTTTCTTCTTCCCACTTTTCTTCTACAACATCGGCAATCCGTTCCATTGCCCTTGTCACGGAAGGAAAGCTACTGCTATTATTTGCTTTTCCAATCTGATCAACAAGAAATTCCGGCATATCTGCAAGTGCTCCGGCAATCATAGCCTTTACCCTGATATCCTCCAGCATAAGAAGTTCTTTCACACCAAACTCTTCGCCAAATACATCCTGATATCTCCGTAAATCATCCAAAAGATATTCCGGTTTTAAATCTCTATCAATTTCCCTCCTTTTGTCTTCACCATATAAACACCAATCCATATTCTTTTCTCCTCCAACTTCAAAAAATTGGGGACTGCTCTGCACAGTCCCCATAAGCCATCGTTTTCTTTTCACTTTATAATGCTGTAGCAAGATCTCTCGCCTTACTCTTTGGGATTGTATCCGTCCCTTTTGCCTTGATTTCTGCCTTAGCTTTCTCCAATCTTCCATGGATTCCACCTTTTACTTCCGCTTTTTCGGCTACTTTTTCTTTCTCCAGACGTGCTTCCCTGCGCTCAGCATTTTCCAATACTGCGGTCTTTTTGTCACAGAACTGAACCTTATCAGAAAGCTGTTCCTGTCTTTCCACTTGTGTCTCATTGACTTCCTGTACCATCGCATTTAATTCTGGAACCTGTAAAATACCGTTATCCGGGAGAATCAGCACTTCATGAACGGAAGATGGGATGACAAAGTAATCACTTCCCAGGCATTCCCCAATCTGTTTTCGAATATCTTCCTGCAGTAACAGGGAAGCTCCATTCATCTTAGATTCATTGGTAAGGCAGAACATTGGATTCTCCACAGTTTCCATATCCAGTTTTTCATTCAAAAGATTCTTCGGTGTTCCTCCAAAAATCATAGATTCGATAATCTGTGTCATATCCACCAGTTGCACGCCTCTGTTCTTATCTGCCATCATCGCATCTGCCTGAATCTGTTCGACAGATACTCCCCATTCGTTCATCAGAGAAACAGTTACTGGAATACTGCTGATTCCCTCTCCATTTTCCTCCAGATTTACTGCATAATAAGCTGCAAAATCTCCGTGTTCTGTGACTACTTTGTCTGCCAAACGATCGGTATTCCATTCTTTGTCACAAATTCTCATCTGTAATTTGTCCTTCATCTTTTCATAATCAAGAATATCCGGAACTCCCATATCAAAAAATTCTGCTTTACCCTGTGCTTCAATACGCATATCAGCTACATCCCCAACACAAGAATCTACATCTTTCCCATTGATATATTCCTGGTAGAGGGAATCCAGATAGACTGTCGGTACGATTCTCTGATTCCCATTTGGAATTGTAATGCCAGTAAGCTTCAGTCCATTGTTTTT
Source organism: Agathobacter rectalis ATCC 33656 (assembly GCF_000020605.1). Classification (NCBI taxonomy): domain Bacteria; kingdom Bacillati; phylum Bacillota; class Clostridia; order Lachnospirales; family Lachnospiraceae; genus Agathobacter; species Agathobacter rectalis. Next base: position 3,335,744 of record NC_012781.1, read on the forward strand.
TTCTACTTCCTGAAGTTTAATTTCTGCGTCCCTGTAAGACTCTGGCAGATACTCCTTTACATTGTCTTTGACATATTCATAAAATTCTTTTCTGTTCATCATACGCTTTTACCCCTTTCTGATCATGTGATGGTTCATTCTTTTTCTGTTGACCATCTGCTCAGCTTTCTTCTGATAAGCCATCATTCTCTTTACTGTTTTCTCCTGGTTTTTTCGTGCTTCCTGTCTTTTTTCCATTGCTTTCATCATAGTTTTCTGTTCCTTTCTGTGATTTTTTGTATGAAAAAGGGAGCCTCACATAGAGGCTCCCAATCATAACCGTTGGTTTTAGTTTCCTTATTTGGTTTTCCTTTTTCTACTGATATAAAGTCCTGCCATACCTCCTGTGGAGATCACAAGAAGCAGGATCGGCAGCCAGATATTCGTGCTGTCACCTGTTTTCGGTGCATTTGATACCTTCGTCTCTTCATGGGACTGTGGTGTATCCGGTGTGTTCGGTGTTTCCGGAACTTCCGGTTTCTCATTTGTCAGATTAAAGGTAACTTCTACAACCGGTGTACTGTCATCTGCATAAGCAAATGTCACTTCATGCTTGGTCTGATCCAGCGTGTATCCGTCCAGTGTCTTTGTTTCCACCAGATAATACTTGATAGCGGTATCATATTTGCCGTTCTTAAATGTGGCAATCTCATACAGCTTACTTTCTGCATGACCGGCAGCATCTGTCTTTAAGGTTTCCAGAACCTTTCCTTTGCTGTCACGGAGTTCAAATTCTACCCCTTTCAGCGGTTCTCCTGACGATTTATCTGCCTTATTGAGAATCACTTTTCCCTTGGCAGTATCATCTTTCATAGCTACTTTCTGAATTTCTCCGGTATCCTTCACCTCAAATGTTACATCAGATGTCAGAAGATATCCTTTCGGTGCCTGCTCTTCACGTAAGGTATATTTACCGATTGGAAGTTTTTCGATATAGTGTGCTTCCTCTGTGGAAGTCCAGCTCTCTACTACCTGATCGTCTTTGTCAAGAACCGTCAGTTTTGCACCTGGAATCTCCGTTTCTCCTGTGATATCCGTCTTACTGATCTGCACTTTTGTCACATCATCTTTCATCTCATGCTTCTGAACCTCTGCTGTATTCTCTACTGTGAAAGTAATACTTTCTGCAGTGACATATCCATCTGCTGGTTTTGTCTCTGTCATGGTGTACTCCTTACCAACAACCAGTTCTTTGATCACATGGGATTCTTCCGTAGAAGTCCATTCATCTACTGTATTGCCATCTGAATCCGTTACTTTCAGGTGTGCACCTGGAAGTTCTTTTCCTGTTGTCAGGTCTGTTTTGGTCAGCTCCACTGTAGTTGGCTGATTCTCAAAAATAAAGTCGTAGCTTACTTCTGCCTGGTCTTCTCCGGCATATTCAAAGGTAAATTCCTGTACTTCATCTGTTGTAATAAATCCGTCCGGCGCAAAGATTTCTTTCACATAGTATTTTCCATCTACTGGAAGATCTGCCGTAAAAGTAATCTGTCCTTTTTCATCCGTTACTCGCTGCTCAATCAGACTGTCTTTCTCAAGGAGTACCTCGCCCTTTGCATTTTTGATATTTTCACTGGTATAAAGACCGAAGACACCACCTGCAAGGACACGTTCTGTATCTTTTTCTTTCTTCAGAACCGTAACCTTTACTTTCTGACGGGCATTCTGCCATTTCTCATCATAAGTGATGACTGGTGTGTCCTGATCACGGTAGGAAAGGTCAACATATCTCGGCTCTTTGTCCAGCACATAACCATGGGCTGTTTTTACTTCCTTCACATAGTATTTTCCAGCCGGGAGATCTCCCATCTGTGCAATACCATTGGAATCTGTGGTAATGGTTCCCACTTTTTCATCGGTTTTGAAATAATCTTCACTGACACCATCTGCCGCTTTGATATCTTCCGCAGCAAATACATCGAACGTCACATCTGTAAGGCTTCCGGTTACATACTCAAAAAGATGCTCCACGGTACCTTTTACATGATCCAAAAGTGTTACCTTATCCAAAAACTCTCCATTTTTGTTGATGATCAGAAGTCCTGTCGGTACTTCATCTTTCATCTCTACTTTCTGAATCTCTGCGGTATCTTCCAGAGTGAACTTCACATCCGTTGCTTTCAGATATCCATAAGGTGCCATTTCCTCACGAAGAGTGTATTCCTCTCCAACTGTCAGGCGTTTGATCACATGTGGCTGATCTTTTACAGACGTCCACTGATCCACAACATTTCCTTCTTTATCAAGAACGGTGAGTTTTGCCCCATCCAGCTCCACACCTGTTGTTACATCAGATTTCGTGATTTCTACTGTTGTCAGCTGGTTCTTTTTCACAGTTTTCAGTTTTACTGTCTTCACATCCTGTCCCTGGTAAGAAGCATCCAGATTCAGAACTTCATCAGAGGATACAAATCCCGCCGGTGCTTTTAACTCCTTCACATAATACTGTCCAAGTGGCAGATCCAGCGTACATGCTGCAAGTCCATCGTTATCAGAAGTCATTTCCTGTAAGAGTGTGTCTGCTTTCACGATCACTTTTCCATCCGCCTTAATATCCGCTTTGTTAAAGATACCAAAGACAGCTCCAGCTACGGTTGCACCATTTTCTGCATCCTGTTTTTCTACCTGGATTGTAACTTTCTGTCGGTCATCGCCAACAGTCACTTCCTGTTCGATCACAGGTGTATCCTGATTGGCATAGACAAATGCGACTTCTGATCTGTCATGGTTCAGTACGAATCCTTCCGGTGCAGTCTTTTCTACTACATAGTAAGAACCAAGCGGCAGATTCTCTGCAACTGCTTTTCCGTTTTCTCCAGTCTTTACCGTTGTTACCAGTGCATCTTTTGCATAGATCAGCTGTCTGTTTCCGTTTTCATCTTTCTGATAATCCGGTGTATAGATATTTTCAGCTGCATAGACATTAAATTCCGCACCCTTCAGGTATCTTTCTTCATAAACAAAATCCTTTTTGAATCCGGTCAGCATTTCACCTTTTTTATAGATCGTCAGCTTTCCTTTTACCGGATGGTTCTCGTAATCTACCGTAATAATGGCATCTCCGCTCTCAGAATCCATCTGGTATGCTGTGTTTGCATCCACCGCAATCTCTACATAGTTCTTGTTGATTGTGTACCCTTCCGGTGCGTTGACTTCCTCAATGCGGTAATGTCCGATCTTCAGATTCTTCGGCATGATCAGATATCCCTGGCTGTCCGTAAAATAGGACTTATGGGTTGTTGTCACTGGGTAAGTTGTTACCTGTTCCACATACTTCTTGTTGTCCAAGTCGTACACTTTAAATTCTGTTCCTGCAATCAGGACGGATTTCTTTGTTTCATCGTCTTTTTTCACGATTTTCAGTTTTGCCTTAAACTCTTCATCCAGAAGCACTCGCCAGATCTGTGGCTCATTTGGATGATGCTCTGTGATATTCACTTCAAAATCATCGACTGGCTTGTAGTTGTGCGGTGTTGTTGTCTCACGCACGATATAGCTTCCAAATGGTAATGGAATACTGCAGGCATACCCTTTTTCATCTGTGAAAATCTCAGTTGCTCCATTTTCTCCACTCACTACTGGTTTTGCAGAATCAAAATCATAACTTCCATCTGCTTTCTTTGTAAGGGAAGATTTCAGATAAACTGTAAATCCAGCTCCGGATAACAGATCTGCATCGGTCTTTCCATTGTTGGCTGCTTTAATGATCTGGAATGGCTGCTTGATGACCTGCTCACTGGAAGTGCACTCTCTTTTTACTTCTGATGTCATATCTCCTTCATAACTGCACGTAAGATCATGCTCTTCTGTATCTGCCAGGTATCCGGTCGGAGGTGTAATCTCTTTGATATAATATTTGCCAAGATACAAGCCATTTACAGAAGCCTGTCCTTTGTCATCTGTTGTAAGAGAAGCTACCTGTTCTCCTGCTTTATAAATAGTTCCAGTTGCTCCGTCCGGATGCACGATATCTTCACGGGCATACAGACCATAAACTGCACCTTTCAGTGTGGCATCTCCCTGCGGTACTGCTTTTCCTGTTTCTTTATCAACTTTGAATAAATTGATCTTTGCTGTCACACGGTCATTGCTGAAGGTATGGGCAAATGATACGGTTGCTTCTTTATCATTGGTGTAAGAAAACTTGAACGTATACACATCTTCTGTATTTCTTACATAGCCTTCCGGTGCCTGATCTTCTTTTACAAAATAGGAATATCCAATCGGAAGATCCGCTGTGAATTTTGCATTCCCATCTGCTCCAGTAGTTGCTTTCTCAATCAGTGTTCCTTTTTTCACAACAACGGTTCCGTCTGCATTTCTAATATCATCGGATGCATACAGAGCAAAAATACCGCCATTCAGTGGTTTCTTGATGTCTTTATCCTGTTTTACTACGGAAACATCTGCTTTCTGTCTCTCGTTGTTAAAAGTCACATCTGCAAATACAACTTCTTTATTCTGTCCGGCATAGGTCAGAGTCACTGGCTTTTCTTCGCTGCCGTTATAGAAATTGTCCGGTGCTTTTGCTTCTTTTACCACATAGGTTCCAAGATGCAGGTTTTTCAGTGTGACAGAACCATTCTCACCTGTTGTCAGATTTTCTTTTACCAAGTCACCTTTGCTGTACACTTTTGTGCCATAAGCAGTTACGATATCCGCTCCGGCATACACGTTATATACTGCATTTTTCTGTCTGCGGTTCTCATACTGGAATACGGTTCCACTCTCACTGACTTCTGCACCGATAAGAACCTGACCTTCTTTGTAAATGGTAAGCTCTGCCAGCTGCTCCTTGTTTTCCACGGTCACAGCCGAGGTCTTACTTGCTACCAGTTTCACATTTGTTGCCGTTGCATTTACTACATATCCCTGTGGCGCTGTGATCTCTTTCAGATAAACGGTATCCTGTGTCTTGATGATCGTAACAGAGGATTTTCCATTCTTATCTGTTGCCGGCATCTGAGTGATCAGCTTTGTACATGCCTCATCGCTGTATACACCGAATACTGCACCTGCAAGATTGACATCCGCTGTATCGTCTTTCTTTACGATTTCGATCGTAGCCTGTTCAATCCAAGACACTTTGAAATCAATATATTTTTCATCTGTCACACCTTCACCAAATACCAACGCAAGATCCTGCGTGTCAGATCCGGTGGTGATTTTATAAGCAGAGTAATCTTTTGTAATACTTCCCTTCATTGTAGAAGACCAGCTCTGTGCCACGTCACTCACCTGTGTCAGTGGTGCAGAAAGATAAAACTTTGTTCCTCCGCAAATTTCTACACTTGCACCAGCTTTACTTGTTGTGCCTGTGCTTAGATTATGAAGTTTCACACCAGACGGAAGCTTCATCGTAATTGTCTGTAGCTTATCTGCTTTGAATGTAATATCTTTGGTTCTCTGTGAATTGCCATCCACATAAGCTTTTACATCTCCATCAGAAAATGACATTGCTACATCCGGTATTTCTGGCTGTGAAACACAATAATTATACAATTTCATTGCTAAATTCTTGGCTGTACTATTCGCTCCGGAAAAAGCGTCGCCACTTCCATTAGCATAAGAAGCCGCCAGATGAACAAGAATGAATTTTGCTCCAGCACTAAGATTTCCATAACCATTCTCTTCTGTAAAGAATCCTTCATCTCCTGCTGCCTTGGTTCCGTAATAACATACCTTAGCTAATGTTTTTCCATCTCCGACTTTACTAATCGTGTAATTACCTGTTCCTGGTCCCGGTTTTGATGGCTGTACACAGTAAGCAGTCGCAGATACATTTCCAAACTGAACCGTATACTGATAGGTAAGATAAGAACCATAACCATAATCCGCATAACGATACAGAGTTCCTCTTGTAACAGATACTTTCTGTACACTTCTTGCACTTGTCTTTGCCATAAAAGTGACTGTTTCACCAGCTTCCATGGCGTATAAATCAATTCCTTCCTCTTCCGCCTGCTCCATTGCATCCGATACTGTAAGACCTGTTTCCGAATCCGTTGTATTTTCAGTATCTTCTTCCATATCCGGTAATAGTTCGCTTGCCTGAGAATCAAATTCTTCTATCTCGCTTTCCGTCACTTCCTCTGTTGGAAGCAATTCCGAGTCTGCTTCTGAATTCTCCGTTTCCTCTGTCTGCTGTTCACTGCCAGCTGTTTCTGATTCGGTTACTGCTTCACTCCCTGCAGTTTCTGTCTGCACTTCTGTTTCTTTCTCACGCACAATCAGCTTTCGGCTGATCTGGTACTTCGGATGCTCCTGATTTACCGGTTCCACATAATAGACCGCTTTGTAAGTGTCCGCATGATCTGTCGTAAAATCCTCATTCTTATCATTCTTTGCTTCCTCAAATGTGACTTTAACCTTGTTATCATCCTTGATTTCCAGTCCGGTATAATCTGATTTCACATTAAATACACTGCCTGTTTCGATTTCATAATCTTTGGCAGTCACCACCTCATCTTCATCCAGAAGGTCTTTCACTTCCTCATAAAGTGGAGGTTTCTCCTCTGGCTGGATCTCCGCTGCATATGCCGTCATCGGAGATAGCACTGTACTAAGCATTGTCATGCCTGCCAGCAAGCCAGATACTACTTTTCTAAAATTACCTTTTTTCTTCATGCTAAGGTCCTCTCTTTCATATATTTGTATTAAAACAGACAGTCCTTAGACTGCCTGCAATACACTACTTATCGTTGTGGAAAAATCAGATTGAACTGTACATTTCCCTCTCCGGGATCAACCATCTCCACAGTTGCTTCGTACTGTCTCCCTGTTTTTCTTGATACCAGATCCTTATAATGGATTTTTCCTTTAGACAGGAACTTCTTTGCTGCCGTCTTATCCATCTTTTTTCCCTGACTCGCAAGGAATTTATCATTCTTCCATAAGGTAAAAGTACAGTTCCGGTCAGAACAGTAAAAGTTTACTTTCCCTTCCTGGACATCTGCTCCACATCGGGGACATTTGCCAATGACTTCTCCTTTTGCCTTTCCCTGAAACTGATTTTTCTTTTCTTCTGAAATTCCCTGATACCTGGCAACCAGTTCCTGCATCAGTTCTGTAATCCCATTTAGGAATTCATCTGCTGTCTCTGTATTCTGGGCAATGTGATTCAATGCCATTTCCCACTCTGCGGTCATCTTCGGAGATTTAATCTCATCTGGCAGAACTGTAATCAATACATTACCATCATCTGTCGGCACCAGATTTTTCTTTTCCCTTTTCACAAAACCAGACTGAATCAGTTTTTCAATGATTGCTGCCCTTGTTGCCGGAGTACCAAGTCCTTTCTTTTCTGTATCTTCGGTCAGTTCTTCATTCCCTGCACGTTCCATCGCAGAAAGCAGGGTATCTTCTGTGTACTGTTTCGGTGGCTGTGTGAAATGCTCCGATACCAAAGAATCACAGGGACCATAATGCTTGCCTGCCCAGATATCCAGCTCCGGCTCTTCTTTCTCAATCTTTACGCCAAAGAACTGTTTCAATTTATTTTCGATCGCCTTGAATCCTTCCTGCTTTGTTTTCTTTGCTGTGAGATAAAACGTATGATAATTGCAGGTGATCTGGCATTTATGGCTTTCATAAATATAAGGATCTGCAGTTGCTGTCAGAACCCTGGCACTGATCAGATACAAAATCTTGCGGTTTCGTTCTTTCAGTTCACCAATATCTGCTTTGGCTACTTCCATGGTTGGGATAATCGCATGGTGATCGGATACTTTCTTTGAATTTAATACCTTACTCACGTCTGGGTGATATTCCAGACCTTCAGCATAAGGCATTTTCCCAAGTAACATCTGAATCAGTGTTTCAGTGCTTTCTCCCATCTCATCTGTCAGATACTGGCTGTCTGTTCTCGGATAAGTGACCAGCTTCTGCTCATACATCTCCTGCACGGCATCCAATGTCTGCTGTGCGGTATAACCAAACATTCTGTTTGCTTCCCTCTGCAGAGTGGTCAAATCATAGAGCTTCGGAGGACGGACCGTTTTTTCTTTCACATCATCCTTTTCCACTTCGCACATACGCTCCATACAGTCCGCAGCCACTCTATCTGCATCTTCTTTTTTCTGAAAATGCTCTGTGACCGCATCCATCTCGTCAAACTTGATATGAGCCATATAATATTTTTCTTTGGTAAATTCCTTGATCTTCTGATTTCGATCCACGATCATGGCAAGTGTTGGTGTCTGTACTCTTCCAACTTTCAGATTCTGGTTATACAGAACGGAAAAAAGACGGCTCGCATTGATTCCCACCAGCCAGTCTGCCTTTGCCCTGCAAAGTGCTGACTGATAGAGACTGTCATAACACGAACCGTCTTTTAATGACGCAAATCCATCTTTAATTGCCTGTTCCTCCATGGAAGAGATCCAGAGCCGCTTCATCGGCTTTTTGCATCCTGCCTGCTCATACACCAGACGGAAGATTAGTTCTCCTTCCCGCCCGGCATCTGTAGCACAGATTACTTCATCTACTTTGGAATCTCGCATCAGTTTTTTCAAGATTCCAAACTGCTTTTTCGTGCCTTCCAATACCCTGTGTTTCCAACATTCCGGCACAATCGGCAGATCTTCATATCTCCATTTTTTATATTTTTCATCGTATTCTGATGCATCACATAATCCAACCAGATGTCCTACGCACCAGGAAACGAGATAACCGTTTCCTTCCACGTAGCCATCTTTTCTTGTTCTGGCTCCAATCACGGAAGCCAGTGCCATCGCAACCGATGGCTTTTCTGCAATCACTAATTTCATTTACTCCTGCTCCTCTTCTTCATCTTCCAGCACAGCATCATCAAAATCCTCGTCTCTCAGGATTTCTGGTTCTATACTTTCTTCCTGCTCATCTGCATCGTCTACTTCCCGCTTTTCAGATTCTGAATCTTCGGATTCATCTTCATCCTCTTCCATCTCATCCTCGTCATCATATTCATGCTTTGGTTTATAGACTTTGAAGTAATATCCTCCTGCCGCAGCTCCTACTGCAACCAGTGCAATCAGAAGATACGTTCCAAATGGACTTTTATCTTCTGGCATCTGGATTTCATCCTCTACCTTATCTTTCTCAGCTGTCTCAGTTGTTTCCGGCTTTTCTTCTTCAGCCTGTTTCTCTGGTTCTGCATAAACAGTATCTACTTCCGGAAGTGTCACGGAATCAGAAAGTGTGAAGTTCATCAGATCTTTCTCGCTGACTTCTGTAAGGAAATACACATTATCCTGAGATTTTGAATTGTCGATGATCAGATAAAAAATCTTACCACTCTTAGTTGAAATGGTATAAAACTCTTTTGTGCCTTCCGTAGCTGTTTTAGTAACAGAATCTGCTGTCTCGCCTTCTTTATTAAGCTGTTCCTCAATACCTGTCACTGTCCGATCATCCACAGTTCCTTTTGCATCTGTTGGCTCAGAAGCTTGTGCATCCTGCGGAAGCGGAGAAGTCGTTGTTTTTTCAGTTCCCGTTGCATCTGCACTGGTCGTAGTTGCCATTGCACCATTGCTGTCACTGGAGGTTTTCTGTTTCTCTGCCTGCTTCTTTGCCCATTCATAATAAGGATTCTGCAACACATACTTTTCAGAAGTATTTCCGGCACCGTCTGTTACCGTAATCTCAATCTGTTTTGTAGTAAAATCTTTCTGTGTCAGTTGCACTCTCAGCATTCCATCCTTCAGATCTGTATAAGTGGTGCCATTAACTGTTACTGCAGTAATCCCGGATACTGTATCATTCCCCTGAATCGTCAGCACACCATCTGTCAGGGAAGCAGAGAGTGTCGGCTTTTCCGTGTCATAACACTTAATAGAACGATTCTGCTCATACACCTTTCCATCACCATCTGTCACACGCACATACACTGTCTGATTTCCTGTGATCGTGATACTTCCGCTTCCAGTTACATCCTGCCAGCTTCCATCTTTTCCTGCTTTTGCTTCAATCTTTGCTATTGAGAAACCTTCCGGCATATGGCTGGCATCTACCGTAACAGCAATGGTTGTTTCTCCCTGTTTCCATCCATCCGGTTTCTCAATCGTGATTGCAGGCGTGGTATTCTCAGCTGCATAAGCAGTCTGTGTCTGGAGCAAAGGTGTTGTCAGGCAAAGAAATGTCGTTGCTGCAAGCAGACTCTTTTTTACCCTGCTTTTAGTATTTGTTCTCTTCTTCTGTTTCATTTTTTCCAGATTCATCATCGGCTTTTATTTCCTCCTTCTGTATTTCTACCCTGCCGGGCAACTCATTTTTCATTTTCTTTTTAAAAGCTTCCAATTCCGGAATACTCATATCCATTGCACGGATAATTCTTACAATTTCCAGATTTTCTGCTTCTGTTTTTGCAATCTCCGCAGCCTTGAACCGCTTTAAATCTGCTTCATATCTGGCTTTAGATGCTTCCATTTTTTCCTTGGCTTTCTCATAATCTGCCGTTGCTTTTTCAAGACTTTTCATCTCTTCTCCTTTCCGGGCGGCTGTTATACCGCCCTTTTCCTTACCATCGCCCGAATCCATAGAAATGGCTCTGCCAGTATGGAGAGTTGATGGACGTGTACTGAACCGGATGCCCACAATGGATCATCTGACCATTGCCCACATAGATTCCAATATGCGTTACTGGTTCTCCTGCATCGTAGGTTCCGGTAAAGAAGATCAGATCTCCTGGCTGTGCTTCTGACTGGGATACTGGCGTACAAATGTTGTACAGTCCCTGTGCAGTCAGCCTTCCCGTATTTCTTACCCCGGAATGAACCAGACAGTAGCTGACAAATCCGGAACAATCGAATCCACTTGGGGAATATCCGCCCCACACATACGGTGTTCCAAGATATTTTGCAGCCTCTTCCAGTAAACGTTGCGCTGCTTCACTGGTATATTCATTACCACCAAAGCCTGTCCCTTCTCCTGTTTCCAGATAAAAGATCGGGTTTAACCGCTCTCCATTTTTCAAAAGTTCAATGTGAAGATGGCTTCCTGTAGAATTTCCGGTATTTCCTACAAGACCGATCTCATCACCTTTCGTGACGGATGCACCTGCAGATACACTCCGGCTGCTTAAATGTGCATACCGCAGTTCATAGCCTTTACTGTCCTTGATTACAACATAATTGCCATAGCTGTCGTTATAAGCAGAAGTTGTAACCGTTCCGGTCAGCCCTGCCATTACTTTTGTCCCTTCCGGTGCTCCGATATCCATACCATTGTGTAACTGATTTGCTCCTGATATTGGATGAATCCGATATCCATAATAGCTGGTCACACTGGAATACCAGTTAAAATCAACCGGTGTTGCAAACATCTGCAGGTTGCCTTTGGTATCGTTGTAGGCACTGAACAGTTCTTTCTGGAAAAATCCCAACCTGTCCTGACAGATTGACATCAGGTTTCCACTGGTCAATGTTACATTCAGCGTGTCCACATCTCTGATTCTGGTCACTTCGACTTCATTGCTTCCGTTATCATCTGCAAGATAACATTCCCAGGTCTGATGTCCATGTGCAGATGCTGCCGCATGACTGTCATAATAGACATCAAATTGTACACCGTATCTTGCGAAAGCTCCGGTATCTTCTACGGTATATTCGACACCATTCATAACTACCTTTGTTCCCATTGGAACAAACGGATTGGAAGCATCTACCGCTAAGGTATGATTGGCAGTTGGATATGCTCCACTGGCAGTCGGTCCTCCGCTCCAAATACCACAACAGATTGGACAGTTACAATATCCACTGGTCACAACCTGTCCCAAAGATTCTCCAACTCTTACTGTTGCTGTCTCCGTTACAGTCTCATTGACTGCTTCAGTAGTTAAATGATATTGCTCTGCAAACAAGGCGTCCAGCTCCGGCTTGACCTGTTCAAAAGTAAATTCTTCATACTTTGCAGACAGATAACTAATCAGGATAAACGGATCATGCTCAATAGGTCCGATGTTATATCGGTATTCCTCATGTCCTGGTTCTTCAGATTCCATATTGTTGATCCACTCCTGCAGATTAGCTTCCAGCTGTGTGTAATACAGTTCCGCTTCCCGGATTGCCTGATCCGATGACAGATAACTGGTTCCGGTGTAAGTGATCACATTTTGTAAAAACACTGCAGAGCATGACGTGACATTCGTTATGATCAGAAACATCAATCCGATCAGAACTGCTACACTGATATACACCTTCCGGTTTTCTTTAAAAAAGTTGGTGACTTTGCCGCCAATCTTCTTGATATAATCAATCGTACCTTTTGTAGCTGTTCCTACTGTCTGTTCACTTCGCTTCGCTTTGGCATAATCCCGTTTGATCTGTTGCTTCTGAATCTGTTTTTTCAGTTTCTTCTGTTCCTGACGGGCTGCCGCCTGTGTCTGTTTCTCTTCCTGTCTTTCAAGTCTGCTTCTTTTTCTGAATGCCCTCTGTTTCCTGCGTCTGGCACTTCTCTGTTCCAGCCGGTAAACACCTTCGCCGCTTTCTTCTAACTTATGGGCACCTTCTACCGCCGCATTATCGTCTTCATTTTTGCTGATCTCACGGTGCAATGCTGCGGAAGCTGCACTTCCTGCTTTCTTGACAACAGAAGTTTTTTCTGTTTTCACAGATTCCCCTTCGCCAAACTTCAAGCGGGATTTCTTCTTTCCAGGAGCTTCTCCATCATTTGCCTGATAGACCTGTGCCTTCTTGGAATGCTGCTTTGCTTCCTTCTTCTTTTTTGCTTCCTCATAAGAAAACTTTTTGGCTTTTTCCTTCTGTTTCTGATGTCGGAAATTGACTCCATCCGTATCCATCTGGTTCAATTTCTCCATATCTTTATCATTTTTCACAGAAGCACCAGTTTCCTCATAAGCAAACTTCAAACGCTGTTTTTGTTTTGGCTTTTTGCTACCACCGGTCTGATTTCTCCGGCTGTCTCCTCTGTTTTCTGATAGATCCGCACGTTTTTCTTTCAGTCTCCCTGACTGTCCGGCTTCGGATTTTTCTGCAAGTCTGGATTCTTTTCCGACTTCAGCACGGATTCTTTTTCTATTTTGCTGTTTTCTACTCTGTCCAAGATCCTCACTTTGCTTCTCTGCCCGTATCAGTTCCGGTGCATCTCTGGATTTTTGCACAGAGGGACGAATATTTTTCCCACTCCGTTCAGACTGGCGGGAAGACTTATCCACAAGGCTTACTTCTTTTTCCCCCTGTTTTCCTCCCATCTGCACATCACTGGCACGGTTACTGACACGAACAGAAGATTTATCCGTCAGGTTTTCTTCCACCAGACCATCCTTGGTCATTTTCTGGACTTTCTTATCCCTGACTTTCATTCTCTGTTCTGCCACTGATTACTCCTCCTTCTTCGGATACCCTTTCCCTGCCTGTAATAAACAAAGAAAAGCGATGCCAAATACAGCACCGCCACAAAATGTCAATCCATATGAAATTACCTGTAACATTGTTTTACTCCTCCTGTATTACCCTGCTTCGGCTGTTTCCTCCGGGCGGGTTGTCATAATCTTATAAAGGGAATTCTTCGGGAATCTGTCTACAAACGGAATAATCACATTTCCATAGAACAGAAGTCCTTCACCCTCATTACTGTTGGTTACATAAGACAGCTGGGTTGGTGAAATATTCAACTGTTTAGCCAGAATCTGCCTGTCACCGGATGCCTGGTTGAGCATATAGATAAAATCAGAGTTTTCAAAAATATTCTCGATTTCCCTGGAAGCTAAAAGATCCTTAATGTTCTGGGTAATTCCTGTCGGAATACCGCCCCATTTACGGAATCGCTTCCAGATTTCCACGCTGTAGGCTGCTGTCTGTTCTTCTTTTAAGAGAAGATGGAATTCATCCACATAGTAACGGGTGGATTTATGAGCGGAACGGTTGATCGTCACTCGGTTCCATACCTGGTCCTGCACAATCAGCATCCCGATCTTCTTCAGCTGTTTTCCAAGCTCCTTGATATCAAAACATACGATACGGTTGTTGATGTCCACATTTGTGCGATGATTAAATACATTTAGGGAACCTGTAACGTAAATCTCCAATGAAGTTGCCAGACGCTGTGCTTCCGGCTCTTCCTGTTTCCGCAACAGATTATATAAATCCTCCAGTATCGGCATCTTCTCTGGCACCGGATCAGCGAGATATTCCTGATAGACCAGCCGCACACAACGGTCAATGATCGTCTTTTCTACCGGTTCCAGTCCATTCTTTCCACCGACAATCAGTTCACACAGGGACAGAATAAAATCTGCCTTTAAGGACAGCGGATTATCTTCCTCTGAATAATTCAGGTTCAGATCCATCGGATTGATATACTGGTCTGATACCGGTGAAATCCGGATGACCTGTCCGTGCAGTGCCTGCACCAGTGGATAATACTCGGCTTCTGGATCACAAATAATAATATCGTCCTCCGTAATCAGGAAACAGTTCGTAATTTCTCTTTTTGCTGAGAAGGATTTACCGGAACCAGGTGTACCAAGAATCAGTCCATTCGGGTTCTTCAGACGCTTCCGGTCAACCATAATCATGTTGTTGGATAATGCATTCAATCCATAATAAAGAGCTTCCCCTTCCTGGAACAGTTCCTGTGTCGTAAATGGCACAAAGATCGCTGTTGCCGATGTGGTAAGCCCTCTCTGAATCTCAATTCGATTGACTCCCAGTGGAATACAGGACATCAATGCTGCTTCCTGCTGATAGTCCAGCTGTTTTAAGGAACAGTTGTATTTTTGTGCGATACCCTGTACCTGGAAGATATTGTTATCCAGCTTCTGACGCTTCTTTGCGGTATTCATCACCAACACTGTCACAAGAAACATACGCTCATTTCTGGACTGTAAATCTTCCAGCAGATTCTTTGCTTCTTCCCCGTAGGTCACAAGATCCGATGGAAGCACATCCATGTCATACCCGGAACGTACCGCCCGCTTCTGCTCTTCAATCTTCATCTTATCCAAATCTGAAATCTTGCTCTTGATCATCTTGATCGCAGAACTCTGGTCAATGGACTGGATATGAATATTGACATTGATGCTGTCATCCACATCCAGGAAATCTGCAAGCATCCGGTCTGTAAGCTCCGGTGCCAGGATCTGCAGATAACTCACGCTTCCCATGGTCTTTCCCATCAGAAATGTCTGATTCTTGGAAAAGTTAAAGGAAGTTGGTGCAATAAAGTCTTTGGTCTTTAATCCTGTTTCCGGCAGCATCTTGTACTGGAACTTAAATGGTTCAATCCGATCCTGGTTGAACACATGATACAGAATCTCCAGTCGCTCCAGACCATTTAAGGAATGTGCCTGTGCTCCCAGAACTTTAAAGTTGTTCAGGATATCGGCTTCAATCCTTTCAAGCCTTGGTCTTGCCACCTTCAGGCTTTCTGCTTCGATTCCAAAAGTGATATACTTGGTTTTCACCAGACCATTGTTTCCCTTGGAAAGCTGATTTTTTAACATGGTCCGGTACTCCTCACGAATGGCATTGAAGTCATCGTTCTGATCCGGAATATCAATACTTTTCTCAAATTCAGCCACATCCACCTGCTGATTGATAAAGGACAGCTGCACACTGATGGAAGAATCAAAGTAATTTAAAAAATCACAGTAATTCTCAAATATCGTGGTCTTATCCTCATTTAAAGCCAGCTGATAATTGATGTCATAAAACTGAATTGTCTTAGAGAAAAAGGTCTTTGTCACCTGGCAGATACCATCCTGCAGCATCCGAATATACGGAATACTCTGCTGTGCAGTTGTAGGAATGTTTTTCTGTTTCCTACGATCCCGTTCCTGCTTCTTCCTACGCTTTTCCTGTTCTCTTTCTTTTCTGCTTTTTTTGTTTCTTCTTTCCTGACGGTTTCTTTTTTCCGCCAGGGACAGACGCTCCTGCTGAGCCTCCTGCTTTGTCTTTTTTGCCATCCGGCACACCCTCCTTTTTTACAAGGGTGGAAATCTCCTGATAAAAATTTTCTGTCTTATATGGTCTTACCGCTGGACATATAAACTTCTGTCGAATGATATTTGCCACCACTTTTTCAAAGGGAAGCCCGTCTTTTTCATACATCGCCATGAAGAAAAACGGAAGCATGATCGTTACCATCAGAATGGCAGCGATACTGGAACCGATTGGTTTTCTCATGAACAGATAAAACGGAATTCCCACAACTGCGGCAAGTGAAAAGAAAATCAACTGCCGCTTTGTCAGATTTAACGCTACTTTTGTTTTGACCTTGGTAAGGTCTTTTGGTACTGGTACATACGCCATGGTATGCGCTCCTTTCCTGCCCGTTAGTGGGCATTGAATATTGATTTGCTAAGGCTTCCGGTCTTGAATAATGAAAATGCAAGAATCACGGTATACGCCGCTACTGAAAACATTGCTGCATGAAGGTCACTGGATATGGTCATTGCATTTACTAAAACTGCATAAATTCCCACACAGACCATCATGAAGAATCCCTGAAATGCCAGTGCGAACAAGCCTTTTAAATAGTTGTTTCCGATATTGCCCCATTCCTTATTGGTCATGGTGGCAAACGGAATTGGTGCTATGGAAGTATAAAGGTAAATTTCTATCATTCTTCCGTACAAAATAACGGTTATGATGATCGACAGAATCCGCATGGTAATACTGATCAACAGCGTTTCCATGGATAGCAGGAACAAATCCCCCAGTTCCATATCTTCCAGTGCATCCACAATCCTTGCGACTGCTTCTGATGCATCCACCGCTGTGTTCCCGGAGATCACCCCGGCGGCATTGTTGACCACATGCTGGCCAACATCAAAGACCGCCATCGTGATATTGAACGTATTTGTCACCAAATAAATGGCTACATACGCCTTGAAAATCCAGAGGAAAATGTTGTAAGTCTCAAATTCATGGAAATTGTTTTTCTGCGTTACCATCGTAATCAGCTCATAGCACAAGACAAAGGTGATGATCAGTCCCGCAATGGGGACAATTACTGTCTGGGAAATGTTCTGGATCAGATTAAAGATCCCTGCATTCCATCCCTGCGGTGTCTGTCCCACCTGCCCGGCTATGGTTCCCACCTGCTCATTGACAGACGTGAACATGTTATCCAAACATGACTTGATAAGCCCGATCAGGATATCCTTTATCGCTTCCGTAATTCTCTCAATGATGGTGTTCATCTACCACTCCTCTTAAGAGAACAATGTTGCCAGCTGTGGAATCAGGGTAGTTCCCAGCAGCATGATTCCGGCACCAGCCATCAGCTGTTTGATGCCCTGGCTCTTTGCTGATGTGTGATAAAGAAGTAATAGAAGTGTAAAAAATTTTGCCGTTCCTATCCGGCACTTGCGCATTGTGTCGGATAGGTCGGGCGGTTATTCGGGCAAGTCCACCTTGCCAACAAAAGAATAATAAATCTCAATGTCCTGTCTGCGGGTCTTGTTCTCGTCATAGCTGCACTCATGCACAACGATTTTCTCTACAAACTCCCGCAACAGAGTAGGGGTAAGTTCTTCAAAACTGGTATGCCGCCGGACAACATTCATAAACTTTTCTGCGTTCACGGTGGCTTCCTGTGCTTTGGAAAGCTCCGCTTGGATAGCGGCGGCTCTTTCTTTCAGTTCCCGTTGTTCTGCTTCATAGTCTGCCGACAGTTCTGTGAAACGCTCGTCTGATATGCGCCCGGTCACGCTGTCCTCATACAGCCGCTTGAAGATAGCGGATAACTCGGCTATGCGTTTCTCGGCGGCTTCCAGTTCCTTTTTCTTGGCGGCGTTCCTGCGTTTGCCCCCGTCCTCGTTCTGCTCAATCAAGAGCTTCATAAAC
The DNA here is from genome assembly GCF_000020605.1 of Agathobacter rectalis ATCC 33656. Classification (NCBI taxonomy): domain Bacteria; kingdom Bacillati; phylum Bacillota; class Clostridia; order Lachnospirales; family Lachnospiraceae; genus Agathobacter; species Agathobacter rectalis. Next base: position 3,353,569 of record NC_012781.1, read on the forward strand.
CGGGCTTCATGCTTTGCCGCATAGCTGGTCACTTTCCGCAGATTGGAGAGTACACCAGCGGTCAAGAGGTCGGTGCGGATAAAGTGCGCCGTACAGTCATGGGTGCGCTTCTTGTAGCTGCCGCAGATATAACAGTCCTGCTTGCGCTTGTCCGTCTGGTATCGCTGCTGATACATGACGCTGCCGCAGTCTGCACAGAACAGTATGCCGGAGAACAAGCCCACTTCATCATAGCGGTTGGGGCGTTTGCGCTGCTTGCGAAGCTCCTGCACCCGTTCCCATGTTTGGGTGTCTATGATAGGCTCGTGGTGATTCTCGAAAATCACTTGCTTTTCCGGGGGATTTTCTACACTGTGCTTGACTTTGTAAGAGAGTTTTTCCGTCTTGAAGTTTACCAGACAGCCTGTGTATTCCCGGTTTTCAAGGATATGCACAACGGTATTGGTCGCCCACTTGCACTCATAGCCGGGGTGGTAGCGGCGGGTGCTGCCCGTCCTGCGGTATTCCAGCGTCCCCGGCGTGGGGATTTGCTGCTCTGTGAGCATACGGGCTATCTTGGTCGGACCATTCCCGGCAAGGCAGAGGTTGTATATCTGCTTGACTACGGGTGCAGCTTCCTCGTCAATAATGAAATTTTCGTCCTCGTCCATGAGGTAGCCATACACAGGCTTGCTTGTGATGGGCTTGCCACTCATGCCTTTTGAGCGTTTTACTGCTTTGATTTTCTTGCTCGTATCTCTCACCAGCCATTCGTTAAAGATATTCCGCAGCGGGGCAAAGTCATTGTCGCCCTGTGCGCTGTCCACTCCGTCATTGATAGCGATGAAGCGGACACCTTTCTGTGGGAAAATCATTTCCGTGTACATTCCCACTTGCAGGTAGTTTCTCCCTAACCTCGACATATCCTTTACGATAACTGTCCCTACTTTTCCGGCTTCAATGTCCGCAAGCATGGCTTGAAAACCGGGTCTTTGAAAGTTCGCACCAGAATAACCGTCGTCCGTGTACCAGCGCAGATTGGAAAAGCCGTTCTGCTTTGCATAGGTTTCAAGGATACGCTTCTGATTGGAAATGGAATTGCTCTCGCCTTGCAGCTCGTCCTCATGGGAAAGTCTTGGGTAAAGGGCGGTAATTGGTTGTTGGTTGGTCTGTCTTAACATAAAATCCTCCGTTTCCGACAGCCAGCCCCACTATTCCGTACCTTGATTGTACCACATGGGGCGGCTGTCTGTATAGCGGCAAAAGCGTCAAATCTGCTTCTTTATGGTCGGTCAAATCGCCGTTTTTTGTGTAGCAGCTTCCGCTTCCAGCACTTTCATCATCTTGTCGGCTGCGGTGTCGGTTGCGCCCTGCTTGAAGAAGCCGGAAACGGTAAGGACGGAGTTGCCCATGCGGATTTCCGTCACACAGTCCGGGCGGCGGTCTGTTTTGGTGGTGCTTGTCTGTTTCGTTTCTGTCATAGGCTCTCCTTTCGCTGCTTCATCAGTTGCTTTAAGCGTTCCAGCTTTTCCTGTGCGGTTTCCTTTCGGAAGTTGCTGCCCGTGAAGCGGACGGGGGCGCACATGGAAGTCAGCCTGTCATAAATACGGGCGTGGGGCGTGTCCTGCGGGTGCTGCAATTCCTCCAGCGTGAGGTTGGTCGTGGCGATCAGCGGCTTGCCGCTTCGGTAACGGCTGTCAATCACGCTGTAAACCTGTTCCAGCCCGTATTCTGTCCCTCGCTCCATACCGAAATCATCAAGTATCAGCAGGGGGTAGCTGCAAAGGCGGGAAATATATTCGTTCCTGCCCTCAAAGCTGGCGGCAAGGTCATTGAGTATCGTTGCAAAGTTTGTCATGCGAACGGCAACCTCTTTTTCCATAAGGGCGTTGGCGATACAGGCAGCAAGGTAGCTTTTTCCTGTCCCCACGCCGCCCCAAAACAGGTAGCCGATATTTTCAGCCTGCATGGTTTCCCAGCTCTCCACATAAAAGCGGGCGGTTTCGGTCTGCGGGTTTCTGCCGTTGTCATGCTCAAATGTCCAATTCCGCATAGCAGGGTCGGTAAATCCCCGGCGTTTCAAGTCCTCCACTGTTTCAAGGTGCTTCTGTCGGCTTTCAGCGGCTTCCCGTTTTTCACGGGCTGCCCGTTGGCAGTCGCACTCTGCCGGGTGTCGGTCATGCCCTAACCATTGGGCGGTTTCTTTTGAAAAGTAGGCTTCTTTGGGCGTATGGCACTTGCCGCAGTATAAAAGCCCGTCCTCGCCTGTGTAGTCCTCCGCTTCGGCGGTAGTGGTTGTAATGTCCGTAATCATAGCTTCAATCTCGTTTTTCATAAGCTCTCGCCCTCCTTACATGAATAATCGGGTATGCCCTGTTTCGGGGCAGCCTTGCCTTTGGCAGCGTCCTCCTGCGCCCACTTGTAAATGGTGGCTGCATGGCTGTGGTACTGCTTCCCGGTGGAAGCGATATGGCAGGAAAGCCGGTCAAGGTAATACTCCCACTTGCCGGGGAAGTCCTGTTCCAGTTCCAAAAGTTCTGCGTCAGAAAGGAATACATTTTTATATCTGCCATAAGCGGCAGGGGACTGCCCCTCACTCGCTCTTTTTGTTTGGCTCTCTATTAGGTTGTTTATATTAGTTTGGTTAGGGGACGGTTTTCCGTCCGTCATAAGGTCAGTTTTCCGGCTGTCAGTTGGTCGGTTTCCTGCCCTTATGAGGGGCGGTTTTCCGTCCGTCAGTTGGTCGGAAAACTGTACCACTGGAATATCCGGCACTTTCACATACAGATGATTGGCGGCAGAAAAGCCCGTCCGTCTGCGTTCCAGCAGCCCGGCAGCGTCCAGTTCGTTCAGTGCGCCCTTTATGGTGGTACAGCCTTTATCCAGCATTTCCGCTATCTCTGCTATGGGGTAGACAATGTATGTCCGCCCCTCGCTGTCCTGCCAGCCGTTCTTCTGCGAAAGGGTGGAACGGTCTAACAGCAGCGCATACAGCAGCTTGGCGGTGTGGGATATGTCCATTTTCAGCAGGAAACGGGGGTAAGGCAGGTAAGCGGGCAGCTCCGTTTCTGCGGTCATATAATCAGCGATAGGGTTCACCTCCTTGTGGTGTCTGTCTATGGGTTCTGTTACGCTTTTAGGGGGCGTTTTCGGGGGAAAAGGATAAATGTATCACGCACCCTTTGACACCCTCCAAAAAAGCCTTGATTTATGCGGGTTTGAAATGCCCTAAAGCGTGACATTTCTCCCTTTGTTTCCGCTTCCGTTTGGCGGCGTTTATCCGCTTCATGCGTCCGGCGCAGTCCGGGCAGTATTTCCCCCGGTTGGATTTGGGGACAAAGAACGCCCCGCAGACAGCGCAGCGTTTCCGGCTTCCCCGGCGCAAGAGGGCGGCTTCCAGTGCTTCATCAAGGGGCAGGACAGCGGCAGTAAACCAGCGGCAGAGCAGCGAATAGCTGATACTCTGCACACAGACGCAAGGCTCGCCGTCCTCCAAAAGCAGACAATTCCCGCTGTCATAGTTGCAGCACTCATGCACAAGGCGGCGGGCTGCCCGGTACTGGCGGTAGTCCATGCGGGGGATATTACCGTTCATGGCTCTGCTCCTTTCTGCGCTGCGGCTCGCTCCGGCGTAAAATCTGGTCGATATTGCCCTTGACAGTCTGTAAGCGGCGGTATTCCTCCCGTTTTGCCCGGTAATCGTTGTAGCCGCTGTTTTTCTCTTTGATAAGGCTTTCAATCTCTGCTTGCAAGGCTTTATAGCCCGGCAGCTTGGAAATGCCGTTCTCCCTGAAATAACGGGCGGTTGCGTCTGCTATGATAAAGTCGCTTTCGTGCTTCTGTCGGTAGGCTGCTTTTGCTTTGGCGTTTTTCTGCTGTTTCAGCCCGTCCCGGACAGGGCGGGTCTTGGAATAGGCAAGTACCTGCCGTTGCAGCTCCTTTTTCCTGTTCAGCGTCTTTTCCACCTGCTTCAGCTCTGTAAGGCTTTCCTGCATGGCGGCATAGGCGGCAGAACAGGCTTCGTCCAGTTCCTCCGGGGAGGAAAAGCCGTACTGCTGGTAGGCGGTAACGGTAGCCGCCATCTGCTTTAGGTTGTGCTTTGCCGCCCAGCGGTCATAGCCCACGCCCTTGCCCTCGGCTCGCTTGGCTTCCCGGTCAACCATGCGCTGCAAGGTGTTGTCTGCCGGGGCGGTTTTTGCGGTTTTTTCCTCCTGCAAGCGTCCCTTTTGGGTATGTGGGTATTCCGGTATGGCTTTAGGCTTTTCGGCGGCTCTGTGGGCGTTCTGCGTAAGCAGGGCAAGGACAGCAGCCTTGTCAAAATCGTCCCCCAGCTTCCGGGCTGTGATAGGCTTTGTTCTGTCCGGCGTGAGGTAGGAAAGCCGCCCCCGGCTCTCCTTGACGGTCACGCCCTCCCGCAGCAAAAGGGAAGAAAACTCGTCAAAGCTGGTAGCTTGGGAAAGTGCCTGCCGTATCGTCCGGCGCAGCTTCGCCTTGTCCGTTTCAAACTTGGTGGGCTTGGTCGGTTGTCCGGCGGCTTCTCTGGCGGCGTTCTCTTTATCAAGGGCAAGCTGCCCTTTCTTTGCCGCCCAGTATTCCCGTTCTGTTATCCGTTCCTTGCTGCCGTTCAAGAGGTCGATTTGGTAAAGCCCCTCCCGGTGGCACATCTCCATAACTTCACTCTTGAAATATTCCATAGCGGCGTTGGTACAGCGGTGCTTGCAGCCCTCCCGTGTGTCGGCTGGTCTGTCCATGTAGGGCAGAAGCGGGACTTCATAAATCCGCAGGGAGTTGAGGACGATATGCACATGGATATTCCCGCTGTGGTTATGCCCGTCCGGGTGGGTGCATACAAGGGCTTGGTGTCCGGGGAAATGCTCTTTACAGAACTGCTCGCCCAGCTCCTGCGCCCGGTCTACGGTCAAGCCGTTGTCTGTCCCGTCCCGTGGGTCAAAGCTGATGATATAGTGGTGGCTTTTCACATCTTCCCGTTTTTGGTTTTTCTCATAGCGGAGATTGGCTCGCATACAGGCAACGGCGAAATCCTCGCCCCCGCAGTTAAGGGAAGAAATGCGGTAGTCCTCCCTCGGTATCAGCCGCCCGTTTTCATCAAGGGTGGGCTTCATGGTAAACTCGTCATGCTCAAATGTGAGGTAGGCTTCCGCTGCGCCATAGTCGGCATTTTTAGAGCTGATATGTTTGAATGTTGCCAACAGCATCACCCACTTTCTGCAAGACTTCAAACTTTAGGGCAGCAAGGTCGGAAACCGCCGCCCGTACTTCCCCGGCAAGCTGCGGGTAGGGACTGTGCCACTCGTTCAGCGTCCGGGCTATCTGGTTTAAGTTGCCGCCGATCCTGCCGTATTCGGCGGTCAGCTTCCCGACAGCGGCAAGCAGCTCGTCATTGACGGGGGAAACGGTTATGATGGGGCGTATGGCTGCCCCGGTTATGGCTTGCCGGATAAACTCGGCTTGGCTCATGTTGCAGGCAGAAAGCCTTTCCGCAAACTCGGCGTATTCTTCCTCGGTCATGCGTGTCTTGACTACCCGGCTGCGGTGCGGCGTGTTGTATCGTTTTCGCATGGTAAAAACCTCCTTTCGGCTGCCGCATGGCTGCGGCGGGATAAGCGGCGTAAGCCGCATAAGCAGGGTTTGGGGAAGGCACTCCCCAACAAGATTCCCGCAGGAGCAAAATGAGCGAAAAGCGAATTTTGGTACTGCGGTAGAATCTTGCTCTAAGAAACTGCCGGACTGCCGTTCACTTGCTACTGCCACTTTTTCAGAAAATCGCAACCAGCTTTTTTATAAAAGGCTGCCGGATTGCCCTCACTTGCTACTGCCACTTTTTCAGAAAATCTATAACCAGCTTTTTCATAAAAGGCTGCGGGCTGGCGTTCTTCCCTTACTCCCTACAACACCGCAAAAAGCAAAAATGACGGACTTTCCGGCAAGAACTTTTCCGGCGGCTCGGTCTTTCCCGACAATAAGGCGTTTCGGAAGCTGCGTTTTGCCCGCTGTCTAAAAAAACGGCAGCCTTTTTTTGGTTTCACTATCTAATACGGAACTTTTGGAAATTTGCCAAAAATGAGCGCAAAAAAAGCAGCAAATCTTTTTCGGATTTACTGCTTCATGTGCCGCTGCGGGGCGGCGGGATATTCAGTTTCTATGTTATCGGTCAAGCCGGAACTTGAACAGGCTTTCAATCAGCTTTGTTCTGATGTAGTCCTCCATATCAGAGTTGTAATAGCCGTTCATCTTAGAGAAGTAGCGGATATATCCAGCGTATCGGTCAAGGACGGCTTGTATCGCTATGGGGTCGCCCTCATGTGCCTTTATGATAGTGTCATAGGGGAGAAGTCGGTTACTCATGGGACAGCACCTCCATTTCCTCTTTTAGCCGCTTCAAGGCAAGCCGTATATGCCGCCCGATTGTGCTGCGTGTCCAGCCGCTTTGTTCTCCGATTTCTTTCTGCGTCAAGTGCTGAAAGTAGTACAAAAAGATTTCTTCCTGCGTCTGTTCCGGCAATCGGGCAAGAGCAGCCGCAAGAGAACAGCTATCTAAAAGTATCGTCTGCCCCCGGACAGAGAACGGATAAGTTTCGCCATAGTCCGGCACTTGAAAATACTCGTCTGTGGTGCTTAGTTGGACAAACTTTTCTTCGGTCAGATATTCAAGGGAGATTTCCCGTTTCCATCTCGCCGCCAGCATACGGGCAGCGTCAAAGGACGCATGGCGAATAACAATCCGGCAATAGGTATCATGGGTATAGCGGATATGTTCTTGATAGGCTTCGTATTCAGTCATGGAAAATCCCCCTTTCTTCGATTATGGGAAAGGGCGGCAGCACTCCTTGCTGTCGCCCCTTGATTGCCTATCTGCAAAGGCGGGCGGGGCTGTCAACGGCAGCGCAGTATGCGCTGTTTATCTTGACCGTTGACTGGCTCGGCTGGCTTTGCTACTCGCTGATAATCGGTTTTCCGTCTTTGTCAATCAAGGGACAAATACCCCCGCCAGTTCCAAACTTTGCCACAAGGTAATTGACCCCGGTTTCTCTGTCCACTACCACATAAAAGCCTTTCACACTTCCTGCGGTTTCAGTAATTTCAAATCTTCTGCTTCCCATATAGATACCTCCCAATAGAAATCAAAGCTCTTGCTTTACAAAAATGCGATAACTGATTTGATACATCACATAGCACCATGCCAACGCCAGAAGCGGTGAGCAGCAGAGAAGAATAAATACAATCTGGTCTGTCAATGCAACTCCCAGCATAGTAAGAAGCTGATATATTCCAAAGCAAATCCCTGCCGGAATGAGGAATGATACTAATAGCAGAACACGGCCTTTTTCTGCGCCAAACTTGAACACAAGAGGAATTGACATACTTCCAAAAATAAGGGAGATTACCCATGCAACGAGTGTCAAAAACAGAAGCTCTCCAATCCCTACTATGTCGAGTACGATTTTATGTGTGATTAGGCCACCGATAAAACCAATAATCAGCCCAAAGAGGCTGCCAATGGCGCAGAAGATAGCCAGCACCATAAATTTTCCAGCAACCAATTCTTTCTTGGAAACTGGCATTATCATAGCATACCGTGTCCATTTAGAACTGTCATCAAAAGAAAAGGTTGTTACAATCATCATGCTGCACAAAATCGCACATACAAAAATATAGCCTTCTACGCCGGAAAACGGAATAAGCGCAACGGCAAAAACCACAAGGATGAATAGCATAGATTTCGCATTGTGGCCGATATTAAATAAATCTTTCAAAACAAGACTTTTCATTTTGCTTGCTCTCCTTTCACATACAGCAGCAGAATATCGTCGATTGTTGCGTCGTCCACTACGGCATTTTTATATTTTCTCCGGGCTTTTTCCTTGTCAGCTACCAGCACATTCCATTGATAATCATCTTTGCGGTAAGCCAGAATTTCCGCTTTATCGAGCTGGTCGAACAGTGCTGCGCCACAGCGGATAATACCATAGTTATAACGAAGTTCATCTTTCGTTTTACAAAAAAGAACCTTGCCCTGATGGATAAATGTAATGTAATCTGCGACTTTTTCTAAATCTGTTGTGATATGCGAGGACATCAAAATGGAATGATTTTCGTCCTGAACAAATTCAAGAAATACATCAAGAATATCATCACGCATTACAGGGTCGAGGCCGCTTGTCGCTTCGTCCAAAATCAGTAGCTTGGGGTTATGGGAAAGGGCGACGGCAATACACAACTTCATCTTCATTCCCTTGGACAGAGATTTAATTTCCTTATCCGCTGGAAGTTGAAACCGCTTTAGATAGTCTTGAAACAGATGGCCGTCCCACTGTTTGTAGGCAGCACCAGCAATTTTCCCGACTTTGGCCGGAGTGAGCGTTTCATAGAAGTTAATTCCGTCAAACACTACGCCAACATCCTCTTTGATTTGTTTTGTGGACGATAATTCCTGCCCCCAAAAAGTAACTGTTCCATCATCTTTATGAATTAAATCAAGAATAGCATTGATAGTTGTGCTTTTTCCGGCTCCATTTTCGCCAATAAGCCCCATGATTGTTCCTTTCGGAACCGAAAACGAAACATGGTCTAACTTGAAATCGGCGTATTGCTTTGTCAAGTTCTCAACCTGCAAAATAGCGTTCATAGTTAATCCTCCTCTTGATAAAATATCGTCAGTAATTCAATCAGTTTTTCCAACGATATTCCACTTATCCGCCCAATATCGGCGGCCTCTTGCAAATGTTCTTCGGCCAATCTCTGCTGTTCTTCCTGATAAAAGTCTTTGTTCTGTGCCGACACAAAACTTCCTCGGCCTACCGTTGTTTCAATAAAACCGTCCCTTTGCAAATCTTCATACGCTTTTTGAACGGTAATAACACTCACATGAATGGACTTTGCCAGCGCCCGCATAGAGGGAATAGGATCGCCGGTTTTTAACTCGCCACTCATAATCATGGCTTTTATCTGTGAAGTTATCTGCTCATAAATTGGCTTGCTCGTATTACTGCTTATGATAATTTCCACAACGCCCCTCCTTTGTTCTTTAATGTACTTATCGTACAAGTACATTATATTCAAGGCAAACGCTTTTGTCAATAGGGTATTAGAAAATTTATCTTTGCTTATTAAGCAAAAGAAGCCACACAATTTGTATGGCTTCCATGAAATTCTACTTTGAAATTTTTACGGAATAACGGGCTGTTGTCTATCAACTTCTTGTGTGTTACTTTATGGCACATGAGCATTAGCGCCGGGATTGTCATTCCCATATCCTTCCAGAAGGTTTACGACACCCCACACGCCAAGACCTGCACCGATTGCGACTACAAGAGTTTTTAAAGTTGTAATTGCACTGCTAAAAAATGCCATATACATTCACCAAAACTGACTTTTTTCAGGTGTTTACGGGAATGAAAAAACACCGACTAAAAAGCCGGCGCACCTAATGTCAGTTATTCCTTTCCTTATTATTTTTCGTTCATTCCCAAGGTTACTCCGACAGATCTACTTGAATTACTTCCACCTCTTCTTCAGATTTCGGTGTGTACTGCGGATTTAACTCTTTCTCAACCTTGTATCGGTTCTTCTCGTTTTCATCTGCAAGAAGCCGATAGTTTTTGTGTTTCGTAATATCATATTTGTCTGAGAAAAATGGTCTGGCACCACGGATCTGCAGGATACATTTTCCTCCATCCATGACTGCAATCTCGTCCTCTGTCATCAACTGTTTCCCCAGTTTCTGATAATTCAGTCCAAAAGATTTCTGATTGCTTCTTGTCTCCGAAGTGTTATACAGGTCAATGGTTTCCTTACCCAGAAGCTCACTCATTTCCTTTAATGTGGTCTTCTCTTTCCCACCAAGGAATAAAGTCGTATCACAGTTGCCCAGAATGGTATCTGCACTATCCTTATACATTGCCTTTAACTGGCTCTGTGACTGCAAAATAATAGAAGCAGAGATTTCCCTGCTTCGGATGGTTGCGATCAGCTTGTCAAACTGAGGAATTTGTCCGATGTTGGCAAACTCATCAGCGATGACACGCACATGCACCGGAAGTCTGCCGCCATATTCATCATCTGCCTTGTCGCAAAGCAGATTGAAAAGCTGTGACTGCAGCATCGCAATCACAAAGTTGAATGTGGTATCCGTATCGGACATAATCAGAAACAAGGCTGTTTTCCTGTCTCCGATCTTATCCAGTTCCATTTCATCGTAAGACATGATCTCACGAAGCTCTGCGATATCAAATGGGGCAAGTCTGGCACCACAGGAAATCAAAATCGACTTCGCCGTTTTGCCTGAAACAAAATGTCAAAGACTTTTTAGTACCCATACATTTCATTGCATGAAAAAAGCCACTGTAGATTTCTCCACAATGGCTATAAAGTCATTTTTATTCACTTTTGATTTTCGGCAACCTCATGCCCAAACTGGAATAGGTTTGACACTTTAATCGGGACTGAACTCCTTATCGGTAATGACATAATGAAATTCATCTGCACCAAAGGTATCTTTGTCCAGATCTGTAATAGTAAATGTAGTTCCATCAAATTTCATATAGCCGCTGGTGCCGTCAACAACAACGCCATCTTTTACAATGTCCAGATAAACAATTCTATCGATGCTATTCAACTCATAGGCCTGCCAACCGTCCACACCCTGAAAATAGGCTGTAACATTGGCAAACGGTTCATCGTTTTCCTTCTTGCAGACAAGATAACTGGCACTGTCCTCCGATACCCAGGTGGCAGTCATTCCCCAAGGACCTTCCGTTGATACATATCTCCCAAATTTATGGTCGTTGGTACGGTTAATTATGAGTCCTACAAAAGAACCAACAACGAGTACAAGAATAAGCACAACGACACCAACAATGATTTTTACATTCTTCCTCATGATAAATTCACCCTTCCATAAATTCATCTGTTAAGAATATTCTTATTTTTCGCTCTTATTGAACATACTAATTATACCACAATATATGCAAGTTTTCCATATGCTTTTCTACCTATGCCGTATGCTGATTTGCCCTAACATCATTCTCAATCAGCCTCTTTATCTTGTCCTTCATGCTTTCTTCGGCATCCTCATTGAAATGCACTCTCACAACATACATTGTGCCACCTATCTGCTTTCTGAGTGCTACCGGTGTGTGTGATTTTCTATTCTCCATTTGTGTTCTCCTTTATGTCTGCCTGGTAAGGAAGAGCCTCTTTCAGCTGACAACCGGAAGCTGACAACCGACCTCTAAAAACTCTCAATTCCTTTTATTTATAGTTACTTTTCCTAAATTTACTTTTTCTCAAATATTCCGTTGCTTTCGTTGTCAGAACTATATATATCCCTTAAAAACATAGTAAATATAAGGTTTTATAGAACATAGAACCGACAACGGGGTTGGCAACGGGATAGACAACCAGCCGACAACCTATCAGGCATTTATCTCTCCATCCACTCCGGTGGCAATGATAACTGCTCCATCTGCTCCTTGGTTATCGGTTGAAAATCCTGACCTCTGTTGTCAGGCTTCTCCCATCCTTTCTGCCTGCGGTATGGTTCAGGAAAATGTCTTGGATTACTAAAGGCAATCCAATCACTGCAGTTATTCATAATGTCATTAATCTCACGAATTTCCCATTGTGCCGGATTTCCGTCATTTCCCAATGCCTCAGAATATAACTGCCTTGAACATACCATGCTTCCCTCGTAATGCTCCAAATAGTCAAGAATCAGCTCTTTCTTGGTATCTTCCTGCATAAACTGCTTCTGATACTCACAAAGCTCTTTTTCCATCTCTTTCGGAAGCCTCAGCTGGCATTTGCCACTCCTGTAGATTTCCATAGCCTCTGCCCACATCTGGTCGATATATTCCCTTGATGTCTTTTCATCATCGAGTATATGAGTTTCCGCCTCTTCCATATTGCAAAGAATAGGCAGAAATCTTCGGTTTCCCGACCTGTCCATAGGCAGGAAATCCAGCGAATTTGATGAACCGGCAAACACGCACTGCCTCTTGTGGTCTTTGGGATGCCTGTCGTATGGGGTCTTGTAAGTGTCTTTCTGTCTGCTCATAAAGGACTTGGTATCTTCCACATTCTTGGCATTGAGAATTGCCACCATTTCAGGGAACTCTATAATCAGATGCCCCTGTATTTTTCGGTATACATTATCATCATCCATTTTCTTCAAGTCATCCGTAAACCAGTCATCTTCCATGGCAAGGAAACGCAGAAAAGTGGATTTACCGGCTCCCTGACCACCTACCAGGCAGAGCATTACTTCAAACTTGATGCCCGGGCATGAAATTCTTGCTATCGTCCCTATCATAAAAAGCTTCATTACCTCATAGGTGTACTCACTGACCTCTGCCCCTAAGAAGTGATGCAGTGCATAGCGTATCCTCTCCCTGCCATCCCATGTTATGGAATTGATGCGGTCAAGAACCGGATGGTATCTGTTTTCATTTGCCACGACCTTTATCACATCCTCAATCCGCTTTTCGTTGGATAATCCATAATGCTTTTCAAGGTAGACAACAAGGAATTTCAAATCAACATCCGTCAGGCTGTCGCTTTCACGATACCATCCCAAATCCCTTGTAATGTCGATTTTATCCGTAAACATGTTCAGACGGAATGCACCCTGCAGATTAGGGTCATTCATCAAAATCAGACGATAGTTACCGACTGTTTTCCTGACTTCTCCCTTTTCTGTGCTCTCCAGCATCGCCCTGACTTCTCCGATACTCTTCAATTCTTCCTGCAATCGACTTCACCCCCTTTCCAATGTCAGAAACAACAGAAGCTCTGTCAGGAATATCCTTTTCAAGGAGAGTATCAAGCTGATATTCCACTTTACTGATATTCTGCAGAGCTTCTACAAAGCAGGGATGCCATTCCTCATCCATGCTCTTCGGTGCATATTCTGTTTTCCATTTCCTTAACAGATGATAATAGTCTGACAGAACACAAAAACACTGCTTCTGCTCTTCATCCAGTATCTGCTCCGGTGTTTTCTTTGGTGCCATCTTTTTCGGTGGTGCCCGGTTGGTTGCGTCATAATTCAGTCCAAAGTCAGATGCAATCTTCATTGCAGCTTCCTTTGGTGCAAGCCCGAAATATTTTGCCACAAAATCTATCGCATCTCCGGTATCTCCACAGCCGAAACAATAGTATCTCTTATCAATCTTCATGCTGGGAGTCTTGTCTTTATGAAACGGACAACAAGCCAGCCCACTCCGGTTGATTTTGATGCCATACTGCATAGCCACCTGCCTTGCAGTGACATTTTCTTTCACTACTGCAAATACATTCATGCTTATCCCAATTCCTCTCCCCTTGCTTTTTTGTGTGCTGGTGTTTCTGCCACCTTTGCTCTCTGCTCCTCTACAAGCTTCCTGTTTGCCTCAAGAAGGGCACGGACTGACTTCCTTGCATGTTCCTTTACCTCAGACTTCTTTTGCTCCTTTATGCGTGGATTTTGCAATGTTTCCATTACTTTCCCGGCTACTTTCTGTGCCATGCCCCTGAGCCTGTTTTCCAAATTATCAAGACACCTTCCGACAAAATCCCGCTTGTCCTTTGGTGTCTTTCTCTCATCCGAGGTCAGCCACTTTTTATATCTGCGAAGCTCCTCAATATCTTCCGCCCTGGTCTGCTCTGCCATTGTATCAGATACTGCCTCACACGCTTTTTCATAGGCATCCTCAGCTACCTGTTCCACAAAATTCTCCATATCCAAAACTCTCATGGTAATCTCATCCAGAACTGCCTGCTTCTCTGCAATTCGCTTTTTCTGATTTTCAATTATAAAGTCCTGCTTTTCAAGATAGCCTGCACCACCATAAACCGGCTCACACTCCACCTGCACTCCGTTTCTCTGTGCTATCTCCAAAAACAATTTTCTGCATTCTGCATCAAAGTTCATTTTCCGGTTATTGTATTTCCCTTTCTTTTTTGCTGGGTCAGGCAGTTCAAAGCCAAGCTCTTCCAGTGCCTTATCCTGCTGGGGACATAATTCTCCATATTTGTTTTTTGCGTCAAATACATGCCTCTCATGAATATGCGGGGTTGCCTCATCCAGGTGCAGTGCCCAGTCCAATATATGAATGTGGGAGCCATATCTTTTATTGAACTCGTCAAAGAACTCTGCTGATACCTTAGCTAGCACATCCGGTGTAACCGCATGGTCTATATTGCCAAGCTGTATCACGCTTTCTTCCGGGCAGGTCTTATTGTTTTTCAGTACATCATCAATCGTTCTGTTTCTCTCCGGATGCCTTGCCTGCTCATTCCTCTCATTCTGTGCATCCACAAAATCTGAATAATGCTCATAGTAATAGGCACGCTCAATTTCTGTAAAATTAAACTGCCTCTCTTGGGAACTGCCCGCAAAACTGTAACCCTGATAGCAGTCCCAGTAAACATTCTGCTTTGTTCTTTCCGAATCAATATGTTCACTGTGCTCCACATCAAAATCCCTGTCATTATGCTTTACATCATAGACTCCATGCTTTCCACTTCTGCCATTATGCCTTGAAGCTTTCATTGTCTTTTCTCTCCTCTCCACTGTTTTGTTTTTTTGATGGCGGAGCCGATAAACCCTTGCGTTTGCGGCAAGTAATACCCAGTACTTATTGTCGCTACGACAATAAACTGGGCAGGGCTTCTGCCCTTGACCTGATGAAGGCTCTGCCTCTCAACTCCGACAAAGGTTGCACCTCTGTACTCTGCTCCGAAGGAGTTGAAATCTGTCATCCCACAGGACGGATAACACAGTTCAACTTCTCCGGTTGCCCTGCATTTCCTGCGGAAATTTGAGCATGAAAAAAGCACCCAAGACTTCTCTCAAGTGCTTTCTGCGAAATCCTATTCAGGCATTCCAATCGTCGGTTCCAATGCAAGACTGCCTGCCGTTGCATAGACTCCGTTCTCCCTGTCCTGCCTGCGGATTTCTTCTTTCATTGCCTGCATTTTTGCACGCTTTTCATTTTTTACACGCTCTTCATATTTCCTCTGCCATCCACTTTCTTTTCTTCGTAAATACTGCTGATGTCTCCTGTCCTTGATTCTGTTAATCCGGTCAATCTCAGCCTGCTCTTCAGCAGTAGGTTCTGTCATCATTGCCGGTGGAACATACCGACCAACAAAATTGAAATAGATTTCAATCTCCTGCGTGGTTTGGATGCTCCCCTTTCTGTCTCTTTCATGCACCAGCACCTTATCAACAAATTCATTTACCATTGCCGGTGTCAGTTCCTCGAACTTCTCATATTTATCAATCAGTGCAATAAACTTGCCGGCAGAATTTCTGCTTTTCTCATATTCTGTGAGCTTCGCTTCCAGCTCCTTAATCTCTGCATCCAGCTCCGCTTTTTCCCTGGCATACTGCTTATCAAGAACCTCATATCTGCTGTCCGGTAGTTTGCCGAGAATATTGTCCTCATAAATACGGCAGATTAGCTTCTCCAGCTCCTCACAGCGATTTCCAGCCACTGCGATTCTTGCCCTGACCTTTTTTACCTCTGCATCCTCCTGTGTTGACTGTGCCATTGTTATGGTGTCTATGAACTCGCTCCGGTCATACTTTGCATATTCAAAGATTGCCCTGAGTGTGTCTCCTATCAGTTCCAGCACCACTGACTCGTTAATCCTGTGCTGTGTCTTGCACAATGTTCCGCAAGGTACCTTGGTATAAGCAGAACAGGTATACTGGGCAATCCTCTTTCCATTGCTTGTCCGGTGCACATACATTTTTGCACCACAGTCAGCACAATACATAAGACCGGTAAGAACATGATGCTCTCCCCATCCGTCCGGGTATCTCCTTACATTTTCCCGTAATTTCTGCACTGTATCAAAGGTCTGCTGGTCAATAATCGGCTCCTGCGTATTCTCAAATATTACCCAGTTGTCCTCTGATACATAATGGCTCTTTTTATCCTTAAAATGCTTCTGTGTTTTAAAATTGACCGTGTGACCTAAGTATTCCCTTTTCTTCAATATCCCGACTACTGTAGAAGAACCCCATCCATAAGGGTCTTTCACTTTCTTGTTTCTGTTATTCCCCTGCCCGAAGCGTGCCATATGCACTGCCGGTATTTCCACTTTTTTCTCCTGCAGAAGTTTTGCTATCTGATAAGGACCCAGCCCATCAATAGTCCATTTGAATATCAGCCTCACAATTTCGGCAGCTTCTTCATCCACAATCCAATGGTTTCCGTCATTTTCATCTTTCAGGTATCCGTATGGTGTAACACTTGCCACATGCTTTCCGGATTTTCCCTTGGATTTGAATGTGGATTTTATCTTTTTGCTGATATCCTTGGCATACATTTCATTCATAACATCCCTGAATACAAGGAAATCGTCATCTCCATTGTAACTGTCATGATTATCGTTAATTGCAATCAGACGAACTCCCTTTTTGCGAAAGAACTCCCGGAGCTGACCTACCACAAGATAATCCCGCCCTAACCGGCTCATATCCTTTAGAATAATGGTTTCCACTTCTCCATCTTCCACAAGCTGTATCATAGCCTTAAAGGATGGTCTGTCAAAGGTTGTGCCGGATATACCATCATCAGTGAAGTGCCTGAACCTGGTCCACCCTTTTTCTCTGCAATAATCTTCCAGCAGCTTCTTTTGATTTGATATACTGTACGACTCCCCAAGGTTCTCATCCTCTCGGCTTAATCGTTCATATAATACAATTATTTTCTCACTACTCATGTTCTGCTCCTTTCCTCTGTATTTGAGCCAAAAGTAATAAGCTCAAAGAGAATCTTTAATCTGTTAAGGTACTAAAAAGTCTCTTTCATCTTATTACACCAGCCGCCATTTTGTATTTTTTATACTGTCTGACCGCAAAGTGCTGCGGATCTCTTTCTTCCAGTTCCTGGAACATCATATCTACCGGGTTCTGGTAAGTTTCATCCTCTTCACGGGTTTCACTTTCATTCAGAAGATCCAGAAGAGTATTCAGATTCTTCTCCTCTTCATCACCCTCATACCAGATGAAGGCAATCAGTGCTGTGTACAGCAGTTTCTCCGCTTTCACCCAGAAATCCTCGGAAGATTTTTCTCCCTCCCCTTTGGTGTTTGCAATAATTGTCGTCACCAGTTTCAGGATATCTTTTTCAGACCGTATATAAGCAAATGGATTGTAATGAAGAGACTTAGAAAAGTTGATCGTATTCAAAACCTTAATCACATAAGGCTCATATACCACTTTCCCGGATTTATCTTTGATGACATTTCCATCTTTATCCCTCTTCGGCGGTCCCTTTGCTAACATCTTCCCGCACTCCTCGATCAGAGTGCCTTTGGGATCTGTAATGACCATGGAACAGTTCATCTGCATGACCGATGGTTTTACGAAAAAACGTGTCTTACCGGAACCACTGCCGCCGATAACTACAATATTTTTATTTCTTGCATATTTCGGTTGCTTCGGTCTGCTCTCCATCGTCAGTGCTTCTGTTGCTGTCAATGGAATGTTCATCCACGGATTTTCCGACATATAAGGTTTGATATCCTCAGCGTTTCCCCATCTGGCTGAACCATACTCGATTCCTTTTCGGAGTTTCTTTGCATCTGACTGTTTCTGCCAAACCAGCACTTTCAAAACGACTGCAACCGTAATCCCTGCCAGCAGATCTTTCCAGTTATTGCTTAACACAAAACCAGCAAAAATCCGATCTGCGTGTTCCATAGCATATAAGAGTTTGTTCCCCATATCTTCTCCCGGACTATTCCGGTAAAGAAAAAATGCCCGGTCTGCATAGAACGCAGCCAGAGCATATGGGAGATTGGTAAGAACCAGTTTCTTTTTATCCAGGGCGGACAGCCTGACCCCGATCTTATTCTTCCACTTCTGCATCAGAGGTTTGCCGATCTGTTTCTTCATCGACTCTGCTCCTGATGCCGGTTCTTTACTTTGTCCTTCGTCTTCTTTGGCATCATTGCCCGGTAAGCTGCCAGACGCTTGTGAATCGAAGGTTTATTCGCTTTTTGAATCTGTTTCTGGGAAAACTCACGGAAAGCAGCATTGAGGGCATCCTGATCACGTCCTTTGAAAAATACCAGATAAACTGGCGGCTCTTTGCTCTTGTCCTTTTTCAGAGCATAGTTAATTCCATATTTTCTGGCATAGCGTTCAAAGGACTTGATATTTTTGTTCGTGATCTCGATATTGACCATCCCGGCATTCTGCTTTGCCAGCTCTTTTACCGTGACCTTTCCCTGTTTCGGCTGATTTTTCTGTGCTTTCTTCTCTACCGATTTCTGCTTATGATGCCGCAGATACGCAGCAAGAACCTTTCTCAACAGGTCTGCTGTGATTTTGGTAGTCCGAATACAGAACGTGACCGTTTTCTGAGTTACCTCTTCCTGCATGACTTTTCCCTCCTTTCAGCGATTTAACTGCTGTCCAGATCTGTAATCATGGCAATCACCCCCTTTCAATAAAAAAGGACAGATTAACCGGTAATCAGGCTCTGTACCTGTACGAGTTTTTCTGTCCCTTCTTCTTTTCTCTTATCTTCTCCACCACAATAGATGGGAACACACATTTCAAGTATTCTGCTATAAATACGCTGATGGGCAGTATCTAAATCTGTGGATTTCATTTCATTCAGTCCCAGATTCGTTGTTACGATCAGCGGAAGCATTTTACAATAGCGGCTGTCTATCACATTATAGACCTGCTCCAAAGCAAACTCGGAATTTCGTTCTATTCCCAAGTCATCAATAATCAGCAACGGATAATCCACAAGATTTTGTATAATCTGGTTCTTATCTGCCTGATAGCTGGTCATTTCATTTAGGATCCTGGAAAAATTTGTCATCATGACACGTTCTCCCTGTTCCAAAAGTGCATTTGCAATACAGCCTGCAAAGAAACTTTTCCCGGTTCCAACTGGTCCCATCAAAAGCAATCCTACATTTTTTCTCTTCATATCTGTCCAGTTTTCTACATACTGCCTGGCAATTAGTATCTTCTGGTTGCTTCCGTTGTCATTTTCAAATTTCCATTCCCAGAATCTTCTTTCCCGAAGTCCGACGGATTTTCTCTGATAAAGCAGTCGCTGTGCTTCTTCCCGCTGCATCTTTTCATCCAGTTCCTGTCTGGCTTTCACCTCGCATTCGCACAAACAAGACACTACATGCTCAAATCCCATCAGACTGACTTTCATCTGTTTTCTTTTTCCACAGATGCCACAATGAAGACATCCCTCTTCGTCCACATAATCTGCTGTTACTTTATTTTCCATCACAGGCTTTCTCCTTCCTGAAATTCATATTTATCCATTCCTATCCTGGTTCCATCCCTTTCTGCCCAAAGACAGATTGTTGCAAAATGGTTCTGATATTCTTTTCCACTGGATTTCATATAAACAGAAAGATGATCAATCCGTTTCTGGTAATCCCATGGAAATAGCGTCATCAGCTCCTGCAGTTCAGCTTCCGACAGAACAACATTTTTAAATCTACCATACTGACTGAATTTTTCTTCCAAAGCGGGAGTATTGCCCTTACTCTTATCAGTATGATTCTTTTCAGTCTTATTTATCTTAGTATTACTTCCATCCAGATTCTTGCAGTCCGGACTTCTATTTTTTTGCGTTCCGGACTTCCAGTTTCTTGCAATCCGGATTTCCAATTCCTTGCAGTCTGGATTTCCAGTTTCTGGCGTTCCAGAAGCAAAGTATCTTACTGGCTTTCCTCTGCTCCGTTTCACAAAATTTTTCACGTATATGACAGAAGGACGATTATTCCCCTGCCGATACCGTTCGATCAATCCAATCCCATGCACACTGTCAAGCTCATAAAGAAGCTTTGTCACTGTCGTATGCGACATTCGCAACAGTTCCTGCAATTCTGCGATCGTATAAATGATATAGACATAACCATCATTGTCAATCCATCCATTTTTCTTGGATAGGCTGATTCGATCAAGCAGAATTCCATAAAGGAGCTTTGCGTCTGTGGACAGGCTTGCAAACTCTTTTTCTGTGAACAGAGCTTTGGGGATCCGAAAAAAAGAAAACTGGTCAGATTCTTCTGCTCTGAAATATTCAAAATCTGCCATAGCTTATTTCCTATTCTTCCTCACTATTAAAATCACACCCTGCTGCACTGCCTGTTCCATGACACATCTCATTAAACACAAAGTTGAAGCACATCATTAACTCGCTCAGATAATAATTCCTTGCTTCTTTATTGCAGGCATACATATCCTCGATATAAACCTCCTCGTTTCCATTCATTCGTGCGATTGTTTCCAGAACTTTCATAAACTTCTTATTAGAACAGCACTCATACTGTTCATTTACATATTTCTGAATTTCCAGCACATGTTCAGGCTTTCCTTCACAAACAGATAACACGCCAAATGCCAGATCCATACCAAACTCATAGCCATCGGCTTCTACGGCATCAATATCAAGATTACCTTCTTCATCGTAATAGCCTCGCTCTTCCATAGGAGTCAGTGGTGTCTCATATTCATCCAGATATCCCATATCTGCAATTGTTCCCAGAATATCTCTGGATGCTGCCACCATCTTGTCCATGATAATTTCTCTTTCTTCCATCGGCATATTTGCCATAATTCTGTCTAATGTCATCATTGATTCTTCCTCCATCTCATTTTCATAAATATCATTGATATAAAAGTGGTTCGCCTTTCCATTGTTTTGAACAATACGCACCAGCTTTCCAATCTTAACAAGTTCCTGTACTGCCTGATCTACGCCATATCGAGTCGTATTCAGGTCTTTCTTCATTTCGCTTTTTGGATAGATAACAAACAGATCTCCGTTATGATCTACCCAGCCATTCTGCACCGCAAATTTCAAACGATCCAGAAATAAGCTGTATAAAATTTTTGCTGTATTTGACAGATTTTTGAATTTTTCCACCTGGAACAGCATCTTTGGCACCTGCAGACAATCTACCGGCATATACTCCACCTTACTCATTGATTATTTCCTCCTTCTGTTTGTACAGCACTTCGGCTGAATTAATATTGATTTCCAGCATCCCTACAAATACCTGATAGTACAGCAGGCATATCTGTTCATCCTCTCTTGCCAGATACAATCCTTCCAGTTCATCGGACGGATGTTTCATTCCATATACCGCCTGACAGATATCATGGATTTTCTCACATTCCACACTTCTAAGATGCATCTCCAAGGTGTGGTTAAATCTCTGCCAGTCCTCCAGTTTCTGATTTACTGACATCATGCACTGGAACAGTTCCGCTGCTTCACATGCTGCTGACAGCACTACATTTTTGTTATTGATACTTCCATCGGCATTTTTCATATGCCCTACCATATACGCCTGATCTACTGAAACCATCTTTTATCCTCCTCTATCTAAACGGCATTTCCTCTTCCATGCCCTCTGGGATCTCTAAGAACCCTTCCGCATCTTCTGGAAACGGTGGTCTGTCAACTATTTTTGCACCTGCAAATTCGATCCGATTTGCATACACTTCAGTTGTATAGATCTTTTTCCCGGTATCCTTATCTTCATAATTACCTGTGACAATCTCGCCTTCCACCATGACCTTCGTTCCCTGCATCAGATAATCTCTGGCAAATTCTGCTTTCTTTGCAAAAGCCTTTACCGGAATAAAACTGACTTCATCGGAATAATTTCTTCTGACTGCCAGAACAAACTTGGCAATCTTATGAAGTCCTCTTTCATTCTCCACTTCGTTGTATCCAGGATTTCTTACCAATCGCCCGGAAATAACTGTTGTATTCATTGGCTTAACCCTCCTATGCTTTCATTGATTTGTAACAGATACCGATACATGGTCCACATTTTCCATAGGCACATCCGTAACATTCATCTTTTTCCAACTCTTCCTGCTTCATTTCATCGGCAAACATTCCTAACAGCGTTGTGTAAATCTTTTTCATTGCCAGGAACTTCTCTTCTGCTTTTTCCATCTTCTCTTTGTAAAATGGAATCAGTCCACGAAGAACTGGATGGAAACGTTCATTTTCATCATCCCAGGCACAGATTTTCATCATACAGCGTGGCTGTTTCTCATAATTGCCCAGATAATACGGGCAGAACGTACAACCTCTTTCTTTAACAATTTCCACCGGAATCACTGGCATCTGACTTTTGATTTCTTTTGTTACATGCTTACTTTCAATTCGCTCTCTCATCTTAAAAATCCTCCAGGTATATATATTTGCAAAAGGGATTTCCCCTGAATTGCCTGATTTTGGGTACAAAAAAAAGAGGCAAGCTTACGATTTTATTTTCGCAAGCCTGCCTCTTATCAAATATTCAATTATTTTCCGATGATATATCGTAAGAAAACGTATACCGCACGGATTACATACACTGGAATCATGATACTTCCAATCAAAGCTCCAATGATGACACTTAATGCAGCCATCCCAAGTGTTGCTGTTATATCCATTCCTTTTGGAATCAGGACCAGCCGCATTTTATGTATTCCAAATGGAAGTCCGGAAAGAAATATCCACCAGAATAAGTCTGTCTGTCCACTGACTTTCATGATGGTGGATACCATCCAGAACCAGAATAGCATAAATGCCAGTGGCAGTATTGATTTTTTAATTACATCTTCTATCATCATCTTTTCATTCCTTCTGTCCAACTTCGCATATCATATTATTGTTTTTCTGCCCATGATGCCAGGAGCATAAATATCACTTCTTCCATCTGAGCTTTAGAATATGACTCAGGAAAATACTGTTTCAGCTTTTTCGCCGGAATCTGTACCTGTACTTTCTCAGTACTTTCATTCATACAGATCTGGTCAATCTCTGAATATGTCAACATCTGCTCTTTTGCAATCTGCTTCAATTCCTTTGCCTGCTTCATAGACGGTACCATATTGTGATTACTCATATACTGAAGCAATATCTGTTGTTCTTCACTTCTCAAATATGAAACTTCAACAGCTGTATTAAAGGGAAGCTTCTTCTCGTCTGCCAGTTCTAAAAGTTCTGCGATTAACTCTGTCAGATGAATATATCGAAGAATCTGTCTGGAACTATCTCCTGTATTCTGACTGACTTCTTCTGCCGCCAACTTCTTGCCAACTTGGCAAGAAGTTAAATCAGACCGTTTTCCCTGACGCTTTAACGCCTCATATTTCATTTTATAAGCGAATGCCTTTTCACTGATCAGCAGCTCTTCTCGTTGAATGTTGGAATCTACCATGATCACCGTCGCTTCATCATCTGTAAGATCTTTGATGATAACAGGCATTTTCTCTAATCCCGCAAGTTCACATGCTCGTTTTCGCCTATGACCAGCTACCAGCTCATAACCACCGGACTCTCTCAATCGCACAATACCAGGAACCAACACGCCATATTGTGTAATGCTTTCTGATAATTCTTCCATTTTCTTATCATCTTTTACTTGAAACGGGTGATTTGGAAATGGATGAAGGCTTCCTATTTCTATCTCACAAATTCCATTGTTTGTTTCTTCGTTTGTTCCAAATAACGCATCAAGTGGCTGTAAGGAAATGGGAGTTGCTCTTTTTTTAGATGGCATCTTTCAGCACCTCCTCCGTCACTCTCCGATAAGCTTCTGTAGCTTTGCCTTTCGGATCATAAGAGAAAATACTCTGTCCTTCTCTGACTGCTTCCTTCATTCTTACAGAAAATGGAATATAATTATCAAAGATATGAATTTGACTTCCATATACATTTCTGAGAAGTTCCATGTTATTTCTGGCATCATTCGTATGAGCATCGACCATCGTAAACAAAATACCTCCGACTTGCAGCTTCGGATTAATCTGCTTACGGACCTTACCGATTGTTTTTAACAACTGCTGCAATCCTTTGATTGGCAGGTAGGATGCTTCAACTGGAATGAGGACTTCATCTGATGCAGCCAGCGCATTAATCGTAATCATTCCCAATGATGGCATACAATCAATGATGACTACATCATATTGATCTTTGATACCATATAAAATCTGTTTCAATACATATTCTCTACTCATTGCATTTACCAACTGTACTTCCGTACCTGCCAGTCCAATGTTAGAACAGATAATGTCTATCCCCTCTGCCTGATGTCTGATAAAACATTCGGAAGGAATATCTTCATCTTTCATTACAGCATCCATAAGAGCAGTAAGTGTTTCATTACTGTCATCACAATCACGATATCCAAATCCTGCGGATACATCAGACTGTGGATCGGCATCTACAATCAACACTTTCATATTCTTTTGTGCTAATCCTACTGCTAAATTAGCTGTACATGCGGATTTTCCCGTTCCCCCTTTTTGGTTTACAATAGAAATAATTCTAGCCATTTTTCATCACCTTTCATCGTCATCAATCAAAAAGAGGACTGAATTAGACATCCGGAATCTATATTCCGTGCGAGCTAATTCAGTCCTATAATTACAATAATTCTGTTGTTTTTACTCTTGTCTTACACAAATCCATTTCCAGTCTGAATCTGTAATAATTCATATTCTGGAATGACAGCGCTGCTTTATTTTTCCCTTTTCAGGAAATTAAAAATAAGGACTAAATTAGTGCAACCCCTTGTATTTACTGGAGTTTTCTAACTTGTCCTTATTATAACTCGACCATGCGATGAAATGGGAGGCATCAGCTCCGGCTCTCGTTTCTCTTCTTCTGCCAGTTTGCTTTCTTTCTTATTATAGGCATTGACAATATTTTTCAGAAAGCTGTTCACTCCCGCTGGCATAATCGGACGTCCATGCTTTGTATTGAAGATGAATCCACTGCGTCCACCGATCTCTACATTACTCTGCAAACCAAGCATCAAGTTCATCTCTCTCTGTTTACGGAACGCATCATATACCATCTGTGTCATAGGAATGTCTCTGATTCCTGCATCCGTTTTGGTTTCTGAATCATGAAAACAATATCCTTCATCACCTTCATAATATACAAGCTGTCCACCTACATGGATCTCCCGATTCTTCATATCCACATCTGACCAGGTTAAGCCGATGGTTTCACTCACTCTCAGGCAAGCCCCAAACATAACCTGCATCATTGGAAGATGAGGCTTATACACATTACTCTGTTCAACAAACTTCAGAAGTTTTTCCTGCTGTTCCAGTGTCAGTGCTTCTTTCTCTTTTGCCGGAGCCCCATAATCTCCAAGTGTTCCAGTTACCGGATTCTTACGGATAATCCCGTCTTCCACTGCCAGTTCAAAACTGGGATTCAATAAGCCATAAAGACCTTTGATCGTGCTGTGTGCCAGTCCTTCATCTGACAATGCTGAAAAGAACGTCCTTACGTGAGATGTCTTAAAATCTACAACACGAATATTTCCCAAAGTATTTCGTATCCGATAGTCCCACATACGGATATAATTCTTTTTCGTTCTTTCCTTGATATTCTTTGTTGCCATGTATCGCTCAAACAAAGTATTTACAGTCAGCTTCTTAACTGATGCGTCTGTAATAAGCAGATCCTCCATATCCTTATTGATCTTCTTTTCCATTTCTCGCAGACTCGCCAGATCAGCTGCATAAACCGAATTACGCTTTCCAGTAATTTCATCCTTGTAGCGATACTCATAACGTCCATCCGGACGCTGATATTCACCTGTTTTTAAATTTCTGCCTTTATTATCTTTTCTTGCCATATCAATCATTCCTTTCACTTTATTTTTCGTTATTCGGAATGATTTTTGTCCTGTCTGTATCAGTCATATACTGTCTGATATCTGCTCACAGATTAACATAATATTTTATGATTTCCAAGGGTAAATTCCTGCAAAATGCTAATTTTTATTTGCCTGTTTTACAGGAATATTTTCCCTTTTTTACTTTTCATTCCGAAGGAAAGTTGTTGTATTTTATCTTCTCATCTTTCATTACACTGCCATTGCATCAAGATATCTTTTTATCTTATCCACGTTATAAAGAACACGTCTTCCAATAATCACTCTTGCTTCTGCATAATCTGCAATTTTCTTTGCAGTTACTTCTCCGCAAGATAACATTGCCATTAATCCTTCAATATCTACCGTCAGACGATTCTCAGCCTTATACTCTGTTGTTTTTCTCATGATGCACATACCTCCTTTCCTCCGTATTCTTCTGCATCACCTCCCAGACAGCGGTTATGCCCGTTGTCAGTACATATACTTTTTGTTTGGACTTCTTACGATGATTTTCCATTCTGTTCGGCGTGTTGGCTTCCATTTGTATATGGCGGTGTCAACGTTACAATTGACCTCTATCAGAAATCTTTCTGAATACTGGCAGCTTCTTCTCAAGCATACCAGCCGTTGCCGGAGTATCTTCGGTTTCCACATACTACTCTCTGATACAGCGGTGGAATCCTGTGTTACCTTTAAGCCCCGAAAGGCACCCATACAGCTCATTCAATTTTCAAGGTTCAATAATCAAAAGTTTTATAGGTATACATTTTTGTACCTATTTCGATTTAATGCCATTATATCCCCCGTTACTGCTAATGTCAATAGCACTTCATGCGTTTTAGGTTCTTTTTTGTACTCTTTTTTGTTGATTTTATGCTATCTTGTGTTATAATATGGACAAATAGTTATTCATTTCTTGATTTCACTATCTTCAACGAATGTTTATCAGGACTAATGCAGAGGTGACTTTATGAATTTTAATCTGAAACTTAAAAAAATCCGGACATTCCGGAAAATGACACAAAAAGAATTGTCAGAGAAGATCGGACTGACCGATCAACATAGAATTGTACAATATGAAAAAGGTGTTCGTGTTCCAAAAAAAGATCTGGTTGATAAAATGGCTAAGGCTCTTGATGTTAATCCTTATACCCTCTATGATACCGCTGGACGTGACGCTTCCGAAATGATGGAACTGCTTTTCTGGCTGGATGAATTTAATCCATCTGCCCTGCATCTGTTTCTTCCTCGGAAATTTCCTGGTGAAAAATGCAATGAAGTAGCAGACACTTCCGTTTACTATCACGACAATGATAGCTGGCCGGCTCATGCTCCTGTCTGTATGTGGTTTGATTATGGAGTTCTGAATGATTTTCTAAAAGAATGGGGGGTTCGAATGGATGAACTGAAATCCGGTGTGATTACCAGAGATGAATATTTTGAATGGAAAATCAACTGGCCGTATACCTGTGATGATTGTGGAAAATATGAACCTAAGAAACAATGGCGAAAAAACTTTTAAAACTACAAACCCAAAATTTAAAATGGATTTCCGTATATTTAACCTATAAAGTAGATACAAAATCCCAGATGTACAGGTGAACAGACATGAAAAATATCCATAGCATTGAATTTTATACCGGAAGCAAGGAAGAATTGCTTCCAGATTTTGAAAAAGATTTTCCCTATATCGCTTCGAGGGCAGAACTTGACAAGTATATAGGGGGTTATGTACCGTGGCACTGGCACAGGACAGTGGAACTTTTTTATATGGAAAGCGGCAGCATTGAATATGATACGCCAGGAGGAAAAATATTGTTTCCGGCTGGAAGCGGCGGCATGATAAATCCCAATGTACTCCATATGACAAAAGCAATATCGCAGAGAGAAAAGAATATACAGCTACTTCATATTTTCGATGTTTCCTTACTTGCCGGAGAACAGGGAAGCAGGATTGAACAAAAATATATTGCGCCTGTCATAACAGCCCCGCAGATTGAGGTAATCCCGCTTTTTCCGGGCAATGCAGAAGAAGAAAGAATTTTGAAATTGCTTGCTGCCTCATTTCGTTTATCCAGTGATGAATTTGGATATGAAATAAAACTGCGGGAAGCCCTAACTGAAATATGGCTCATGCTTTTTGAACTATCTTGCTCTATGCGTGAAAAGAAGGGGGAACATAACAAAAGCAACGATAAAATAAAGTTGATGATGATATACATTCATGAACATTACAGAGAAAAAATATCTATTCTGGAACTTGCTGCGGCAGCATATCTAAGCGAAAGGGAGTGTTATAGAGTGTTCCATGACTGTCTACACATGACACCCGTAGAGTATATAACAACTTATCGTCTACAAATTGCCTGTCAGATGTTGGCAAAGGGGCAGGAACCTATTACCGTTATCAGCCATGAGTGCGGTTTAGGGAGCAGCAGTTATTTTGGAAAAGTTTTTCGGGAATATGCATATTGTTCACCTACAGAATATAGAAAAAAATGGCAGAATAGTGATATGTAATGGCGGAAAAGAAATATTTTTCCTATGTCTTTTGCATTATAATGATACCTGTAAAGTAAATCAGCAATTTACAGGAGGTGAACGCAAAGTGATAAAACTAAACATTCTGAACATGAAAAATTTTTTAGATACTGTCAATGCCTGCATTGGCAAAGTATATATGCTCTGCCCGAACGGTAAAAAACAAAACATTAATGGGGAAGAAAAGATACAGGACAGTTTGTGGCGACAATACTTCCAAAACAAAAACTGTCTGTGTCTTATTTTAGAAATTCCGAATCCAACGGACTATATGAACATTGTTTCGTACTATGCAGGGGATTGCTGATTTGTCTGCAAATATTTCATTATAAAGGGCCGGGCGTTTTATTTTTCGGCCCCGCCCTTTTGAAAGGAGTTAAAAATGGAGTTGAACCTTCAAACCGCAGAATTGGCATTAAGGGAAGCGTCAGAATCCAATCCGGGAGCATGGGCAGATCATTCCCGGTTTGTAGCCGAAGCCTGTAAAAACATTGCATCACATTGTAAAGATTTATCTTCTGAACAGGCATATATTTTCGGGTTATTGCATGATATTGGCCGCTATGCCGGAGTGAGTTCGGAAAGGCATCTGATAGACGGCTATCGGTACTGTATGGAGCGCGGATGGGAAAAAGCTGCACAAATATGTATATCCCACGCATTTATGATTCAGGATATTGCCACATCTATCGGTGTGTTTGATGTTAGTGATGAGGATTACCTGTTTATGAAAGAATTTGTTGCAAATGCGGTATATGATGATTATGACCGTCTTGTACAGTTATGTGACGCATTGGCTATGCCTTCGGGGTTCTGTCTTTTGGAAAAGAGATTTGTAGACGTGACAATGCGATACGGCGTTCACCCAGCGACAATAGACAGATGGAAAAAGATTTTAGAGATTAAAGAACAGTTTGAAAATCAGATCGGCTGTTCTATCTATTCTCTGCTTCCGGGTATTGTGGAAAACAGTTTTCGTTAAGGGGGGATATTGTGTATTACGAATCCAGTGATTTTTTGGAAACTGCAGACAGCGATACGTTAAAGCAGATTGCCCGCACAAGGGAATTAACAAGGGAATATTATTTTTCTGATTATGGAGATACAGAAAAACGCACTTCTATTCTTCGGGAGCTGTTGGGTGGAATAGGGGAAAACAGCGTGATAGGGGCTGGAAGTGTAGTTACCCGCCCTATCCCGCCTAATTGTGTTGCAGTAGGAAATCCATGCAGGGTGATACATTATTTTGATACAGACAGGGAAAGGTGGCAGCATGAAGTATAAGCA
Source organism: Agathobacter rectalis ATCC 33656 (assembly GCF_000020605.1). NCBI lineage: Bacteria > Bacillati > Bacillota > Clostridia > Lachnospirales > Lachnospiraceae > Agathobacter > Agathobacter rectalis. The sequence continues at coordinate 3,383,059 of NC_012781.1, forward strand.
TATCGTTTTTGACATTGACGGCACTCTGATTGATACGGAATATGCTGTATTACATTCTTTACAGGAAACTATAAAGGAATTGTCCGGGAGAAAGATACCATGTCCTGAACTAAGATTTGCGTTAGGTATTACAGGAACAGACGCTTTGAAAAAACTTGAGATAAAAGACACTTCCTATGCGATAGAATTATGGGATAAAAATATGCGTAACTATACAAATACCATTAAAGTATTTGACGGAATCATTGAATTATTGAAAAATCTTCTAAGCCTGGATTATAAAATGGGGATTGTCACATCAAAGACAAGGGAAGAATTTACACATGATTTTTGTCCGTTTGGTATCAGTCATTATTTTAAAACAATCATATGTGCAGACGATACACAGGAACATAAACCCAATGCCGCACCGATTTTGAAATATGTGGAATTATCAAAAACAGACCATAGGAAAGTACTTTATATCGGAGATAGCAAATATGACAGTAAATGTGCGGAAAATGCGGGAATTGATTTTGCTTTAGCAGTATGGGGCAGTCATAATAAGCACATAAAAGCAGATTATTTTTTAGAAAAACCTGCCAATCTGTTATCTGCTATCACTTCAGAGAAATTTTATTAGCGATGAAAGATCGAACGAAAATGACTCCGAGGTATATTAAAAAAACTTGCTTGATCAATTATGGTGATTTTGATTAAGTAGCCTGTATGTAAAATAAAGCATACAGGCTACTTGTGGTTTACAATTCCAAAGAATCTTCTGCATCTACCCACATTTGCATATTACCATCAAGATATAATCGTGCATATTCAAGTGGCTCATCAATAGCAAGTGTATTTAATGCGCAGTCTGATCCAGGAGTGGTTTTTAAGTTCTTCTCAGCTTCCCAACAGTCAATGCGGAGCATATAACCGGCATTGGTATAAACATCAATGCTGTTTCTGTGTGGATTGTATTCTGCAAATATTGTTCTCATCGTATCTTATCTCCATTTTTTTAATAATCAGTTATAGAGTTAAATATCGAAAACATTTCAATCAGTTCACCATGTTGTTATTGTTATATGTTATACTGTGTTATGAAATTTTCTTTCCCTTAATTTTTCCCATATTAAGGTTCATGAAAGCTAATGGGAGAATGTAACACAAGGGAAAGAGTAAGGGAAGGTACACTTGCTACAAACTTAGTGTTTTCAAGGGTTTGCGAAGAATTTGATAATCAAATATAACAGTTATTAAATTTCCTAAAATAAGTGGAATATCAACTGGAATTTGTAAAGGAGATATACAACATGAAGAAAGTCTGCTTAGCGGTTTTGCCAGCTTTAACAATAGTGTTAGAATTATTACCCTTTGGAGCAGTTTGTATTTTTGCAACATCTCCAACAGAAAGAGTAAAAGAAACATTCTCATACTTTAGCCTTACACCGTTTGGCTATGCAAATTTTGCTCCACTTATTACAGCCACACTTACTGTTGCCATCTTCTTACTTTCATTGTTTTCATTGAAGAAGAAAGGTGTTCTCAAAGCATTGTTTGTCCTTTCCATTATTACGGTAGTTATTTTTCTTTTGCCATTGATGTATGGCTTAAACTACTATACCCTTGTAGGAGCCTTTATAACAGTAACACTTGTAATAGAAAGTATTTTGGCTAAGATACAACAAAAGTAAAGCGATAACTTCCAGTTTGCAAAACTGACCAAAAATACAAACAGTTCGTAAAAGTATAATTTTACGAACTGTTTTTTTGAAAAAACAAATAACTACAACTGTACCGATATATCGGAGACGTAAACTATAGTATTAAATAAGGGGATGGTCAGCTCATTTGTGGCAGAATGGTATGGTCGAAGCGCGGAGCGGCATCATGAATGAAGGGTGATGTCGCTCGAAATTATATGCAATGAAATAAGCGCGGTTCAGCAGGAATTGCTATTGAAGTTTGAAATAAAATCAATCGCCATGCTAGAATATTCACCAAAACAAGATTCCGAGGCCTGCTGAAAACAGGATCATCAGAATTGGCGATGGAGCTGTTTTTCTGATTATTTTACAAATCAGATGTGTTGCTCCGAGCATAGCAAATACTGCGATAGAGCGCAAATCGGGCGCAAATCCGGCCTGTAAATCTGTGAGGCCAAACAGCGTAGACAGCGCCATGCTGAGCGCGGTCGCAAGGATCATCGCTACAACGCACGGACGAACTCCCGATAAAAAGGCGTTGACGGGTGCATATTTCATCAAATTCTTTAGTGCGGATGCAATTAAGAGAATAATCAAAAATGACGGCAACACCACGCCCAGCGTTGCAACAAATGAACCGAGGATTCCGCCCTGTGTTGAGCCGATAAAGGTTGCCATATTCACGGCAAGGGGTCCCGGTGTGGATTCAGATACGGCAATAAAATTCAGAAACTCGTTCTCTGTCAGCCAGCCGTTGGAAAGCACCCTTTCGCGTACCAGCGAAACCATTCCATAGCCGCCGCCGAAAGACAAGGCACCGATCATCAAAAAGTTCAGAAAGAGACGCAGATATATCATGACGTTTTCCCATCTCCTTTCCGGATTTTTCGCAGAAAGAAAACAACAAGCCCGACCGCGCCGCAGATCAGGATGTAAAACACAGAGGAAAACGAAACTGCTGTGATCGAGCAGCAGAGCATGGAAGCCATGACCAACGTGAGAAGCGTCAAGTTTAGTGTGTTTTTGTCAATACTTTTAAGCATTTTCAGCCCTGCGGTAAGGATCAGATAGATCACACATACCTGAATCCCGCGGAATGCGCAGGAAACCCAGCGCAAACTGAGAAACTGATCAAAGAACAGCGAGATACCATAAATTACAAAGAAAGATGGAATGCAGACAGCAAGTGTGGACATGGTTGCACCCGCAAATCCTGCAATTTTGTAACCAATGTAAGTCGCACTGTTGACGGCGACTGGTCCTGGCGTGGATTCGGCTACCGCAACCATGTCCAGAAACTCGCTTTTTTCAAGCCATTTTTTCTTTTCAACGAACTCATTTTCAAGCAGCGCAATCATAGCGTATCCGCCGCCAAAGGTGAACGCACCGATTTTTAAGAATGTGATAAATAAAGAGCAAATTAGTTTCATGCCTGTATATCCTTCCTTCTGCAAATAATACCTACAAGTAAAACACCCAATAAAATCAGGCAGCCAGACAACACCTGCGACACGCGGACACCTGGCATCAGATAGAGACTGTCAGTACGCAGTCCTTCAATCAAAAATCTTCCAAGACCGTAAATCACAAAATACATACAGGTCAGGGTTCCTGCCTTTGGATTTTTTCTACTGACAATTAGCATGGTAGTCAACAGACACAAATTCCACATACTTTCATAGAAGAATGTTGCTTGATGCCATTCTCCAAGTACGTCAATATATACGGCATAAGGAAAAAACTGCAACGATGAATCTGTAACCAAATTGCCGAACGCTTCTTGATTTACAAAATTACCCCAACGTCCGATTGCTTGTCCAAGCACAAGACTTGGAACGACTAAATCCAGAAAACGGAACAAAGGAAATTTGTGATGGCGGCAAAATAAAATTGCCGTAACCAGACCGCCAATCACTCCACCATAAATGGCAAGCCCGCCTTTCCATATTTTGAAGATGGTAAGAATATCGCCGGAATAACTGTTCCACTCAAATACGACATAATATCCTCTGGCGCAGACAATTGCAATAGGTAATGCAAGAAGAATAAAGTCAAATATCAGATCGTCCTTGAGACCTTGTTTTCTGGCTCGGTAAATTGCAAGTATTACACCTAAAACCATACCGACGGCAATAATTACACCATACCAGGCAATGCTCCATCCCTCTATGCCAAATAAATTTTCAATCAAATACTTACTCATATCAACACCTTTTCTACACAATCAGAAATTCATTTTCTTGTTCTATATATCTACAAAAGATAAATATACCGCAAATAATTTCCGGGACAAAACCGCAAATATCTTCCACAGCCCATCCTCCTGCAATACCCTTGTGCATAATACGAAGAACCTCCGAATTGTGGGCGTTTATCAAAGAATAATTCTGGCTATTGTGCATTGTCAAAAGATATTCTTCGCCGTTCACAACAATATTGGCATGGTCAACTCTTGGCATTCTGCAAATTGGCCAACCCACCACATTGGGATCATCACCATCTACATATCCGGGGCGAGCAGAACCGACTAACTGATTTTCGTTGTCGGTCAGTAAATATTCCCGATTTCTTACATCACCGGAACTTGCTTTTGATTCATCGAGATAACGGGCGTCCGCCGTCAAAAGCAGCTCACCTGCGATGCTGAGAATCTTTCTTTGCGGACCGAGCAACGCACTTTTTATTCTTACCAAGGCAAGCTGAGATTCATTTTTATAAAGGACTCCTGCCTTTATCGTATATTTCATAACTGCGCCTCCTCTCTTATACAAGTGAATACATGATGATTCCTGCAAATCCCGAACCTGCCATAACCAAAGCGGATTCGGTTTCCACTTTCTTAAAACAATAATGCCAATAACAAAAATAATCGCAGCAATCAAGTCCAAAGATGCCAAATCATTCGGAAGCGTTCTCTGTCCGTAGAGTGCCATAATCAACAGTGAGATACCCGCTGATGCAATCATTGCAATGACCGCAGGGCGAAGTCCGGCAAGAATGCCCTGCGCCATATTCAATCCACGGAACCGATAATAGATATAGGCAAGGGTCATTACGATAACACAGGATGGAAACACACAGCCAACCGTTGCGATGACAGCACCGTGAGCATTGCGCCGAGGAAACCCGCCACATGATAACCTACCAAAATGGAAACATTAACTGCTATTGCGCCCGGAGAAGACTGTGCGATTGCGGTCAGATCCATCATCTCATCTTCTTCAATCCAACCAAGTTTCTCCACGAATTTCTTTCGCATCAACGGAATGATTACAAATCCACCGCCAAAAGTGCTAGCACACAGTTTAAAAGTGGAGAAAAACAATTTTTTGTATTTTTGCAAGCTATTCACTTCTAAAAATGCCGTCCTTTCTATGTTTATTAACATTATACCGCTTGATTTCTGATAAGGGAAATAATATAATTTTACAGAAATGATAAGTATTTTTATATAAGGGGATTGTTATGACGATACGACACATGATAATATTTCGTACCGTATGCGAAAATGGATATAATTCCACCAAAGCAGCGGAAGTTTTACACATGACACAGCCAGCAGTCAGCCTTGCCATTAAGGAACTGGAGCAATATTACGGAGTACACCTGTTTGACAGAATCGGCAGACGATTGCAAATCACCGATGCAGGTCAGCATTTTCTTCAATATGCGATACATATATCCGACTTGTTTTCAGATATGGAAACAGGGTTGCGTGATTGGGATTCTAAAGGAGTTCTCCGTATTGGTGCAAGCATCACCATCGGCTCGCAGTTTTTACCGAACTATGTAAAGGCATTCTCTGAACTCTGCCCAGAGCTTGATGTCAGAGTTATCGTTGAGCAATCAGAACATCTGGAACAAAAAATTTTGGCAAATGAATTGGATTGTGCGTTGATCGAAGGTATTGCACATGATCCAAATATCGTTTCGGAAGCCTACATGGAAGATCATTTGAGTGTTATATGCGGTACGGATAAAGGCTGGACACAGGGGCAAGTTATATCCATAGAAGATTTTCAAAGACAGCGATTTCTCTTGCGAGAAAAAGGCAGTGGCACACGAGAGGTGTTTAACCGTGTAGTTGAACAGGCTGGCATCCACATTACACCAGTATGGGAAGCAACGAGCACAACAGCACTGGTCAATGCTGCAATCAATGGATTAGGAATTGCTGTATTACCGCATCGAATGATTCTTCCGGCTCTGCGACAAGGCTTGATTTGTACTGTCAAAGTAGAGGGGTTGAGTTTCAGCCGAAATTTCCATATAATTCATCATAAAGATAAGTTTTTAACAACTTCTGCCAAGCGATTTATTACTTTGTGCAGAGATTTTGAGACTGATTACCCCTTGCCTTGTTACAACGGACTATATGAATAAAAGATTAGAGCCGCAGTCCAATCACATGACTGCGGCTCTTGCAATATTAGTATAAAGATTTATATTCAGTTACAGTTTTCAGATATGCTTCGGGATTGCCGTTCAGTATCAGCTCAGCGTATGCTACCGGGTCATTGTAAATCAGATAATCAAGCTCTGATCGCTGATACATATTGTCGGCAACCTCATTCTCAACGGCGATGGTATCAATGGCAATCATGCTGCCATTTTATTCTGTTGTAAAACTCTATAGCCGCCGCAATATCCTTCTCATCCGGATGCCCCTTTGATACCCCGCCAATCAGCTTGAACGGTCCGAACGTATCAAAACCCTTGCACGAAAACCTTCCAACAAGTCTTTCTCTACAGTCTGTGTCGCATCTATCAGCTCGACATCGTTTGTCTTTGCTATCTCGTCAATTATCTTTTTTGTGTTTCCGTGATGCACTGATGCATATACTATTGCTGTCTTCATCTGTAATGCTCCATTAAAGGATTTTTGTTTGCCGGTTTTATCTCCGGTTCATCGTTCTTCATATCCTTTTATCCTCTGTTTTATTCCGCATTCATATTTTAAAACTTCTACACTGTTTGTATGTATAAATATATGATACTGATTTATTGAATTTACTGCAACATAATCTTGAAGTTTATGTAATGTATTTCGATAACAAAGGTATTCAGCAAAGACCGTTTACGCTATATTATTTTTTGAGTAATTCCAATGCCCTGTCCATTGGTACGCAGTCTGCATATCGTTCAGGCCAGAGAAATTCATTATAGTAATGGTAAGCCTGTTCCCTAGTCATGTACTCATTGTCCTGCGTAGAATTTGCATAAGCAGGAACAATCATGTGTAAGCCATGCTCAAAACCAGCCTCTACCGTGGCATTGATACAGAAATCAGTCATAATGCCACAAATCATCACGTCTTTTTCTTCCTTTGCAGTCAGATACTCAAGCAGACCACTCTCTTTTTTGAACGAACTGCATACAGACTTAATAAATCGTTTTTCATCAGGCATCGGTTTAAACTCGGAATAGACCTCAAACTCATCATCCCCGATAGAGAATCCAGTACCAGGTCCATCATCATGCTGTACATAAATAACTTCTATACCTTGTTCTCGAGCTGCTCCAATCAGCTTTTTGATATTACCAACAAACTTTCTGAACTCATATAAGCGTTCATCCACGATACCATTCTGTGCATCTACAACCAATAAAACCATGAATAATCTCTCCTTTTTGAGCTTTTTGCTTTGATTCAAATAAACTAAATTCGTATATTATAATAGAGCGTAACTTCTGCTTTATACACCGATTCTGTATGAGAATCAAATAGCACCCATTCCACCAAATCGAAGCTGTCCGGATTCTCATGCAGAAATCTAGCAACTGTACGTACCGCAATCTTTGCCGCAAGTACCACCGGAAAACTATATGCTCCCGTTGATATGGAAGGAAATGCAATAGACCTGATTCCATTATCCCTAGCCAGCTTCATAGAATTAAAATAGCAGTTAGAAAGAAGCTCCTCTTCTCTATTACTTCCACCATTCCATATCGGTCCCACAGTATGTATCACATAATCACATGGCAGATTATAGGCTTTTGTTATCTTTGCTCCTCCAGTCTCACATCCGTGAAGTGTCCTGCACTCTGTCAGAAGTTCCGGTCCCGCTGCTCTGTGAATCGCACCATCTACACCACCTCCGCCCCAAATGGCATCAGAGACAATTTTGCGATTTTGAAAAACTGCTTTCCAAAAGGAATTCCGGTAATTGTTATACAACATATCAGACCTGCCACAGCATTTCCAATAGTTGTGTTTATCCTGCTAACACTAATAGTATATCCATTGACTCCATAACAAAATTTGTGTATAATTTTGTTATCAAATAGGGAGGTGTTTTTATGCCAGCAATCAAATCAAGTGCTGATTTAAGGAATAATTACAATGAAATTTCTACATTTTGTCATAATTATCCTGAACCAGTTTTCATCACGAAGAATGGAAAAGGCGACCTTGCCGTTATGAGCATTGAAGCCTACGAAGGACTGACCAGCCGCTTTGAACTTTACAGCCAGATCAAGGAAGGAATGGACGATATTGCCACAGGTAACACCAGACCATTTTCCGAAGCTATGGCTGATATCAGGAGCCGCCGCAGTCGATGAGCTATCAGGTTCATATCACTTCCACCGCAGAACACGATATTATGCGTGCTGCGGATTACATCGAATTTACCCTCAAAAATCCGAATGCCGCAGATAATCTGTTAGATGCTGCGACTGAGCAGATAGGCTCACTAGCCGACCTGCCACAGAAGTTTCATCTGGTAGATGATCCGGTACTGGCAAGCTGGGGCATTCATTTTGTAATAATCAATAATTACCTTGCCTTTTATACGATTGATGAAGAAAAGCAGACTGTAATCATAGTCAGATTTCTCTATCAGAAAAGTAACTGGACTGCCATTCTTCGACAGGGATTTTCCCTCATTTAAGGAATCTGTTTTTATGCAGGTTCCTTTTTAGTGCATATTTTACGAATATACACGTGTAATCAGCTTTCAAATCATTATTAGACTTTGAAATATTCTCATCTTTACTAATTGCTACTGATAAATGAAATCGTCTATCAATAGGTTCTTCATAATTTCCCGCCCATTTTGCATAATATTGTTCATTAATCCTATTATATCTACACTCTTGAATAAATGCTATATCAGTGGAAATAGAGTCAAAATAATCATTAAAACTATCATCAATAACAAAATTGAACATATTCATATTAAGTGTCAATAATAGCATTTTTATCCCTCACAAATTTCAATTTTCCATTTCTTCAACCTTGATTTTCAGTGCAAGCTTTATAGTTCTTTTCCAATATCCTCAAGCTCTTTCATAGCATCCTGATTTTTAGAAAGCTCATCCTTTGCTGTAGCATAATATGATTTCTGGAAAAGCAAATTCCATGAAAGATATTTAGCCATACAATCAAACTGCTTATCAATCAGCTCATACTGGATACTGTCTACAGGAGAACCACCTACAACAATCGTGCCAACCTTTTTATTTTTCAACTGCAATCCACGACAATAGCACTTATCAATGATAAGTTTCAATTGTGCTGACATTCCCCACCAATAAACTGGTGTAGCAAAAAGAATCATATCTGCAGCAGCAATTTTATCAATTGTAGGATTCGTATCATCCTTATCAACGCATCCCTTAGAGCATTGACAGACACCACATCCCTTGCATGGTGCGATGTTAAGTTTGTCAGGTTCAATGATTTCAATTTCATTTTTTTCAGATGCTCCTTTTACAAAAGCCTCAATCGCTGTAAGAGTGTTTCCTTTTCTTGCACTTCCATTTATAATGATTACTTTCATCTCGCAAAGCCTCCATTCTGCTTATCATATAAGCAAATAAGTTCTAAATAATAATTTTTCTCACATAGCCACATTATATCATAGTAAATATGCCTATGCGATAACATTTATTGCTTCCTCATCCAGCATGTATCTGACTGTCAGCCTGAACTTTAAATGGATGATTTTTAAAATCGTGAAGTCTCTCAATTTCTATCTCCACAACTTTTTCATCATTTCCTCTCATTTGGGTGGAAATTTTTAATTTTGGGTGGATGAAATAATCATTTTTTTAATGATTTTCGGTGGATTTTTCCACCCAAAAATGAAAAAAGCAGTAATGAATTTTCTTAATCATTACTGCTTCAAACAACTGTTCTCAGGGGGAATCGAACCCCCAACTAGCGCTTAGGAGTTCAAGTCACTACAGAAAATCTATGTTTTTCTTGGTCAACATAAGTCAAGCAACAACTTGATTTTACTGACTTTCCTGTAAATCCATGTCAAAATAAGAAAACTGAAAATCATCCAAGTTAAGCACCTCTCGCTGACAAATGAGTGACACTGTCACCCTGAGGGTTCAACCATTCCGTTCCTGCGAATTCATATTTATGGCTACCATTCTCACTGAATATGCGGTAATGATAACACTGTTTTCTTATTAGATTATCTATATTATAACGTGTGTGAGGTCGGATGTCGATTGTTTTTTGACCATTATTTACTCCGCATTACACGTACTCTCTTCTATGTTATAAAATCAAGCATCTTCTGCATATACACCATCTCCATAATATAGAAAAGAGGAGTCCCCGCAGGTTCTCCCCCGGTCGCAGGCCTCACAGGTTTCTGCAACGCGATCACTGTATTTGCAGTTTATTCCGCAATGGGAATGGGTTTTCGGTCTCCATCCCGACCACTGGAACAGGTTTAAGGTCTCTGTTCCGACCTTATATACATCTTTTATATTTTAATTATGCAAGATAACTTTAGAATCTGCAACAAGTTGTTGCTAAATTAACTGCTTATTTATGAACTCAATTCCGTTACCAGTGAAGAATATCTTTTTGTCCGGTTCTTTATATCCTCCTCACTGACACCATAATAACAATATAAATCTCTGGCTATTTTCTTAAACCTTTTTATGACCGACTTATTTCCAGAGTAAGATATTCCAAATATATTCCAGGTATAATCTACCTCTATTTCCATTAAATCCTCACCAATTTTTATTTCATATAAATGAAAATCCATGGGAATTACATTATCAGGCATTTGGTCAATCAATTTATTTCTAATTTCCATTTCATTCAAAAAATTTTTAACAGATTCTTCATTATGAAAATCTGGTTTTGGAATATCCTTCCTTTGGCCCAAAAGTTCTGGTTTATGCTGCATAATCAAACTAGCTTTTAGATTTTTCTGTCGTTCTATCCAATTTGTTGCGGCAGGATTGATTTCCACTAAATCATAATGATCCTTTGCGTATTGCACCACTTCCGCAAGGGTATGCGGGTTGGCCGCTATTCTCTTTTCTATCCTTTTTCGTCTGGATTGATAGATAGCATTTCGGATTCTAATCTTTAGAGATTGCTTTTGAGCTTCTCCAAATATAAAAACACTTGTGGGACCATCTTCACCATTTATTATGGAAACTTGATTGATACTTTTATTTTTCATAAGTGCCCTCTACTCACAAATCCCGATTATATCGGTGATTCACAATCTTTTAGCCAAAATCGCAGTTCCATAACCGTCACAGCAATTTTATACTTTACTTCGATTTCAATCTTTTCTGGTGGATTGGCTAAAAGCCTGTCAATATCATTTTCCTCAACACCAGCCATTTTTGCTATGCGCCGTAACCGTAAGCACATGACCTCCATTAACACGAATACTTTGTCCTTCTGCAATATTAACAGAATTATTCTGTCTGCTAATTGAAGCACCCTTCGCCAATTTTATTGGTGTTTTTAACGCTTGTGCCAGATCCTCTACCGGATTTAGTAAGTGCTGCAACATCGCCCCATTATATGCTTCCTTATCTTTAATAACTGTATTTTTATAATTAGATGTAAGTGCTCTTGTATTGGGATTAATATAACTTGATATTGATTGCATCATCTCAACCTCCAATTATTTTCATTCCTCTGTCATTCGGAATCTATTCACTCTCCATAACGGTCCAAGTGATCTATTACTTTTATGACCATCTATACCAAGTTCCGCTATTCAAAAGCTGTGACATACTTTCTTCATATCTTTTCACTGCTTTCTGCTGAATGGAACTAGGCACCACATAATCGTTACCAACTTCACTTATTTTCCCATTTACCAGTTCGCAATGTGTCCCGTTTATCACAAATTCTCTGCTTGTATCCACTCCCTGTGACGCAAGAAAATCTAAAATATAATCGGTGTATGTATCTGTCATACTTGAAAAATACTGCTGATCCGCAAAATGTATCAGGGAGTTCAGACCACCTATCATCATATTGCATCTTTCATCATCTGCCTTGCTTCCGTTTCCATAGCCCTCGCCCCAGACAAAATCTTCCTGTACCGTCATGCTGTATCCATTTCCAAGATTAAATCTGCTTCCAACCCCAATCGTGATACTGTTTGTACTGGGATCATATGGTTTGTACCCTCTGGTTTTAAATGGCTGCTGTACGGTTCCAAAGGTTTGAATCTCGGATGGGAGATATGACATACCCGTAATTGCCGTAAACGCTTTCTGCCCATTCACATAAAAGGAAGTATGGGTTGCACTGTCTATATCCGCTGTAATCTCGACTTTCTCATCATTGGCAAAAGGATTCTGTCCGGTCATTCCGGTTCCATATGCATACAGCATTCTTGTAAACTGATATCTTGTATGTTCATCAAAATGATTCAGTGTCTCTGTATCTTCTCCCTTTACATCTCCATTGCAAAAATCAAAAAATTTATTTTTGTTTATTTTATGTTCTAGCATAAGTCATTATTTTAATTGCACACCTTACGGTTTCATATCAAAGTTCCTATGCCAAAGCATCAAATGCCGAAACTCCATTTTCTGTCACTCCTATAGAAGTTGAAGTACCTAGCAATTCCACCATTTTTCCTGTCAGGTCATCTACATCTTTTCCATCAATTTTCAGATTATATTGCCGTTCTTCCTGCTCCTGTTTTTCGGCACGCTGTTTTTCCAGTCTTTCCTCTGTCTCTTTCTTTTCTGCTTTCCTTTTCTCGAGTCTTTCTTCAAGTTCTTTCCTTGCTTTTTCTGTTCTCGGATCAACTTCATCTTGAGTACACATTACAGAACTCATGCTATCATATCCATTTATAGTAATACTATAACTCAGTATCTTTGCTCCTCTTGCTGCCACATAAGCTCTTGACTGTTCTATTGTTTTTGGTATTAGCGATAAATTGTACTCCAACCATTGTTTTGTCTTTTCATCTCCCATAGCCTTTGACAAAAGAGAACTGTTTATATTTACGGAATAATCCCTGCTTCGTAAACATTCGTATTTTTGTGTTAAATAGTTCTTATATTCATGAGCATTCTTATATGTCCTGCCCGTTTTGTTTCCAGCATTTTGTGTATTGCCATAACTATTCGTATATGACGCATATGTTCCTATTCCTGTAACTGCCATATTAACATATCTCCTTTCATTATTCGGAGTCCTTCCAACTATGCCACCTGTTGGATTTCTCTCAGAATCAATATAATATTGATTACACGCTAGCTTCAAATATACTTTGACTAATACCTTTTATCCACATATTCTGCGTTGCTCCATACCCTCTTTCCTGCCCTATATCATACAACCCACTGCTGTCAAAGCCTATTTTCAATACTAAATCATTTTCTTTTTTCCATCCATTCTTAGCATATTCCAACCATCTATTAGAATAAAGTTCATACCCTGCGCCATTTTTAGCCTTTTCCTTAAACAAGACAAGTAAATCTGTGCCATCCTCTGCAATAAAAGTACCATTTCTATATGTCGCATTGCGTGCATCATACCCTGTTGTCTCATAGACTTCATGCCATAAAGAATATTGGTTTGCCTTTGTCATATTTGCCTGCGAATTAACAATTTCATTGTCTGCATCATGCATACAAATCCACGCATGTGTCCATATATTTTTCGCATTATCCCCTTCATTCAGTAATTTTTCTATCTGCGATAATATGTCTCTATCTGCATTTCCCGACACTGTTAATTGATATGTATATGGATCAATAGAAAATACCAAATCTGCCTGTTTTGATATTGATATCCCATTCTTTGAAAGTAGATTTGAAATTTGCTGATTTACAACACTTCTGGCATACTGTTTTTCCCTGTCAGTATTGCGTACATAACCAACACTTCTTGAACCTCCTGTATATACATCCTTGTAATTTCTTAATGCATAATCATACCGGGCAAATCCAGCCGAATATTTTCCTCCTGTTTGTAACATTCTTTTCTCATTGCGGTAAGCTATGGAACGCTGATCTTCTGTCATATATGAGCAAAAATTAGGTGAGGTCACATCACAATATTTTGATTCGATATATGTCATCGGATCAGAATGAGACAAATTTTCTTTGTACACTTTATCATAATGCTCCTGCAAAACTTTTTGTACGAAACGATCTTCCTCGGTAAGTCCATCATATTGATAACCTACAGTTGTACCAGTGTTGGAATTATTGGGCAGGTTGTTTAAATCCCTGCCAGCTGGAATGTTATTATAATAGTCAGAATTATTTACAGTAACCATACTATACCACCTACCTTATAATCTGTATCATGTGAATCATACTGAAACCCTATCGATAAACTTTTTTCATTTTATTTTCCACATTTTTTCTTCATTATCCGGAGTTCTTCCGACTGTGTCACCTGTTGGCTTTCTCTCAGCCTCAATATGATATGTAATCCAAGTTCTCTTTTTTTCCTATGTTCAAATGACTAAGCACTATTTATACTTACTATTTGCATTTGGCAAATTAAGATATGTATCCATACTTTTCGTCCAAAGCAACGATAAGTCAAACCTTCCCAATTTGTTTAAATCTTCTATGCTTTTTTTGAACATTGAGATAAAATCTCTTCTGTCGTTAAGTCCCATATTACCAGCTTCAAGCGGCAGAGACGTGAAACCTCCCTGCTTCTCCACTTTGTAATGTGCCTCCAATGCACGCATTTCGACTACTGTAGCATTTGATGGATTAACGTCATTGATATAAATTCTTTGCTCAAACTCTTTCCCGTTTTCATCCACACCTTTCGCTAACACCACAGGATTTTCATCCGTCGAATCATCCGCATATTTAAGACAATAAGAAAGACCGGTACCATTACCTCCCGTCCACAACATATTATCTGTTGTGAATATCTGATATACCTTTGGTGTTTCAACCGTACAAAATGTCTTTTCCCCAGATGCAGGAGTTTTCATTTGATTACCTTTTTGTTGACCGTACAATGAAGATACGGTATTCAGACCAGAACCAATATACATATTTCTGTTCCTCCAATCAGATCAAAATTTTTTCTATATGACTAAACATTTTTCATGGTTAACAATTTGCTCAATTCCTCTATTTCCTTTATAGGATAAAATAACTTGCTCTCCCAGTCCCATCTCATCAAACAACCATATTACGCACATAAAGTCCAACATTGCATAAATGAAATATATACCGCATAAAAACATCCTATATTTTTATATCTACTGACTTCTTGCCACTCTCAACAGACTCTCTTGTAATACCATCCAATGCACCAGCCGGTATTGGTTTACCCGCTTTCCATGTAGGATCAGCGGCTTTTGCTGCTTCTGCAAATGCCTGTCTGTATTGATGTTCATATTGTTCCATTGTCCAGCCTGCTGATAAGCGGTCATCCTTATCCATTTTTCTGTATAAATTGTTATATACACTCTCCCTTTTGGTAGTATCACCATTTAAAGTACCGTTTTCATTTAAGAATTCTTTCTTTGCCAGTTCAAACATTTCTTCCCGGCTGCTCTCTGGAATAGAAATGATATGTTTATAACTGTTTCTGTTCTCATCCGTTACAGCAAGTCCTGTTAATCCGGTATTCGGATCAATCCAGTCTCCATTTTTGTCATACTGGCTCATCAGGTTCTTAATTGCCTGAACATTTGTAAACATTGCACCGTTTCCATTTTTCATCATCTCACTCAGTGCTGCTTTATACTTTTTACTGTTTGTGTCGATCCCTGCTGCTTTTAATTGTTTCTGTACAGAACTGCTGTTCATTTGGGACAACTGAATATTGTTGACTAAATTTGTTTTTGATGTTCCAAATGTCGTTTGAAATAAAAAACCGTAGTCCGTAATTCTTGACATAATCGAAGCCTCCTATCATTAAATTTTTTATATCTGTCATCCGCTTTATTTTTCTTTTTCTATCGACAACCCACTTCTAATATTTTACCTTTTCTGCACCAAGTACGATTTTTTTGCACGAAGTAAGACTTTTTATGAATTGAGGAATAACTCAGCAATAAATTTATTTCCATCACTTTTCAATATTAAATTTCCATCATATTTTTTTACACTGCTCTGAACATTCAGCAGTCCTATTCCACCGCCTTTTCCTTTCGCTGATACCGGAAAACCATTTTTCCACTTTACCTCCCCGCAGTTATTTTCGATGCTGGCAGCTATCATTTTATGGTATGAGCCAATCTTAATCGAAATATATTTCCCGCCTTCAAGCTTCTCTGCAGCCTCAATCGCATTATCTAATAAATTTCCAAAAATAGTTGTAATGTCGATTGGTGCAAGGAAATTCAGATTCACATTATCCACCTTTATGGTTACTGAAATACCTTTTTCCCTCATAACGGATTCTTTATCGGTAAGAAGAATGTTCAAGATCGGATTTTCTGTGTATTGAACCGGAATGAGCGGCTTTAACAGTTCTCTGATTTCCGCTGCATATTCTCCTGCCGTATTCCCCTGCTCTGCACCATATAATCCTTCGATTGCTTTAATATGCTTATTTACATCATGTAATATGTGGACGGTTTGATCATATTTTTTTGTCTGCGTCAAATAGTATTCGTATTGTACCTTTGCCTGTTGCTCTAAAGCGATGAGCTGCTTTTCATAATAGTTCTTTTCATCTGCCATTTTAACAAAATATAAAAGGTATAGATCTGCCAGAACAATACACCCCATATTGACTGCACATAAATAATTTTCTTCTCCATTTTTAAAATTCTCTACAATTACACCCATGTTAATCAGATTGTATAGGAGTATAATTCCATACATGATGTACCTTGTCTTTGCATAAGGAATATCGCTCTTTTTCACAAACCTGTTTATGAATGTATAATACAAAAAAATAAGTATTACTTTTGAAAATGTTACCTCAAGGCAGTAAAGCATCGTTTCATTCACATTTTTTATATCTGCTGCCTGCAAAATACATTGTAAAAGAATCACTCCTAATGATTCACAGACAGACATGCAAAATACCAATGCCTCACATTCAATGATACGTCTTAACGGTTTATCCATATCCTCATAATACAGAGCATATGCTATTATCCCCGTCAACACGCCCCAGACCACCAAATTTAATATGGAATGATTGAGCATATTGATACAGGTTGTAAAAATCACTGTGACAGTCTCGATCACAATATATACATATCTACTTTGACTACTCTTTTTATACTTTCCATTCATAAACTGGAACAGTATGGTACTTATGATAAAACAGGAAAGAGCATTACATAATATCAGTAAAATCGTATTCATCGTTTCTCCTATGAATTTTTCTGCAAAAATTTATTTACTTCTTCTCTAAAATCGCTGCTTCTCTTTTGCGCAATCTGGAGTTCTTTTCCATTATCCATATAAATAATAAAACCCTTTATTTTTTCAATATGCCTTAAATTAACCAGATTTCCTCTGCAATTCACAACAAAATCATAGGGCTGCAGTTCCTCAACCAGTTTTTCAAAAATGCAGTCATACTCATATGTGATATCAGACAACGCTATCAGTACTTTTCTTGATCTTTTTATGTATTCAAAATATAAAATGTCCCTGAGTTTCAATTTAATCGACAGATACTCTTTCCCATTGCTGTCCGTCACTTTATAAAAATCCTTTTCTGCTCCGGTATCCGGCAGTTGATCCAGCAGTTCCAACATCTGCGTTTCCAATTTATCATATTCCAATGGCTTACATAGAAATGAAAATGCGTGAACTTCGTTAATGACCTGCATACAATATTCTTCATAACTCGTAATATACACTAATTTCACATCCGGAAATTTTTCTTTCAATGTTCTCCCCAGTTTAATACCATTCAGTTCTTCCATCGAAATATCTAAAATTCCGATATCAATGTTGCTGATATTTTCAAGCATTTGATTTGCAGACACAAATTGCTCTATATGATAAGCAATCTGTTGGCTTGTAAAAATCTTATGCAGCATAGTCACTGCACGCTCAAGATCTGCCATATCGTCATCACAAACAGCAATTTCCAGCATATTACTCACCTTCTTTCTATCTTCCTACTATATCGGTAATTTTTATTTTTCCATTAAATAAATATAAAGTACTCTGCATATTATCTAAATAGGCTCTAAATAAATATCATATATATAGAAAATGTGCCATCATCTTGACGGCACATTTCCTATATTTTCCCCCCAAATTATATTGCTACAGTATAGAATACCATTGTCTGTCCATACTATCAGCTTCATACTGATATGTAATCAACTGATTCATGTCTTTTAAACCCGCCATTTCTATTAGGTTCTATCATTATATTATAGTTTTCATATTTTTATAGTATCCTGCATTATCCATAACACTATTATTGCCAGATGTACCCACAGTACTTACCTCAGAGTCCGAAATATTATACCCTGCCTTAAATGCAAGAATATCCTCCAATCCATATTGATTTTTATAATCCGTCAGCATATAGATATTATCTCGTATTTCCTCATATTTCGCATTGGCTTCCTGGGAGTTCATTATTTTACACATTTTCTCTGGAAGTCCGGTAATCTTCCCATTGTCATCTACGTTTATATCGTCAAATGAATACTGTCCATTTGTTGCTTTCTGAATGAACTGTTCCACTTCATAGTAAGCATTTACTAATCTATATTGTGTGTTAGAAATATCTGCTGTCTGAATATATTTTTCCCACATATCATCAGCAAAATTTTCCGATATCATATTTTTTATCTGTTCTTTGTTTTCTTCTGTAATGTCCCCGTTAATCGTAATAGTTCCAGATACATCTATTTCAATTTTCCATGATGTATCTGGCAGTTCAATTCCTTTTTCATTTGCTATTCTTTCTATTTCTGCATAAAAATCGTTTTTTATATAATTCGACTTCTCTGCTCTCTCATAATCAGATAAATTGGCAAATATTTTCACATATGCCATTTCCGACACACTTAACTGCTCCCCCTTTTTCATCTTATTTAATAATTCTTCTACACTATCCGTTCCCGAATATTTTTCATCTTCCGGCAACGCTTCAAATTGCATCTGATGTAATTTGTCAATTTCGCTTTGATATGTTTTTTCATATTTCTGCTTTATTGCATTTTTTTCTTCTGAATTATCTGCATTTGCTATTTCTTGTGAGTGCTGCACATTACTACTTGAAGTATCCCTGTTTTTCGTTTCCGTAATTTTTATTCTATAGGAACCTTCCCCGGAATCCGATGTCATATTGGAATTTTCTACTCTGATCACATAATCTGATGTAACGCAGTCCCAATTAGGTACCGTAAGCTGTTTATTACCATGTCCATCATCTGTCGCTATTCCAATCTGATTGCCATATAAATCGTACAATACTAAAT
Organism: Agathobacter rectalis ATCC 33656; assembly: GCF_000020605.1. Lineage (NCBI taxonomy): Bacteria > Bacillati > Bacillota > Clostridia > Lachnospirales > Lachnospiraceae > Agathobacter > Agathobacter rectalis. The sequence continues at coordinate 3,402,380 of NC_012781.1, forward strand.
TATATGCCTGACTATTCTTGCTTTCCAATGAAATCGTTATCTCTGAAGATATACCCATTTTAGAGTAAAAACTTTTTTGCGGATAAGAAAAAGAATAGTAATCTACATCATATTTTGAATCGATTGTTCCCTCTAAATAACTTTCATTATTATGCAACAATGTTCCTATATCATATGTACTGTAATAGCGATCTACCTGATCATCGTATTTCGTATGCTGATGATAACTATCATTCTTATTTGTTTTGGCATTTTCTATTAACACCGTTTGCTCATTTAATTCTTTCATCGGCGATTTAAAACTTTTTGCTGCATTTCCTGTCTCATATATTTTACTATCTACTATTCCGCCACCTATATAATGTACATAGTGTCCCATCTTATCGTCACCTCTTGGAATCCACGGATTGTATAAAAATACCATCCGTAATTTATTTATCTTTCTAAATATTTAGCCCACTATTATTCCGAAAGGAACTAAATAATCCAATGTCATCTGTGTCATTGTAGTGCAACTAGCATTTACATAAGAAATACCACTTACCCAATGTACTGTAACAGATGTTGCATAGTTTCCATCAATTGATCCTGATGGTGGATTATTGTCAACCAAGTCACTCCACCAACCACCTGTTTGTGCTAGTTTTTTTGAATAACTAGCAGTTGCTGGCGTATAATAATAGTCAATGCTTGATGCGTATGTATTATTAGCAAATGCTTTTGATTTATCCGAAAATTTCACACCTGTCAATGCATACTCATCTTCACTTCCACTAGGACAATTAATGGTCAATGTTTGCGTACTTGCTGATTGGCTAGATGAGCTTCGATTCCACTTTATTGTTGTATAATGTGTAAGATCCGAAAAGGTTGTTGTTTGTGCTATTGGCAATGGTTGTCCAGCATAATATCCATAATGATAACCGGTAGTTGCTGTTGCATCTTTTACCTTAAAAACAATATAATAATTTCCATCAATAAGACCTAAACTAATTACCTTATTCGACGTTCCTGCAATCGTTTTAGTTGTTGAATAATATCTGTCAAAATAACTGGTAACTCCCGCCTCATCCGATGAACGATATATTAAATTTATATCATTGTCAAAAATAAATACATTAACATTAGATTCTAACATAAATGTAATATTATTACAGTCCTCATCCGAAACAACACATTGATAATAATGTCCCTGATTTTCATCATATGCAGAATCATTCAGATACCCCTCTCTTAATGCCGAATTATAGTTGCTCTGACCTTTTGGATTCAGTAAGAAACCAGACATTACAAACCCTTCTGATGTTTTTGCATATGTACTAAAAATTTCTGTATTCGATGTCCATTTCTGATCAGAGAAATTATATTCCATCGTGCTTGCACTCCACATATATTTATTTGACACCCTTCTTGTATCTGCATATGCACTTGCTCCATCATTTGTTGCATCCGTAAAGTCACAAGTCACTTCTTCGGTTGCAATTTTCGATTGTAATAATGTTAAATCCGTGTCGTTATCTTCTGTATTGAAATGTACTTTATTGCCATTATCAATACTTGCCGCATTCGCTACTGAGACATTTCCTAACAGCAAACATGCTGCCAATAATATTGTTGCTATTTTTCTCTTTTTCATGAATAATTCCTTTCTGTTCATAGTTCTTTATTTTATAGTTTTTTGATTTATATAGATTCATTATTAAAACGCTTTCCCTCCCTCTATTGTTTATTTTTTAATTTAAAAATTTCGAATCATATATTTTATCTAAAAAACTATATTACTATACTTGACACACTTCCCTATATTTTTTCAAAAATATTATATTTCTAAAGTACAGAATACCATTGCCTGTTTGTACTATCAGCTTCATATTGATATGTGATCAACTGATTCATGTCCTTTAAACCACTCTTTCCATATAAAATGCTTAAAGTCATATCCGGCACATTGTTCCATCCTTTAGTTGACATAGTTGAAACCAGGTCATGTATCCAATTCTTCATTTGCTGCTTGAACTCTTTCGGAACTTTTCCAGAATCTTCAACAGCCTTATCCACTAAGTCTAATATATTCTCTCCTGACTCCGTATAATATGTCCCATTTTTTTCCTCAAGTTTGTCTAATCCATATCCTGTATAACTATAAACCTGATGATATGCTTCGTATTTCATCTTTGATTCCTCTGTTACTTGAGAACTCTCACAGCCATCTTGTGTTGAGCAATAATAGATATGCTTATAGAGATTTTTCCCATTATTACCTACATTTAAAGCATTCTGCATCAACACCTTTGTTTCTTCATCCACGCCATCTACCGTTATCTCGTAACTGTATGGATCGACAGTAAAAATACAATCTTCCGTAATAGAAGATGTGTCTACACCAGCCTGCTTTAAAATATTTGAAATCTGCGAATTTACCAATGCTCTTTCAAATTGGATTTTATCCGAATCTACACTGTCGCCGTCCACTTCAATTCCCCTGAACAAAGAATCCTGATAATTTACACCATTTATTTTTCCTGTCCGGCACATCTGCATCTCATAATTATATGCAATCCTACGTTCTGTATCAGTCAGATTCGTCTCGTAATACTCTGAACTCTTATCAAAATACTTGGAATGAATATAATTTTCAGGGTTAGAATGTGTTTTTGCTTCTGCAGCAAGCTTAGAATACTTTTCCGTTAATGCTGCCCTAAATGCTTTACCTGTACTCATATATTCACTTGTTTTCGCATTAATCTGTGTTCCTGCATTCTCAATGATCTCTTGATTCGTTTTTTTTGCTGAAGCTATATAGGACTTTAAATCAATGCTGCTATCAATACTTGTATTATGTGTTCTTCCACTTGTACTTTTTGTCAGTTTTTCCTTTCCTGATGCACTTATCGTTAAAGTATCTCTTGTGCCTCTACAACCAGTGTTTTGACTGCTTGCCGCTTTTTGTTGTTGACCAAACAGAACATTAAGCAATGACTGATTAGCATTTATTCGGCTGTTAAAAAATATATTCATAATATCACAAACCTCCTTATATATATCGGATTATCCTAATCTTTCACTATCTCAATAATCACCGAATCTGTCATTGATTCCTGTTTCATACGAATACCATCGTGTAAATACAGACATATTACTCAGGAAATTTTTGACTTTAGAATTGTCTTTAGTATCCGAATAATAATCTTCCATTAAATCCCATACATTACGGATTTCGCCTTCCGACCTGATTTCTGAAATCCGAATTCCATATACTGTTAAAATCAAAACCACCGTCTAACGTAAGGCTGGAATTTGCTTCGATTTCATCACAGTCAATCCCGCCCAATTCCCATTTTTCCGTCATTTTCCAGGCAGATTCTCTCAATGCCGCATTGGTGTCATTGCATTGATAGTAATAATCTGAATTATAATAAGTCCAATCACTGTGATCATCAGAATAGTATTTTTCCTTAAACAATGCCAGTAAATCTGTACCATCCTCTGCAATAAAAGTACCATTCTTTGAAAACAGATTTGATATCTGCTGATTTACAACACTCCTATTTATAAACCATTATTTTAATCGCACGCTCTTTACGCTTTCATATCAAAATTGTCTTGTGACATTATATTTTCATTCATACCACCAGTTCTTTGTTCACTGTTTAATGCTTTTCTTGCATCACAAAAAGCCTCATAATACGTCGATTTTAACGCCGAATGTACCTGTGACTCTGCTTTTGTTTCCTTTTCTTGCCAGCCTACTCCCTCTGTATATGTCAGAACTTCTTCACCACATTCGTTATATACATGAGCTGCTGATCCTGTTCCCTCTCCCTGAAACTCTGCCTCATATGGTATCCCGAACAAAATACAGAGCCATTTTTTATCAGCTTTTTCAACTTCTTTCATTGCGGACATATTGCCGGAATTCATTGATTGATTAAATTTTCCAATTAAGGCTGCCCTGTTCGGTGCCACTTTGCTTACTTCCATCTTACGCAAATTCATAAACGCATTTCCCATATATACGTTGTCCTGTGCATCTTTTTTTGCCAGTTCAACAATTTTCTCTTTTAAAGAATCCGTTAATTTCCATTTGTTTTTTTCAGAAGATTTAGAAACTTTTTTATCCGAAGTGCCCCATAATTTTGCTGTGCTATAATTATTTGATACCTCCATTTTATGGTAACTCCTTTCTTCATTATTTGAAGTTCTTCCAACTATGCTACCTGTTGGATTTCTCTCAGCATCAATATGATATGTAACTTTATTTGCAAACCACCATACTGATATCATCTTTTGAATTTTGACACTCAGCAATAACCATTGCATATTTCCATCATAATCCTAAAGTGCATACATATGTTGTAATTTACTCAACATATTACTTACTCTGCCTTCAACAGCTTCTGGCTGATTCCTTAATTCATACCTGCTTCCATAGTAATCATTTAAACGGTCTTTCATCTCATTACAAAATAATTTTTGATCTGTTTTACCATTTAAAAACTGATTGCAGATACCACTTATCTCTTTCTTCTCATTTGTATAAAAAGCTGTCTCATCTGAGATTATTTCTGACTTGTACTTATAAGATTCTGTTTTGCTTCCAATTCCAACAACCATGTAATCTGGTGTCATTCTCTCCATGATGGAATTACGTGCTGAATCATTAAAATGAACATATTCGTCAATCATGTCTGAAAAACCTGCTTGTAATTGCTCTGGAACATACATTTCATTTACTTTTCTTAGCCCCGCTTCACTTGCACTTAACAAAAATACAGATTCATAAGAAGTTCCTCTATATCCCTCCTGAGCATTCAAAGAATCTACATCTGCTGTCATTGCATTAATCTTCTCTTTTAAATCTTTCATTTCATCTTCTGTCAAATATTCAGAAGCATTTTCGTCCAGCCATTTTTCAAAAACCTCTGACTGATTTTCCGAACAGCCTTCAAACGCACTTTGTTCTCCAGAAATGGAAGTTGCTTTCAAATCTAATTTGAATAAATTTTCACATTTGTATTCTGCTGGTATTTCTTTTATCTCTCCATTGATTGACGAAAAATGCATTGCCTGAAAATCTGAGACTTTATCACGAGCAGTCTCAACTAACTTTCTTGCTGAATCACTGATTTTCACATCATCCTCCGAAATAATATTCTGAGGAACAGTTGTTTTCTTCTCAACCTTATTTTTTATCATTTCTGGATTATTAATATACCTATTTCCTTGAACTTTCATGGTAACCTCCTTAAGTTAGTCCACACTTTCTATACTTCTTTATCTATCTTGCTCGATGTCAAAGAACCTGCATCTATTTTCAGGTAATCTACATCACTGTCATTGCTCAATGAACCAATTTGATATTTTCCTTTTACCGAACCCTCTTATGCCTTAATATCAAAACTTGATCTATCAGGTGCAGAAATACTCACAGATTCTGCTACAAGGCTCTGTGTCATACTTTTTACATCATTACCAGTTACGGATAAGGTATAATCACCCGTTTCTTTTCCTTCTGCCGATTTTTCTGCACGTTTCTTTGCAGCTTTTTCTTCCTCTGCTTTTTTAGCAGCTCTTTTTTCTTTTATCTTTTCCTCTTTTTCTCTGATCTCTTTTGCCTTTCGTTCAGCATTCTCTTTCGCTATTTTCCCATCTGGATCATTTGTACCAGATATTGCCACCGAAATATTTCCGTTTGCATCAATCATATAACTCAGATTTGTCAAAGTGCCCAAACATCCATTCACCGCACTTTTTGCACAATCTGGAATGGCTGCTAAGTTTTCCTCCAGATACTTTGCTTTTTCTGGATCATTCATACACTTCTGTAAAAATGCACTTGAAACGGATACTGTTGTCGGAACCCCTTGCATTGAAGTCGTTCCCGTATTCATATAATGGTATTTTCCTTGCAAGTATTTTGAATAATCATTTACATTGCTATACCCTGTCTTAATCTGCTCTGTTTTTGTCACACCGGGACGTGATGTTTTTAATTCAACTGTACTTGTTGTCACGTTGCCATCTTTTGTATTTGTACTATCCTTTTCACTATCTGTTTTTTTTACAGTATTCTTATAATTTGAAGCATAATACGATGTGTAACTGCTGTTATTGATACCCGTAATTGCCATAATCCTACCTCCCTGTTATTGAAACTTAAAATAATTTCTATTATATTGAACGACTTGGATATTTAATTTCTCTCAGCCTCAATATGATATGTAATTACTATTTTTATTTGTAAATCATAGTACTAACATCATCAAATCTTAATGCTCATCAATAACTGCTCTCTATTAGGCTGAATCATTGTATATTTCTCCTTAAATGAGGTAATTGCACCATACATTTTCTCAGTTAAATTTTCTGGGATTTCGTCCTTTCCCCTGGTTTTTTGCTCCTCAATGTAAGCTGATGCCAAAGTTGACCTTGTGGTAATTTTTGAAATTTTATTCATTTCTTCACCAATAATTCCACGGGCATGCTGATTGGTTGTCTCCATTGTCACAAAGTCATCCACTGTTTTTTTATATGCAGCATCTAAATTGCTTAACTCTTCATCCTTTGTAAGCTTACGAGGTCCATTTTCATCAGCTACATATATTTCTCTGGTTCCATTTTCATAGCCCTTCACAATTTCATCATATAATTCTGCGTATGCTTTAACATAATTATTTGCCTTGTCAGTAATATTTAAGGCACTTTTTCCTGTATCAACATTTTGATTCTGCTGTGCTGCCTTCTTTTGAATTTCATAACTATAATCAATATCACTGATTTTTTTACTCGCTAACAGTTCCTTTCTTTGAACCACATCATCATATTTTTCCTGTCCACTCTGCTGTATACGATTACGATAATACTCCAATCCCTCATTAGAAATCGAAAGCTTCACTGATTGCCCCACTGTATGTTTTTCGTTTGTCTGACTATTTCCTTTCTGTACTTTATCAGTATTTTTTTCCATTATTGAATTCGTATTATTCATGTAATTAAATATTTTCATATTGTCACCTCTTTCAATTATTCAAATATCCCTGATCCAGTTCTTCTTTCGACCAGACTCTTTCATACGTTCCACCAATTTCGTCAAAAACCTTTTGCCATGTAGAAAATTTATGGATTTCCTCCATGCTATCCTTGTTATTCTGAAGCCATTCATACAGCTTTTCATACATAGAACCAGAAAACCGGACACTCCAATTGTTTTTATAATTTTCATTGTCACTGTATGACATTCCATCAGCTCCTATGGATATAATTCCCTGATCTGTCCGTTTTGCCATTCCTCTAATCTCTAAATCAGCCCAGATAAAACCTTCTTCCCGACTCTCAATTAAATTAGGGTATTTGTCAAAATACATCTCCGCTAATTCTTCATACCTCTTCCGATCCGCTTCATTTTGCAGAAGAACCTTGCCACCTCTGCCTTCCTCACCGTCTTTTACTAAATACTGGATGCCGGTATCTGAATGTGTATTTAATGTAAATCCCTGCAAAGTCTCCACATCCAGCGAATCTTTATCCATTACATTCTGCAATGCATCTTTTAATTCATCATCTAATACCAGGGCATCGTAACTCATCGTTCCATGCTCAGAAATCAAAAACTGCTTTCCTGTTGTTTCATCCTGTCTTATTTTTATATCAGAATAGGAAAATGCCCCCAAACGCTCCCCGTCTTTATTGTATATATCAAAACATTCAGCTTCATTATCGGGTACGATTCTATAATTTTCGGATTCGTACTCTGAATATTCCTGTTTCAAAGTATTTATCGTTTTTCCTGACAGTGCCAGATAAGAATCCATCACTGTACTTTTCTTAGCACGATTGATATCCGCTCTACTGCTAATATCCTCCTTATCCACCGTCTGAGCCAAAGTGTCAGCCCACTTATTCTGGTTCCGATTTGGTTTTAGGTTGTTATAACCTGTTGAATAACGGCTCTCCGCTCCTATACTTCCAATCATTTTTTAAATTCCTCCCGGCATTTTATTCTCTTATTTTAGATGCCAGTACGGTATAAAATTCTTTTTCCTGCTGCAGATATGCTGCCCTTTCCTCTGTAACTGCTGCCAACGGATTTTCTATTCTCTCCAATACTTTGTCGATAGCTGCTAAACAACTTTCTTTCGTTTCACCAAAAATATTGTCATCACCACCTGTCAGAAAATCCTGCTCTACCGATAGCTGCGTTAATATACTGGTTACATCCGTCTGAAATGGATTAAAACCAGTTTCTTCCAATGTTTCCTGCCATGCTGCCTTGACACTCTGCGGAACTGTCTGAAGGTAATAACCACTCATATAAGCAATCTGCTTTTTGGTTTTTTCGTCTGCAAACTGATAGGTTCTGTTATTCACTTTTTTTGTACTTTTTCCTTTCGATGGAATATAAGACCAGTTTGGTTCTCCATTACTACCAGAAGTAATTAGCTGTTCCCTTCCAACTGTTCCTATATTTGAAAAAGAGATTCCCATTAATCACACTCTAGCTTCAAACATACTTTGGCTAACACCTTTCATCCACATATTCTGTGCTGCTCCATATCCTTTTTCCTGCCCTATATCATACAATCCACTGCTGTCAAAGCCTATTTTTAATACCAAATCATTTTCTTTCTTCCAGCCATTTTTAGCATATTGCAGCCATCTCTTAGAATAAAGTTCATACCCTGCACCATTTTTAGATTTTTCCTTAAACAATGCAAGTAAATCTGTACCATCCTCTGCAATAAAAGTACCATTTTTATATGTCGCATTGCGTGCATCATACCCGGTTGTCTCATACACTTCATGCCATAAAGAATATTGGTTTGCCTTTGTCATATTTGCCTGCGAATTAACAATTTCATTATCTGCATCATGCATACAAATCCACGCATGCGTCCAAATATTTTTTGCATTATCTCCTTCATTCAGCAATTTTTCTATCTGCGATAATATATCTCTATCTGCATTTCCCGACACCGTTAGTTGATATGTATATGGGTCAATAGAAAATACCAAATCTGCCTGTTTTGATATTGATATCCCATTCTTTGAAAGTAGATTTGAAATTTGCTGATTTACAACACTTCTGGCATACTGTTTTTCCCTGTCAGTATTGCGTACATAACCAACACTTCTTGAACCACCTGTATATACATCCTTGTAATTCCTTAATGCATAATCATACCGGGCAAATCCAGCCGAATATTTTCCTCCTGTTTGTAACATTCTTTTCTCATTGCGGTAAGCTATGGAACGCTGATCTTCTGTCATATATGAGCAAAAATTAGGTGAGGTCACATCACAATATTTTGATTCGATATATGCCATTGGATCAGAATGAGACAAATTTTCTTTGTACACTTTATCATAATGCTCCTGCAAAACTTTTTGTACGAAACGATCCTCCTCTGTAAGTCCATCATATTGATATCCTACAGTTGTATCAGCGCTGGAAGTATTGGGCAGGTTGTTTAAATCCCTGCCCGCTGGAATGTTATTATAATAGTCAGAATTATTTACAGTAACCATATTATCCCCCTGCCTTATATAAGTCTTATAATCTGTATCTTTAAATTCCTCCCGGCATTTTATTCTCTTATTTTAGATGCCAGTACGGTATAAAATTCTTTTTCCTGCTGCAGATATGCTGCCCTTTCCTCTGTAACTGCTGCCAACGGATTTTCTATTCTCTCCAATACTTTGTCGATAGCTGCTAAACAACTTTCTTTCGTTTCACCAAAAATATTGTCATCACCACCTGTCAGAAAATCCTGCTCTACAGATAACTGCGTTAATGTACTGGTTACATCCGTCTGAAATGGATTAAAACCAGTTTCTTCCAATGTTTCCTGCCACGCCGCCTTTACACTCTCCGGCACTGTCTGAAGGTAATAATCACTAATATATGCAATCTGCTTTTTGGTCTTTTCATCTGCAAACTGATAGGTTCTGTTATTCGCTTTTAACTGTTCATATGCCGCCTGCGCCTCACTATTCGCTTCTGACTCATACCAGCCATCTTTATTTTTGCTATATTTCATACCATTGACCGTAAAATCTTTGGAAGTGTCTATACCCAGATAAGACATAACATCCGTAATTCCTTCTGTATACCGGGCATATTCCTCCTTTGAATGTGCTACAGTAGTCATTGTCCCACCTGCATTTCGCAGCATGGATGCCAATGCATCTGCCATTCTCTGTGCTTTTACATATGATTGTGTATCATACGGATTATCTCCACCAGAAACCTCTACTCCATGCGCCGTAGCCGTAATCACATGACCTCCATTAACACGGATTCTTTGCCCTTCCGCAATATTAACAGAATTATTCTGTCTGCTAAGTGACGAACTCTTCGCCAATTTTATAGGTGTTTTTAACACTTGAACCAAATCTTCTACCGGATTTAGTAAGTGCTGCGACATCGCCTCATTATAGGTTTCCTTATCTTTAATAGCTGTATTTTTGTAATTAGATGTAAGTCCTCTTGTATTAGGATTAATATAACTTGATATTGACTGCATTGTCTCAATCTCCTTCGTTTATTCTAAATTCTCTTTTCCTTCTATGTCCAAATAACTAAGCCTTATTTATACTTACTATTTGTATTTGGCAAATCAAGATAAGCATCCATACTTTTCGTCCAAAGCAACGATAAGTCAAACCTTCCCAATTTGTTTAAATCTTCTATGCTTTTTTTGAACATTGAGATAAAATCTCTTCTGTCGTTAAGTCCCATATTACCAGCTTCAAGTGGCAGAGACGTGAAACCTCCCTGCTTTTCCACTTTGTAATGTGCCTCCAATGCACGCATTTCGACTACTGTAGCATTTGATGGATTAACATCATTGATATAAATTCTTTGCTCAAACTCTTTCCCGTTTTCATCCACACCTTTCGCTAACACCACAGGATTTTCATCCGTCGAATCATCCGCATATTTAAGACAATAAGAAAGACCTGTACCATTACCTCCTGTCCACAACATATTATCTGTTGTAAATATCTGATATACCTTCGGTGTTTCTGCCGTATAAAATGTCTTTTCCCCAGATGCAGGAGTTTTCATTTGATTACCTTTTTGTTGACCATATGATGAAGATACGGTATTCAGGCTAGAACTAATGTTCATATTTTTGTTTCTCCAATCAGCTCAAAATTTTCTCTTTTTAATTATTCAAATATACCTGATATGTTAAATTTTAGTATCAAGCGTTGCCTGTGCAGGAGATTTCCCCGACTCTGCCAATTCTCTTGTAACACTATCTAATGCACCATCTTTGATTGGCTTACCAATTTTCCAGTTAGGATCAGCCTTTTTTGCGGCATCATAAAATGCCTGTCTGTAAATTCTCTCATATTTTTCAAGCGTATACCCGGCAGCTTTTAACTGGGACTGAACAGAACTGCTGTTCAACTGAGACAACTGAAAACTGCCTATTACATTTTCTCCTGATGTCCCGAATGTTTTTTGAAATAAAAAAGCATAATCTGTAATCTTTGACATAAAACATCCTCCCATCTCTATTCCAAAAAATTATAACTTTTCCAATGTTAATAATCTGCTCAGTTTCTCTATTTCCTTTATCGGATAAAATAACCTGTTCTCTTAGCCCCATCTCATCAAACGACCATATTACGCACACAAAGACCATACATTGCATAAATAAAATATATACCACCTGCCATCGGTAGTTTCTCTGGATGAATGACGAAAAAATCAGCGGGCATATTACCCGCTGATTGAATGTAAAATGGAATAACATAATTATGAAATTATCTTGCGGTAATACAGATAAGAATAGATTACCGGTAAAATGCAAGGGACGAGAATAAGTACAATAAGTATCCACATATTTTGGAATGGTGCTGTAACAATCATGATAATCCCACCGATCACCATGCATTTTCCTCCAAACCGATGCGTGCGATACCAGTTTTCCGGATCGCATAATGCCCACGAAATCCGAAATCCAATCGTATAGTTTGGCTTTACTTTCGGTATAAAATTTCCCAAAATCAGATAAAAAACTCCGATCATCAGACCACACAGGAATCCCATATCCAACTGATATCCTAAATTATATCCATAGAGTACATTACAAACGAAAAGCGATAACAATGGAATAATCCATAAGATAACAAAGTATACTTTTTCACTGATATTTTTTACTTTAGGATCAATATTCATTGCAATCACACTCACTGCATGTCCCAATAACATAATGAGCGGAAGTCCAAACACAGCGAATGTTTTGGATGCATACCCATTTGGTTCATTATTTATTCCCCAATGTGTTGCCAGCGAATCCGGTAATTGATTCCACAATAGCAAGCCGATAAAAATCGGAAACAGCGTTATAATTGATGTGAGTAATATCATTTTTTTATGTTGTCTGATCATAGTCATCCTCTCCTTTTAATTCACTAATCCATAAAATAATCTCCTCAAGCACAGATGCATTGAGCTCATAATAGATAAATTTTCCCTCACGTTCATCACGAATCAGATCAGCATCCTTTAAAACGGACAGGTGGCGGGAAACTGCTGCATCTGAAACCGAAAAATGATTGCAAATCTCACCGGCTGACAACCGTGAATGTTTGAGCAGATTAAGTATCTCACGCCTTGTAGGATCGGCAATCGCACGAAGCGTGTCTTGCATTCCCAAGTCTATCCCTCCTTCATTTAACATTTAGCTTAATTGTTAAATGTATTATAACACAATCTTTTCATTTTTCAAGAGATTTTCTATCCTATGAATGTTGAATGTCTGTCTGATGATGTCTTTTCTGTGTCTGTATATAATGCTATCCCGCAGTTTCTGTCCCGAAACACTTGTCTATAATATAAACTTTCCTTACTTTATTTTAATTTTATTTAAAAGTCATTCCCGTTTTGCTTTAAGAAAACAATATATCAAGTAAGCGATTGCTAGGATGATATTGATACAAAAAACAACTCCCATATAAACAAGAGGACTTTCAAAAATATAATCCATGTGATTGGTATGATATCCGTTTCCAGAACTAAATCCAGTTATTGAGTCAATATATTGAACAATAATTGAAAGGAACGGAAGTGTACTTAAACCCCATATACTAAAAATTATTGTTTTTATAGCAAAAATTTTCCATGAAAAATCTTTCATTAAAGTCACCTCACATATTAAACCTGTTATCTTACCTATATCCTTACACTTTCCTATCAAAAGACGTTTTCTCTTCCAAATAGTTTGGCAGTTCTTTCACTTCTGAGCTTTGGGCATTCTTTTGCGTATGGTATTCATTAAAGTACATTCCGTAAAATTCTCTTTCCTTTTCCCGCTCAGCCGGAGTTCTTTCGCATCCCCATCCATAACTATCTCCCAGATAGGTCAACACTTTTGTTCCTTGATAAGAAATGTCGGCACCATATCCTTCGCCTGTCAGAATCGGACATTCCAGTGTGCCTCCTCCCGCCAGAGCAAACTTCTTTTGCGCAAGGTTGTTATTTTTCCCCTCTGCCCTCTCCAGAAAATCGAGCAATGATAATTCTCCGATTCCTTTGCATTTCGGATTACCATTTTGACTTTTTACCGCATTTTTAGCCTGCTGATATAATGCCTTTCTGTCAGGGGATACATCGGATATGTATTCTGCACATAACCTTGTTCTCTGCCTGTGAATAGATTCTAATTCCGTTTTACTCGTAGTGTTGGCAGCTCTCTGAGCCAGTTCCTTAATCTCAGAGACAAACTCTGCCTGTGACTTATTGCTTTTCCCTGTACTTGGAATCATAGACCAATCAGGTTCTCCACTTCTCAGCGATACACTATATTTTGTAATGGCAGAACTCGTTGCATTTGAAATCAAAATTCCCATAAATTCACCTCATATTTTCTACCTTCTCTGCATATATTTTAACCTCTATATATACTTATCCATTTATCATATTCATTCTTTAAAATTCTCATAACATACTTATTTCCTCTATTTTTTTATCGGATAAAATAACCTGTTCTCCTAGTCCCATATCATCAAACGACCATATTACGCACACAAAGACCATCTCTTTACAAGATAACCACAGCCTTAAATTCATTTTCATCGCAGGAAAGCACCATGTCGCCGCCATATTTATCCACAACTGCTTTTACATTTAACAGCCCAATGCCGTGATGATCCCCTCTTTTGCTCTTTATCGTGTCATTTTCAATTTCCACCTTTTCTGTCACCGGATTTCTCACCGCAAATATCAGTTTATGATCTTCGCACTCTAATTTCAGATGAATGACCGCTTTTCCGGTATTTTTCAGTACCTTTTCACTCTCCCGGATTGCATTATCCAATAAATTAGAGAGCAGAATCACAATCTCTTCCTCCTCCAGACAGATCTCCTGCAAATCCCCTACTTTTAGGATCACTGCTATGTGTTTTTCCTGCATACTGCGGTATTTCTGGTTTAAAATAGCATTCACCACTGGATGATTTGTGTTGATTGCCGACATCTCGACAGCTATGCTCTCTGTCAGCTTCTGCGTAAAGGAAAGTGCCTCATCTGTGTGTCCATTCTTTATCAATGTCTGGATCGTGGAAAGCTGATTTTTATAATCGTGCATTTTTCTTCGCTGACGCTCATAGATTTCTTCCCGATCCTGATAATCTGCAATACGATTTTTCTGATTTTGTTCCGTAAGTACCGCAATTTTTATTCTCTCTTCTTTTTCAATGGTATTCTGCATGAACTCCATAAGGATAAGGTTAATCGCAACCAGTCCCACCGAAAGAAATAAAAATACATTCTGCATATCATCGTTTTCTGAATAAAACATAAGAATGAAACCGACCACCGTAAATACAGGAACACAGAAAAACTGTAACCATTCTTTTCCTGTAATCAGACCGCAGCTTTTTCTTGTCTTGCTAAATCTTCTGATAAACAACATCAGAATGATAAAAACCGTCTTTGATATCAGTGCCTGTAAAAACCATTTTTCTTGGATTGAACCTCCTCTTCCCAGCAAAACAGTCACATAATCAATCAATACAAGCATTGTATAGTTGATGATTGAAAACAAAAAACTCTGCCGGAAGGAGACCTCATAATAAGCCAGATTTAGGAAAGACATAACCAGTATAATCGGGATACATTTTAACATTCCGATCCATGCCCCTGTGACTGCTGCCAGATAAAGCACTCCGCAATAAACAAAAAATCTATATCTGTTCCTATATCCGCCATCTCTTTTTTCCATAAAAGTATCAAAAAAGTATAGCGTTCCTTTTACTTCCAGCATTTCCGCAATAAATGTCAATACCCAGAATGTCATGTTATTCTTCTCCCTTATACAGCATATATTCCCTCTTTACCTGTGCATATCGTGCCTTGGGAACCGGAATCTTTTTTCCCGTGGTAAGTGTCATCACATAACCGCTGATTTTTGTGATGTACCTCATATTTACAAGAAAACTTAGATGTGCCCGCACGAATCCCATATCCTTGAATTCATTTTCCAGTTCATCCAGTTTTTTATAAATCTGAAATGTCCCTTTTTCTGTATAAAATACATTTTTGTGAAGCTCTGTTTCTATATAAATGATGTCATCTGCATAAAGTTTTATCGTTCCTTCCACAAAACGAAATTCGAGAATCCTACGGTTTTTATTAATTTCTGCTATCAAATCATCCATACATTCTTCTATAGTATCTGCAAGGTTATCTTTCAGCAGAAAACGGCTTGCTTTCACCTTATATCCATCCAGTGCGTAATTCATGTATGCCGTCACCAGCACAACTGGAAGTTTTGGATATTTTTCTTTAATCCTCATAGCTGTTTTCAGCCCATCCATCCCCTGCATATTGATGTCCAGAAATAATAGCTGACACGCTTCCAAAGCCGATTGTTCTTCGCATAACTGTTCTCCAGAATCATATTCTGTAATAGTAAACTCATAATTCTTTTTTTCACCATAGTCTGACAGCAAATCTGACAAATTTTTTCTGTCATCTATCCTGTCATCACAAATAATAATGTTCATATTTTTCATTCCTGTCTTTGATTGCTCTCATGCCTGTAAACCATACAAGTCTCACCTGGCACTCTTTATTATATCAAACAAATCTTCCGCTCGATCATTCTCCGCATCAAATGACTATTTTGCGCATAGAACGACTATCTCCTATAGAAACGCAGAAGCATTGTATCTCAAACTCTTTGAAATACAATGCTTCCCTGCATTTTCTATATCGTCATGTTGATATTATTACTTTACTATCCTGCACACTCTCTGGGAGTGACTGTATCTATCAAAAAAGAAGCCAGCAGTTTATTCACGCACTACTGACTTCCTATATTATTCATTTTATTTACTTCGCTGCGTCTCAGACAAGTTTTCCATCTTTAAACACAATCTCTTGCCCTCCAGGTATCCGTCCTCTCTCTTATCTGCACCGATTACCTTTGCGATAGACTGCGCCACCGAAGGTTTCTCGGCAATTACTAATTTTATATTTTTTTCACTCAAATTTTGTTTCCTTCTTTCATTTTTTATTTGCTTTTTGATAGCATAAATGCTATCATGTATATAGAATAAATATTTCCACTTGGAGAACATATACTAATGTACAACATTGAATTTTACGAAGATTCCAATGGCAGATCAGCGCTTTGGGAATTTCTTGAATCTCTTCGAGTCAAAGCAGCTACAAACAAAGATGCCCGTATTCAATACAAGCAGATAAGTTTGTACATCCAGCTCCTCGAAGATAATGGTACACGGCTTAATGAAAATATCACAAAACACCTTGATGATGATATCTGGGAGCTTCGCCCAGGCAATAACCGTGTTTTATATTTTTATTTCCAAAATGATACCTTTGTGCTTTTGCATCAATTCCGCAAGAAAACTCAAAAAACTCCCAAGCGCGAAATTGAACGGGCAAAGGCTGAACGTGATGATTACCTTGCCCGAAAGGAGGCTGAATGATTATGAAAACCTGGAATGACTATAAGGAACATGTAAGAACCGTTGATCCTGAAATTGGAAAAGACATCGATGAAGTTGAAAATATTTCCTCCATCGTAAGTGCCATGGTGGAACAGCGTACTTCTCTTGGACTTAGCCAGAGAGAGCTTGCTGCTATGTGTGGTATTCCACAATCATCCGTAGCACGGATCGAATCCTGCAAAACAACCCCGAATCTCGGAACACTGCTTAATATTTTTCAGCATCTCGGTTTACAGCTTACAGTAAGACCTACAAAACCTACCATTTAAAATCAAGGAGAATCTCTGCGAAGAGGTTCTCCTTATCGGAATCTCACCGAATCATGCCTAACGGCTCGTGGGCTATACCACCAGTAGGGAATCTGACCCTGCCCTGAAGATTTCTATTCACTTTTCTTACGTAGCTGTGTTGTAGCACAAGCATTCATGTAATGCAACAGACAATTTCGTTGCTGTATGGCTACATAAAATGAATTTTAAACAATAAAAACAAGACCTCCCATTACACTTTTCAGTATCTGAGAGGTCTGTATTTATAAAAAGTTTAATCGACTGACAGTCCAATTTCATTTAACGCCAAAATGTTTTCTTTTACACATAGAATTTTTTATTTGCTGTATATTCTCGCCTCATATGGTTGCAACCATTCGGACTCCGTTTCATGATAATTGCATAATTCACATTTTTGATCAATTTTTTGAAACATCAGCTTTTCATTTGTAAAATTCACGATTACCAATAAACCTTTGCCGTTTACTTCTCTTTCATATGCAAATAATCCCGGATATTCTTCGTACATCGGGCGAAACTCCGCCTGTCTCACAATATCTGCATGGTCATGGTAACACTGAATCAAACGCTTATAATAATTGTATAATGAATCCGGATCATTCACCTGACTCTGTGCATTGATTGTTCTATAATTATCATTGCATTTAATCCATGGCTTTCCACACGTAAATCCTCCATTTTCCGAGTCATCCCACTGCATCGGCGTTCTTGCATTATCTCTTCCTAACTCTGAAAAGTATGCAAGTACTTCATCCGGATCCTTGCCCTGTCCGACCGCTTCCTCATATGTTCTTTTCGCCCTTATATCATCCATATCATTAATATTCTTCCACTTAACATTGGTCATACCAATTTCCTGTCCCTGATATATAAAAGGCGTTCCATATAAAAAGAAATAGATACTCGCCAGTGCCGATGCACTATAGAAACTAATATTTTCTCTTTCCAGAAATTTGTTCAGGCATCTGGACTGATCATGATTTTCTAAAAAGATAGCACTCCAACCGATTCCGCTATTATGCGCTACATGTGTAAACATTTTTTTCTTCCACCGTTCTACCGCATGAATGCTTGATTTATCATTTTCCCCTTCCATATTTTCCCATCCAAAATCGAAAATCATGGAAAAGTAACCATTCTTTCCGGCATACCGTTCAAAAGCAGCATCGTCAACCCCCGGTGCTTCGGCAACTGTCATACAGTTATATTTATCAAAGCACTGTTCTTTCATCTCATCAAGGAATGTTCCGATTCCCTTATAATCCGTAAGATTTTCAACCGGATATCGTTCCCCATCATTCGTAGGACGACTGGCAAAACTTAAGTCTTTTTTGATAAAGGTAATTGCATCGATACGAAAACCGGCGATTCCTTTTTCCAACCACCAGTTTATCATCTCATAAATTTTTTGACGCAGCTCTTTGCATTCCCAGTTCAGATCCGGCTGTTCCTTCGCAAACGTATGATAATACCATCTGCCATCTGGTAATCTCGACCATACGGATCCGCCAAAATTGGATCGCCAGTTATTCGGTTCTTTATCATTCTCCGTTGTTCGGAAGTAAAAATAAGACGCTTCCTCACAATTAGGATCCTTCATTGCCTTCTGGAACCATTCATGCTGATCCGAGCAATGATTGACCACCAGATCCAATATGATTTTAATCTTTCTTTTTTGAGCCTCCTCTATTAAATGCTCCATATCCTCGTTTGTTCCAAAGATTGGATTTACCTTGTAATAATCCGATATATCATATCCATTATCCACAAGTGGAGAAGCGTACATCGGGCATATCCATAATACATCTACGCCTAGATTTTGGAGATAATCAAGCTTCTGGATAATTCCGTTAAAATCTCCGATTCCATCTCCGTTGCTATCCATAAAACTTTGCGGATAAATCTGATACACTACGGACTCTTTCCACCAATTGTTTTTCATTCACAAATTCCTCACCTTACTTTATTGCCCCTTCTGTAATACCTTTTACAATGTATTTTTGACTAAACAAATAAAAGATAATAATAGGAGCCATGCACATAACCAATCCGGCAGAAGCCAAATCCCAACGTTTTGCAAATTGTCCAAAGAACAGATATGTTTTTAAAGGCAACGTCTGTAAGCCCTGTTTATTAATAATCAGCGATGGCAATAAGAAGTCATTCCATGTTCCCATAACATTAATAACTGCAACCGTGACTATAATCGTTCTCATCAAAGGAAGCACGATTGAAATAAACAGACGTATTGAACCACACCCGTCAATTGTAGCGGCTTCCTCCAATTCCTCCGGAATATTTTTTATGAACCCATGAAACATTATGATTGCCATACTTGTTTGAAAGCCCATATACATAAAGATCAAGCCACCACGAGACAGCAAACCGATTTTGCTTGCAAATCCAACCAATGGAAGCATGACACACTGAAATGGAATCAACATAGAACCGGCAAATATCAAAAAAATAATCTTACTTGCTTTGGTTTTATAACGTACAAGTACCCAGGCCGCCATAGCCGATATCAACAGCACCAGAACCGCTGTCACTACCGTGATAAGCAGCGAATTCATAAAAGATCTTATGTAATCCAGTTCTTGAAACGCATTCTTATAGTTTTCAAGTGTGAATGTTCCTTTCGCCGGAAATCCCAACACATCTGTAAAAATCCCCTTGGTCGTCTTGAACGAATTCATAATCAAAATATAAATCGGAAACAAAAAAATGCATCCAAGAATAAGTCCTGTTACTCCATAAGCGATTTTTTTCTTCATTACATTTCAACCTCCTTGCGCTTTGTTATAACCAACTGCGTAACTCCGATTCCT
This sequence comes from Agathobacter rectalis ATCC 33656, assembly GCF_000020605.1. Taxonomy (NCBI): domain Bacteria; kingdom Bacillati; phylum Bacillota; class Clostridia; order Lachnospirales; family Lachnospiraceae; genus Agathobacter; species Agathobacter rectalis. The sequence goes on from NC_012781.1 coordinate 3,422,487, forward strand.
GCCACAATAATCAGAAAAACGATTGCCTTTGCCTGTGCAAAACCAAATTCATTTGCTCCAAAGGCAGAATTGTAAATGTTTAACGCAATCATTTCTGTTGATTTGTATGGTCCACCTTGTGTCAAAGCTAAATTTTGATCAAACATTTTAAATGAACTCGAAATAGATAAGAATAATCCGATTGTAAACGCAGGCATCATCAACGGAAGGATGATATATCTCATGAGCTGCCATGAGTTTGCTCCATCAATTCTTGCTGCCTCCTTAACCGATTCCGGTATCTGCTGAATCTGCGCAATATATACGATCATCATATATCCCGACATCTGCCACACAGTCAAAATCAACAATCCTATAAATCCGGTTTCCGGATTCGACAGCCATCCGCTAAAGGCTGCAATTCCTGTCTTTTTTGAAAAAGCTTCAAAAATCGATATAAAAATAAACTGCCAAGTAAATCCAAGCAATAATCCGCCTATCATATTTGGCATAAAGAAAATTCCACGTAACAGCGTTGCGCCTCTAAATTTCTGTGTCACTAACAACGCCAGAGCAAAGCCAACAAGGTTTACCAATACAACTGCGCACACCGAAAAAAGCGCAGTAAATAAAAAAGCATGTACAAATGAGTCATCTCTCGTAAAAATGTCAATAAAATTTTGAAAACCTACAAACTTAATGTCCGAGCCTACAATTCCATTCCAGTTTGTAAGGGAATAGAAAAATCCAATACATGTAGGTATGATTACAACAATACAAAATGCAATTAATGACGGTGCCAAAAAGCCCCAAAACCGTAATTTACTTTTTCTCATACTTCTTCTATCCGTCCTTTCCAAACAAAGGATTTTACCCTTATTTGAATTTCCGGGATAGAAGCTCTATCCCGGAACCCTCTTTAACTCTTACTAGTTGTTCTGTTGTTTTCTTAACTCACTCCACTGCTCGATACAGGTCTTTGTAACCTCATCCCAATCAGCTTCTCCGGCAAGATATTTCTGTACTTCTACACCAGCCACCTGCTGACCCCATGTATTTGGAGCTCCACTGTATACCCATCCGTTCATGGTATTTCCGGAATTATTTGCATCCATAATTCTCTGTGAAAGTGGATCGGATGCTTTTATTCCATCAAAATTATCATATGGAGGAATAAACTTACAATCATTCACAACAATTTTCTGTGCTTCCGAATCGGTGAACATCCAATTGATGAAGTCTTTTGCAGCAGCTTTCTGCGCATCGGTTGCCTTGCTATGAATTGCCCAATATCCTGATACACCTACAAAATACTTGCCATCTGAATATCCCGGAACAGAATATGGTAACATATCCAATTTTTGAAGGACTTCCGGATCCGTTGTCTCTACTGCTGGAGCTACCCAGTTTCCCTGCTTGATACATGCAACACGTTCAATGGCAAGTCCACCCTCTAATGATGTTGTGTAGTCTACAGAATTAAGATTTGCCGTATTGTTGGCATTGGTTGTATAACTGGCCTGAAAATCAACCATTTTCTTATAGTCTTCAAAGCCGGTTCCCGGAAGCGAATCTGCCGCATATGCTTCATTCGGAGTCTTAAAGTCATGTGTTAAAGCAACATTAGCGTCATGGTCTCCTGCAATCCATAACTCCTTTGTCGGGTATTCCATAACAGCTTCCAGATTCGGATATTTATCCTTCATCTCACCATTATCGATTTTCTCTTTCAAAGTATCAAAACCGGCCTTCATGCCTTCGAAATTCATCATAGAATCTACAGAAACTCCAGCATCCTCAAACATCTGCTTATTAATAACGAATCCATAACCTTCCATGTATAACGGAATGGCATATACTTTTCCGTCTTTTGTAAAAGTATCCGTTGTTCCTTCTAATGCGTGCTGCATAATATCCAGATCAGAAACATCTTCAATAACGTCTCCGTAATCTTTCATGTCCGAAAAACCAGCTACAGAAAAGATTGTTGGTGGATCCGACTGCATCTTTGCTTTCATTGATGCGCCAAAATCATTTCCGGTGACAGCTTCAAGATTAATTTCTACATTTGGATGATCCTTTTCATATGCTGCAATTAATTTCTTGTATCCTTCATTTGCCTCAATCTTACTCTGGAAAATTGTAATCTTTACATTTTTTCCACTGTTTGCTCCTGTCGAGGTATCTGCAGAATTTCCGCATCCCACAAATAATCCCCCAAGCATTAGCACTGTCATTCCAACTGCTACTAACTTCTTTGCTTTCATATATATTCCTCCTTTTTGTGAAACTGTTCCACATCTGATCAAAAAAAATTTTTCTTCTATGGATGCCTCGTTTTGTGCCACGGAACTGTCCACATCATTTGTGGAACTGTTCCATATCTGTAATATACACTATGCGTAACTATATTGCAACATAAAAATGCAGTTTATTCACAGATTCGTTACTATATCCAAAAATCATCTTGATTTTTTATTAAAAATCACTAGAAAAAGGAGACTATGAAGAAAAGTCTGTAAATAATAATCTTCTATGATAATGATTGAGCTGGAAGCCTCTTCTTGCCATAATAAAAGGCCTCCTATGATTTATATTTTACCATAGAAGACCTTGCTGTTATTAGCTATTTACAGAAAAAGTTTCACACACTCCTTTGTGCCAATGCTCTCCATTCTACAAAGTATCGCCCTTTTTATATTTTACAGGAACCAATACTTCCCTTTTCTTAAGTGGTTGATCATTGATCAGTTTAATAAGCATATTCACACTTTCCTTTGCAACCTTCTTCGCATCCTGTACAATTGAATCAATCGAATGGTAATTGAAGTCCGTGACATAAGTTCCATCATAAGCCAATATTTTTTTGTTTTTTTCTGTCTTGAGGAAGGCGGCTGCACACAAGTCCAAAGCCATAATTCCATCAACGTCCGGATATTGATCCAACAATGTTCTGGTACGTTTCATACACAATTGATAGTTTATAACTTCCTCCCATTGAAAAGATTCAATGATAACCTCCCTATTATGCTTCTCCATCACATCGATAAGGGCTCTCGCGCTATCGGCAGAGGCAAGTTCCATCCTGGTCGGATCACTAAAGCACATCACTTTTTTACAGCCTTTTTCCAAAAACAATTCGCCCGCTAAAATTCCTCCCTGATGATGATCCGATGTCACCAGCGGGATTCCCGGTATAATCCGATCCAGTGAGATAATTGGTTTCTCAATATTCATATAATATTCATCAGAAAGAAACGCAGATCCTACAATCAGTCCATCGAACAGATTACGTTCCAATGTATCAAGATATTCTCTTTCCTTGTCCTGATTTCCTCTGGTATTACAAATAACCACATTATATCCGTATTGATCTAATTCTGCCTCAAGATAATTCCAAAGAGTTGAAAAATACGGATGGATAATATCCGGTGTCATAACACCGATAATACCCGTTCTTTTCTTATACAGATTTCTGATCCACTGATTAGGAATATAATCTAGCTCCTCTACCGCCTTCTTAATTTTGTTTTTGCTTTTCTCTGATACATATCCGCTACCATTTAACGCTCTGGATACCGTGCTGGGTGCTACATGTGCCAGCTTTGCAACTTCTCGAATGCTTGCCATAATCTCTTCTCCTCACTTGTGTAATTGCAAACGAATTGCCCTTATATTCCCCTTTATCCTCTTAATTAAATCCGACAACCTTCTGCGACAATCGATAAGTCGCAACCGAAATCTTGCGGCCTCCCTTACCCTGAAGATTCATGGTCTGTCCCATAATGCCATTGCGTAGTTGCTGGAAGATTATAATATCTTTTTCCTTAATATACTGAAGTTTTATTTTATTATACACCTTTTTGTCCATGGAGTCGAACTATTTTTACTTAACAGTCAGCAGTTATACTCTTTGTATTTTCGTATAATAATCATATAACTTATAAACAATAAAACAGCTGCGCTGGTCCAGGCACAAATTTCCGCATAAAAAATTCCGTCTTCACCGATCAGTTTTGGTAACAATAATGCAACACTGACACGCATCGCAAATTCTGCAATGCCACTGGCGAGGGGAATCAGGGTATTACCCAGACCCTGAATCGCCGAACGATATACATACAGCAGATACAGTACCCATAGAAAAATTGCCATAATAAACAAATATTTATATGCAATGTCTAACACCTGTCGGATCTGTTCCTGTTCGCCGGATACAAACAGTGACAATATATTGCGTCCGAATAACACCATCACACCTGAGATCACAACAGCAGTAAGCAATGCCATATAAGTTCCGCTATGCACACCTTTCCGGATTCTCTGATATTTCTTTGCACCAAGATTCTGGCCTACATAGGTTGTAATTGCATATCCGTATGAAACGGCAGCCATCTCTAAAACTCCATATAATTTGTTTGATGCTGTAAATCCAGCCACAAACAGGAATCCAAATCCATTGACTACATACTGTACTGTAAGCCCCCCTACAGAGATGATCAAATTCTGGATTGCAAGAGGAGTCGCCACTTTCAAAAGCCGCAGACTCATTGCCGGCTGTCTGTAGAAGTCCTGTTTTTCCAGTCGGATATCCGGAATTTTCCGTAACACCATCAGACAGTACAGGGCTGAAAATCCCTGTGCGATGACTGTCGCCACTGCTGCTCCGGCTACACCCCAGCCAAAAACTGCCACAAATAACAGGTCCAGTCCCACATTGATCAACGCTGCTACGGTCATTGCTATCAGTGGAGATCTGCTGTTACCCAGTGCTCGAAGAATCGCTGCAAATATATTATAAGCCGCTATGATCGGAATTCCGGCAAAGATCAGCCGAAGATATAGCATTGTCAGGTCAATGACATTATCCGGTGTCTGTAAAAACAAAAGAACATGATAAACTGCCCCTTCACTTACCGCAAGTACAATCACAGAAAGCAGTGCTGTCATGATATAGCTTTTCGCCACCGCGCATTTCAGATTTTCTTTTTCCCTTGCTCCATAAAATTGAGCTACCAGAATAGAAAAACCCTGTGTGATACCTGTCATGATACCGAACACCAGCCATACCAGCCAGTCTCCGGCGCCTACTGCCGCCAGTGCTTCAACCCCTACCACCTGTCCGACGATCATGGTATCTGCCATCGTATAAAACTGCTGAAAGATATTTCCAAGCATCAGTGGTATGGCAAAAGTAATGATCAGTTTTCCAGGTGATCCAGTGGTCATATTTTTTTCATTTGTTACCATAAGAATCTCCTTTTTCTTTTCATCCTTGTCCGATTATTTCACATTGGACTCTGTCAAAACGCAATCCATCACAGAACTCTTTGGTATATCGTCCCACCAGTGTTTACGAACTCTGATAAGGGCAAAAACAAGACCAAGCGCAACAGTATTGATGTTTACACCTCTGTTGGCTATATGCTCCGCATTGACTGTTGGGAAGCTGAAAAGGACTTAAAAACCACACCAGGATCAGACTGTGCATTAAACGCACTCACCATTGATGAACCTCTTGAATATGCAAGATTATATCTTGATGGAAACTTGCTTGATGTATCGGTTAGTCAAAGTGTCTATATCAGAACCTTTTATCGTTTCTTGATATAGACACTTTTTTTAATAGTCATTCAATTAACTAATTGATATTTTCGCCGTTTGTTGAAATAACTTCTTTATACCACTCGAAAGAATCTTTCTTTCTTCTGGACAAGTCTCCTGTTCCATCGTTATGTTTATCCACATAGATGAATCCATATCTCTTATCCATCTCACCGGTTCCTGCACTGACAAGGTCGATGCATCCCCATGGTGTATAACCCATCAGATCTACACCATCTTCCTCTACCGCCTTTTTCATTTCTGAAATGTGGTGCTGCAGATATTCCACACGGTATGGATCGTGGATGCTTCCATCCTCTTCTAACGTATCATATGCTCCAAATCCATTTTCTACAATAAACAATGGTACTTTGTAGCGATCTGTAAACCAGTTCAATGAATAGCGCAGTCCGATCGGATCAATCTGCCATCCCCATTCACTTGCCTTTACGTACTGATTCTTTATGCGATCCTTTTCTCCACGGTAATCATATTCCGGATTGTCTGGTTCTGCTTTTGTACAGAAAGACATATAATAACTGAAACCGATGTAATCGACACAGCCCTGTTTTAACACTGCAAGATCTTCTTCTGTTACGTCAATCTTAAGGTCTTTTCTTTCCCAGTATTTCAAAATATTTACAGGGTATTCTCCTTTTACATGCACATCTGTATAATAATATCTTTTCTGCATGGCTTTTTCAGCCTGCAGTATATCTTCCGGACGGCAGGTAGCCGGATAGATTGGGCACATTGCGATCATGCAGCCAATCTGAAATTTCGGATTAATCTCATGTCCAGCTTTTATCGCTTCGGCACTGGCAACCAGTTCATAGTGAGATGCCTGATACATCAATTCTTCCGCATTTTCTTCTGGTTTAATTATAATCCCGGAATTAGCATAAAGCATAAATCCATCACCGATATCTGCCTGGTTGTTAATCTCATTAAATGTCATCCAATATTTTACTTTGTCTTTGTATCGCTCAAAGCATGTTACTGCAAATTTCACGAAGAAATCAATCAGTTTTCTGTTTCTCCATCCACCGTACTCTTGTACAAGATGCAGAGGCATCTCAAAATGACTCAGTGTGATCACTGGTTCGATCCCATATTTCAGACATTCATCAAACATGTCATCATAGAATTTTAATCCGGCTTCATTCGGCTGTTCTTCATCACCATTTGGGAAGATACGTGTCCATGCGATACTTGTACGGAAACACTTGAATCCCATTTCCGCAAATAAGCGGATATCTTCTTTATAGTAATCATAAAAATCGATTGCTTCATGATTCGGATAATTCTCGCCTTTTAGTATTTCACCTGTTATTCTTCTTCTTGTATTTACATCTCCGCCGGTTACAACGTCCATAATGCTCAAGCCTTTTCCATCTCGATCATAGGCACCCTCCAGCTGATGGGCAGCAACTGCGCCACCCCAGAGAAAATCTTTTCGAAATCCCATTGTTATTTCCTTCCTGTTGTCTTAATTACTTTGTATAATAGCGTTGGGGGCTTTTGCCCCCAACTTTTCTGTTTCTATATTCAATTACATCTTGATGATTATTTCTCATCAATTCTCTTATACAGTGTAATGAATTCATCTGCAAGAATGCGGAATGCTTCTGCACTCATAAGCTGATCTTCTGCATGCATCAGAAGCATGTATCCATTGGAAATTTCACCATTTGCATCCATTGCCAAAAGATCTGCATGAACGTTGTGTCCAAGTGAAAAGGCTTCATCTCCTTGTTTAATCAGCTCTGCTGCCTCATCATATTTTCCTTCTTTCGCACAATGGATCGCATTGATAAAATGTGTTCTTGCTGTACCTACATATGTGATGATCTGAAAACATGACAATTCAAATTTTTCGTTCATTTTTTTCTCCTATCCTGCTATTATTTTTATTCTGATTTTACCAGTCTTCATCCTCATCTTCTACCGGCTGATTCTTCTCCTGAACCAGATTCATCTTGTCAACCTTCTTAATGAATGGCAGATAAACGAAGAATGAAACACAAAGGATCACTAACTGAAGTAAAGCACTTTTCCATCCTGCTAAAAGGAATCCTGAGATAATCGGTGGACAAGTCCATGGGATCTGTGTTGCTCCATATAATGGGCAGATTCCTGTATACAGTGCAAAATACTGGATTAAACATGCGATCACAGGCATTCCAATAAACGGAATTGCAAGCATTGGATTCATAACGACTGGAGCACCAAACAGAATTGGCTCATTGATTCCAAATAATGCCGGAATAATTCCCAATTTACCAAGTGCTTTCAACTGTTTTGATTTTGCAAAGAAGAACATATACATTACAAGTCCGATTGTGATACCTGCACCTGTTATATTGATAAACTGATCATAAAACTGCTGTGTTACAATATGGCCTCCGTTTGCTATTGTAAGTTCTACACCACTGTCAATAATAGCCTGATTTGCAAGGCTGTTTGCCTGTAATAGTCCTGTCATGATTCCACCAACTACTGTTGAACCATGAACTCCGAAGAACCACAGGAATGGTCCTGTAAAGCACATCAGAACTGCTCCACCAAGGGAGTCTGTCATTTTCTGAAGTGGTGTCTGAACAACTTTGTAAATAATTTCAATACCTGTTGTGTCGAATCCAATAGAACAGATACCGTGAATTACTGCAGCCCCTGTCAGGATTACGAATGCCGGGATTAATGCTGAGAATGCATTTGTTACACCTTCCGGAACTCCGGCCGGCATTTTAATACGTATATTTTTCTTCAAGAACCAACAGTAAATAGGCGGTACAATCAATCCGACAATGATTGCTCCAATCATTCCCTGTCCTGCTGTCCATGTCTTATTAATAATTCCACTAACAACTTCTCCACCTTCTGTTGTTATGGACGAAGGCATCAGAATCAAGAATGTTGCCAGTGAAATAATTCCACAGTTGAGTGGTTCCTGATTTTCCAGTTTCGCATAGCTATAGCTGATACCGATAACTGCAATCAACGCACTGATGGAGAATGTTGCGCCACATACCTGATCTAATACTGGTTTGATTCCTGTAGACTCTAATACATCGACAACTGCCTTTACCGGAAAGTTTGACAGGATCAGGAAGATTGATCCGATGATCAGAGGAGACATGGAAGTCACCATACCATTTTTTATTGACTGTATTGCCTTTGTATTAATAAACTTAAGGATTACAGGGATTACTTTTTCGTTAAATTTCTCTTTCATTTGCTACTACCCTTTGCTCTGTTTTTTGCTTTAAATTGTGTATCTTTGTTTTCTCTTATTTATTTTTCGCAAGCTTATATGCAAATTTCAAAACATTCATTCCATTGCACATTCCATAATCCTGCATTGGGATCACATCTACCGGAACCCCTTTTGGATCACAGATCTCTTTTGCTCTGGCAAGCTGATATCCTACCTGTGGTCCGAGCAGTGCTACATCCACGCCTTCAATCACGCGTTCCATCTCTGTAAATGGATATGCTACGATATCAACATCTTTTCCTTTTTCCTTTGCTGCCTCTTCCATCTTCTTTACGAGAAGACTGGTTGACATTCCTGCTGCACAAAATAATCGAATTACCATGATTGTTTCCTCCCTTATTTTTTTCTCATTTGCTTTGATGGTGCTAGTATAACAAGTATTTTTCGTTTTGTCAGTACTTTTTCCTGTTTCTGGTTTCTGTTCCATATAGACGGAATTTGTTACATAAAAAAAACAGGGCATTCTACTTTATTGTGTAAAATGCACTGTTTTCCTTTTCCTTTTTTGTATATTATGATACTTTTTAGTATATTCTGTTTTTTTTGTTACTTGTCTGGTTACTATTCGTACCATTACATTCTACAACCTTAATGAAATAAGTCTTCCATATCATTTTAAAACAGATCATCTGTATCGTTATGGACGCCCTTCAATTCTCTTCCGATTAATTCCAAAATAAAAACGACTGCCATCTGGGATGTCAGATCATAATCTTCGTCTTGTTTATATTTATACTCTGAAACATAATAATTTATATTGCAGTCACTCATCTTCGCCAAAGAACAGTTTGCCTTATTTGTAATAGATATCAGGCTGCTCCCTCTTCTTTTCAACTTTTCTGCCAACATCAGTGTCTGTTCCGTCTCTCCTGATACAGACAATGCGATTGTAGCTATTCTCTCACCTTTTCCACGAAATACTGGCGTGAACGGATCATCAATAGCAAATGAAAACCAGCCTACATTATTAAAATATCTTGCCCCATACTTTCCTATAAAAGAAGAATTCCCCACACCTACAAATATAATTGACGATGCCTTTGTAAGTAACTTCACAGCTTCCTGGATATTCTCAGCAAATGCCTGTGTCTGCACCCGTTCAAAGAAATCTTTAACCGCAGTAAGATCCAAATTGATTTTCTTCTGTTCCTTGCTGCTGACCTCCTGTTTTAATTTCAAACGGAATTCAGAATATCCCTCGCATCCTACCTTTTTACAAAAGCGAAGGATTGTCGTTGTTGAAACATGAACCTCCTCTGCCAGCTCGCGTACTTTCATATATACTACTTTCTCTTCATTGCTGATGATGTAATTATACACATCCATCTCCAACTGATTAAAAGATTTTATCATCTCATGCGTAAACATATGAATTCAGTTCCCTTCTGTTTTTCTCTCTATTCCATAATCATATTATGTTCTTTAGAAGCAGTGTTTATCCCGCATTTTAATCGTGTTTTTCATTACTTCATCGTCTTCGCCAGTGAATTGAGAAATGCCCACATCTCTGGATTAGCCAATACTTTTGCCAGAAGTTCCGAATCGACTTCATCAGCAACGATTATAAATAGTAGACCTGCTGACTCCTAAGATTTCCTGTAACTCTTGAACTGTATAACATCTTTTTTCTGACATTTCTTTATTCTCTTTTTGAAATATGAAAAAACAATATTATATCTCATTTCCGATGGTATTGCTGTACATTGCCTGTGCATTAACAATTTCTGATTTTGAAATTGTGTCTGTTGTAACAATGCTTATCTGGATCAGTATTCCAGCTCTTGCTATATATATACGACATGATTTCGGGCATGTCAAGAGCAGACGTCAAAAACGTCCTTCATTTCTATCTCCACAACTTTTTCATCATGGTCTCTCTGTTTCTCACTACCTATATTCATGTTTGACCTCCTTTTCCCTGGACTAAAAAAAAGCCCAGACTAGATTTTTTGTAAATCTAATCTGAGCGTTTTATATCTCTCATGTCTGATTTCTCAGACAAGAAAACCCGTTTTACAGATTTTTCCACCCCAAAATGAAAAAAGCAGTAATGAATTTTCTTAATCATTACTGCTTCAAACAACTGTTCTCAGGGGGAATCGAACCCCCAACTAGCGCTTAGGAGGCGCTTGTTATATCCATTTAACTATGAAAACAAATGTATATTACAAACAAATACTACCCTGCATCCAGATGTTTCCTTTGAAACGTCTGCCAACCATCGGCTCACCGATGAGGTCATTTTTGTTTATACACACGCTAAATATTATATCATTACATGATACTTTTATGCAATATATTTTTTCATTTGTAATGATATTTTTTTCTTCTGTTAACTCAATAATATCTCCCAGCACGCTGTACTGGTCACTTTCGATGCCATATGGCATGAAATATGTTGTTACGATTGAAAGAATATCCTCGTTTTGGATTCTTCTCGTAATGGATGAGTATAAATCTATATCTTCCATTGTGAGGCTTTCCATAGCGCTCTCATCGCCATCCCTGGCCTCTGCAATCAGCTGCTTTCTATCTTTTTTGTCTGAATCAACTGTATTTAATGTTTTAGCCTTTTTTTGTTTCATTGGTAGCAAAATACAGCCATCAACTGATAGTCCTGAGAGCACTGCTCCCTTTGCCCTTACCTCTCTGTTTATGTATGCCTTCTCTGACAGATAATCACACACATTCTGCAGATAAAATATAAGTGTTACGCCGAGATTAGGGTCATCACATACGCCTGCATATGATTCCTTCTCTGAGTGCTTTTCGATATCTATTATCTCATTTGTAGTCTTTTCGCTTCCCGTGAAATACGGATAGTAATAATCTATGTCAAAGCTATCATCGTCATTGTATATTCCTCTGACTGTAATTCCCATATTGGGTGCCACATCACATGACAGCTCGGCAAATTCATTGCCCTCGAAATCCTTTGTTACCTTTAGTTTTTCCGGCTTATCAATTATATTGTTAATTACCTCGTTTAACTGTTTCTTTGTTATATCTGAAAATCCTATTGCTCTGAGGAATTGGTGCATTACTTATTTCTCTTTTCTTTAAATTACCTGAAGAATTGAAATGTTTTTATCAAGCATGAGATTCAATCTGTTGTGAAGCATCAATTTGCCATTATTTTCATTTCCAAAAATCATGATAATAGGATTCTCCGGATCTACTGTCTGGGAAACTACTACTCCCTCTTCTTCAGCATTGGTCTTTACTGTTGTACCGACAGGATATCTGGCTATTGATGATAGCAGGCACTTAATAATTTTGTTATCAAATCTGCCGCCATCATTTTCCTTTATCTGATTTATGGCTTCCTGCACACAAATGCGCTTACACTCCATACCGCTTATCAGCGAATCAAACGCATCACATGCCTGAATTATTCTACATTCCAGTTCTTTATTCTTTTGCTTCATAGGAAAACCTGTGCCTGCCATATTTTCATGATGTGATAAAACCATCTTCATTGATATTGGCGCTATCCAGTTTTCCTCATCCAATGCCGAATATCCTAAAATGGTATGCTTTTTATATTCAAAAAGCTCCGCAGGATTTGCATTGGAAAAATCCCTGTTTTTATATCGTGTGACAATAAAACGCAGCCCGATGTCATGTAATAAACATCCCACCGCTATGTTATACTTTCGCTTTTCGTCAAGCTTTAGCTTTCTTGCAACAAGTACTGATAAAAGTGTCACCATGACTGTGTGCTCATATAAGTCCGAATTACGCTCTTTTATATCAACAATCACGTCATATGGCATATCATTTATATCATGGACAATATCATTTGCGATTATTTCAAATTCCTTTAAGGATTTGCCATCATGATATATATGGCTTTCCATCAGTCTACGCACTTTTTTCACGTATTTGTCGAAAATAGCCGGGTCTACTATAGAATTCGGACTTTCGTAATTCTCATACGGATCCTCTACCATCACTGATTCTATTCCAAGTGACTCTATAAGTGGCACATAATCAGGCTTAATCCTTGTGCCATTTGGTATTAAAATATCATTTTTTTCTGTTAGTATTGGTTCCGCAAGTACTTCACCGCCAACTAAGCTGCTGACTGCTTTTATCCTCATAAACTAAAACACCCCATTGTTATTTTTCTGCAGGCATATTTGCCTCCTTGGCCATATTCAACGCTTCCTGCTCTTCATCTGCTAAAACAATAATGGAATTTCCGCCAACAATCTCCTTGATGTATGTATAGCAACCCTCACGACTGTGAACGGCATTGAGTACAAAGCCATCATCCTTTCCATTTAACATGGCAAGTGAAAAGCTTAGCTTTCCGCCCATCTCATTGAATGCATCATACTTCACAAGTCCTACCTTCTGGTATGAACACTTCATGTTAGCAAATAATTCTTCTATATTCTTTTTGATTGATGAGTTTGCTGCAACAAGTTCATCTACCTCGTCAAGTCTCTTGATAATTGTGTCCTCCAATGACTTTGCAGTTTTTCCACTCATAAACACTTTGTATCTTTTTTTGAGCTTACCGATCTGCACCATATTTGTGATTATGAGGATGAGCAGAATAATTACCACTCCCGCCAATCCTAATATAATGTAGTCGGAATCGAATCCTAAATATTCAGAAATCATTTTTTACTCCTATCTATATTGTCGTATATTTTGCATAAAATTTAAATAGTCTCTTTGTCTCATTTTCTGTATGATTTTATTATTTTTTTCATTAAATATACAAAATCTAAATACTATCTAATTATTTCTATTGATTTTGGACTGAATTGAGCATGTTTACTATTCTATCCAGTTCATCATGAGAATAATATTCTATTTCTATCTTTCCGGAATTTTCATTTTTCCTGTTGATTAGAACCTTTGTTCCCATATTCTTTTTAAGCTTTTCCTCAAGATCCTTGTAGATTGCTTCCATCTGAGGATTAACTGTTTTTTCGGACTTTGTCTTTTTCTTGTTCTTCTGTAATGATTTAACAAGCTTCTCTGTATCCCTGACACTTAGCTTTTGATCGAAAATCTGTTGTGCTACCACATACTGCTGATTCTGATCTTCTATACCAAGTAATGCTCTTGCATGGCCTGTAGTGAGCATTTCATCTATCACCATCTGCTGTACCTTTTCATTGAGCTTGAGTAAACGCATTGAATTGGTAACTGCTGTTCTGCTCTTTGATACTCTCTCTGCCACATCATCCTGCTTCAGTTTAAATTCTTCAAGCAGACGCTTGTATGCCAAAGCCTCCTCAATTGGATTCAAATCCTCTCTCTGAATATTTTCTATAAGGGAGATTTCCATAATCTGCTGATTTGTCAATTTTTTGATTATGACAGGGACTTCCTTTAGACCTGCCAGCTTTGCTGCTCTCCATCTTCGCTCACCTGCGACGATTTCATAGTAATCATCCCTTTCCTGGCAAAGTAAAGGCTGTAAAATGCCAAACTGTTTTATCGATTCTGATAACTCTATAAGTGCATCCTCATCAAATTTCTTTCTAGGCTGTTCTCTATTAGGCTCTACTTTATTAATATCTATCATTACAGCATCCGCTGCATGATTGCTCTTTGGTTTTACCGGCTTTGATACCTTGTCTGTAATTAATGAATCAAGTCCCTTACCCAATCCTTTTTTTGCCGCCATACTATCTTAAATATCCTTTCTTGCTATTATTTCCTTTGCCAGATTTCTGTAGCTTTCTGCTCCGGCCGATTTACTGTCATACATATTTATCGGAATACCATATGATGGTGCCTCAGCTAATCTGATATTTCTTGGAATCATTGTATTGTAAATCTTTGTATCCAGATTTTCTTTTACTGTCTCTACAACCTGATTTGACAGATTTGTCCTGACATCATACATGGTGAAAACAACTCCCTCAATCTGCAGCTCCGGATTAAGTCTCTCCTGCACCAGATTGATTGTATGAATCAGCTGACTAAGTCCCTCCAAGGCATAATATTCACACTGAATAGGAACAAGAACTGTATCTGCAGTAGTCATTGCATTTACTGTCAGCATGTTGAGTGAAGGAGGACAATCTATAATAATAAAATCATAGTCCTCTTTTATGTAATCAACTGCACCCTTTAATATATATTCCTTATCATTTATGCCCAAAAGCTCAATCTCTGCTCCGGCCAAATTTACATTTGATGGAATGACATATAAATTGTCCACCACCGTATTTTCAATACTCTCTGCAATTGAACACTCATCAAGCATGAGATTGTATACCGTATTCTCCACTTCGTCCTTATTTACACCAAGGCCGCTTGTCATATTACCCTGCGGGTCTAAATCAATTGCCAGCACCTTTTTCTTTTTTTCAGCCAGACACGCTGCCAAATTGATAGAAGTAGTGGTCTTTCCAACCCCACCCTTTTGATTTGCAACTGCTATAATTCTTCCCATTATAAATCCTTTCGCAATTAACTTAAAATTTCTGCCGAATCATCATATTTTTAAATTGTAAATTGAAATCTTACACACTCAAATTATTATATCACTCTTAACTGTATAATGCTATAAAATTCCACTATGTATGCACATTATTTTTTTACATTCTCTGTTTTCTTGTGTCATACGCAAAATAATACTGCCATCTTCACTTTCATTTTTTCCGAAGCATGAAATATACTATCTTCAATTAAAAAAGTTCTGTCACAGTATTATTGTTTTCAATTGTGCCTTTGGCAAATACATCAGCCATTGTTGCAGTATTACCTTCTGCTCTTGGACTTCCTTTAATTATTAAAACTTTTTTATTCATACAAATTATGTCACCTTTTATATCCTTTATTTAAATTTTTAATAGTCTAATTATTAAAACATTGCTTTCTCGTATTCACTCATTATATCATTTAAATGTTTCACGTGAAACATTCCCATTTTATCATTTAATACTTATACTTATCAATTAATATTTTATTTAATTCTATACAATCAAATTACATAATAATTGATTATACACCATCATATAATTTAAAACGTAAAATATTAACCTATATAATATAAATTCACACCTTATTTATTTTTATAAGTACTATACTATATTACATTTAAGCACATCCACAACATAAGGAATCCGGCATACATATACATTCCAAACGAGTCCACGCCGCAACTTAGAGTATGTTTGAAATCACTTCAACACATAGCAATGCTCGTACAAGGATGTACGAGCGAGTCCATACTGAGCCACGATGGCGAATATGAACTGTTGCGTACTATTGTCTCAACCTATATGTGATTTCTTACATACTCTTGGTTGCGGAGTACAACGAGTGCGGAATGTATATGTATAACGGATTCCGTACTACTGTCAATAAACTATATTAAATAATCAATAAAGGAATGTTTCACGTGAAACATTTTGTATAATTCAATATATATGTATGGTAAATCCACAATTCAAGGAATCCGTCATACATATACATTCCAAACGAGTCTACGCAGTGACTTAGAATATATTTGAAATCACTTCTATACATAGCAGCGCTCGTACACAGATGTACGAGCGAGTCCATACTGAGCCACGATGGCGAAAATGGACGATTGCGTCCTACTGTCTCAACCTATATGTGATTTCTTACATACTCTTGGTTACGGAGTAAAATGAGTGCGGAATGTTATATGTATGTCAGATACCGTACTATTGTCAATAAACAATATTAATCACTATAAATTAAATCATATATTAGAAGAGGAATGTTTCACGTGAAACACTATATTTTATTATTTAATTCTCGAGTATTATACCATAGGATTTTTATAGTACATTCACAGCGTAAGGAATCCGGCATACATATACATTCCAAACGAGTCTACGCAGTAACTTAGAGTATGTTTGAAATCACTTCTATGCATAGCAACGCTCGTACACGGATGTACGAGCGAGTCCATACTGAGCCACGATGGCGAATATGGACGGTTGCGTACTATTGTCTCAACCTATATGTGATTTCTTACATACTCTTAGTTGCGGAGTAAAACGAATGCGGAATGTATATGTATGACGGATTCCGTATTACTGTCAATAAACTATATTAAATAATCAAAAAGGAATGTTTCACGTGAAACATTCCTTTAATGTAAAATAAATAATGTAAAATATACTACATAATCTGAATAATGTTGTTACGGATTGCAAATACCGCAGCCTGTGTACGATCAGTAACCTCAAGCTTCTTGAAAATACTTGAAATATGATTCTTAACAGTTCTCTCACTAATCTTCATTTCCTTAGCAATATCTCTGTTAAACTTACCAACAGCCATTTCTTTAAGTACTTCCATCTCTCTCTTAGTAAGAGCATCTATCTTAAGCTCATCCTCATTTTTCTGAATCATCTTAGAATTAAGAGCCGGAATAAGACTAGGCTGTATATAAGTCTCACCATCAGCAATAGTGAAAATAGCCTTTTTAAGCTCAGCAGACTCAGAATCCTTCAATACATATCCATTGATTCCGATATCTACAGCCTTCATAAGATATTCAGTCTCATTGTGAACAGTAAGAACAAGTACCTTTACCTTAGACTTTCTGTCCTTTAATGCTTTTAATACCTCAAGACCATTCATCTTTGGCATATTGATATCCAAAAGTAATACATCAGGTCTAAAAGTCTTTAATTTATCAAGACAATCCTCACCATTCTCTGCCTCAGCAATAACCTTGATATCACCGTCGAGCTCCAGCAGATTTTTAAGTCCCTCTCTGATCATAGAATGATCATCTGTAATCATAATGTTAATAGCCATAATTTAATCCTCCTTATTTACAGGTATAATTACCCTAACTATACAGCCCTCACCAGGTTTTGATGAAATAGATATTTTACCGGAAAGAAGATAAATTCTTTCCTTCATCATAGACAATCCAAATCCTGAATTATCTTCTCTTGTAAACTCAGGAATAGCAGATGTGTCAAAACCATCTCCGTCATCCTTTATCGTCAAAGTAAGTGATTTTGGTTCATACTTTAATGAAACATTAATTTCTTTGGCATGACCATGCTTGATAGAATTACTGCAAGCCTCCTGAATGACCCTGAGTAAGGTTAGTGACACAAGACTGTCTACCATATACTCATCACCTGATGTCTTGAAATTGCATCTTATATTATTTGAATTGCGAAGCTTATCAAGCGCACGCTCAACAGTAATATTAAATCCAATATCATCAAATGACATAGGTCTTAAATTATAAATCATATTTCGAAGCTCATTGATAATATCCTTCAGTATCTTTCCCTGAGACGTGAGCTCAAGCCGGCACCTGATAGGGTCAACATCCATAAGTTTAAGACAAAGCTCTGTCTTGTGAGTGAGTGATGTCAGACTCTGTACAGTAGAATCGTGCAAATCACGAGCGATACGCTGTCTCTCACTCTCAACAGTCTGTAAAATCACCCTCTTAAAAGCATCACTATCCTCTTCGTTGATAACATCAGATATGGCCTCTGAAATTTCTACTTCATTAGTTGTCTCATCAGAATTATACACTCTGATAACACTGTTGATTTCATCAATCTTGCAATCAACATCAGATATCTGTTTGTGTAAAGACTTTATCTGAGGCTCAATCAGCTTCTGTTCTTCCTTAAGTTCCTTAACTTTACTCTTATTATATGAATTGATTTCACGTGGAGTAAAAGCCTCAAAGCTTTCATCGGATTTTCCTTCAAGCATCTGGATAATCTTGATATTTTCTTTAAAATGATTCTCAGCGGCAGTAAGCTTTTCTATAAGCGCATACTTGCTGTCATAAAATTCATCTCTTGTTTTCTCTAAATATTTTTTAACCATAATCACCGAACTTTTGTTTGTATAATTAATTTATCTACGATATAATTATATATCATTTTTACTATATTTAAAAGCAATTATAAAAAATAATTGTATAAAACTTCTTTTTTGTTATAATATAGTTATAAGAATACAAAATCAATATATCAAATTTTTCAGATAAAAACAAGGAGGTTATAACATGAAAAAAAGTACAAAAAATCTGCTTTTTCTCACATCTGCAGTGATTGCCGGAATGCATATATACAACAGAGTTGTAGACTCTAATGCCGAAAGGAAAAATGCACTCAAAGTAGACAATGGCCACTACTACAAATGGAAAGAAGGAAATATCTTTTATACAAAAACCGGCACCGGTAAGCCAATACTTTTAATACACGACACCGACTCCGGAGCATCCGGTGAAGAATGGGCTAAAGTAGCTAAAAAGCTTGCAAAGAACAATACCATATACACAATTGATTTACTTGGATGTGGCCGCTCGGACAAGCCTTCCATCCAATATACAAGCTACATGTATGTACAGATTATCACAGCCTTTGTAGATGACGTAATCGGAAAGCCTGTTAACGTAGCTGCAACCAATCTTTCAACAGCTCCTGTAATCATGGCAAATGCTCTGTCAAAGGATTTATTTAATAAAATCATACTTATAAACCCTGTATCATTGCAACAGCTTAAATGCATACCTGACAAGAGCACCAAATTTAAGCAGAACATAATTAATCTACCAATCGTAGGTACATTTATATACAATAAGCTTATGAGCCCTATCAAGGTAGATTTACTCTTCAGAAATAAATTTATTTCAAGAAGCCAGCTCATATCAGATAATATGAAGGATGCATACTATGAGTCCGCACATAAAGGGCAAAGCCGCGGCAAATATCTTTACTCTAGCATTTTATCAAACTACATTAATACTAATATCGCGCCCGCTCTCAAGAACCTGGACAAAGATGTATCAATTATAGCTTCAACAGGAATAAAAAATAATATGGATGTTATCAACAATTACCATAAGCTAAACAGTAAATGCGACATCATCCATATTGCAAATGCAAAGCTTTATCCTCAGTTAGAGTTACCGGAGAAGACAGCTTCAATTATTAAAAAAATTGTTACTAACTAATTCTATACTTTAATCTAAAATAAGGCACCGCCTATAACTATTCTTCAACAATTATAACGGTTTTTTACAATGGTTTCTTTGAAGGCAGTCCGGCTTTTCTCGGATACTTGTTGCTCGTATTCATAACCTTATCAATTATGACAAAAGAGCGATGATTATCCGAGTAGCCAAACTGCTCTATTTTATTCAGCTTTCCTCCCAACAGATAAATGGCCGACTTTGCATCTGCCACCTCGCTCTCGCACTCACCTGATTTATATGACACAAAGCAGCCTCCCATTTTCACAAACGGCAGACAGTATTCTGAAAGAGTAGATAGATTTGCAACTGCTCTCGATACACAAATATCATAAGCTGCCCTGTGTTCCTTATCTCTGGCAAAATCCTCTGCCCTGCCATGGACTGCTTCAATATCCTTAAGCTCAAGCGCTTCAATAACTTCATTTAAAAATCCAACTCTCTTATTAAGTGAATCTAATAAAGTAATCTTAAGCTGAGGAAAAGCTATCTTAAGAGGAATACCGGGAAAACCAGCTCCGGTTCCGACATCAATGATGTTTTTTTCCGCGTTTAAATCTAATGTGTGGCATAAAAACAAGCTATCAAGGAAGTGTTTCTCTATTACCTCGTCGAAATCTGTGATGGCAGTAAGGTTCATAACCTTGTTTTTTTCGATAAGCATGTCATAATATAGCTCAAATTGCTCTAATTGTGAATTATTTAATGTACATTTAATTTTTGATAATTCATCAGTGAAGTGTGTGAAATCATATTTCATATTTTATTCTCCATTATTATTGTTCAACGCTTGTATTATCTGGGTTTAATCTAGAAAATAAATCAGGATTTGAGTATTTTAATTGTTCCAGAAATACCAGTAAAACCGATATATCAGCCGGTGTGACACCTGAAATTCTGGATGCCTGACCTATACTAAGCGGCTGAAATTCATTCAGCTTCTGCTGTGCTTCAATTCTCAGACCCGAAATAGTATTATAATCAAAATCAGTAGGTAACAGTTTTTTCTCAAGCTTCTTAAAATGAGAGACCTGCTTGATCTGTCTTGAAATATACCCTGCGTACTTAATAAGAATATTAATCTGTTCTCTTGTGTCATCCGATAACTTAGGTCTGTCGGGATCTATCGGAGCAAGCTTGTCATAATCCAGCTCAGGTCTTCTGATAAGCTCCTCAAGTGTGGTTCCGTTGCTTAGCTCTATACTGTTGTATTTCTTCAAAATCTCCTGTACATCAGCCCTTGCACCGATATTTACATGCGACACTCTCTCTATTTCTTTGTCAATAAGCTCTTTCTTTTTACATACATAGTCATATCTTTCCTTTGAAATCAGGCCAACCTCGTATCCCTTCTCGGTGAGGCGCAAATCTGCATTGTCCTGTCTTAAAAGGAGACGATATTCCGCTCTTGAAGTCATCATGCGGTAAGGTTCTCTATTTTTCTTAGTGACCAGATCATCTATCAACACACCTATGTACGCTTCTGACCTGTCAAGTATCAATGGCTTTTTGCCAAGTATCTTCATTGCTGCATTAATGCCGGCGATAAGTCCCTGACAGGCTGCCTCCTCATATCCGGACGAACCGTTGAACTGTCCACCACTGAACAGACCATGTATTTTCTTAAACTCGAGCGATGCATATAGCTGGTTTGCATTGATACAGTCGTACTCTATGGCATAAGCGTCTCTTACTATCTTCACATTTTCAAGTCCCGGAAGGGTGCGGTACATCTCATACTGCACATCCTCAGGCATAGAAGATGACATTCCTCCGACATACATCTCGTTTGTATTAAGTCCCTCCGGCTCAATAAATATCTGATGTCTTTCCTTTTCAGCAAACTTAACCACCTTATCCTCTATTGAAGGACAATACCTAGGACCTGTTCCCTCTATGATACCTGCATAAATCGGCGAACGGTCTAGATTGTTTCTGATAATCTCATGGGTCTTACTATTCGTATATGTAAGCCAGCATGAAACCTGATCAATCTGCACACTTTCAGGATCAGTTGTAAATGAAAACGGCACTACCCTATCGTCACCGAACTGCTCCTCCATCTTGGAAAAATCAAGACTTCTCTTATCTACACGCGCTGGAGTTCCTGTTTTGAATCTGCGCATCTCAATTCCATGATCTATGAGCGACTGAGTCAAATGGTTGGCTGCCAAAAGTCCATTCGGACCTGTATGAGTGATCATCTCGCCGGTTAAGCACCTGGCTCTTAAATATGTACCGGTACACAGCACAATCGCCTTACAATGATATAAAGCTCCCGAAGTAGTTTTTGCACCGACTATATTATTATTCTCATCGGTAACAATCTCAGAAACCTCACCCTGTCTTATGGTCAGATGGTCGGTATTTTGAAGGGTTTTTCTCATTTCCATACTATATTCCGCTTTATCTGCCTGCGCGCGGAGAGAATGAACAGCAGGCCCCTTCGATTTATTTAGCATCTTTGACTGGATAAAGGTCTTGTCAATGTTTTTTCCCATCTCGCCGCCAAGTGCATCAATCTCCCTGACGAGATGCCCCTTCGAGCTTCCACCGATATTCGGATTACACGGCATGAGCGCTATACTGTCCACGCTTACCGTGAAAACAATAGTCTCAAGTCCAAGCCTGGCACACGCAAGTGCTGCCTCACATCCCGCATGTCCTGCACCAACTACAACAACATCATAATTTTCTTCAACAAACTTACTGCACATAACTGCCTACTTTCCCATACAAAATTTACTGAATATCTCATCCATCAGATCATCCTCAACCGATTCTCCTATTATGAGTCCAAGCGACTCATACGCACTCATCAAATCAATCGAATAAAAATCCTCCGGCATATCATCATCAATACTGTTCATAACAAGCTTAAGACTTTCCTTAGCATCTGACAATAGTTTTTTATGCCTGATATTTGTGATATAAATCTCATCATTGAATGAGACCTCTCCATCAAAAAACATTTCCTTTATTGTATCAGAAAGCTCATCTATTCCCGAGCTTTCCTTTGCAGAAACCGAAATAACCGTTTTATCCACAAGCTTTTTTATATCATCTGCCGACACCTTTGAAGCCAGATCCGACTTATTTAGTAAAATGACAGCCTTTTTATCCTTAATAAAATTGATAATATCATAATCATTATCATCAAGTGCCACTGACGAATCAACCACATATATGATTAAATCAGCTCCATTGGCATGCTCCATTGCCTTTTTCACACCAATTTTTTCAACAACATCCTCAGTGCTTCTAATACCTGCAGTATCAACGAGATTTAAGGTTATTCCACCAATATTAATCTGCTCCTCAAGCACATCTCTCGTGGTTCCGGCTATATCCGTGACAATTGCCCTGTCAGTTCCGACAAGCACATTTAAAAGAGATGACTTTCCGGCATTTGGCTTTCCAATGATGACTGTATTTATTCCTTCCTTCAGAATCCTGCCATTATCTGAGGTTTTTAACAGACCATCTATCTCCATATACTCGTTATCCACAATTGCACGTAGTTTTTGTGGATAACCATCCAGGGAAATGTGTTCAGGGTCGTCAAGTGCCGACTCAATAAAAGCAATCTCATGCAAAAGCTGCTCTCTTATCTGCCTGATGCTTCCGAGCACGGCTCCGCCTAGCTGGCTTAAAGAGCTTTTGAGCGCAAAATCATTTTTTGAATTTATTACATCTATAACAGATTCTGCCTGGGATAAATCAATCCTGCCGTTTAAAAATGCCCTTTTAGTAAACTCTCCGGGCTCTGCCGGTCTTGCTCCGTTTTTGATTACCGCTTCAAGCACTCTCTTCATAACATACACACCACCGTGGCAGTCTATCTCCACAGTGTCCTCCCTGGTGTATGTATTTGGAGCCTTCATCAAAAGCACCATAACCTCATCTATTTTCTCATCGCCGTCATATATAAAACCATAATGAATGGTATGTGACTGACAGGCGCTTATTTTCTTTTTATTATTCTTGCTTTTATAAATCCTATCTATTACCGAAAGTGCATCATCTCCGCTTATCCTGATAATTCCGATTCCTGACGGAGACATAGCTGTGGCAATAGCCGCTATTGTATCATTTTGCATATGAAATTCCTCAAAAATTCTAAGATAATATATATTCAAAAAGGATACCTGAAACCAGATACCCTTTTAATGATTTATATCTATTATTTCTTAAGTGTCACAACAACGTGTCTGTAAGGCTCATCACCCTCGCTGTGTGTTTCAACAAATCTATCATTCTGAAGTGCAGAATGAATCACTCTTCTCTCAAAAGGATTCATCGGCTCAAGAGAAACAGGTCTCTTTGTACGCTTAACCTTGAATGAAATATTCTTGGCAAGATTCTCAAGTGTCTCTCTTCTTCTCTTTCTGTAATCCTCAGTATCAATCTTTACTCTGTAGTAATTCTCAGACTGCTTATTGATAGCAAGATTTGTAAGGTACTGGAGTGAATCGAGAGTCTGACCTCTCTTGCCGATTAAAACGCCCATCTCAGGACCGTTAAGCTCAACATCAACATTTCTGTTGTCCTCATCCACTTTGATATCAATAGTAACCTCAAGCTTCATTGCCTTAAACACACTGTCAAGGAATTCGCGAATCTCATCCTCAACACTTGCCTCGGCCTTTTTAACCTTGATGACAGCATCACGGCTGCCAATTCCAAGAAAACCATTGCTTCCCTTATCAATTACCTCATACTCGAGCTTATCGCTTGTTGTTCCAAGTTTAATAGATGCCTCTGTCAAAGCATCGTCAATTGTTTTTGCAGATACTTCAATGTATTCCACTATTTTCTCCCCCTATTTGCGTGAATTGCGTTCATTAAACTCTTTAACCATATTAGCCTTTGAAGCAAGTGAGCCTGCCTTTGCATTAGCCTTGTACTCAGCGGCCTTTGCAAGCTTCTCCTCTGTGCCTGCTGATACAGATACGTTTGCCTTATTGTCAATTGACTTTGTCTTAATCTGAGCTGCCTTCTTTATATAATCCTCAGACAGTCCCATTTTTTCTCTCTTCTTCTTTGCCTTTTCCTCGTTCTTTGCCATAACAGCCTCAAGATCAAGATTCTCTATATGTCTGTTGACGAAGAACTGCTGGATACCTCTTACAAGTGCAGAGCAGATCCAGTAAATACCAAGACCTACAGGAACTGTAAAGCAGATAACAAATGACATAAGTGGCATCATAAGATTCATCATCTTCATCTGGCTTGCCATCTGATCATTGCCATTTGTAGCCTGTGGCATAAGCTTGATATTGATCATCTGTGTCAGATATGACAGTACAGGAATAAGCAGTGCAAGTATTACAAAAAGTAACCACTTATCAGGCTTGTCCGTAAAGTTGCTCTTTATGATATACCAAGGTGTATCTGAGATATTCAGTCCCAAAAAGTAGTTGAAATGAAGTAACGCATCGTGCGTCTTCTCAACTGCGCTCTGGATACCATCAAAAAACTTACCGTCCATAAGAGCATCCCAGCCCTTTGAAGGAAGCTTATAAAGGATATCAATGATAAAATTGTTTAAAGTATCACCACTTGCATCAGCAAGCTTTGAAGCCGCATTTGAAGCGTTAAGACCGCTTGATGTAACAACATTATACTTCTCCATCAATTGTACAAGTTTATCTGAATAATTATCTACACCTTTAATTTGATCAACAAGCCCTGTAAAAGAGCCCTTAACTCCGCTCAGATAAGCAGGAATATTGTAGAACACACGGTACAGTGCAAACAGAATAGGCATCTGTATAAGCATCTGCACACAGCTTCCCATCGGAGAAATACCGTACTTCTGATACAAAAGCTGTGTTTCCTCCTGCATGGCCATCATTGAAGCCTGATCCTTTTTATTTTTATATTTAGCCTGGATAGCCTGCATCTCAGGCTGCATTTTCTGTGATAGCTTAGAAAACTTCTGCTGCTTAATAGTCAGTGGCAACAGACACATGTAGATTATAATCGTAATAATTACAATACTTAGTACAACGCTCTCAACTCTTCCACCTGTAATATTAGATATACCACTGTATATCCAATCCATCAGGATACCGAGAAGCTTGGCAATTGGTCCAAGAATAGAGCCTGGATATGCGGTTAATAAAATGTCCGACATAAAAACCTCCATTGCTGCTATGGAACCGGATCATACCCACCCTTTGAAAAAGGATTACATCTCAATATCCTCCATGCCGCAAGCAGACCCCCCTTTATGGCACCGTACTTTTGCACAGCCTGCAAACCATACTCCGAACAGGTCGGACAATATGGGCATTTCGTTGATTTCATCGGGGAAATATACTTCCTATAAAATTTAATCAAAAATATTAAGATACTTTTCAAAACGATTCCATCTTCTTTTTCATTATTCAAATATTTTGTTTCTTAATAATCCTGTGAAGACCTCCAAGATGTAAAACAGCACTTTCTATTTCCTTATAACCCACATGCCGCGCTGCAACTCTTGCGATGACTACGATGTCCAAACCACTATCGAACATGTCCTCATGTAGTCTGTAGCTCTCTCTCACGAGACGAGTAATATGATGTCTAATAACACTATTTCCAACTTTTTTGCTAACTGATATACCTATACGATTATTTTCTGTGTTATTTTTCAGAACATACATAACGAGGTATCTGTTAGCAAACGATACACCGTTATTATACACATTCTGAAAATCCTTGTTTTTTTTCAACGAATCTGAAAATTTCATTTGACGCTGTCCTTCTAAAAACAATCAAAAATGAAGAAAAGACCACAAAAATTGTGGCCTATGCTGATAATTTTTTTCTTCCTTTTAATCTTCTGGCTGCGATTACTTTTCTTCCGCCAGCAGTTTTCATTCTCTGTCTGAATCCATGAACTTTTGCTCTCTGTCTCTTCTTAGGTTGGAATGTCATCTTCATATATATCCACCTCCTTTACGTTAAAAAACATCGGTATAATTATAACAAAAATTCCTGTTGTGTCAAGGATTTTCTCAATTTTCTTTAAATTTCTACATATGTTTTTTTATCGGTTTATATTCCACAATAAAAATGTGGAAAACGAGTTTCTTCTATATATATAATAATTCTTGATAACCGTCTATAATTTGATATAAACCACCTATTGTAACCAACATATTGTGGAAAGTTATCAAGATATCAAAAAGTTATCCACAATATGTGAATAACATGTTGGTAACTTTGTATAATTGTGGTTGAAAAATGTTAATAAAGCATTTTTGTAAATCTTTTTACATTGCCTAAATGCCAAAAATAGTGTACTATATAGTATGTATGGGATTGTGGAGAACATTCCCCTAATATACTCTTTATATGTTAAATAATGGAGAACTTTG